>NZ_QUJS01000009.1:628-144796 GCF_003480745.1 Clostridium sp. AM27-31LB | reverse complement strand
TTTGATGACCTTGCAGGAATGACATTAGATTTGAGTGATAAAAATATTGTGCCTGATGAAAATGGAAAGGTAGAAATTGATGTAAATGATGCAGTTCCGCAAGGGAATATGGCAAGAAATATGATAAAAGGAAATTTAAGTTTTGTAATAGAAGGTTTTAATTTTAAAAAAATGAATGGGGTATCTTCAATAAACAGGCCAATACAAAATATATATGTAATGAATAATGAGATATATGTTACGCAGACATATACTATAAATGATAATCGTGAACAACAGGGAAATGTTAAAATTTCAAGGTGTGTGATTGACACAAAGGACAATAAAACTGCTAAGAGAGTAGATGATATGAATATTGAAGGTGTTGGACATGGTCAAAATCTGATTCCGTATCAGTATAATAATAAACAGTATTTTATTGTATGTGCGAATGCGGTAAATAATAATCCTACAAATGAAAAATCTTGGGAAGCAAATAAAATTGGTAGGATTGTGTATGATGCAGGAACTACTAAAACAAGTAAAAATATCAATATGCTTGAAGATACAGAATATTCAAATAAAACAAGAGAACCATTTAATAATATAAGAAGATGTGCGGTTTATGTGTCTCCGGATAATAAAAAGATACTTATGTTTAAACAGAATACACAAAGAGCGGTTCAATATTCATTTTATGATTTTGATGTGGTAAAGCAAGTGTTGGACAGTAATTCAGCTAAAGATATGAGCTTTAAGTATAGTGATAAATTACAAGCAGCATGTTATGATTATGAGATTAATTCTAATGATTTACCGGTTAGTCAATTACAGGGAATTGCAATTGATAATAGTTTAAATATATACATAGTATGCGATGGGAATGGTACATATAATACTAGAGCAGATCTTTGTGTTATTTTTAAAAAATCAAAAAGAACAATATATTACAATGTATATTGGGATATATCTGAAGAGATTGAAATAGAGGGCATACAGGTGTGTAATAATAAAATATATATAGGCGTGTCTCCTAAGAATGAAAAATCAAGAAACAAGGCATACATATATTCTGTTGATAATGGACTTATATATGAATAAAAATATATGCGAAATTTTGTATGACTTGCAACAAAATTAAAGAAATGCTGTCTTATATTATAAGAGATGATATGATATGATGCGAGAATTAAGAATGAGGAATAAATTTTTGTATGCAGGATTTGTGTCTGTACACACTTGGCACAAATTTTATGCACGAAATATATCATATTTAATACTATGCAAAAAAGTGTGCAGAAATGGAGGGTCAGTATGAAAAATAAAAAAAGTACCAAAAGAATAAAAAATATATTTACTTTTACAGTAATGATTTGCAGCCTATGTTTATTTTGTGGATTTTTGGTGACAGAAAAAGCATCAGCCAAAAAAACAACAGTGAAAAAAGTAAGTTCCGCATTGAAGAATGGCACATTTACGGTTTCAGGCAAAGGAAAAATGCCTGAGAGTGCCATGCCAAAGGTTGCACAAAAAAAGAAGATTAAAAAGATTGTTATTAAAAATGGAGTAACCGAACTGCCGGAAGATGCATTTAGGGATTGCAGCAAGGCAACAGTTATAACAATAGCACCAACTGTAAACAGAATAGGTGCAATGGCATTTTATAACACGGGAGTAGAGAAAATAACGATTCCTAAAAAAGCGGGAAATTTAGGTTATGGTATGCTTCAAAATTGTAAAAATCTCAAGAAATTAACAATACCGGGAAATTTTTGGGCAAGAGAACCTAAAAAAGCAGCCAATAAAAAGAATCTTATCGGTTCATTGATACTTGGAAATGATAATTCAAATATTGTTAAAAAAGTAAAATTTTCAACGAATTTTAATGGAGATTGTCAGAGCTTTGTAGGAGATTGTGAGGGATTTGAAGTTTTGTCGGATGATCCTTATTACAAGAGCATAGATGGTTGTATATATTCAAAAGATGGAAAAATACTTGAAGTTGTACCTTATGGAAAGAGCGAGGTTAGTATTGCAGAAGGTTGTGAAATTATAGATATACAGAGCTATAAATATGATACAGGCAAATATATTAATGGCAAGTATAATAACTATATGTATAGTGGGTGCGGTAAAATAAAAAAGATTATCTTTCCTTCAACATTCAAAAGTCTGCAAGGGGGATATGATAATGATATTTCCGGTGTGACATTAAAAAAGTGTACAGATATTGAAGTTGAGTTTAAAACAGATAAACTTGATTTAGACACGATTAAAATTTTATGGGATTCGTATTTTATTTGGAAGAAGTCACTTGCAAATGAACTTGTAAGAATGAATTATGCAACAATAAAAAATGATATGGTAATAATTCGTGAGGATGGAGGATTGTATGGCTATGTTGGAGAAAAGAAAAATGCAGAGATAACGATTCCTGACGAAGTAAAGTATATTCGTGAGAATGCATTTAACTCACTTTTGAGTTCAACTTCACAGAAATTTTCGATAAGGTCGGTAGTGCTTAATAATAACATAGAAACGCTGCCAAAGTATGCTTTTGCCGGAAATAAAGAGATAAAAGTATATACAAACAAAGAGATAATGATTCAGAGATACACTTTTGATAACTGCGGAGAGTATGAAATAATAAGATTGACTCATTGATGCACCACAGTATGACAACAAACATTAGATTTGGGTGTGACAAGTGGTAGGAAGTAATATATTTATGGCATTGATATAGTGCAAATGTAAATTTTATCATGCTTAGAAAGGGAGGCTCAGTATGAAAAAAGAAAAATATATTATAAGCAGAAAACTCATAGGCGGTTTGCTTTTAAAAACCATTATTGTGTTTGGAGTTTTTATTTTAGCTGCAGCAGCGACTATGTTTATGCAGTCTGATAAAACTTTAGCGGCGAAGAAAAAAACAAATTCGTATATTAAAATATTAGGCGGCTCAATGCAGCTTAAAAATGGTGTCCTTACGATTCAAAAGAAAGGAGATCCTTTTGTAGCCGTTAATGAAACGGTACTCCCCAAAAAATCAATAAGAAAAGTCATAGTAAAAGAAGGAGTTACCTGGTTACCGGATGAAGCATTTAAGGACTGTAAAAATCTGAAAACAGTTATATTGCCAAATTCTTTAAAAACAATAGGAATAAGTGCATTTAATAATACCGCAGTTAAAAGCATAAAATTACCTAAAAATCTTAAAGTAATTAAAAAATGGGCTTTTGAGGGCTGTAATATTGAAAAGATAAATATCCCTAAATCCGTTGAGAGAATAGGGGTACAGGCATTTTGCTATACAAAAATAAAAAATATTACTATACCAAAATCTGTTAAGAAACTCGGTGTTGGAGTGCTTGACGGTTGCAAAAAACTTGAGACTGTGACTATGCCGGGAGATGTAGAAGTGATAAAAGTTCCAAAACCCTCTATTGATAATGATTTTTTTTCATGTACGGACTTGTTTTATTATAAAAGAAGAGATGATGGTTCATCCGACCCGATAAAGAAAGTGAAATTTACAACTGCACTTAATACCGATATTTTGAAAAGATTAGCAGAGTGCGAAAGCTATGAAGTTTCATCAAAAGATCCACATTTTAAGAGTGTTGATGGGATGATATATTCAAAAGACGGAAAAACACTCGTAAGGATACCGCTTGGAAGAAAAAAGGTAGTCATATCGGATAAATGTAGTACAGTAGCTACAAGAAGTTATGGGTATAGAACATATGGAATGAGTGTGCTTAGAGAAATTGTATTTCCTAAATCAGTTGTTAAAATAACAAGCGATAATGATTTGAATTTTGACATTTCACATTATAAATGTAAAAATATTAAAGTAAGCTTAAATATGTCCCAGCTTGACAATAAATCAATACAGAGGTTATGGACAACAAATAAGTACTGGAAAAAATCTTTGAAAAATGAATTGTTGAGAAAGGGATTTGCGAGTTTAAATGAAAAAAATGAGCGTATGCTCATGCTTGCAGATGGTTATCTGTGCAGTTATCTTAAAAAAGAAGAAACGGATACAGATGAAACTGAGACACGGGAAGATATAGTCGGTCTTGTAATTCCGGATAATGTTAAAACAATAGGAACGGAGGCATTTTCGGAGTACGACATAAGTTATATTACTTTGGAAAATGGAGTCGAATTTATAGAAGATTACGCATTTGAAGGTTGTGGACTGAAAGATGAAAATGATAATTGGTATGCTGTTGTATATGTAAAGAGAGATAATATACATATATCTGACAAGGCATTTGCCGGTGGAGAGAGTGTTAGGATTGTCATGGAAAAATAAGGTTAAAATAATTACAATATTATTAGGATTACTCCGGTATAGGACAGTATAGAAATGTAACAAAGCAGAAAGAGGACATTGCAAAGTCACATTATAGAAAATATGTGAACGACAAAGTCCTCTTTTTTTTATTTAAATTTTTTCAATCTTCAATCAGCATATTTATGAGTTTAGACACTGCGATGCTTGTACCACGACTTATATCTTGAATGAGGCATATTTCCCTTTCAAGTTCACTTTCAATAAGTGGAATTTGGAGAATATCTCCACTTTCAATAAAAGGTTTTGCAAGTTTTTCAGGGCAGAAACCGATGCCGAGGTTATGTATTACCATAGGTATTATCTGGTCAGTTGTTGCAGCTTCTATATCAGGTGCAAATTTGAGATGATTGTCAAAAAAATACTGATGATGTGAATCGTGTGTAGCGGTTCCGTCTGTCAGTGAGATAAACGGTATGTTTAAAAGGTCGTGAAGGCTTTGTCGTTTTTGGGCAATTTCACTATAGTCTTTACCGCAGATGAGTATTTCTTTGAAAGGGTAAAGGGTAGTCATGTGCAGTGGCTTTTTATAGTCTACCGGAGTTGTGATGACGGCAAAGTCGACCAAACCCTTTTCAAGAGCTGAAACTGCCTGTGGTGCGGAATGATTGGAAATTCTGAGTCTCACATGAGGGTATTTTTTGTGGAATTTTTCAAGTTTAGGTAAAAGAAAAAGTCTAAGTGCCGTTTCGCTTACACCTATCGAAACAATTCCAGTTTCAAGACTTTTGTTTCGTATAAGTTCGTTTTCGCCAGTGGTAAGCTGAGCCATAGCTACAGCAACATGGTCATAAAGCTGTTTTCCTTCAGGTGTGAGTTTGACACCTTTGTGCGAACGGATAAGAAGTTTACAGCCGAGTTCACTTTCTAAAATATTCATATATCGTGTGATGTTTGGCTGATTGTTGTTCAATGCTTCTGCGGCTTTTGAAAAACTTTTATATCTTGCCACATAGAAGAAAATTCTGTAGTAATCTAAAGTCATATAACACCTCATTTTTGTAAAAGTATGGGTAACAGTTCAGCCATAAAAAGATAATTGGCAATACAATGAACTTGTTCATTGTATTGTTAAGTATCTTTTTATGGTAGAATAGCCTTTCATTTCTGAAATGAAATAAACATAAGCTGCATAGCAGCGACTGACAGCTTGCTGGCAGGTTTATGAATTTCTGAAATGAAAGGCTGAACTGTTACAAGTATGGAAATAAGTGCAACGAAAATTATTGATTTTTCGTTTTTATAGTATAATATGGTTTTTGTTGGATTGCAAGGAAACGATATGCAATTTATTTTTTGTAATTCGGAAAATAATCTGTTATAATAATCAGGCGGTGTAATGTGGAAAATATTTAACACTATCAGGCAAATGGCGGAGCGGATTGCAAATATACGCTTGACAATGCAGGGTACTTTAAGAAAAAAGAAATGAGGATTGATATGAGACTTATACTGGTTGCGATTTTTTTAATACTTTATACAATTTTTACGATTCCGATGGCTCTTGTGTTATGGATCATCGGCAAATTTGATGAGAGAAAAAAGGCGGTTGCTGCACAGGTATGTGTCAAGGGCGGCTTTAAAGTGATTTTGTTTCTGTCGGGTGTGAAGCTGACCGTTAAGGGCAGAGAGAATATAGTGAAAGACAGAGCGGCACTTTATGCCTACAATCACAGAGGATTTTTTGATATTCTAGTGGGTTACACAACAGCACCTATGCCTACGGCTTTTGTCTCTAAAAAGGAAATTGAAAAAACACCTATGATTTCATGGTGGATGAAACAGATGAATTGTCTTTTTCTTGACAGGGAAAATATAAAAGAGGGCATGAAAACCATTTTGCAGGGTATTGAACTTTTAAAGAATGGAACTTCTATATATATTGCACCTGAGGGAACAAGAAATAAGGGCGAGGAGCTTCTAGAGTTCCATGAGGCGAGTTTTAAACTTGCTGATAAGGCGAAATGTCCTATCATTCCGGTTGCGATAAACAATACCGATGAGGTCTTTGAAAAGCATCTTCCGTGGATTCACAGTGCTCATGTGACTATAGAGTATTGTGAGCCTGTTTATATGGAAGAGATGGAGAGAGCCGAGAAGAAGCATGTTGGTGAAAAGGTTAGAGAGATAATCGGAGAGAAAGTTAAAGCAAATGCATAGTCTGTTCACTGGTTAATGAGATATATCAAAGATTTAACACTATATAAGGAAGCGGCAGAGCGAATTGAGAATATTTGCCTGACTTTACGATATACCGGAGCTGCAAAGTTTTTTGCACAATACCGTAAAGTGTGTTATACTAATATGGAAACGGTTTTTATTTTAAGGGGGAATTTCCGTAAGCTGTCTTGTAACAACTGGCTGCGAATATCCGCTTGACATAAAAATCTATGGATTGATATTCGTGTCTGGAGCACGAAAAAGAATTTATGCAGAAAGAGGTTACATTTTATGAACAATGAATTTGTTTTAGTGCCTGTACTTGGGGTAAAAGTGTGGGTCGTGGTTATGATTGTAATTATCGTTTTGCTGATAGCTGCACTTGTTGCCCTTAGTATATATGGCAGAAAATTGCAGAAACGTCAGGAAAGCACACAGAAAGAGATAGAGGCAGCAGCACAGAATGTGTCATTGCTTATAGTTGATAAAAAGCGTATGAAGCTTAAAGAGTCGGGTCTTCCACAGCTTGTTATAGACCAGACACCTAAGTATCTCAGAGGTCAGAAAGTGCCTATCGTAAAAGCTAAGGTCGGACCAAAGATTATGACGCTTATCTGTGATGAAAAGATTTTTGAACTTATTCCTGTTAAAAAATCAGTTCGTGCGACAGTGAGCGGTATCTATATTACAAAGGTTCAGGGTCTTCGTACAAATCTTGAGGCTAAACCAAAGAAAGTTAAGTTTTCTCAGAAGATTAAGAATAAGTTTTCTAAAGACAAGTAAAGGTTATTTAAAATCCGCTGTTCATATTTTCATCGTGAGCAGCGGATTTTTTTAATTTAATGACTCAATAACCATCGTTATAGTGCAGTCAGAGACATGGCTGTAATTCATGTCAAGTCCGTAATCGATGGAAATCTCTATTTTATCGTCAGCTTCTTTGATGTCAACTCGTGTAGTATCAAGGGACATCTGCATTGAACCAAAGGGTGTTTCATAAAAACCTGTATGTGTTTTTCCAGTTTTAAATGTCATTTCGGTGTTTGTTGCACCACGCTTTGTCAGTGTGACGGTATCTCCTGATATTTTAAGGAGATTTGATATTGTAGCATCTCTCCCAGTTTCCTCATCTCTGAAATATTCTTTATATGATATTATGTGTTTTCCGGCGACAAGGCGGTAGTTTCCGGTCTGTTTTGTCTGTATGCCCTCTTTATCATCTATTTCATGTTGCAGACCGTGTACGGTGACAAGTACATTATTGTTCATAGTATTCCTCACTTCATTTCTCTATTCGTTCAGTGTTACCCGTGTAGAGCACATTATAGCATATGAATGTGGGAAAGTACAATGTTACATGATAAATGTAAAAGATTTTATTGTAATCAGTAATATAAGGAGCAAGTTCGGATATTACCGATTATATTTTTATGGCTGAACTGTTACGGTTCTGTTGTTGAATTGTTTGTAAATACATCATAAATTCCGCAGCGGATTTTTACATCGGCGGCATTTTTGCCATCATTTTTTGTGTGCTGTGGTTTTTCAAGGGAATCATATTCTTCACGGGTAAGTGAATTTTTCAGCTTTGCTTTTGACTCGTCAGGAACTGTAGCTGTCGTTGCGTTTTCAAAGCAGAGACTTGGAAAGAGGACGCACCACCAGTTGTGACCGGCAGCTTTGCCGATTTCAACACATAGGGCATCATAATATCCTGCCGGAAATGTGAGATCTCCGTATGTTTTTACAGGAAAATATCGGTTTTGTATAAATACTTTTACCGAATAAGAATAACCATTTTGGTGAATAGTATAATCGGCGGTATTTTTAATATTTTGAAATTTTGAGGCAACATACTGTTTTGCCTGAGCCGGTGAAGTGGCTGTGTTTAAACCGGTCTGAAGTTCATGTAAGATACTATCTCTTACTTTTAGTTTTAAATTCTGGTCGTTATCGCTGTCACTGTTGGCAATGACATGAAGTCTTAACACACTTTTTGCAATATTTTTCTGTATTTTGTTGATACAGTTTGCTTTTTTGATGTGTTTTGTGGATAAAACTTTGGTATGTTGTGTAGTTTTATTGTTTTTGTATGTGCTCAGATAAGATGTATAATTTTTAATACTGATAAGTAAAAGTGTAAATGCTGCCGAATAAATGGCGATAATAAATATAAGCTTATATAATTTTGTTTTGTTCATGTTTTTAACACTCCGTTTTTTATTTGACCGTCATTTATTACCGTTGTCCATGCATATGTTGCATTTGGCATTTAATATGCGGATGAAACCGACTGTTTTGTGACCTGTCATAATGGGGAGTGTTGCCGTGAAAAAAAATTTTATTCACATATTTATGCATTTTGTATATGCGAACATCAGCTAAAGTTTTTATTAAGATGATGGCGAAAAGGTGCATTGTCAGCGTAAATATGTTATTATAGCGTTAATTGGGAGTTAGTGTGAAAAATCTATATATGCAGGATTTTTTGCATGGCAATTTGTTTTTGAGCAGAACAAATTGTTTTTAAGGCAGACGCAAATTTGAAATTAACCGAGCTGAAAGCGAGGGAGGCTTCTTGACTGAAAGTCAGGGAGATGGAGTTTTAAAAGAACTTAATAAATGAAAATTTGTTCAATATTTGCCTATTAGCAACAAGTTGCTCGGAAATGAGGATTAATATATGTCAAATAGAAATATAAGAAGAGGAGACACCAGAGTGTTTAATCCGGATGACATTGTTGTCAGAGAGAGACAGTCGGGAAACAGGCAGGCAGGAAATGTTTCAGGTGGCGGTTATGGCAGAAACGGAAGTGGGGCATACGGTCAGAGAGTGGAACAGACTCGTGGACAGTACAGTGGTAATGCGGGACAGTACGGAAAGCGTGCACAGGCGGCAGGCACAAGAAGAGTCGAAGCCGGAAATACACTTTCACCAAAACAGGCTAAAAAGCAACAGAAGAAGCTGAAAAAACAGAGAAGACATAAAAAGTTTTGGTTTGGTTTTAAGATTTTTATGCTTATTGCACTTATAGCGATACTTGCTGCACTTGTTGTTATATATTTTAAATTTGGTGATGACCTCCTAAAATGGAAGATGGAAGCAACGGATGTTGTTGAAAATTCGACAGCAGATACATTTAGGGCATCGGAGACAAGTATTATCTATGCTTCAAATAAGTCCATGATAGCAAAGCTTAAAGGTGATAAGGACTCGTATTATCTTAGCTTTGATGAGATTCCACAATCGGTAAAAGACGCAATGGTTGTTACTGAGGATAGAGATTTTTATAAGCATGAGGGTGTAAACTTTTGGTCTACTGCAAAAGCAGCGGTTATGCTTGTTGAGAGCAAATTAAGACATAAGGATATTTCACGAGGTGGAAGTACAATAACACAGCAGCTTGCAAAAAATGTATTTTTGTCAAATGAGAGAACCTATGAGCGAAAAGTCAGGGAAATATTTATTGCTTTGGATCTTGAAAAGAAATATACAAAAGATCAGATTCTTGAATTTTATATAAATAATATTTATTTTGCAAATGGATATTATGGTATAGAAGCGGCGAGCAGGGGATATTTTAATAAGCCGGCGAAAGACCTTGACCTTGCAGAAGCTGTATTTCTGTGCTCTATACCGAACAGACCAAGTTTTTATAACCCTTTGGAGCATTACCAGAACACGCTCAAGAGAAAGAACCGTATTTTAAAACAGATGCTTGATGAAGATTGTATATCGGCTGCTGAGTACAGTGACGCAAATTATGAAAAAATAGTATTAAAGCCTGCACAGGCAATAAAGACTCAGAATTATATGACAACATATGCCGTAAGCTGTGCCACAAAGGCACTTATGAAAGCGAGAGGATTTGAGTTTAAGTACAAGTTTAAAAATGATGAAGAAAAGAAACAGTATGATAAGGAATATGACAAGTTGTACGATGAATGTCACAATTCTTTATATACCGGTGGGTATAGGATTTATACTTCGCTGAATAAAAAGAAGCAGAAGAAACTTCAAAAGGCAGTAAATGACCAGCTTGCAGGATTTAAGGAAAAGACAAAGAAGGATAAAGTGTATAAATTACAGGGTGCAGCTACCTGTATAGATAATTCAAACGGGCTTGTTGTTGCAATAGTAGGTGGGCGAAAGCAAAAGAGTATTACAGGATATACACTAAACAGAGCTTATCAGAGTTACAGACAGCCGGGAAGCTGTTTTAAGCCGATAGCGGTCTATACGCCGCAGCTTGAGAGAGGATATACACCTGACAGCATAGTTGATGATACTTATTTTAATGGAGGTCCACACAATGCTGACGGAAGTTATGCCGGAAAAATATCACTTAGATATGCAGTTGAAAAATCAAAGAATGTAATCGCATGGAAACTTTTCCAGGAACTTACACCTGAGGTGGGGCTTTCATATCCTATTAAGATGGGATTTGCCAACATTACAGACTCCGATTATTATCCGGCGGCTTCGCTTGGTGGTCTGACAAACGGTGTCACAACTGTTGAGATGGCATCTGCATTTGCAACAATAGAAAATGACGGTTTGTTCAGAGAGCCTACCTGCATAAGCAAGATTACGGATGCGGATGGCAAGACTATAGTAAATAATAAAAAGATCCGCAGGGAAAAACAGGTATATAAGAAAAATGCCGCAAGGATGATGACAAGCATTTTGCAAGGAGTTCTTGTGAGTGGAACAGCAAGAGGAAACGCACTTGACAATATGTCATGTGCAGGTAAGACAGGAACCACAAGTGATAAAAAAGACGGATGGTTTTGTGGATATACACCATATTATACTACTACAGTATGGGTAGGATATGATAACCCGAAGACTATTTCAGACTTGTATGGAAATACATATCCGCTTAGGATATGGCGTGAATTTATGTCGGATATACATCAGGGGCTTAAGAATGTTGAATTTAAGTCTTATGATGGAGAAAAGAGTACAAGTTCATCAAGCGGATACAGTGGAAGTTATGGCTCGGATGGAAATACAACGGCAACGGCTGTGCCTACGATTGATCCGGATGCAGCAGAAGCGGATGAAACAGAACCAACAGAAGCACCAGTAACTGACGATGGAACAGATACGGGTGATAGTGGTGATAAAACACCTCCTACTAAAAAGCCGTCAAGTGACAATGTTGATACGGGAGATACCGACGACGGAACAGATTCACAGCCGGACGATGTTGGTGGTGGAGATAATTCCAATCCGGATGATGTAGGTACGGATGATATGCAGGAATAACAATATTAACAGAATAGCCTTGCTTTGCATTTTTAAATCCATAAATTTGTCACAGCAAGGCTTTCAGATTAAAATTATGCAGGTACAGTGTATATATAAAATTTATATATAAAATTTATATATAAAATTGATGAGAGTAAACAGGCATGAAACGAGGGATGGTATGACGACTTTTAGTTTATGTATGATAGTGAAGGATGAGGAGGAAGTGCTTTCAAGGTGTCTCAACAGTCTTTGCGATATCATGGATGAGATAATTATCGTAGATACTGGTTCAACTGACAGGACAAAAGAAATTGCAAAGAAATATACCGATAAGGTTTTTGATTATAAATGGTGCAATGATTTTGCAGATGCAAGAAATTTTGCGGCATCAAAGGCAGTTGGTGATTATATTTATACAGCAGATGCAGATGAATATCTGGATAATGAAAACAAAGAAAAGCTTCGTCAGTTAAAGAAGATAATGCTTCCTGAGATAGAAATTGTTCAGATGATTTATCATACACCGGCTGAATTAAGTACGGTTTACAATTTTGAAGAGGAATACAGACCAAAACTTTATAAGAGATTAAGAGCGTTTACCTGGATAGACCAGATACATGAGACTTTAAGAATAGACCCGGTTGTATATGACAGTGATATTATTGTGGAACACAGACCGCTTACAAATCATGCAACAAGAGATTTTAAAGCATTTGAGAGGATAGCGGCAGATGGGAAAAGGTTTTCAAAGAAACTTCATCATATGTATGCGATGGAGCTTTTCCGTTCGGGAGAAGATAAAGATTTTTTAAAGGCTGAGCGTCTGTTTAAAAGAACGCTTGAAGAAGATGGCAGAAGTATAGATGAAGTGAAAGAAGCCTTTTGTGTGCTGGCAAGGTGTTATAGATTGAAGGGTGATGCGGTGGCATTTATGGAATGTGCCCTCAAAGATGCGGCTACTACATTATGTGCTGAGATATGTTGTGAACTGGGAGTTTATTATGAAAGTATCGGGAATGTTTCGGAGGCTGTCATGTGGTATCAGAATGGACTTACGGAGACGGAGAGTATTCTTGATATAAGGAGCTCCGGGGAGATACCTAAGTTGGCGTTGAGGAGGCTTGGGATGGATGTGTAGGCACAATCCAATTCAGTGCAATGAAAGTCGGCTGTCAGTATAATATTATATTGTAAGTTTTGATGTGCTTTACATATGAAAATGTTTTGTGACAATGCCGGATGTGCTTTACATACAAATATGCTTTCTAACGATGCTGGGTGTGTTTTTGTATATAAATGTGGTTGGTAATAAAGTAGAATGTTTTATGATATATGCTGGAAAATAATGTTTTGGTGATTTTATAGCGATAAATAGTAATAATATAAATATCAAATGTTTGGAATGGAGTTTTAATATGGATGAGAAAACATATATGACGATTGATGAAAAGACAGCTGAGGAGATTGATAACAAGATGCCGGACGAGAGTGAGTTGTATGATCTTGCGGATTTGTTCAAGGTTTTTGGAGATTCGACCAGAATTAAAATTCTCTATGTTCTGTTTGAGAATGAGATGTGTGTTTATGACATCGCATCTATTTTAAATATGACGCAGAGTGCTATATCGCATCAGCTTCGCATATTGAAACAGAACAGGCTTGTCAAGTTTAGAAAAGAGGGCAAAACTGTGCTTTACACACTTGCGGATGAGCATGTTTTCACGATATTGAGACAGGGGATTGAGCACGTGGAGGAGTAGGAGAGTATTTCGTTTTCATCTCGGCAAATTTTCACTTGCCTTTTTTTATTGCATATGATATATTAAAAACAACATATGAATAATTGTTCATATGAACATCAATTTTAATATATCAGAACAATGTGACAATTCAGCTTTGTGTTGCAATTATTTTTTATGGCTGAACCGTTACAAACAAATATAAATAAAAGTGAGGTGTAATATTATGAGAAAGAAATATCATATAGAGGGTATTGACTGTGCGAATTGTGCAGCTAAAGTTGAAAAAAAGATGAATGAACTGCCGGATGTGGAAGTTACATTGACATTTGCGACGAGCCAGCTTATGGTAGATGCTGAAAATCCTGACGAGGTATTAATTGAACTTAGAAAAATTGCCGACAAGATGGAGCCGGGCACGGTGATAGAGGAAATCTCAAAGACAAGAAAACATGGAGGAAAGAAGAAATCCCACTACCATGACGACGATTTCTGTGAAGACGATTGTTGTCGTGGAGAGCATGAGGGACATGAACATCATCATCACCATGGCGACGATTGCTGCGATGATGATTGTTGCTGTGGAGAGCATAAAGAACACGAGCATCACTATAAGCACCTTGAGGGTGTGGCTAAGAAAAAGTATCGTATAGAGGGCATTGATTGTGCGAACTGTGCAGCTAAAGTTGAAAAAAAGATGAACGAACTGTCGGATGTGGCGGTTACATTGACTTTTGCGACAAGCCAGCTTTTGGTAGAAGCCAAAAATCCCGACGAAGTTCTTCCAAAACTTAGAGAGATAGCAGACAAAATGGAACCGGGAACTGTCATTGAGGAATATAGCAGTGAAAAGGAGAAATCAGTTGAAGCGGATGAAGATGGAGATGATGATGTCAAATTGGAACTTATAAAAATTGTAACCGGTGCATTCGTTTTTATAGGTGGTGTTGTCTGTCAGAAATATCTTAATGCTATGCCGGCTGTGTATATAGCTCTTTTCGTTGTGTCATATGTGATACTTGGTGGTGAGGTTGTCTTAAAGGCTGTTAAAAATCTTTTCAGAGGAAAAGTTTTTGATGAAAACTTCCTTATGAGCATTGCAACAACCGGTGCATTTGCAACGGGTGAATATCCGGAGGCAGTAGGAGTTATGCTGTTTTATGAGATTGGCGAGCTTTTTGAGGATATTGCAGTTGGAAAGAGCCGCAAACAGATTATGGAAGCAGTTGATATGCGTCCGGAGATTGTAAGATATGTAGACGGAAACAATGTAATAGAACTTGCCCCTGAGGAAATAGAGGTTGGAGATGTTATCGAGGTAAGACCTGGCGACAGAATACCACTTGACGGTGTTATCATCAAGGGGGATAGCCGCATTGATACTTCGGCGGTAACGGGTGAGCCTGTTCCTGTAGGGGTAAAAGAGGGAAGTGAAGTTGTTTCGGGCTGTGTAAATATGTCGGGGGTTATATATGTAAAGGTTGAGAAAATTTTGGAAGAGTCTATGGTAAGCCGTATTCTTGAAGCTGTTGAAAATGCGGCGGCATCAAAACCTAAGATTGACAGATTTATAAGCAAATTTGCAAGAGTATATACACCTATCGTTGTATTTGCAGCTTTGGCTACGGCGGTTATCCCGTCATTTATAACGGGAAACTGGCATTACTGGATATACACGGCACTTACTTTTCTTGTAATAAGCTGTCCTTGTGCACTTGTTCTTAGTGTACCGCTTGCTTTCTTTGCAGGAATAGGTGCAGGTTCTAAAAAAGGAATTTTGTTCAAGGGCGGTGTTTCTCTTGAATCACTTGCAGCGGTAAAAGCAGTTGTCATGGATAAGACAGGAACAGTGACGGAGGGAAATTTCAAAGTAGCACAGATAGTAAGTGACGGTGGATATACAGAGGACAGAGTGCTTGCATTTGCAGGGGCAGCAGAGAGCCGTTCAACACATCCGATAGCTACGAGCATTATGGAGGAAGTGAAAAACAGACGACTCGATATACCTCAGGTTGCGGATATAAAGGAAATTTCCGGAAAAGGAATGGAAGTCATACTTGAAGATGGAAAACTTTTATGTGGAAATTTAGAGCTTCTTGCCATGAATGGGATTGAAGTGCCTGAAAAAGCAAAAGAAATTTATGGAACAGAAGTATTGCTTGCATTTGAGGGGAAATATATCGGATATATCGTTATCAATGATAAGATAAAATCAGACTCAAAACAGGCGATAAATGACATAAGAAGGTACGGTCTTTGGACTGCAATGCTTACGGGCGACTCTCAGAAAAATGCCGAGATGGTAGCAAAAGAAGCGGGAATAGATGTCTGCTATGCAAAACAGCTTCCGCAGGATAAACTTAACAATCTTTCAAAAATCCGTGAGGAAAAAGGTGCGGTTATGTTTGTCGGTGATGGAATAAATGATGCACCGGTACTTGCAGGGGCAGATGTAGGAGCGGCTATGGGAAGCGGAGCAGATGCAGCGATAGAAGCAGCAGATGTTGTGTTTATGAATTCAAGGCTCTCAGCTATACCTGAAAGTATAAAGATTGCCAGGAAAACAAAAGCCGTTGCAATGCAGAATGTAATAGGAGCACTTATAATAAAGGCACTTGTAATGGTTCTTGGATTTGTGGGAATTGCATCAATGTGGATGGCTGTATTTGCTGATTCCGGAGTTGCAATGATATGCGTGCTTAATTCGGTAAGGATTTTGTTTGGGAAGAAAGAGTGAGAAAATAAAAGGAATAAAGAATATTATTTTATGAACTTGTGAGGAATCCGCAAGGGAAATAAGGGGATTTTTTATTAAGCGTTGCTCGCTACTTTATCAAGAAGTCTTGCGGAATCCCGCTTTGCTTTTCTTGTTGAGTGAGCGTAAATGTTCATTGTGGTACTGACATCGGAATGTCCTAACAGTTCCTGTACATCTTTTGGAGCTGCCACGTTTGAGAGCAGGTTGCTGGTGTAGGTGTGCCGTAACTGGCCTACACACAGTCAGCAGAAATTCTGTTCAGATGAATGTACAAAGGTAAACCACAACAAAAAATCATTGGAGTTTTACCACAAGAAGCAAAAGGAGAAAATACTATGCAAAGATTTATTACAGACGAAAGAACAGGTATCTGATACGAACTCATCGGAGATTACTATTATCCCTGCCTGACAGTAGAGGAAAGTCCTCCCCTTTCAAAATACGGACGGTTGCGGCAACGATATTTGAGGGAACATAAGCGTGTGCTATATTTTAATCTGCTGACAAGCGGAAAGTTATATGAACACCTTGCCGAAATTGATACTTCGGCTCGTGATATGGCGGAATATCTGATAAAGGAAATGGCAAAGAAGCAAGGTGTAACGGAAGAACTGAAAGCAACGGATATGATGAGATGGATAGGATTGATGAATAACATTCGAGACTGTGCCGATGAGATTGTATTGAATGATATTGTGTATTCCTAACGGATACCAACCGAAGAAGAACTGCTGTCAAACCGATGGCAGTTTTTCTTTTTCGGCAAGTATTCAAGAAGTCATTAAGTTGCGAGTATAATCGAAGTGGTAGAAAAGTTACCTATTATATCGGTTGTAACTTTTTTATGAACTCTATTGACAAGAAAACTTGGTATGTGTATAATTAAAATATGCAAAGAAAACTTGGCATGGAGGTGTTTTTATGAAAAAGGACGAAATCTTAAATGCAAGCAGAAAAGAACATCGCAATAAGGACTTGGCTGAAATGGAAGTGGTATATCAAGCCGGAAGTCACGCAAGCAGAGTTGGTGCTTTAGTGTGTTGTTTGCTTTCGCTGTTATCTTCTGTGCTTGCTCATACTATGATTTACAGTCCGTGGGTTATATACTTCAGCATTATTGCAACACAATGGTTAGTTCGTTTTATCAAAATGAAGCGAAAGAGTGATTTGGTCTTGACCGTTCTGTTTTTTGTGCTTTCCATTTTGGCATTTGTTGGATTTGTTAGCCACCTTTTAGAGGTGAGAATATGAAAGAACAATTACAACTGAAAAATCACTTAAAGGAAGTTCGCACAGAAGCAAATCTTTCTCAAGCTCAGCTTGCAGAAATGGTAGGGGTGTCAAGAAATACCATTAGTTCTATTGAAACAGGACAGTTTAATCAAACTGCAAAATTGGCTCTAATTCTTTGTATTGCATTGGACAAAAAATTTGAGGAACTATTCTATTTTTAGGAGGTCATTATGGAAAATATTATAATGTTGATTTTGGGAGTGTTCATATCTGTTGTGGGAATTGTAAATATCAAAGGTAATATCAGCACAATTCACTCTTATAACAGGCGAAAAGTAAAGGAAGAAGATATACCAAAGTATGGAAAAACAGTCGGCACAGGAACGCTGATTATAGGAATATCTCTTGTATTAGGTTTTATTGTTTCGTTTTGGAGTGAAATAATTATAGATTATATCATTCTTCCAGCAGTTATTGTCGGATTAGGCTTTATATTGTATGGACAGTTCAAATACAATAAAGGAATTTTTTGAGAATCAGGGAGGTATAAAGATGGAATTGAACACAATATCAGGTCTGGCGATAGCGGGAGTTATCTGCTCCGTTGTCCTCTCGATGGGGGTACCGATTGCTTTGTTCATTGCAGGAAGGGTGAAGCTTAAGGCAAGGATTTCCTCGTTCTTTATCGGAGCAGGAACCTATCTGCTGTTTGCCATGCTGTTGGAGCAGCAGCTGCATGTTCTTGTCATTCAGTTCTGCGGACTGAACGCACAGAGCAGGCCATGGCTTTACTATGTGTACGCGGCTTTGGCTGCAGCGGTTTTTGAAGAGACCGGAAGACTGATTGCCATGAAGTTCTGGATGAAGAAATGGCTGGATTTTCCAAATGCACTGATGTATGGAATCGGGCATGGCGGTGTGGAGGCCATTCTGATCGGAGGACTTTCTGGAATCAGCAATCTTGTGTCCATGCTGATGATCAACAGCGGAGCCATGCAGAATACGCTGGCGGCACTTCCTGCTGAGTCTGCAAACCAGACCGTGTCACAGCTGTCGGCCCTATGGACAACACCGGCACCACTCTTTTTTGTAAGCGGAATCGAAAGAATTAGTGCCATCATTCTGCATATCGGGTTGTCACTGCTGATCTACCGGGCGGTAAAGGCAGGCAAATGCAGGACAGCGGCTTTTACAGCGGTTCTTGCATATGGGATTCATTTTATCGTGGACTTCTTTGCCGTGGCAGCTCCGGCGCTTCTTCCCATCTATGTGATTGAAATTGGTGTCTTTGTGATGGCAGCCGGAATTCTTGTTATGGCACTGAAGATGGGAAGGATGGAAGAACTGTGAATTCCAGTTTTCTGCTATCATAAAACAGAATATATCTGACAGAACGCACCGTAGAAATACGGTGTTTTTTGTTACCCCAAATCCACAATTTCATACACAACCATAGGTTAGTACAAACACCTTGCGATTTTTTGAAAGGCTTAGAAAGGAAATTTTCCCTGATTTTCGCCCCGAGAAATGACACAAACAAGGCTTAATGTATCTTTCCTGTGGTTTTTATTTTCGGCAGGAAAGGAGGATTGCTTGCTATGCCGAGAATAAGCAAGAAGCGGAAATAAGAGTGGGCGTTGTTTCTGAATGAAAGAAATCGCATTACCTACAACGGACTTTGCAGAAAATGCAGTAGTGAATGTAAGCAGAGTTTTCGCTGTGTTGTGGTGCATTGCCCAAAATATTTATCGAAAAGGAGAACAAAGAACTATGAAAATGATTGAAAATAAAATGAATGTAACTGTACATCTTGAAATTATCAAGGCAAGCGAAACCGAGCCTATGACTATCATCTATCAGACAACGGAAGATGACGCAGACGATACGGTAGTACCCCGATTTAATTCTGCCGGTGGCAATGGAGAAAACCTTATCTTCATCAAGGAAGATGAAAAGTCTTTATCCTTTGGAGATAACCGCATTGCTGAAGCAATCGAGAAGTATCACGCAAAACTTCTCATTCTTGACCCAATGAGTTCCTATATCGGAGAGGGTTGCTCAATGAATAATGCCAATGAAACACGAGCAGAGTTTAATCATCTGATGGCAGTTGCAAAGATACCAGCTGTGCGATTGTGATTATTGCTCATATGAATAAGATGAAAGACACCAATCCCCTTTACCGTACCAATGGTTCGATTGATAGTGCTGCAAGAAGTATTCTTGCAATCACACGCACACCGAACAAAGAAGCACCGGCGGAAAGATATATGGTGCAGGTAAAATCTAACCTTGCCCCAACAGGTTCAGCAATTCTGTTTGAGGTCGCAGAAAAAGGAGTGAACTTTATTTCTGAAATGGAAATGACAGCAGAGCAGGCGTTCCAATCCCTTGCTCCTAAAATGGGCAGACCGAACGAAAAGGAAATCAAGGTGAAAGAATTTATTAAGGAAATGCTGAAAAATGGAGAAATGCTTTCTACGGATTGCGAAGAAAAATTAGAAGCCGCAGGGTTCAAGAAATCGACCGTTAAAAAGGCAAGGAAGAAAGCCGGTGTTATCTCGCAGAAGAAAGGCTTTCAGTGGTACTGGTCTTTGCCAGCGGGCGGAATACCGAAAGAATAAAAATAGGCTGTCTGCTGATGGGACAGTCTGATTTTATGAGAGAGGTATCTAAGGAGGTCAAGGGGGAACACCCTTGCCCACGACATCTTTGCAGACGAAGTCTGAAAGTGTCATAGTGGGTTACACACATTCAAAGAATGTTGTGTAATGGCTTCGCCCTGCCGAGAAAGGAGAACGAAATGGCGAAAAGCAACAAGGCGGAAAGGCACAACGAACGCAAGAATGAAACCTATGAAAATATAAATGTGATTGAGGAACGCATACCCTATAATGTGCATTTCAAAAAGCCTTTTGCTCCGACCTATATGGAGCAATTAAAGCAGATGGAAGCTGACGGTATGGTGTCGCTTCGTGGGGTGAGAAAAGACGCAACGCTCTTTAACGAGATTGTGATTGATGTGAACATATAAAATGTCAAGACTGAATGTACAAAAAATATTATATAAAAATGTACAATTAATCTGCGGCTTTTAAATGATCTTTTAATCTGTATGATTTTCCTGATATTGGAATTACATGTGCATGATGCAGTATTCTGTCCATAATAGCATTTGCTACTACTGCATCATAAAATACTCCATCCCATTCATTAAAATTCATGTTTGTGGTTAAAATAGTGCTCTTTTTTTCATATCTCATATCTGTAAGCTGAAAAAATAAGTTGGAATCTTCTTTGTTAATTGGCAGATAGCCTATCTCATCTATTATCAGCAGTCGATATTTACTAAAATGTTTTAACCTTGCATCAAGGCGGTTTTCCAACTGTGCACGCTTTAATTGCTGTAATAGGTCATTACATTTAATAAAATATGTACTGACATGTTTTTTCGCAGCAGCTATACCTATAGATGTTGCCAAATGAGTTTTTCCTACACCACTTGGACCAAGAAATACAATGTTTTCATTTTTTTCAAGAAATCCTAGATTTGTTAATTCCCTCATTTCCTGTTCATTTACACTTTGCTGAAATTCAAAATCAAAATCTTTTAATTCTTTAACAAATGAAAATGCAGCTGCTTTTATCATTGACCTGGAAGCACTTTGTTCTTTAAAATCCACTTCATAGTTACTTAGTTTTAATAAGCCCTCTGTAAAAGAGAGACTATTATTTGTTACAAAATCCCTGATTTCATCAAGATGAAGTTTCATCTGAGACAGTTTTAATAACTCCAAATTTGCAGTAAGCTGATTATATATACTATTATTCATAATCGTAGACCCTTCCTATAATATCAAGATTTTCTTTTGCTCTGTTTGTTATATGTTCATCTTTAAAAATATGTGTTTGCTTGGCTATTTCAGAATAATGCTCTGAAATATAATTTGATTTTTTCATACTTATCTGATGAATAGTTATAAGTTTCATGTTATAATACACATGTATGTAACCATCATATATCTGTAATGAAACAATCTTGCCAACATATTCAGGCTGGACAGAGTATTGACAGCCTTTATAGTTGAACATACTGGAATGATTGACTTTTACGATATTAGTGGTGATTTGATACGGCTTTCTTACATTATCGGCGGGCAGGCTGCGTAAGAAAGCCTTTTCCTTTTCAAAATATAACAACGGAATTCTGCCTGTCCCCTGGTTAACCTGTGAATTAACACGATTATTTATTTTTGTTGCAAGTTCTCTGTAATTTAATTTTCCATTATATGCCCTTATTTCATCCAGAATTTTCATTGGAGCTTCGACTTTTGCTTTTGTTCTTGGGCGCCCGGCAATACAAGGATGAACTTTAAAACCATAGTCACTTGCAAACTGTTGGAATTTATTATTTATTTTACCTCTGTCGTATTCGGTTCTTGCTTTATCCATAACTGTTTTCATGTTGTCTGTAACGATTTCTTCGGGTACACCGCCAAATATCTCAAAAGCGTCATCCAGGAATGAAAAAAGTATGTTCTGAGATTTACTTAAAGATACTCTGTAAACTCTGAATCTTGAATATGAAAGCAATAAAACAAATATATTGACATCTATTGTTTCGCCGGAGGAAAGGATAAAAGATATTGACTCTTTCCAATCAAGCTGTGCCTGTTTAGCAGCATCTGTTTCATATCGTATAGAAATTTTTTTAGTATTTGATGGTTTCTTTTTATTAAAATATGAGTTAAACTCAGGATATTTTTTAAGGCAATGACAAAAGTTGCAGTAAATGCTTTTAAAGTCATAATTATCTACAAGATACTGCCATAATGTTTTTTTGTAATAAAAAATCTGTTGATTTCTATCAGAAAGTAATTCATCAATAATGTCATAGTAGGGTGTAATACAGTTGTCACGATGTCTGTGGCAGGACTTTTTATAGCCTTTAATGTATTTATCAACAGTTCGTCTGTCAACTTTAAGTTCTCTGGCAATCTGACTTTTGTTTATCTTCAATGTTCCATCCTCCCAAAAAGGTTTTAGCTTGTGCATATCATCAAGTTGGTTTATTGAGATATCTGTTATGATATGGTTTTTAAGTATCATGATGAGTTCCTCCTTTAACTCATATATCATAACAGTTGTACATTCTTATTTAATATTTATTGTACATATTTAAGTATAACTTACTAAATTTGCTTTCAGGATTATGACAAACTGCTTAGTGTATTGAAAAATTGAGAAATCGTAAAATTGAAGAAAAAAGGAATGCACAGTTCTTAGTTTATCGGGAACTGTGCATTTTTGTAAATAAATACTTTTAATTAGCCGATTACGGCATCCTCTGCTGTAAAATGTTTCAGAGAATTTTCTTTTATCTGAATGCAGATATAAGTAATTCCGGAAATATCGGATGCAAAAAACTGACGCTTTGCAGCAGGTGCGATTTTTATCCAGTTTCCAGTTGAAAGGCTGATTTCTTCTCCATCAATTATGGCCTTGCCGTTACCTGAAAGAATTTCATAGAGTTCTTCATTTTCTTTATGAGAATGAACAAATGGGACATTTGCTCCTGCAGGTAGTTCGTTTAAACTGATTTCTGCACCTGTTAAAGACAACTTTTCATGCAGCTCAATTCGGTTTTCCTTTGTGGTACTGACATCGGAATGTCCTAACAGTTCCTGTACATCTTTTGGAGCTGCCCCGTTTGAGAGCAGGTTGCTGGTGTAGGTGTGCCGTAACTGGTGAAAGTGAAAATCTTCAAATCTTTCCAGCTTCTTTGATAAATTATTCTATTTTTCTCATTTAGCAAATCTGTTTTAATAGCGTTGACAAATGTGTAAAATGGAACGCTACATTGAATGCTGTGCAAAAGTCACCTCGAAAATCGTTCCCCCAGTCTTGCCTGATTTGATACAAATACTGCCATCATGTACTCTAACGATTTCACGGACAAAAGCAAGACCTAGCCCTACGCCACCCAACTCCCGGCTTCTGGATTTATCCACACGGAAGAATGGCTCGAACACTCTCTCCCTAAGCTCCTTTGGTATTCCGCTTCCCGTATCTTCTACAGACAGATAAACATGCTTGTTTCTCTGATATGCGGTTACTGTAACCTGTCCGAGCGGATGATTATATTTGATGGCATTCTCAACCAGATTGTATACAAGCCTGTAAATAAGGATATCACTGCCTATCATAGTGGCATCCTCACATTTTCCAATCAGCTTTATATTCTTTTCCACGGCAAGAGGCTCAAGGTCTGCCAAAACCTCTTCAACAATAGCATCCAATATAATTTTATCATCCCTTCCCACCGTCTGAAGCTCACTCATGTCAAGAAGAGTCTTTACCATCCTGTTTAATTTATCATTTTGTTCCGTAACCATTTTTATGGTCTGCAAAGTGTCTGTATCATTTCCAGGGTGAGAGGCAGAATTATATAAATCAAGCTGTACCTGCATTAACGCTAATGGAGTACGCAGCTCATGTGCTGCATTTGCAGTAAACTGTCTCTGTATCTCAAATGCTTCCGACAGACGCTCAAGCATCTTATTATAAGAAATACCCAGCTGGTTCAGTTCCTTAACATTGTTTTCCTCTATTCTTGAATCAGACAGATTCTGAGCCTGTACCTCTTCAATTTTATCTGAAAACTCACTGATTGGTCTGAGTGCATGCCCGCTTATAAAATAAGTGACGACACCTCCCAAAAGTGCCAGCAAAACCGTGATTATCAGACTGTTTCTTTTATAGTCGGCCTTATTATTGTACACCTGAACTGAAAATTCATTCGCAAACTCATCCCACTTATCGTCCGGTATGCTGATATATATTTCATCTGATTTGTTTCCTTTTTCATCCCCCTGTGACTCTACCGCATTCTGCAGAGAATCGATGTAATGCACGCCATTTTTATAGACAAACATAGTCAGGCAGCCACATATAATAGCAATACACAATGTAGTAATGCACGTAAGTCTCCACTGTAGCGACATTCTTTTCATCTGTCAGACTCCTCCCGTATTTTATAGCCTTCACCTACCTTGTTCTGAATGGGATCATATCCAAGCTTCGCCTTAAGCTTTTTTCTAAGTGAAGACATATGTACCCTGATTGCCCCGCTAAAGCTGTCTGCCGTGGCATCCCACACATGCTCTATCAGCTCCTCCTGACTCACCGGTCTGCCTATATTGATAAGTAAATATTCCAAAATGCCATTCTCTTTTCTTGTCAGTGGAACCGGCTTTTCCTTTGCATATGCCTCGCGTTTAATCGTATCAAACTTTATTTCTCCGCATTTAAGACATATATCATTCTGTACAAATTTCCTTCTTGTCAGGCTTCTGATACGTGCCTCAAGCTCCTGCAGATGGAATGGTTTTTCCATGTAATCATTTGCTCCTGCATCAAGTCCCTCTACCTTATCAGCAATCTGACCTCTTGCAGATAATATCAAAACCTTAGTTTCATCATTGTATTTTCTAAGCTCCTTAAGAAGCTCCATGCCATCCATCCCCGGCAGATTCAAATCCAAAACTATCAGATCATAATTCTCCGAAAGTATATATTCAAGAGCCTCTTTCCCATCATAACAGGTATCCACCTCATAACCGGCAGCATACAGACTCTTTGCAACCATATCACATATTTGTTTCTCATCCTCAACAATTAATAATCTCAAAATGTTCTCCTGCTTCTTAACAATAAATTTACAACCTATATTATATAATACCAAAGTCAGCTGGTCAATAATACAACAAAAAGGAGCAACATTATGTTGAAATACCAAAAAACATGTCAAGTCATTCTGCTTATCCTTGGTGTATCCATGATAAGCTATGGTGCAGTCAGAGGTGAGGCGGCTACAGTGCTTGGTAAAGCAATAAAACTATGTCTGGAGTGTGTTGGAATTGGATAAGGAAAAGAAATTACTATCAAGAAAACTGGCAAAAATACGTGGCTGGATACAGGCCGCAGCAACGCTGCTGACCAATATTCATCTTCCAAATTTATTTAAGGGTAAAATATATCAGGGCAATGCAAAAACAGTATGCGTACCCGGATTAAACTGCTACTCCTGCCCTGCCGCGACAGGAGCCTGTCCAATAGGGGCATTTCAGGCAGTTGTCGGATCATCAAAATTTAAGTTTTCATACTACATAACCGGATTTTTTATTTTACTCGGTGTAACTCTCGGCAGATTTATATGTGGTTTTTTGTGCCCATTTGGATGGTTTCAGGATTTACTTCATAAAATTCCCGGAAAGAAATTATCCACAGCCAAACTAAAGCCTCTTAGGTACCTAAAATATGTCATTCTTATTGTTTTCGTTATACTTCTTCCGATGCTTGTAACGAACTCTATAGGAATGGGAGACCCGTTCTTCTGCAAATATATCTGTCCTCAGGGTGTTTTAGAGGGTGCTATACCGTTATCTATTGGAAATGCTGCTATCCGTTCTGCGCTGGGAAAGCTTTTTTCTTTCAAGTGTATGATTTTAATAGCAGTGATTGTACTAAGTATCTTGTTTTACAGGTCCTTCTGTAAATGGATTTGTCCGCTTGGAGCAATCTACTCATTATTTAATAAGGTCAGCCTGCTCAAAATCACCGTTGATAGCAGCAAATGTGTCGGATGCGGTCAATGCTCAAAGGCATGTAAGATGGATGTGGATGTGTGTAAGACACCGGATCACCCCGAGTGCATACGCTGCGGTGCCTGCATAAAGGCATGTCCGAAGGACGCCATCTGCTACCAGTTTATGGGAAAATCATGTCAAAAAAATGACAACAGATAGCTATTAAATATTTTACTATTATTTTAAAGGAGGAATTACTCATGAAAAACAAATTATCATTTATTTCTATTTTTACACTCTGCATAGCATTATCACTTACAGCATGTGGCGTAAAGCAAGCTTCCACAACAGATTCTAAGAACACTCAGACTAAAGCCGGCTCAGAAGCATCCGGCAAATCAGATTCCAGGCTTGATGATTTATATCAGCAGGAAAATCAGCTTTTTGCAGATCACGATGATGTGTGGAACAAGGCATTTGGCATGATGAACAAAAGTGATGCCGATCCAAACGGAAATTATGCTGATTATCTTGCCGGCACCGTAGAATCAAACAAGAATTCATTCACAGACGATGAGCTTAAAACACTTAATGAGGATATTGAAACCATACGAAAAATCGAGAAACAGATAGCAGAGCTTGAAAACAAAAATACATCATCAGACGATAACAAGAAGGACAGCTCTAAAGCCTCATCTGTATTCAGTGATTTTTCCGGTGAGGATTTTGATGGCAATAAGGTTGATGAAAGTCTGTTTTCCGGTAATGCAGTAACAGTCGTCAATTTCTGGTTTACCGGCTGCAAACCATGTGTCGCTGAATTATCCAAGCTTAACGAATTAAATGATGCTATCAAATCAATGGGCGGAGAAGTTGTTGGCATCAACACTGAGACATTCGATGGCAATAAAAAAGCTATCAAAGAGGCTGCCTCTGTTCTTGAAAGCCAGGGTGTCAAATATCGTAATCTGTCAATTGGCTCCTCTAGTGCTGCCGGTAAATATGCCTCAGAAATCATGGCCTTTCCAACAACTATACTTGTTGACAGAAATGGCAATATTGTAGGTGAACCAATGCTCGGCGGAATTGATAACAAGGACAACTATGATGCCCTTATGAAGCAGATTAAGTCTGTAATTGATGCAGACAGCACAAATAAATAGAGGTCTACATATAAAAAGGGGATGTTAAAAAACTCGATTGAGTTTTTTCGCATCTCCCTTTTTGTACCTGTTGTGTATAAATGACTGAAATCATGCGCAAAGAAAGCGCACTTCCCCTACCCCATAGAAATTATTTTTTTGAATCTATGCGGCAGTTCTGTTTCTCATCTTTTTTTTCTGATATTTATATAGATTGTGGCCTATCGCCACAAGTAAAACTTCCAGTTTGACTGAATAAATACCTCTTCGGACAATTCTCTTGTACTAATGGTCGTTTTTCATAATTCCGAAAGTGCCTTCTGCTTGTATCGAACGGTTCATTCGTAATAATGCATCGTGGATACTTTCTAGGTTTTCGATTACTTCCTGATGCATGGAAGTTAATTCCTGATTGATCCGAACGGTTCGATTCTTATCTGTCTTCTTACATTTCTCTGCATATGGACATCCACTACAGTCTTCGCATTCATACAATGCTTCCTTACGTCCGTATTGATTTCCCCTCACATTTTTTCTGTATAAAAAATGGAATGCTTTATCGTTAGGACATCTCATGACACCTTGCTCATCAATTCTGAAGTTAACTGCACGAAATGGATCTTCATGATATTTCTGATCCTTAGTTTCCTTTTTAAACATTGGAAATTTCATATACTTTTCAATTCCGTTCTGTTCACAAAAAACACCTCGCGGAATGTTACCAGTGAACCAATGGTATTTAGATAATGCAAACAATACTTGATGAAATTCCATGTTAAACGATGCTGTAGGCTTCAAACATAGTTGAAAGCTTGATTGCCAGTAAATAAACTATTTATTTTCAACGACAAATAAGATGATGTGATTTTATTAAAAGGAAGAGGTTCGCCGGCGGATATGAATATGGCGGTAGAGGAAGCAAGAAAGTTTACACTGGATATATGTGAACAGTTTTGGTAAGGAGAAAGATTTAATTATTAAAAGTTTTTGACTTTAAACCCTAAAAGTACTTGCGTTTAAGGGGTAATATGGGCTATACTATTATGGTATCTGTCCGGGAATCAGGCTGTTGTAGATGACGTGAGCAGCATGTATCCCGGATGTTGTGAGTATGGAAGAGGGTTTAAAGTATGATAGTTACTCTGATTGAGAAAGTATATAGTTTTCTGTGGGGAGATCTGGTGCAGATTCCACTGCCGGGCGGCAGCACTCTGGGGATTTCGCTTCTGATTATATTACTGATTCCTACAGGAATTTATTTTACGGTTCGGACGCGTTTTCTGCCGATTCGCCTGTTCCCGGATATGGTGCAGGCACTGGTTGAGAAGAAACAAGAAAAAAACAGTCTGTCTTCATTTCAGACACTGATCGTTTCGACGGCAACCCGTGTCGGTATGGGAAATCTGATCGGTGTTGTTGCGGCAATTTCGGCAGGCGGCGCCGGTGCGGTTTTCTGGATGTGGGTGACGGCAATTATCGGTTCATCAACAGCTTTTATTGAAGCGACACTGGCACAGCTTTATAAAGAAAAAGATCCGCTGTACGGAGGTTACCGCGGCGGTCCGGCGTATTATATTCATGCATATGTAGAAGAAAAACAGAAGAAAAAGAGAAACAAAGTGGTGATTTCTGTGTTGTTTGCAATCTCCGGTCTGATCTGCTGGTGCGGTATCAGTCAAGTGATCAGCAATTCTGTTGTTTCTTCATTTAAAAATGCATTTTCCATTCCGCCGATCTATATGACGGTAGTACTTGTTGCTGTGGCTGCTGTGATAGTGCTTCGTAAAGATGCGACAGTTAAGATCCTGGATATGGTAGTGCCGGTCATGGCGGTATGCTATTTTGCAATCACGATTCTGATCATTGTGATGAATCTTGGAAGTTTGCCGGGTGTTTTTGCAAGAATTTTTGAGGAAGCATTTGGATTCCGACAGGCAGCAGCCGGCGGTTTTGGCGCAGTCCTAATGAATGGAATCAAACGTGGACTGTTTTCGAATGAAGCAGGTTCCGGATCTGCTCCGTGTGCGGCAGCAGCGGCAGAATGTGACCAGCCGGTCAAAGCCGGATTGGTACAGGCGCTCGGGGTATTTGTGGATACGATCGTGATCTGCAGCTGTACAGCATTTATCATGCTGCTTGCACCGGAAGAAAAAGTTACAGGACTTTCCGGAATGGATCTTCTGCAGACAGCAATGGAACATCATCTTGGCCGTTTTGGTGTGATCTTTATTGCGGCGACGCTGTTTTTATTCAGTTTTTCGACGTTTCTGGGCATCCTTTTTTATGCGAGATGCAATGTTGCATATCTTTTCGGAGATAACTGGGCTTCACAGACTGCATACAAAGTACTGGCGCTTGTGATGCTGTTCATTGGCGGCCTTGCAGCATATACATTTGTGTGGGATCTTGGTGATGTTGGAATCGGACTGATGACGATCTTTAATATCATCATTCTTTACCCACAGGGTGAGAAGGCTCTGAAAGAACTGAAAGAATACGAAAAAGAAAAAAGAAAATGAAAAACACAAAGAGAAAGCATTTGAAACTATGTCTGTTGTTATTGTTTATGGTTCTGGGATGTTTTGCGATAACCAATGTCAGGACGACAACGGTGCAGGCATCATCGCGGACGTTCAAATCAAATGGCAGAACCTATATGGAAAAGCATAATGACAATACACTTAATACGGTATTGTATCAAAAAGTTTCCGGACATTACAAACAGGTTGCGAAATCGTCAAGATATCTCATCTACAGATTTTCTTATGGAAAGAAATTGTATTTTTCAAGTGCTGACGATGAAGGAACAGGTATTACCTGCACATATACGAAAGGCAAAAATGGATTTAAACTTGAACGAAGCAAGATGGTACTGACAGAACGCAGTGGAAGATATGAAGTAGGATATATCTGTATGATCGTGTATACAATTTTATGATCCAGTTTGTGGATGTTGTTTACGACGGGGATGATTATGAATTTGAAATTTCCCTTGAGCCAAAGGATCCGTGCTGCTTTGGATTTAAAGTAGTATATCATAACGGTTCATTTTTACTCCTGCAGAATATTGAGTCAATAGACATCCCCTTTTTTTGAACATTACTATAATGTCAAGGAATCTTCTGCATCTACCCACATCTGTAAATTCCCATCAAGATACAGTCTCGCATATTCTAGTGGTTCATCAATGGCAAGTGTGTTTAATGCACAATCTGATCCGGGTGTGGTTCTCAAATTCTTTTCTGCTTCCCAGCAGTCAATGCGAAGCATATAGTCTGCACTGGTATAAACATCAATAGCTTATATGCTACCCATATTCGTAGGAGAATATTTCATCATTCTTTATCGTTTAGATATTGAATATACTCGTTTCCCCATATTTCCAACTCCTTCAGTACTTTTCTGAATTTTTCTCCAATATCACTTAATTTGTATTCGACTTTTGGTGGAATCTGCTGATATTCTATGCGTTCAATCAAGCCTTCTTCTTCCAACTTTTTCAGCTGTTTTGATAGCGTTGTATGTGTCATTTCTTCTGGCATTTTTCTTTGTAATTCATTAAACCGGATGGGACCATCTGTTAACAAATGCATAATATACATAGACCATTTACCTGTTAAAACTTTTTATCTTGCCACGGTAGAAGGAGACCAGCCACATGTTCGCCCATTTGATGACGGTATTCGTTTTTGAAAGTGGCATCGCAACTATTTATTCATTCACAGAAGAACCGAAGGTTATCAATCTGTAAAATTTTGAGTAATGTAACTTCTGATTTGTAAAGATATGGATAAAGTAGAAGCCCGGTATGCATTAGAATCTACTAGCCAACCACTTGGTATTTCTAGTTATGAATTATCAAAACTTATACCAGAAGAGTTCAAAGGTAGCATGCCTACCATTGAAGATATTGAGGCTGAATTAAATGAATAACTTCAAGTTTGAGCGGTCAGGGGAAACGGCTGGTTGGAAAGTACAAGAAATAATAATCTATGCAGTTGTATGTAATTGTTCACAGAATTAACACAAAAATAATATTGACTGAAAATGACTATCGTGATAGTATAAATGTGTAATAACTATTGCAATAGTCATTTTTTAAACTGAAAATACAGGGAGGAATTACCATGGGAATAAAGCTTTATGATTCAGAACTGAAAGTTATGGAAATTTTATGGAAAGAGGGTGAATTGACAGCAGGACATATAGCAAAGATTTTAAAAGAAGAAATAGGGTGGAATAGAAATACCACATATACAGTTATTAAAAAATGTATTGAAAAAGGTGCTGTTGAAAGATTTGAACCAAAATTCAGATGCAGGGCACTTATTTCAAAGAAAGATGCACAGGAATATGAGACAGAGGAACTTATAGACCGTATGTTTGAAGGGTCAAAAAAGAATTTTTTTGCAGCAATGTTGTCTGAGAACAGTTTAACGGCGGAAGAACTGGAGCAGTTAAAGGATATGGTAAATCAAATGAAGTGAGGTGTTTAAATGCTTATAGACATGAGTGTTTCGGCAGGAGTGCTTATTGTACTTACGATTATATTAGAAAAAATTACCGGAAATTATTTCTCAAAGAGATTTATCGTAACAATGTGGAAAATTGTTTTGCTTCGTTTGATAATACCGATTAATCTTCCGATAACATTTGGTATTGCAAAGCCTTTCATTGGAATGGTCAGAGGTGCAAAAAATATTTTGGGTGGGCTTTTTGGAAGTGAAAATAAGTCCAGAATATATTATGCAGCAGGGGCATCAGTGATGTCAAAGCCGCAAAATCTGTATTCTGAAAATAACAATATAAATTTAGTGTTGACAGGGTGGGGACTTGTGGCAGTTGTTTTAATTGTGTTTTTTGCAGTTTCATATTATAGGGAGTACAAAAAGTTTAAAGTTGCATTACCATTACAGGAGGAATTTGAGCAGAACATCAGACAGATGAAAATTTTGCCGAAATATGTAAAACTTTATGTTTCTGATATGACGGCAACACCGATAACATTTGGAATTATACATCCGGAGATAATATTTCCAAAAATATTTGTGAAATTAAAGAAATCGGACGGAGTATTTTCTAATGAGGATAATGAAATAAAATATGTGTTGATGCACGAAAGTGTTCATATAAAATATGCGGATAACATTTGGAAACTGGCAGCAGTTTTTGCAGTCTGTATTCATTGGTTCAATCCTCTTGTATGGCTGATGTATGTTTTTATCAACCGTGATATTGAAATGGCTTGTGATGAACAGGTGATTTTGAGATGCGGTGAAGATTTCAGGAAAGAATATGCAATGGTGCTTTTGAACCTTGCGGAAAAACAGTATAAATTATCATTCTTTGCCAATGGTTTTGGAAAGAATTCAATAAAAGAAAGGATAGTGGCTATTATGAAATTTAAGAAAACAACAACAATCGGAGCATTAGGAGCAGCAGTTATACTTGCAGGAGCTGTGACAGTATTTACGCAGAACGGCATTGCTCAGGCTTTCACAGAAGCAAATAGTAAAGGAGAGATAAGAACGGAGCAGGTATCAGGCAAAAAACAGTCCGTTGCAACTGACGAATTAAAGAAATCCGGTGAAGTAAAAAAAGCTGATGATAATGATAATAAAGCACAGGCGAAAACAGATATAAGTAAGACATCAGAAGAAGATAAAAAATCAAAGGTTGCAGTTGAAATAAATGATGTCGAAGAATATGCAGAGGGTGATTCAGTTTCATGCACTGCATATGCCGATGGAACTGCGACATATTATGTAAATGGGAAACAGGTAAAATTGACAGAGGATGAACTTAAAAAGCTTGAAAAAGACGGCAAAGTTACAATAAAAATTAAAAATTTAAAAGAAAAATAGAAGCTGTCAGATGTAGATGGGTGTGGGCGGTAATAGATGGAAAAAGCCTTATAGAAAGTAAGTATTGTGAAAATCTCAAAAAAGAGTTAAGATGTTGAAAGTACATAGTACAACAAATAAATAATAAAAAAACACTTGTAAACAGAAAACTGCGAAGTTTTAGCTTTGTGTGTGGTTCATGAAAAGGCATTATCTTCAGAGAAAGTGTTTAATAATAAAAAACAGGAGGCTCGACATGACTAAAGAGATTTTTGACGGATACAAATATATTGAGGGTGGTGTGTGTGCTGCCAAAGGATTTGTTGCAAACGGACTTAACTGTGGAATAAATCCGGTTAAGGAAAAGTTTGACCTTGGTGTTGTTTATAGTGAGACGGAATGCAATGCGGCTGGTGTCTACACTCAGAATAAAGTAAAAGGTGCACCTATCATTGTTACTAAAAAACACCTTGAAAAAAGTGGCGGTAAGGCAAAGGCTGTTATCGTTAATTCAAAAAATGCAAATACCTGTAATGCTGACGGCGAGGAGATTGCTGAAAAAGTTTCAAATCTTCTTGCAGATGCCGTGGGAATTAAACCGGAGGAAGTAATCGTTGCTTCAACAGGTGTTATCGGACAGAGACTTTCAGTAAAACCTTTTGAAGATTATATGCAGAAACTTGTTGACGGAATGACAACAGACGGTCATACGGCGGCAGCAGATGCGATAATGACAACGGATACCATTCGTAAGGAAGTTGCGGTAGAGTTTGAGATAGACGGAAAGGTGTGTCATCTCGGCGGCATGGCAAAGGGAAGCGGAATGATTCATCCAAACATGGCAACAACGCTTAACTTTGTTACAACAGATGTTGCGGTTACAACAGAGATGGTTCAGAAAGCACTCAGCGATATAGTAAAGGTTACATACAACTGTCTCAGCATTGACGGTGATACATCCACAAATGATATGGTAAGCGTAATGGCAAATGGTCTTGCCGGAAATAAAGAAATCACAGCCGAAGGTGAGGACTATGATAAATTCAAACAGGCTCTTTATATCGTAATGTCAAATATGACAAAGATGCTTGCATCAGACGGAGAGGGAGCATCAAAACTTCTTGAATGTACCTGTGGGGGAGCACCCGATATTGAAACAGCAATAATCGTAGCAAAGAGCGTTATCAGGAGTCCGTTGTTTAAATGTGCAATGTTTGGTGAGGATGCAAACTGGGGAAGAATACTCTGTGCAATCGGTTATGCAGAAGCTGATTTTGATATTGCAAAAGTCAGTGTATCACTTCGCTCAGAAGTCGGAAGTGTGAAAGTATGCGAAAATGGAGCAGGTGTTGAGTTCTCAGAGGACGAAGCCGCAAAGATACTTGCAAAGGACGAGATATTTATAGATATTGACCTCGGACAGGGAGATGTGAGTGCGAAAGCATGGGGCTGTGACCTCACTTATGATTATGTTAAGATTAACGGAGATTATCGTTCGTAGATTGATTGAATGCAGATAGGTATTATCATGCCTGCCGGGTTATTTATTCATCATAATGTCCTCGGCAGGCTATTATCTTTATGTTTTGTAATTCGTCTATTACATATACAAGGCGGTTGGCATCATCTATTCTTCTTGAATACTCAGGTCTGTTTTTTAACTTTTCAGGTTTGCCTATACCATTTAATGCGCCATTTCTTTTTATATCTTCCAGTAATGAATATATCTTTTTCAATGTTTTTTAATCTTGCATTTGCCAATATAATAGTCTTTAAATCCATTGGCGGTAAATGTGAAATCATTTATTGTTTATTTTCTCCATGAAATCAAGCATTTTTTGTGATGGTTTCCAATCATCTGATTCCATTGATTTTATAGGGATATTTTCAATAGATGAGGGGGATTAACAGATGGGGGTTCAGTTTAGTTTTGTAATATGAAGCTACATCCAAAGATAATCAATCTAAGGTTAGATATTGTTTTGATTTAGAATGTATGATATCTAGGGCATCATTCTTGAATAGTTGAAAACTAAAAATAGTAATTCAAAAATAGAAATTTTATAGAAGAATAAAAAAGCAGAGCTGTACCTTAGCGATTTTATATCGTTAAGGTACAGTTAATATATATTATAGAGCTTAATTATATATTAATTATTAGTCATTGTCACTGATTGTACCTGAATCAGAACATGTAATTTTAAATGTGCCATTTTGATGTTGAACAGGAATTTTTGAATTATAAAAGTAATATGTTACTTTAGCAGTTGCTTTGCCAATTTTAACATAATCAGAGGTGTAGCTACGTTCCCACTTGTTTACACGAACATTGGGTTTTAAAGAGCGAGATACACTCATGCCTGTACATTTTACATAACTAAAAAAACCTTTTGTATACCATTTGAAGCTTGCTTTAATAGTTATGCTTCCCCAATTAGAGATTGTGCGTGTCCTTGTAGCAGTATCTGTACCCTTTAAAGATAATGGTGCAACAATTGATGTTACTTTAACGGGGATATTTAGTGTATCAGTTATTAAGGTGCCATCAATATTTTTATATACTGTGGTTGTTATTTTTCTGTTATTTTCGCTATAAGATTCTGAAGATATTATGGTGGCGTTGTCTAGTAAATTATCGTTATCATATTTTATATAGTATGTTGAGTATTGGTCATTATGTGATGTTGTAGCTGCTGATGCTACCGTATTATTAATAATAATAATACAAAAAATGATAATCATACTTATTAGAATATTTTTGTTTTTTATTTTAAAATCCTCCATTGTAGTTTATGTTATTAAATCTCTATAATATACCTATGTCTGAAAAAATCCGTTCTATTTCATGCCATGAAGATAGATAATTATTTAGTTTTTCTTTTCCTGTGTTTGTAATTTTGTAATATTTTCTTTTAGGACCGTATGGAGATTCTATATAATATATATCTGTTAGTCCATCTTTATTTAATCTTCGTAATATTGCATAAAATGTACTCTCTTCTGTATCATAGAAATAATTCTGCAAAAATTTTATGATATCATAACCATATGCATCTTTTGTAGTTAATAATTGAAGAATGCATATGGTTAAAATTCCTCGTTTTAACTGTGAGTCCATTATTTCTCCTTTAATTTTAAATTTAATATATAGAAGATAATACATAACAATAATAATTCAAAATATATACATATATTTCCGAATATTAAAAGTCTAAATTCAGAAATTGTATCAGATAACATATGTAATTGATTTTCACAATATAGTAGTAGTGTTATTTCGGTGCAAATATGAAAAATTGTAATAATTCCAAAGAACTTATTTTTGTAAAGCTTATTGAAACAAAAGTATATGTTTATAAGAAACAAAATAAGCGAAATTAAAGTTATAATATAAGTACATATTTTGCCAGAATTATGAAATCTCAAATTTGGTAAAAAAAAGTTTTGTAATAAAACAATTGATACATCAATTCCAAATAAAAATATGTTATTTATTATACTAAAAACACAATAAAAATCTGATTATCCGCTAAAATACAGTATCTATCAGCATTTTCAAGGAAACAAACACATCAATTTACTACTTATTTACTACTAACGAATGAGCCTTGATACGCAAGTTTTCCTAGATATGCAAAGATATGGTACAGCACATCAGTATTGAAACAAGAAAAAATTGAATAACTTATAGACTATGGAACGCCTAACATGACGTTCCTTTTCTATTTCCAGCCGTTCTTATTGGACGGCTATTCTATTACCCAAAATGAAAGGAGCATTAGATTTATGAAAAAGATGTTAAAACGATTGTGTACGGGCTTCTTAGCTCTTGCAACTGTCGTTACTGCTTTACCGACGACATCCGTTCATGCAGAAAGCAAGCAATACTGGACGGAGTCAAAAGAGCGTGTCGGTATCGTTGAAAAAGTAATGAATGACGGTTCGATTGGTTCTACCTTTAACGAGGGACATTTGACCGTTGAGGGCGAGGACGCTTACTGTATCGACATTAACACAGATTTTAGGAACGGCTACAAGACCAGAGCTGACGCAAGCACCCGTATGAGTGCCGACCAGATAAGCGACGTTGCTTTATCTATCGAATATGTAAAACAGTACACAGACAGCCACAGCGGAATAAGCAAAAATCACGCCTACCTTTTAAGACAGCTTGTAGTCTGGCAGAGATTGAGTGTACATCTTGGCTGGCAATGCGATAACGTGCGAGCTTCTTATGATGAAATTCCAAAGGCAACGCAGGACGAAGTTTTCTCTGGTGCAAGAGCCTTTGTCAAAGAAAATAAAGGACGCTATGAATGTGGCGGTTATATCTACTCTGGCGAGGGTCAGGAATTGGGGCAATTCTGGGCGAAATTAAATGTCGGAAATGCGAAACTTAAAAAGATTTCCAGTAATACCAGCATTACAGACGGTAACGGGAATTACTCAATCGCTGGTGCAACATACGGTGTCTTTGCTGATAAGGACTGCACAAAACAGCTTGCCACCCTTACGACTGATGAAAACGGAAATACAGATGTTGCAGAGGTAACGGCAGGCACAGTCTATATCAAGGAATTATCCGCACCAGCAGGATATAAAGTGGATAAAAAAGTCTATCCATTGACAATCAAAGCTGGCGAAACAGCGACTTTGAACGTATCTGATACGCCAAAAGTAACGGACACTTTGATTGAGCTTTTCAAGATTGATATGGAAACACAGAAAGACAATCCGCAAGGGAGCGCTTCTTTAGCAGGTGCGGAATTTACATGGAAGTATTATGCAGGCTTCTATAATAAAGACAATCTCCCTGCCGAAGCTACTCGTACATGGGTTACAAAGACAATCGCTGAAACAGACAGCGACGGGACAACTCACTACATCACAAAATTAGCGGACGCATACAAGGTATCTGGAGATAGCTTCTATATGCAGGACGGCAAGGCGGTTCTTCCACTTGGAACGCTAACCGTTGAGGAAACGAAAGCTCCAAACGGCTACTTGTTAGAGGGTGCATATATGCAGGCTGGCGATAAGTCCGAACAGATTAAGGGCTTATATGTAACACAGATTACCGAGGACGGCGACCTTGCCGTATTATCTGGAAGTAACCAGTTTTCCGTATCAGACAAGGTTATCCGTGGCGGTGTCAAAATTCAGAAACGAGATTTAGAAACGGGCGATACAAAGCCACAAGGAAGTGCCACTCTGAAAGATACTGTCTTTGACATCATTTCCTTAAATGATAATTCTGTTTTGGTTGAGGGCAAGCTATATAAGAAAAATGAAGTCGTAAAAACTATTCGTACAGATATTGAGGGTATCGCTTCTACTTCTTCTGACCTCTTACCTTATGGAAAATTCCGTATTGTTGAGAGTGAAGCTCCCGACGGTTACTTAACTGACGGTGCAAAACCGATTGATTTTACAATCACAGAAAATGGAAAAATCGTGGACTTAACCGACGAAGCTCATTCTATCTACAATCAGATTAAGCGTGGAGATATTGAGGGTGTAAAAATCGGTGCAGGCACACATAAGCGTCTTGCTGATGTTCCTTTTAGGATCACAAGCAAGACAACGGGCGAAAATCATGTTGTGGTAACTGATGATAACGGGCAGTTTTCCACTTCTGCTGACTGGGCTTCTCATAAGCACAATACAAACGCAGGCAAGACCAGTGAGGACGGTGTGTGGTTTGGGACTTCTGAACCAGACGACAGCAAGGGGGCATTACCTTATGATACCTATATCATTGAAGAAATGCGTTGCGATAGTAACAAAGGCTTTGAACTTATCCCACCTTTTGAAATCGTGGTATCAAGAAATAACCTTGTGATTGATTTAGGAACGCTGACTGATGAATACGAAAAAGAAATCTCTATTCATACCACAGCGACCAGCAAAGACGGCGAAAAGACTATCCTTGCAGGAAAAGAGGTTACAATCGTTGATACTGTCAAATTAGACGGACTTACAAAAGGCACAAAGTATCAGCTCAAAGGCTGGCAGATGTTAAAGGAAGAAAACGCCGAGCTTATCATTGACGGGAAACGTGTAGAAAACGATTATACCTTTGTCGCTGATGATGAAGAAATGAAAGTGGAAATTTCCTATACATTCAATGCGTCTGCTTTAGGTGGCAAAAACCTTGTTACCTTTGAAGAATTATATGATTTCAGCAATTCAGACGAACCCGTAAAAGTTGCAGAACACAAAGACATTGAGGACGACGGGCAAACGGTACTTATCACAGAGCGTATCATCAAGATACATACTACCGTTACCGATAAGGACGGCAATAAAGAGCTTAAAGCAGGAAAAGAGGTTACAATCATTGATACCGTAACCTTAGAGGGCTTAGAAGTCGGTACACAGTACAAACTTGTGGGCTGGCAGATGTTGAAAGAAGAAAATGCAGAACTTCTTATCAATGGAAAACGTGTGGAAAGTGATTACACTTTTATTGCTGACAGCGAAGCTATGAAAGTGGAAGTTGCTTTTACGTTTGACGCTACTTCTCTTGACGGCAAACAGCTTGTAACTTTTGAGGAATTATACGATTTAAGCAATCCAGACGAGCCGAAGAAAGTTACCGAGCATAAGGATATTGAGGATAAGGGACAGACGATTACCTTTAAGGAAAAGCCAGAAGAACCAGAGAAACCCGAAACACCACCGACACCGGAAAAGCCTAACAGACCTAGCGACAGTCCCAAAACGGGCGACAGTACAAATGTAATGGCATTTATCGTGATGTTGCTTGCGTCTGCTGGTGGACTGGCTGGAACATATCTTTACAAACGCCGTAAAATGAAGAAATCATAAGGCGGTAACGGTATGAGGAAAGAAAAATCACGCTCTCCGCCGAAGCTGTCAAACGGCAGATTTTTGCTTATTCTGGCTTGTCTGCCAACAACCTGCAAGAACACGGATAGTCAAGGGTGCGTAAGCATTGATTTTACCCTTTACTATCTGGGGGATTGCTGGTACTTCCCAAACCGCCAGAATAAGAAATCACAATTAAAAAACTTATCAAATATAGAAAGAAACGAGGTAAAACAATATGGAAATGAAATATGTCGTGCCAGATATGGCACAGTCTTTTGGAACTCTTGAATTTGCAGGCGAAAGCGAGCCAGTCTTTGAAAGAGATAAAAATAATCGCAGGGTCTTAGCCAGACGAAGCTATAACCTTTATTCCGACGTACAGAAAGGCGAAAATGTTGTGGTAGAAATTCCCGTGCAGGCTGGCGAAAAGAAGTTCAAGTATGAGCAGAAAGTAAAACTTGTCAATCCGAAGTTATACGGCAGAGGTTACGCAATCGGGGATATGGGACATACCGATTATGTATTAGTTGCTGATGATATTGTAGCAGTTGAAGAAAAGTAAAGGAGTGAAGAAGTTATGAGATTATCAAACGGATTTGTTATTGACAAAGAGAAAACATTTGGAGAATTAAAATTTACAGCAGTGCGTGATGTGTTCTTACAGAATGAGGACGGGACACCGAGTACCCAGCTTAAAAAGCGTATCTATGATTTGAAGTGCAGTCTGCATGGTGGAATTATCCCCGTATCTGTACCGCCAGAAGTACCGTTAAGAGAATTTCCGTACAATGCAGTTGTGGAACTTGTCAATCCCGTAGCCGATACGGTATCACGAAAGACCTATACGGGTGCAGATGTGGACTGGTATGTAAAGGCAGAGGATATTGTATTGAAGAATAAAGGAAACCAGAACGCAGGAAGTCCACAGAACCATACACCGCAGGGACAGCCGAAAAAATAAAAATTCTCCTCATAAGTTAGAAAAATAGAGGTACTCTCCCGTTAGTAGATTGCCTACCTTATCGTAAATGGTTAAAATAACGATAGGAGGTGGCACAAATGTATCAAATCAACAATGAAAAATTTGGACAATTTTTAGCCGAAGTGCGAAAAGAAAAACAAATGACACAAAAGGACTTAGCAGATAAGTTGTTTGTGTCGGATAAAACAGTTAGTAAATGGGAACGTGGAAACAGTATGCCAAATGTTACATTACTTATCCCTATTGCTGATATACTTGGTATTACAGTAACAGAACTTTTACAAGGAGAAAAATTAAAAGAGAACAAGACATTAAATAGTGATGTGGTAGAAACTCTTGTTGTAAACTCGTTAGACTTGTCGTTGCGTGATACAATTCATCAACGAAAAAAGAACTGGATATTTGCATTTCTTATCTCAATCGGTGTGGTAGTTATAGAGGCAATATTATTAACTGTTTCTGGAATTTCCATAGAACAAATGGGAGATAGTTTGTATATATCTTTGTTAATGCTTTTGTTTGCAAGTTGGCTTTGCATTTTTGCGAAAGAATTATTACCGACATATTATGATACAAATAAAGTTAATTTTGTATCACAAGGAATTTTCAGAATACACATGGCAGGGCTATCTTTTAATAATGCAAACTGGGGATATGTATTAACAGTATTTAGAGTATTTACATTAGGAACTGCTATTCTATATCCTATTATTTGCTATATCAGTTTTTTAGTTGGTGGCATTTCATTATGGAATACTGTAAAACATCCAGCTATAATTATTTTGCTGATAGGAATGTTAGTAACAACCTATATTGTTGGGAAAAAACACGAATAATGATATAAGCAGTTAGTCTTAGGATTGACTGCTTTTTTCTTACCCAGAAAGGAGTGATTGATTTATGCGTAAGATTTGGAACAAAGGACACCGTATCAGAGCCAGCGACAAGCACCTTGTCTACCATTTTTCCATAGGAACGCTTCTGTTTATATTCGTGGCGGTTCTTCTGCTACTGAATATAAAACAGCTCATGCGTACCGATTGGGAGCATTTCAGCTTGTTAGAAAACGGCTTGACGCTCTCCCCTTACAACTTCATAACCATACTGATAGCGACTGGTGTTTGTGCATTGGTCGTTTTTCTGTATTACCGATTCTGTTACGACAGTTTCAAGAAGCTCCTGCACCGTCAAAAGCTGGCAAGAATGATACTGGAAAATAAGTGGTATGAAGCCGATACCATACAAGACAGCGTTTTTTTTACTGACCTGCAAAGCAGATCAAGGGAAAAAATCGTCTGGTTTCCAAAGATTTATTATCAAATGGAAAAGGGACTGCTTCATATCCGATGTGAAATCACATTAGGAAAATATCAAGACCAGCTTTTACGGTTAGAGGATAAATTGGAAAGTGGCTTGTATTGTGAGCTGACCGACAAGACCCTGCATGACGGCTATATCGAATATACCCTGCTTTATGATATGATAGCGAACCGCATTACCATTGATGAAGTACGGGCAGAAAACGGCTGTCTTAGACTGATGAAAAATCTTGTCTGGGAATATGACGCACTCCCTCATGCTCTGATTGCTGGTGGGACTGGTGGCGGTAAAACCTATTTTCTGCTGACGCTCATTGAAGCCTTACTGCATACCAACGCTGTCCTTTATATCTTAGACCCGAAGAACGCTGACCTTGCAGACTTAGGGACAGTTATGGGAAATGTGTATCACACCAAAGAAGAAATGATAGATTGCGTCAATGCCTTTTATGAGGGCATGGTACAGCGAAGTGAGGAAATGAAGCGACACCCGAACTATAAGACGGGCGAAAACTACGCCTATCTGGGACTGCCACCCTGCTTTCTTATCTTTGATGAATATGTGGCATTTTTTGAAATGCTGGGGACAAAAGAAAGCGTGAGCCTACTTAGCCAGTTAAAGAAAATCGTTATGTTAGGGCGACAAGCAGGTTATTTCCTTATCGTTGCCTGCCAGCGTCCAGACGCAAAGTATTTCTCGGACGGTATCAGAGATAACTTCAATTTCCGTGTGGGACTTGGGCGTATCAGCGAATTAGGTTACGGTATGCTGTTTGGTTCAGATGTGAAAAAGCAGTTTTTCCAGAAGCGTATCAAGGGGCGTGGCTATTGTGATGTGGGAACAAGTGTTATCAGTGAGTTTTACACGCCTTTAGTCCCGAAAGGACATGATTTTTTGCAGACTATCGGCTCTCTTGCACAAGCAAGGCAGGACGGGACGGCGACGTGCGAAGCGAAAGGCGACGGCACGGACTAGCCGTTGCTGGTGTGGCGTAAGCCACGCCAGCAGGTAAAACCCCTCGGTATCTAACAGAGGGGTACGTTTGCAAATAGACAATAGACAAAAAACATAGGAAACATAAGGCTTCTGGCATGGTTTTCTAGCAAAAATCGGCTGTGAAGTCGCCTTAAAAAACTTCACACTTTACAGATTGGGGGTATGGTTCTGAATGAAGAACAACGGATAAAAGAATTACGGGAGAAACGGATTGCTTACGGTATCTCACAAGGCAGGCTGGCGGTGGCTTCTGGTATCACAAGGGAATATTTCAACAAGATAGAAAGTGGAAAAATGAAGCCGTCAAAGGAACTTCTGGAAACTCTGCATAAGGAACTGGCAAGGTTCAATCCAGAAGTACCGCTTACCATGCTGTTTGATTATGTGAAAATTCGTTTTCCCACGCTGGATATACAGCACATCATCAAAGATATATTAAAACTGAATATCAATTATATGCTCCATGAAGATTACGGACATTACAGTTATACGGAGCATTATTCTTTAGGGGACATCTTTATCTATACGTCGGCTGACGAAGAAAAAGGTGTCCTTTTAGAGTTAAAGGGGCGTGGTTGCCGACAGTTTGAAAGTTACCTGCTGGCACAACAAAGAAGTTGGTATGACTTTCTCATGGACGCACTCATAGACGGTGGCGTGATGAAGCGTATCGACCTTGCTATCAACGACCATACGGGTATTTTGGATATTCCAGAGCTTGCGGAAAAATGCAGGAAACGGGAATATATCGGAAAGTCCAGAAGTTATAAGTTTTATCAGTCGGGCGAGCTTATCAAGCATAGAGAGGACGACAGAGAATATATGGGACGCACCCTTTATCTTGGTTCGCTAAAATCAGATGTGTATTTCTGTATCTATGAAAAGGACTATGAGCAGTACGTCAAGTTAGGGACACCGCTGGAAGAAGCCGACATTATCAACCGTTTTGAGATACGGCTTAGAAATGAACGTGCCTATTATGCAGTACGAGATTTGCTGACCTATTATGACGCAGAGCAGACTGCCTTTTCTATCATCAACCAGTATGTGCGGTTTGTTGATGAAGAAGCAGACAAGCGAAAAAATGACTGGAAACTCAATGACCGCTGGGCGTGGTTTATCGGCGATAACAGACAGAGCTTGAAGCTGACGACAAAGCCAGAGCCTTACACCTTAGACCGTACATTGCGGTGGGTACAACGGCAGGTAGCACCGACCTTGAAAATGCTGAAAAGGATTGATAAGGGAAACGGAACAGACTACATGAAAACTATCGAACAGCAGGCAAAGCTCACAGAAAAGCATGAAATGATAATCAAACAGCAGACGACCCCTGCAAAAGATTTAGTAGAAAGTTAGGAGTGATGAAAAAATGTGGGAATTATTGAAAGACTTCCTGCTGGTATCTGTTGGAACGGGTATCGGCGTAGCCTTGATGTGTATTTTAAGTGTTGGCAAAGGAGCTGACTATGAAATGAAGAAATTAAAAGAAAGCGAGGACAAATAACATGAATTTCGGGCAAAATTTGTATCAATGGTTTTTAAGCAACGCACAGAGCTTAGTGCTTATGTCGATTGTGGTTATCGGTATCTACTTAGGGTTCAAGCGTGAGTTTTCAAAACTTATCGGTTTCTTGGTAGTTGCCTTGATTGCTGTCGGCTTGGTATTCAATGCTGGCGGTGTGAAAGATGTACTGTTAGAGCTGTTCAATAAGATTATCGGTGCATAAAATTTTATTGTGGGGCTGATGTATGGGTGCTATAATGTGAAAAAAGAAGTAATCGAGGTGTTCTATTTTGAATGAGAGAGAAAAAATTATTCGTTTATGGTTTGATATGTGGTTGAAACAGCAAGACTTAGGAATAGATAAAATTTTTACAGAAGATGTTGTTTATACGGAAAGCTGGTGTCCTAAATATGAAAATCTTAAAACAGTAAAACATTGGTTTAATGAATGGAATACTCGTGGTAAAGTCATTATTTGGGATATTAAACAGTTCTTTCATAAAGAAAATCAAACTGTCGTAGAATGGTATTTTAAAAATGAAATGAATACGGGAAGCGTTGAAGAATTTGACGGTATTTCCTTAATTGAATGGACAGAAGATAACAAAATCAAATCATTAAAAGAATATGGTTGCAATCTGAATAACTATAATCCATATCAACACAGCGATAACCCTCAATTTAGAGATGAAAAAACAAACTGGTTTTAAAACTTAATCAAATTATATCCATATACATAAAGCAGTTAGTCTTAGGATTGACTGCTTTTTTCTTACCTAAAATCAGATTGGAGTGATGAAATGAGCGATATTTTTAAGGATATGCAGGCAAACGTCGGCTGTGATTATATTTCTAACCTGCCCTCTTACAAGCGTAAAGTGTGGCATGAAATGAAGCGATTACCGCTTACGAATTATGATATAAAACAGTTAGAAGATTTTTCAAAGTATGTGTTTGGTATGTCGTACCAGAGCTTAAAAGATGTGATGAAGCAACAGAAAGGACGTGAGGAACAATGCAGGAAACAAGGGTGCTGGTGGAAACGAGAGGAACAACTGGCGAAGAAACAATATCATACTGGTTCGACCTGCCGATAGATGTTGCCGAGTTTGAAGAAAAGTTAGGTATCGGTGCAGAAAGTGGGGATTATCGTATTATCGAAAAGGTGTTGCCTTATGCTGATGAAGTCCACGAACACACCAGCGTGTACCAGCTCAACGAATTAGATTTTATGTACCGCCAGCTTTCAAGTGATATGCAGGAAGAATATGTATCACTACTTACGGTGTTTGAAAATTTAGAAGCACTTTATATTTGCAGGAACGTGATTATTGTTTATCCCGACTGTAAAAGCATGATAGATGTTGCAAGGCAAAAGCTGATGAACGACCCGATGTTCAAGCATTTATCCGAGGACTGTCAAGAATACTACTTTGACTTTGAAGCCTACGCTTCTCACTTGCAGGAACACGGGAAATTTTTAGTAACAGAACACGGTATCTTTGAACTGCCAGAGTAGGAAATGAGGTGGTGCTTATGATTGATGATATGGCGGTTTATATTGCTAATCTTGGCAAATACAATGAGGGCTATTTAGTCGGTGCTTGGTTCACGTTCCCCATTGACGAGGAAGATGTGAAAGAAAAAATCGGCTTGAATGAACAGTATGAGGAATACGCTATCCATGATACCGACAACTTTCCCATTGCGATTGGCGAGTATGTTTCCATTGAAGAACTCAATGAGATGTATGAAATGATAGAGGAACTTCCCGACTATATTGTAGAGTGTCTGGACGAATTTATCAGCCACTATGGGACGCTGGAAGAAGTCGTGGAACATAAGGACGATATTTACTATTATCCCGACTGTGAAACCATGACAGATGTTGCCTACTACTACATAGACGAATTGCAGGCACTTGGGGACATTCCACCCAGCTTACAGAATTACATTGACTATGAAGCCTACGGGCGAGATTTGGATATGGGCGGTTGCTTTATTGAAACAAGCCGAGGTATGTGCGAGATACCATATTAACGCTGGAAGATCAGCGACAAGCATTGTTGCTACTGACAGCGTATTTCTCTTTAAGGGACAGTCTGAAAATGGCTGTCCTTTTCTATTTTGAAAGGAGCTGAAAGAACTTGAAAAAGATTAAAAGCTACACGGGTATCTGGAACGTGGAAAAAGTCTTGTATGCAATCAATGACTTTAACTTACCCTTTCCCGTTACTTTTACACAGATTACATGGTTTGTGATTACGGAATTTATCATCATTCTGTTTGGGGATATTCCCCCACTTTCCATGATTGAGGGAGCATTTCTCAAATACTTTGGTATTCCCGTTGCTCTCACTTGGTTCATGTCGCAGAAAACCTTTGACGGAAAGAAGCCGTACAGCTTTTTGAAATCACAGATAACCTATGCCCTGCGACCAAAAATCACTTATGCAGGAAAAGCCGTAAAACTGCATAAGCAGATATTGAATGAAACAATCACGGCAGTAAGGAGTGTGAACTATGTTCCCGATAAAATATATTGACAATAACCTTGTCTGGAACAAGGACAATGAGGTGTTCGCCTACTATGAGCTGATACCATACAACTATTCTTTTCTATCCGCAGAGCAGAAATTTATCGTGCATGACAGTTTCCGACAGCTTATCGCACAGTCCCGTGAGGGTAAAATTCATGCGTTGCAGATTGCCACAGAAAGCTCAATCCGCAGTATGCAGGAACAGTCAAAGAAGCTGGTAACTGGAAAATTAAAGGAAGTTGCCTGCCAGAAGATAGACGAACAGACCGAAGCGTTAGTATCTATGATTGGGGACAATCAAGTGGACTACCGCTTTTTTCTTGGCTTTAAGCTCATGGTTACGGAAGAACAGCTCAATCTGAAGAACATCAAAAAATCGGTGTGGCTGACGTTCACAGAATTTCTCCATGAAGTGAACCACACGCTGATGAATGATTTTGTTTCCATGCCGAATGATGAAATCAACCGTTACATAAAAATGGAAAAGTTACTGGAAAATAAAATCTCCCGTCGCTTTAAGGTGCGTCGCTTGGAAATCCATGATTTTGGGTATCTCATGGAACATCTTTACGGCAGGGACGGTATCGCTTATGAAGATTATGAGTACCAGCTACCAAAGAAAAAATTGAACAAAGAGACGCTGATAAAATACTACGACCTTATCCGTCCGACAAGGTGTGTGATTGAGGAAAGCCAGCGGTATTTACGATTGGAACATGAGGACAAGGAAAGCTATGTGTCCTATTTTACCGTCAATGCGATTGTAGGAGAGCTTGATTTTCCGTCGTCTGAAATCTTCTATTTCCAGCAACAGCAATTCACATTCCCCGTTGATACGAGCATGAATGTAGAAATCGTGGAAAATCGGAAAGCATTAACGACCGTCCGCAACAAGAAAAAGGAACTGAAAGACCTTGATAATCACGCCTATCAAGCAGGAAGTGAAACCAGCTCAAATGTGGTGGACGCTTTAGACAGCGTGGACGAGCTGGAAACTGATTTAGACCAGACAAAAGAAAGTATGTATAAGTTAAGCTACGTCATACGGGTGTCTGCACCCGATCTTGACGAGCTGAAACGCCGTTGTGATGAAGTCAAGGACTTTTACGACGACCTCAATGTAAAGCTGGTGCGTCCTGCTGGGGATATGCTGGGGCTTCATTCTGAATTTTTACCAGCCAGCAAGCGATATATCAATGACTATGTGCAGTATGTAAAATCAGATTTTTTAGCTGGGCTTGGCTTTGGTGCGACACAGCAGTTAGGAGAAACTACGGGTATCTATATGGGCTATTCTGTTGATACGGGAAGAAATGTGTACCTGCAACCGTCCCTTGCCAGTCAAGGTGTAAAAGGTACAGTTACCAACGCTTTAGCGTCTGCTTTTGTCGGTTCGCTTGGCGGTGGGAAATCGTTCTGTAACAATCTTCTGGTATATTATGCGGTGCTGTTTGGCGGTCAAGCACTTCTGTTAGACCCTAAAAGTGAGCGTGGTAACTGGAAAGAAACGCTCCCAGAGATTGCACATGAAATCAATATCGTAAATCTTACCAGCGATAAGGACAATGCAGGGCTTCTTGACCCGTTTGTGATTATGAAGAATGTAAAAGACGCTGAAAGTCTGGCAATCGACATCTTAACATTCCTTACGGGTATTTCTTCAAGGGACGGCGAAAAATTCCCCGTACTTCGTAAGGCAGTACGCTCCGTTACCCAGAGCGACAGTCGGGGCTTGCTCCATGTGATAGACGAGCTACGCCGTGAAGATACGCCCATATCAAGAAATATCGCAGACCATATCGACAGCTTCACGGACTACGACTTTGCACACCTGCTGTTTTCAGACGGTACGGTAGAAAATGCTATCAGTCTGGATAATCAGCTCAATATCATTCAAGTAGCCGACCTTGTACTGCCAGATAAAGATACCACTTTTGAAGAATACACGACCATTGAATTGTTGTCTGTGTCTATGCTGATTGTGATTAGTACCTTTGCCCTTGATTTTATCCATTCGGACAGAAGCATTTTTAAGATTGTCGATTTAGACGAAGCGTGGGCGTTCTTAAATGTGGCACAAGGAGAAACCTTATCAAATAAGCTGGTTCGTGCTGGGCGAGCTATGCAGGCAGGCGTTTATTTCGTTACCCAGTCTGCCTATGACGTGTCAAAGGAAAGTCTGAAAAACAATATCGGCTTAAAGTTTGCATTTAGAAGCACGGATATAAACGAGATAAAGCAGACCTTAGAGTTTTTCGGTATCGACAAGGACGATGAGAACAACCAGAAACGCTTGCGTGATTTGGAGAACGGACAATGCTTATTGCAGGACTTATACGGGCGTGTCGGTGTGGTGCAGATACACCCAGTCTTTGAAGAACTGCTACACGCCTTTGATACCAGACCGCCCGTACAGAGAAATGAGGTGGAGTGATGAAAGAAAGGATAAAAGGTGTGTTCACAAAAAAGAAGATTTTCCACTTTCTCAAAATGGCTCTGTTCGTGGTGGCACTCTCCCTTATCCTGCTTTCACTTTTGGGGACGGTGGCTCATGCGACGGGGCTTGTAGACGATACCATAAACGCAGAAAATCTTTATTCAAAATATCCCCTTTCCAACTACCAGCTTGATTTTTTCGTCGATAATAGCTGGTCGTGGCTTCCGTGGAACTGGCTCGACGGTATCGGAAAATCGGTACAATACGGGCTGTACTGCATTACCAACTTTGTCTGGACTATCAGTTTGTATTTGAGTAATGCAACGGGCTATGTGGTGCAGGAAGCCTATAAGCTGGACTTCATCAATGATATGGCAGACAGTATCGGAAAGAGCATACAGACCCTTGCAGGCGTTACCGAGAACGGCTTTTCTTCTACGGGCTTCTATGTTGGTTTCCTGCTTCTCATTATCTTAGTGGTGGGAATGTACGTTGCTTATACGGGACTGATAAAACGGGAAACCAGCAAAGCACTTCACGCTGTTATCAACTTTGTGGTGGTGTTCGTGCTGTCCGCTTCATTTATTGCTTATGCTCCCGACTATATCAAGAAGATAAATGAATTTTCATCAGACATCAGTACCGCTTCTTTGGATTTGGGAACAAAAATCATGCTCCCTAACTCCGACAGCGAGGGTAAGGACAGCGTGGACTTGATACGGGACAGCCTATTTTCTATTCAAGTGGAACAGCCGTGGCTCTTGCTTCAATTCGGGAACAGCAACGCAGAAGAAATCGGGACAGACCGTGTAGAAGCTCTCGTATCGGCAAGTCCAGAGGACGAGGACGGGAAAACCAGAGAGGAAGTCGTGAAAACAGAAATCGAGGACAACGACAATAACAATCTGACAATACCGCAGGTCGTGAACCGTTTGGGTATGGTGTTCTTCCTCTTGTTCTTTAACTTGGGTATCACGATATTTGTATTCTTGCTTACGGGCATGATGTTGTTCAGCCAGATACTTTTTATTATCTTTGCAATGTTTTTACCTATCAGTTTTTTACTTTCCATGATACCGAGCTATGAAAGCATGGCAAAGCAGGCAATCGTGAGAGTATTTAATACCATAATGACACGGGCAGGAATAACGCTCATTGTAACGGTGGCATTTAGTATTTCCAGTATGTTTTACAACATTTCCACAGACTACCCATTCTTTATGGTGGCGTTCTTGCAGATAGTATGTTTCGCTGGTATCTACATGAAGCTGGGCGACTTAATGAGTATGTTCTCACTTAATGCTGGCGACAGTCAAAGCATGGGACGACGCATATTCCGCAGACCGTATCTGTTTATGCGACATCGGGCTAGGCGTATGGAACACCGTATTGCAAGGGCGGTAAGTGCTGGCGGTATTTCGGGCGGTGTAGCTGGTGCGGTGGCTGGAAGTGCCGTTGCTGGCAAGAGAGCCGAAAGAAAAAATACGGCTTCTAAAGAAAATCGGGGCAATACCACTTCCAGCATGGGACAGCGTGCAGGTTCAAAAGTCGGTGCTGTTTTAGATACGAAAAATAAAGTGAAAGACAAGGCAAACGCTGTCAAAGAGAATATCAAGGATATGCCGACACAGACCGCTTATGCGGTGTATTCCGCAAAGGAAAAGGCAAAGTCCAGCGTGTCCGACTTCAAGCGTGGCATGGTGCAGGAACAGCAGTCCAGACAGACGGGACGCTTGGAAAAGCAGGAACAGCGTAAGAAAAATATCGCTGACAAACGTATGGAGCTTCAAAAGGCACAAGAAGCAAGGCAGGTACAGCGAAAGGCTGACGGATCAGCGACAACGGGAGCTACCCGTCCCCATGAGCGACCAGTCACAGCTTCAACCATTCCAAAGCCGAGTGTTGAAAAAATGCAGGAAGTCAAACGCCCAGCCACAGCTCCAACTCCGAAAGCAAGTGAGCCAGTCAAGACAAATGTTATCAAAGAGCGTCCGTTATCTTCTGGTGCTTCTGATAAGAAAGCACCCCAGCCTACACAGACAGTACATAGGCAGAATGTAGAAAAAGTGGTATCGCAGGAAACACGCCAGAATGACACCAAAGACCGCAGGATAAAGGTTCAGCAGACCCAGAGCGTCCAGAAGAACCAGCAGACCATAGAGAAAACCCGTAACCTTGTAACGAAGAAAGGACAGAAGAAAAAATGAAACTGAAACATATCGCTATCATTGGCAGTCTGTTTCCTATCCTCTTTTCTCTGGTGCTTTTCTTTGGCGTCCTCATTAGTGCGGACAGCGACGACGAGAACAGCAATTTTTCTTCTGGCATTACGGGTATGAACCTATCCGCAGAAGTCTTGAAACATCAGCCTATGGTAGAAAAATACGCCAGAGAAAACGGTATCTCCGAGTATGTCAATGTGTTACTTGCTATCATTCAAGTAGAAAGTGGCGGTACGGCAGAAGATGTTATGCAGAGTTCGGAAAGTCTTGGTTTACCGCCTAATTCCTTAGATACGGAAAGCTCAATCAAGCAGGGGTGTAAGTATTTTGCGTCCCTGCTTTCTTCCTGCAAAAATCAAGGTATCGACGACTTGAATGTAGCGATACAGTCTTATAACTATGGCGGTGGCTATGTGGGATATGTGGCAGGAAAAGGAAAAAAACACACTTTTAATCTTGCAGAGAGCTTCGCCCGTGAGAAATCGGGTGGAAAGAAAGTAACCTACACCAACCCGATAGCCGTTGCTAAGAATGGGGGCTGGCGGTATGGCTATGGAAATATGTTCTATGTGGAAGTAGTCAATCAGTATTTAGCAGTTCCGCAGGTATCGGGAGAACTGGCACAAAAGGTAATGAATGAAGCGTTGAAATATCAAGGCTGGAAGTATGTGTATGGTGGCAGTAACCCGAATACTTCCTTTGATTGTTCGGGATTGACGCAATGGTGCTATGGAAAAGCTGGTATCTCCTTACCGAGAACAGCACAAGCACAGTATGACGCAACCCAACATCTGCCACTCTCGCAGGCAAAAGCAGGCGATTTGGTGTTTTTCCATTCCACCTATAACGCTGGTTCGTATGTAACACACGTCGGTATTCTTGTTTCGCCGACACAGATGTACCACGCAGGCGACCCGATAGGATATGCAGACCTAAGTAGTAGTTACTGGCAACAGCACTTAATCGGTGCAGGACGAGTAAAACAATAGAAAGGACTTGAAAAATATGTTTAAGAAGAATAAGAAACAGACAGAAACTATCAAAGAACCAAAAGAAAAAAAGGTGCGTACTGTCAAGGTAGGCACACATAAGAAAACCGTGATTGCGTTGTGGGTGGTGCTTGTCGCAAGCGTGAGCTTTGGGGTGTATAAGAATTTTACGGCTATCGACCAGCACACCACCCATGAAAAAGAAATCATTGAACTTTGCTTGCAGGACACCAACGGGATAGAAAATTTCGTGAAAAACTTTGCGAAGTCCTATTACACATGGGATAACAGCAAAGAAGCTATCGAAGCAAGGACGCAGGCAATCAGCGGTTATCTGACAAAGGAATTGCAGGACTTAAATGTAGACACCATTAGAACCGATATACCGACCAGCTCCACGGTTACAGATGTGATTGTATGGCATATCGAGCAATCGGGAGCGGACACTTTTTCTGCTACCTACGAAGTAGATCAGCAGATAAAAGAGGGAGAACAGACAAGCAATGTGAAAGCAACCTATACTGTAAAAGTCTATGTGGACGCAGACGGGGATATGGTAATCGTTCAAAACCCTACCCTTGCACCAGCAGTTGAAAAATCAGACTATGAGCCTAAGACACCAGAAGCAGACGCAAGCGTGGACGCTGATACGGTAAATGACGCTACCGCTTTTCTGGAAACATTCTTTAAGCTGTACCCAACAGCGACGGAAAAAGAGCTTGCTTACTATGTATTGGGAAATGTGATTGAACCTATCGGCAGGGACTACCTTTATTCTGAACTGGTAAACCCTATCTTTATAAAGGACGGCGACAATGTGAAAGTCAAGGTTGCGGTAAAATTCATTGATAATCAGACAAAAGCGACGCAGGTATCGCAGTATGAGCTTGTGCTACATAAGGATAGTAACTGGAAGATTGTAGGATAAATGATATAGCGTGCATTTCCTATCAGATTTGCACGCTTTTACAAAACGACAAGAAAACTGTGCAAAAATATTGACTTGTAATGACCGAATGCTATAATATAAATGACAAGTGTACTTGGTATTATTTGAAGGGAGCGTTATATAATGGATAAAGAAAAAATACTATCACAAAACAAAAAAGAGAATCTATATCTTGATGAATACGAAAAACATATTAAACTTCAAGGGAAATCTTTTGGCTTAATGTTTGTTTTATTTATCTGCATTTTAATTCTTTTCATTAAAGCAGTTTGTAAAGAACCTTACTATGACATAATGACAATTATTGGGTCTGTGGCATTTGGCTCTATGGGTTATGAAGCACATATTTCAAAAAATAAATCCAAATTTGTTATTGCTTTATTCTTTTTTCTATTTATGGGGTATTACTTTTATAAATTTTTAATGGTAGGTTTATAGAATGGACGAACATTTAATTTTGCGAAACAGATTAAAAACTGTACGAAAAGAAAAAAAATTATCACAAACAGAATTAGCTGAACTAGTCGGGGTTTCTCGGAATACAGTTAGTTCTATTGAAACTGGACAATTTAATCCAACAGCAAAATTGGCATTAGTGCTTTGTATAGCTTTAGATAAAAAATTTGAAGAATTATTTTATTTTGATTAAAGGAGAGAACGATTATGGAATTAGAGGAATTGATTGTTGAAATAGTTATAGGATTGTTTTTACTTTTTACATCTTATCAAATAGGTATAAAAGAGAATATTACTTTATTACATGGTTATCATTATACACAACTTGACCCTAAAGATAAAAAGGTGTTTACAAAAAAAATAGGAATAGGCACTTTACTGGTTAGTATTGGTATTCTTGTTATGCCGATTATCAATTTAATCTCTCATTCTGAATTAGGCTATTACATAGGTCTTATTTTGATTGTTGTAGGAGTGTTTTATATCATATTCATCATTGTAAAATACAATGGAAAACTTATTAGCTTTAAAAAGTAGAATTGAGGTATGAATATGATAGGACTGAACAAAAGAGATATAAAAAAGGCATTGAAAGCTGGTGCAAAAGCTGGCGGTGTATCATTGGCTGATGTTCGGGCGGATATTGAAGCTACGATTGATGAAGCTATGAATAGCACCGACCCAGAGGTGCAGGCAAATTTCAAAAAGTATTTTGGGAATAAACGCCCTACACCAGAAGAATATATTTATATCATTACGAAAAAGACAAAGGCAAAATTATAATAAAAGGGTCGTGGAAATGCTTCACAAAATTGTGATCTGCATTATCACGGCTCTTTTACTCTCTGTTTACTTTCAAAACTGTAAGTGTAATTGAATACTGCCCTTGCTATAATTTAATTGTATTCCAAAACAAATAAATGTGGCAGGAAGAAAGGAGCGATTTTTAATGGAACACATTTTAAATTTAGAGCAAGTAAAAAAATACTACGGGGGTAACTCTGGAAATATCACAAAGGCAGTAGACGGTATTTCTATGTATGTAGATAAGGGCGAATTTGTCGCAATCATGGGAGCTAGTGGTTCTGGAAAGACTACCCTATTAAACTGTATCTCTACGATTGATACTGTAACCAGCGGACACATTACAGTCAATAATCAAGATATTACCAAAATCAAGGATAAAGATTTTGCTGATTTCAGACGTGAAAATTTAGGGTTCATTTTTCAAGATTTCAACCTTTTAGATACTTTAACGATTGGAGAAAACATTTCTTTATCATTGGTTATCAACAAACAGAACCCTACTGATATTGAGAAAAGAGTTCATGCTATCGCCGATAAATTGGGTATTCGTGATATTTTATCGAAATTTCCTTATGAAGTTTCTGGCGGACAAAAACAGCGTTGTGCTTGTGCTAGAGCCTTAATCAATGAACCGAAACTGATTTTAGCTGATGAACCGACGGGAGCTTTGGACTCAAAAGCTTCCAGATTATTACTGGAAACAATGTCTGAAATCAACAAGAAAATGCAGGCTACTATTTTAATGGTAACACATGACCCGTTTAGTGCGTCTTTCTGTGAACGTATTTTGTTCTTGAAAGACGGTAAAATATTCAATGAAATTTTCAGAGGGGAAAAAAGCAGAAAAGATTTCTTCAATGAAATACTGGATATATTAACCTTGCTCGGAGGTGAAGTGGGAAATGTTAGGTAAGTTAGCGTATAGAAATACAAAAAGAAATATTAAAGATTATTTGATTTATCTGATAACCGTTACTGCATCCTTTTCTCTTATATTTGCTTTTAATTTGGTGGCAAATTCTGATGAAATTGTAAAGTTATGTTCCAGTATGGATGCATTTAAGAATTCATTGTTCGCTGTAAATATTCTTATTATTTTTGTGATATGCTTTTTGATCAACTATACAACGAAATTTATGTTTGAAAAAAGAAGTAAAGAATTAGGAACATATATGCTTCTTGGCATTAAGAAAAAAGAAATTGCCCACTTAGTTGTAATTGAAAATATACTGTTGGGAATTTTAGCATTTGTATTAGCTATTCCTATTGGCTTTTTATTCAGCCAGTTTGTGTCGTTAGTAATTGTAAACTTACTGGGTATTCCAAAAACTCTCTTTATTTCTTTGAATTTCGTTTCTATTGGACTATTGATAATTTATTTTTTAACTATTTATGTTTTGGTTTTGCTTAATCTATTAAGAAGAATAAGTAAAATGACGATACGTGATTTTCTTTATTTTGACAAACAAAATGAAAAGAAAATGTTCCGTGACAGTAAAAAAAGAAATGTCATTTTTGTTTTAAGTATTATTCTTGGTGCGATTTCTCTTTTTCTCTGGAATTCACGTTGTACTATGGATAATTTTAATAAGCAAGAAACACTTACTTATTTGATGGTAAGCGTAATCATGTTGATTATCAGCATTTATGGTATATCTACAACTTGTGCAGATATGTTCTTGACTGTTATCTTAAAATTTTGTATAATAGGAATTGAAGTTAAATTAGATGCTAAAAATTTGTAATTAAGAAGGAGGGATTCGTCATGTTGGTATTCCAAATGCGTAATGTAGATAAAACATCTACTGTTTTGAAACAGACTAAAAACAGTGATTACGCAGATAAATAAATACGTTAGATTAATTCCTACCAGTGACTAATCTTATGACTTTTTAAACAGATAACTAAAATTACAAACAAATCGTTTAACTTCTGTATTTATTTACAGATGTAATCACTTCAGGAGTGATTACATGAACAAAAATATAAAATATTCTCAAAACTTTTTAACGAGTGAAAAAGTACTCAACCAAATAATAAAACAATTGAATTTAAAAGAAACCGATACCGTTTACGAAATTGGAACAGGTAAAGGGCATTTAACGACGAAACTGGCTAAAATAAGTAAACAGGTAACGTCTATTGAATTAGACAGTCATCTATTCAACTTATCGTCAGAAAAATTAAAACTGAATACTCGTGTCACTTTAATTCACCAAGATATTCTACAGTTTCAATTCCCTAACAAACAGAGGTATAAAATTGTTGGGAATATTCCTTACCATTTAAGCACACAAATTATTAAAAAAGTGGTTTTTGAAAGCCGTGCGTCTGACATCTATCTGATTGTTGAAGAAGGATTCTACAAGCGTACCTTGGATATTCACCGAACACTAGGGTTGCTCTTGCACACTCAAGTCTCGATTCAGCAATTGCTTAAGCTGCCAGCGGAATGCTTTCATCCTAAACCAAAAGTAAACAGTGTCTTAATAAAACTTACCCGCCATACCACAGATGTTCCAGATAAATATTGGAAGCTATATACGTACTTTGTTTCAAAATGGGTCAATCGAGAATATCGTCAACTGTTTACTGAAAATCAGTTTCATCAAGCAATGAAACACGCCAAAGTAAACAATTTAAGTACCATTACTTATGAGCAAGTATTGTCTATTTTTAATAGTTATCTATTATTTAACGGGAGGAAATAATTCTATGAGTCGCTTTTTTAAATTTGGAAAGTTACACGTTACTAAAGGGAATGGAGATAAATTATTAGATATACTACTGACAGCTTCCAAGAAGCTAAAGAGGTCCCTAGCGCCTACGGGGAATTTGTATCGATAAGGGGTACAAATTCCCACTAAGCGCTCGGGACCCCTTGTAGGAAAATGTCCTAAGTGTGGCAACAATATTGTATTAAAAAAATCGTTTTATGGTTGTTCAAATTATCCTGAATGTAAGTTTACTTTAGCTGAACATTTTAGAAAGAAAAAACTAACCAAAACGAATGTAAAAGAATTACTGGAGGGAAAAGAAACCCTGGTAAAAGGAATCAAAAACAAAGAGAAAAAGCCCTACAATGCCGTTGTAAAAATTGGGGAAAAGGGATATATTGATTTTATCTCTTTTTCAAATCAAAACCACCGGCTTAGCCGGTGGTTTGTACTAGCCCTATAAGGGCTTATTACCGACGCTAAGTCTAAAGACTCATCGAATTTGGTTCGCCAACTGTACCGTCATTTACTTATTAAGCCCTATGGGGCTTATTTTATTTATTTTGGTTTACTGGCTCACCCGTAAACGGGTCAATATATTCTTTTAGTGTCATCTGATCATACTCTAAATCATTTTGTAATTGATTTTGAATATATTCTTGTATCTTCTTTGCATTTTTCCCTACAGTATCTACGTAATATCCTCTGCACCAGAAATGGCGATTTCCATATTTGTATTTTAAATTTGCATGGCGTTCGAAGATCATAAGTGTACTTTTTCCTTTCAAATACCCTACAAAACTTGAAACACTTAAACTTGGTGGTATCTTTACAAGCATATGCACATGGTCTGGGCATATCTCTGCCTCTACTATTTCTACACCTTTTCTTTTGCATAGCATACTTAAAATATTCGCAATATCCTGTTTCATCTTCCCATACGCTACTTTTCTTCTATATTTTGGTGCAAAAACAATATGATACTTACAATTCCATTTCGTATGTGCTAAACTGTTTATATCCATTTGGATAACCTCCTTTGATTTTATGTGGTTGGCGAACCAACATAATTATATCACTGGAGGTTTTTTACTGTAAGCTTAAGCAATGCTGACTCACCGGCCTAGCCGGTGGTTTATTTGTTCATCAAAGTTCCGTTTCTCTTCTGAGAAACTCCACTATGCTGAACAGGCTTAAAGCCTAACAAATAAACATAAAAGCCCTTTAAAGAGGGCTTTTATATATTAATCACAAATCACTTATCACAAATCACAAGTGATTAATCACAAATCACTTGTGATTTGTGATTCTTAATGATACAATATTACTATGTTTTAGCTTTAAAGGCTCGTACAGACTATATGTTTTGTGCGGGCTTTTTTCATACCCGAAAAAATTTAAAAAATTTTTCAAAAGAGGTCATTAAATCACACCTAGCTGTCCTTATATGGTGCGGAAAGAGGGATAAACACTTTTCAAATCATAAAGGAAAGGAGGTGAGATTGATGAAACCGTCTGACTTCCAGAAAACAGTTCAATGTCGTTTTGAAAGTTGTTTAAAGAAAGTTGTCCGTAGTGTCGTGAAAGATTATTACAAGGAATTAAACCGTCGTAAGAATAAAGAAATATCTTTCAGCGAATTGCCAGATGTCCTTGTTGATAAAATGGCTGTTTGGGACGACTACGAAACAGATTATACAATCTTTTCAGTATGTGGCATTGATATTCGTGTCCTTGATGATGAATTGGCAGAAGCCTTGAAGAAACTTCCAGAAAGAAAACGCAATACTCTGTTGATGTATTACTTCTTGGAAATGACAGAAAGTGAAATTGCCAACTTGCAGAAAATCACGCAAAGCGGTGTATTTAGAAACCGACATCACGCTTTGGAAACTATGAAAAAAATACTCAAGGAGGAACATTAGAAAATGAAACAGTTATTTAAGAAACCGTCTTATTACTTGATTTCATCAGCTATGGACGGAAACGAAAAAGCGATTGAAAAATTACTGGCATTTTATGACCCTTACATATCAAAGTGCTGTTTGCGTTCACTTTATGATGAATACGGCAATGTTTATATCGTTGTAGATATGGAATTAAAAGGACGTATCAGAGAAGCACTTATCAAAATGATTTTAGGTTTTGATATTGAAGATATGGACTTAGAACCAGAAGAATAAGCAGTTTTTAGCGGAGCATGATTTAATATCCCCCTCTTTCCTGCTCTGCCACCTGCTTTTATATGAAAGCAACACGCTTTCACCACAGCTCTTTGACAACTGAATAAAGCAGACAGATACGTTTGTGAGATGGCGAGCCACGGGGACTGTACGCCACGACCTTTTCAAAAGAAAGCGAGCGACCCACGCAGTGATCCGAGAGCGACTGTTGGAAAAGTTGTTTTGCCACGACCTATCCTCACAGAATAATGATACGTCCGCATGGTGCGGTTCTGCCCACAAGAATGGGAATAGTTGAGATACTAATGGAGCTTTCCAAAGCCGTCTGCCTGCTTGTAAAAAACGACACACAGTAAAGGGGGGTGCATAGATTATGAACAATACTGATGTGCCTATTTGGGAAAAATATACGCTGACGGTTGAAGAAGCGTCCAAATACTTCCGCATTGGCGAAAAGAAATTGCGTAAATTAGCCGAAGAAAATCTTGACGCTGGCTGGGTTATCGTGAACGGCAACCGTATTCAGATTAAGCGAAAACAATTTGAAAAAATCATAGATACATTGGACGAAATCTAATGTCATTGAGCCGTAGATATGGTATAATAAATATAGCGTATCACGGCTCGTTCCATGACGGAAAGGAGCTTTACACTATGTCTAATGTAAAACGAAAAGACAGTAAAAATCGCAATTTGCGTAATGGAGAGAGCCAGCGAAAAGACGGAAGATACGTTTATAAATATACCGATATATACGGAAAGCCACAATTTATCTATTCTTGGAAACTTGTACCGACAGACAAGACACCTGCTGGAAAGCGTGATGATATATCGTTGAGGGAAAAAGAAACACAGATTAAAAAAGACCTTAACGACGGTATCGATACAGCAGGCGGTAAAATGACAGTCTGCCAGCTCTACGACAAGAAGAACAGCCAAAGAAAGAACATCAAGAGGGCTACTGAAAAAGGACGACAGTATCTTATGAACGCTCTGAAAAATGACCCATTGGGTATGAGGGCGATTGATACTGTTAAGCAGTCGGACGCTAAAGAATGGGCTATCAGAATGAGCGAAAAAGGATACGCCTATAAAACGATTGATAACTACAAGCGTTCCTTGAAAGCGTCATTTTACATGGCGATACAAGACGACTGTATCAGAAAGAACCCGTTTGAATTTAAGCTAAGTGATGTTCTGGAAGATGATACGGAGCAGAAAGTTATCCTTACACCAGAGCAGGAAGAACGCCTGCTTGCCTTTATGGAAAAGGATAAGATTTACAGCAAGTATTATGATGAGGTTGTGCTTCTGCTGGAAACGGGACTTCGTATTTCTGAATTTTGCGGACTAACGACGCATATTGATATGCAGAACAGAATACTCAATATAGACCACCAGTTATTGAAAGACAGCGAAATCGGCTACTATATTGAAACGCCAAAGACCAAAAACGGAAAACGAGAACTTCCATTGACAGAACGGGCTTATCAAGCAATCCAAAGAATACTAAAGAACAGAGGAAAGGCACAACCGTTGATTGTAGGTGGTTATAGCAATTTCCTATTCTTGAACCGTGAGGGCTTACCTAAAGTTGCAGGAAACTATGAGGGCATGGTGCGAGGACTAATTAAGAAGTATAACAAGTATCACACGGACAAGTTACCGAACATCACACCACATTCATTCCGACATACTTACTGTACGAATATGGCAAACAGAGGAATGAACCCAAACACCCTGCAATATCTTATGGGACACGCTAACATAACCATGACACTTGGCTATTATGCACACGGTACATTTCAATCTGCAAAAGCAGAACTGGAAAGACTGGCTTGTTAATATCGGAGCTTATATTTACTACTCATTTACTACTTTTGGTTGCATTTTCATGCTGGTAAATGCCAGCTTATGCAAGGTATCTTCCAAAAAGAAAATACCGATAAAGCCCTAAAATACGGGATATATCGGCATTTACCAACTTATGAAAAGATAATCAGAAATTTAGTAAGTTTTTATATAAAAATATGTTGTTTTTATAATATTCTTATCTTCTGCTTTTATAAAAAATATAGGTATTATAAAAAGTAAAAAATTAATTAAAAGTGAATATGCTAAGAAGTTTGATGTATATTTATTACATATATTTAAACATAATACATTAGACAAAAAATGTATTATTATAATTAAAAGCATTTGTATTGTTGTATTATTTGTAAATAAGTGCTTTTGTGGAAATTCTGAATGTAATTTTTGGGTTATGGTTACTGGATTTTGCAAAGAATTGCAAATTTCTTTTTCTGTTTTTCCATGCAGTTTTTCATTTTCAAACCATTCTTCATAATCACTTATAATATTTGAAATATCAATATCATTAAAATAAAAAGATAAGTGAAATCTTAAATTTTTAATGAATTTATTTTCTGAATTAAATTTAGACATAGAAAGCTCCTTTCTGTAGTAGTCTATTAATATGCTTAAAATTATTTATTATATAGATAATTTTAAAATGTTATATATAGTTACTACTGCGTGTTAAACAGTAGTGAGTTATGTATATATAGTAATTCTTTTTTTTATATATGTCAAGGGAATATCAAAAGATATGATTTTTTATTCTATGCAATATACCTTGCCACTTTTGTAAATATACGCATGTCTGCCGGGGTATTTATTCATCATAATGCTCTCGACAGGCTATTATCTTTCCGTCTTACCTTTTACTTTTCCCAAAATTTCTTTACTCGTTCCCTCATATTATTTTTAGTCACAACCTCATAAGGATACCATTCTTTAGGAAATAATTTCTGGTACGACATTTGCATAAATCTTTCATCAAGTAAAAGTATCGCACCTATGTCGGTGTCGGTTCTGATAACCCTGCCTGCTGACTGCAAGACCTTATTCATGCCGGGATATCGGTAAGAATAGTCAAATCCGGATTTATCTTCTCTGTCAAAATAATCCTTAAAAAGCTCATTTTCAGTGCAGACCATTGGAAGCCCTGTGCCTACAATGACTGCACCGATAAGTCTGCTGTTTTTTAAATCTATGCCCTCGCCGAATATCCCACCCATGACACAGAAACCAAGTGTTGTGTTTGTGGGATTTGCCTTGAAATTCTCCAAAAATTCCTCACGCTGCTGTTCGTTCATTGACGGTGATTGTATAAATATACGAGGTGTTGTGTTTTTTTCGTTGTTGTTAGTGTCTTTTATATCTGATATTTCAGAAACATCAGTTTGTTGTTGATTCATAATTTTATTCGTTTTGGTTAAAATTTCAATTTCTTTAACCTTATTATAATCATTTGTTTCTATATTGCCATTATATAATTTAGTGAAATCTTCCTCATTATATGTCTTGCTAAAATTTTCCTCCACAAATGGCAGAACATCATTTATCATCTTATATGACGAGAAAAATATAAGATAGTTTCCCGTTTTTGCTGATACAAAGTCTGTGATGTAGTCGGCAATCTTTTTGTACTCCGCTGGACCACGCCTTGTATATTTGGTGCTTACATCACGCCCTATCATTATAAGTCTGTTTTCAGGGAGAAAAGGTGACGGGGCATAGACGGCATAGTCATCTGTTCCGCCTGCGAGCTGTTCCATATAGTATTTAATAGGAAGAAATGTTGCAGAGAAAAATATTCCGCATCTTCCTTTTTTAAGATAATTATCAAGGTTGGTAGATGGGTCCATACATTGCAAATGAAGTCTGAAATTACCCTCATCCGAGTAGTCCGAGTATATAATATATTTTTCATCAAGCAATTCGTATGTGTTCAAAAAAGACCTGACGGAAAAATAGAAATCAAGCAGTCGCTCTCTTGTATCGGGAATAAGTTCGCTGTTGTCCACACCATCAAATTCCATAAAATTTATCTGACCGTTGATATTTTTTGAACCATGTTTATTGTTGCGTGAGTCTTGAAGATATTCATCAAGATAATTTGCAAGCTGCATGAGTCTGATGACGAAATCTTCTATGTTAAGAATATCCCATTCCGTAAGTACATCACAGTCTCTTTTGAGTGCGAGAAGTGATTTGTTGCAGCGTTCAAGTGCATTTGTGATTTTTTTACTCATAAATCCGGTGAGTTTTTTCACAGCTAAAAATTCTTCTTTTATAAGTGTTGCAGAGTACATTTCTCTTGCTCTGTCAACGAGATTGTGAGCCTCGTCAATAAGAAAAATGTAATCGTTTGATGATGCTTCTGTACCAAAAAAACGCTTAAGACAGGCATTTGGGTCAAAAGCATAATTGTAGTCACCGATAACGGCATCTACCCATGTGGATATGTCAAGACACATCTCGAACGGGCAGACATTGTGCTTTTCGGCATATTCGGTCACGATTTCCCGTGTTATATGTTCTTCGTGTGTTATAACATCAAAAACTGCATCATTGACTCTGTCAAAGTGTCCTAGTGCACGGGGACATGAACCGGGATTGCACACGGGTTTGTCAAGAATACATATTTTTTCTTTAGCGGTGAGAGTGACATATTTTAGATGTAAGCCATTTTCTGTCAATATGTTAAATGCATCCTGTGCCACTGTTCTTGTAATAGTCTTTGCCGTGAGATAAAAAATCTTTTCGCTTAAGTTTTCTCCCATTGCCTTGACAGCGGGAAATACAGTGGAAATCGTCTTGCCGACACCTGTAGGAGCTTCTATATAAAGTCTTTTTTCCCTAAGAATAGTCTGATAAACCCCTTTGACAAGAGTGTTCTGTCCAGGACGGTATTCAAAAGGAAATTCAATATTTTTAATTGAAAGATTTCGCTTTTCATGCCATTTTATTTCCCACGATGCCCATTTTGCATATTCGTGGAGAAGATCATAAAACCATTTTTCAAGCGTTTCAAAATCAATATATTCATTAAAGCGTTTGATTTCTTCGGTCGGAATATGACAATAAGTCATCTGTATTCCGATGCTGTCAAGCTGATGGGTTGATGCCCATATATAACCGTAACAGAGTGCCTGTGCCCTGTGGACTTCAACAGGATTTTCAAGAGATGCCAGTTCTCTGTAAACACCTTTAATCTCGTCGATATTATAACCTGTATCATCCGTAAAAATACCGTCAGCACGCCCCTCCACACATATTTCAAAATCAATGCCGTCATAATTTATGGGAACGGTGAGAGATAGTGCCGCTTCAGCCTGATAGCCTGCTTTCATTTTTCGCTGTATTTTTTTGTGGATGCGGGCACCCTCCTGCATGGCATCCGGGTCTTTAAGACCTGATGAGGTCGTGAGGTCGCCGCTTCTTAATATAAACTCGACAAGGTTTCTGACTGATATTTTAATGGTGTTCATAAATTTCTCCATCATAATAATTCTTTAAACATATCCCTGTCCCAAAGTACAACTCCAATTTTGTCGGCAAGTCTCTGTGCTGCTCTTGAAAAATAGCTGTTTGTCAAAACAACGGCAACATTACATTCATAGAAATCACGCCCGGCATAAACCTGCTGCACGGCATCAATGCCTACAGGACCGTGGTATCTTTTACACTGTATCGCATAAACAACACCGTCTCTCTCGGCGATAACATCAACACCAAAATCACCGCTGTTCTGTGTGCTCTCAGCAATCTCAAAGCCGTTGGCAACAAGAATATCACAGGTAAGGTCTTCAAATTCAAAACCGTCCATATCGTCAAAATCAACAGCGTCATATATGCCCTTTTCAAAAAAGCCTGCACGCTTTCTTGCCCTGCATATTTTATAGACGCAGAACAGGAAGAATAAAAACCATATGCCGATGGAACTAAGGATAAATTTTATTTCTTTATTTTTACTATAATATAGGATAAATATTAAAATTACAAATGAAATGATAATGTATAAGGTGTATGTAATAATTTTTAAAATACTTTTGTTTCTTTTCATAGGCAGCAGTTCCTTTCAAGTGCTTTATTTTTAGGCGATAGCAAAACTGGCTGTGTTATGAGGAGGCAGCAGAGAGGATTGCAAATAGCCACTTAGATTATGGATAATATAAGTATTGTAAATGCCTGTTTTTATGGGGGGAAGTTTTGTAAAAGTCTAATATGAACATATGTTCAAAAAGATTTTAACATTGCTATGCCCGAAAGTCAAGAAAAGAGATTGGAAATAGGATTTATGCACAATTTGTGGATAACTTGTGGATAACTTGCAAAATCAATGTGGAAAATAAGTGGAAATATGGTTGAATTGCTGTTAATTGATGTTGAGAAATTGTGGGAAATTTCATGAGAACTAAATAAAACTGTAGATACTTATTAAAAACTGCCGATATAAATTTAAATGAGTTATAAAGATAAGTTGTGAAGCAACGACTGCAGTCTGCTTATAAAATTAAAAATTTAAGATATGAAAGACTGAATTGTCATAAATTATCGGTTGCACAACAGAGATGAACGGTGAGTTATAGATATACAGACGGACTGACAGTGTCAAATGAATTATGAAAAAATGAGTCAAAGAAAAAAGGCTCAAGTTTAGGAGGGAGTTTTATGGCAGTTGTAATTAACAGTGGTTCGCTGTTTCAGGCAGGGGGTAAACAGATTGGGCATGGAACAAAGAGCAGCAGGACGGATAATGCAAAGCGAAAGAAAAATGTATCGACCGCCAGAAGATACAGCAGTGCTAAAAGGGATGACAGTGTGAAAAGTTCCGGGGTTGATATTAGAACTGAGAATGGAATAGGAATTTCGGTAAACAGGGCGGGAACCGGAGATAAAAGTACATATCTGACGGAAGATGACGGTGTTATGCTTGAGCTTAGTGAGGGTAATGAAAAGGCTGAAAATATGGATGATGTTTCTGATAAAGCAAATAAAACGGCAGCAGGAAAGAATAAGAACGGCATTGAAAACAGTGAAGATAATGAGAACAGTGTTTTGATTAGTGAAGCTTCGGATAAGGAGTCACAGAAAAGTAAAAAGGAAGAGGAATACGAAAAGTTTGAAAAACAGCTTGAGAGTCTGAAAGATATGCTTGACAGGATGAAAGAGACTCAGAAGAATATCAAAAAAACAGAGACGAAAACAAAGAAAGTTTTAAATTACAGCTATAAAAAGGTATCGTCAAGTATTCGGAGTGCAAAAAGTGTTTCGCAGGCGAGTAATGCCGTTTCTAGTGCAAGTTCAAATCTTGCGGCTCTTAAGAGAAAGGCGGCAAGCGGAAATTACGATGATGATGAGATTAATATTGCGATTTCCCATGCAAAGAAAATGATAGCCGTTGCTAAAAAGAAACTTGCAAATATCAAGCAGGAAGTTATGAACAAAAAGGATGATGATAAATATATTTCATCAAAGAAAGATGTTGTTATGAGGATTTCTGAAGAAAAAATAAGAGTCTGGCAGCAGAAAGAACTTAACGAGATTGAGGAGGAGATAAGGAAACAGGAGCAAAAAGAAAAACTGGCTCACAGAGGTGAGGAAAATAATAAAATGCTCGATGCGGATATGACTTATCTCAAAGAAAAGATTGAAATCTGGAAACGAGGCGGCGGAGATCTTGGTATCATGATGGCACAGAGTCAGGGAGCGGGAATTGGCATTGATATGACACAGGCAATTACAGATACTTCAAAACTTGCCGCGGAGCAGACTATGATTTTGGCAGAGCAAAGTGAAGGAGGACAGACGGAAGTTGCGGCAAGTATAAATCTGTCAGTGTGACAGAAATATCTGCTTTTTGATAAATTTTATTCATCAGTCATGGTTAATCGGAAAATTATTTCATGCTAAAATATAATGATGTTGGGGTAAAAAGGTATTTTGCCCATCAAATAGCAATTTGTATGTAAACATACATTGTTATCTGCTTTTGACCCTTAGGTGTTTTATGCACATACAATATCTCCGATAATGATAGCATTGCTTACATCGGCTGTAATGGTAATATTTATGGGAAGATACAGCCCTGTTGCGGCGGTTTATGCGGCAGCAGTATATATAATAGTAGGAATTTTTATTCCGCTTTGGAATGGAAAGCGTGGCGGTCAGACGGGAATGGAATTTAGAACCTCGTTCGGCGAATTAAACAGCTTTGTACTTAGTGCACTCAGAGGACTTTCAGAAACCATACAGTACGGTATGGGAAAAGAGAAAAGATATGAGATGCAGGAACGCTCTGAAAAACTCGGAAAAATGCAAAGAAAATTAAGCCGTTTAGAGGGAACACAGCGTGCAGTCACAAACTTTGTCATACTTCTTGCGTCATTTGGGATGCTTTTTCTCATGGGAGAAATGTACCGGCAGGGTGAGATTGGTTTTGACGCAGTAGTCACCTGCACAGTGGCAATGATGGGGTCATTTGGTCCCGTTGTCGCACTTGCAAGTCTGTCAAACAATCTAAATCAGACACTTGCAAGCGGTGAGAGGGTGCTGTCAGTCATTGAAGAAAATCCTGTGGTAGAGGAAGTATGGGAAGACGAAGCGTCAGATGGTAAAGCAGTGTATGGTGATAAGAGTACAAAATTTACCGGTGAACAAGTGTCAGATACTAAACTTATGTCAGATGAAAAAAATGTTACGGCAGAAGCTACAGAAACAATTTTAGACAAAAATAGAACAGAAAATTCTGCTGACAGAAAAAACAAGCAGATAGCAGCTTTAAAGAATGTAACATTTGCATATGAAAATGAAAATATTCTCAAAAATTTTAGTATGGAGATAAAAAAAGGAAAAATAACAGGACTTCACGGAGTGAGCGGCTGCGGCAAATCGACAATACTTAAACTTCTGATGCGTTTTTGGGATACAGACAGTGGAGAAGTTGAGATTTCAGGAAAGAATGTAAAAGAGATTTCAACAAAAAAACTCAGGGATTATGAGAGCTTTGTAACACAGGAAACAGATATATTTCATGATACGATAGCCGCAAACATAGGCATTGCAAAAATTGGAGCGACAACGGAAGAAATCATTGCTGCAGCAAAAAAAGCATCACTTCACGATTTTATCATAAGTCTGCCAAACGGATATGATACGCAGGTCGGTGAACTTGGAGATACCCTGTCGGGCGGAGAAAAACAGAGGATAGGAATTGCGAGGGCATTTCTTCATGATGCACCACTGCTTTTGATGGATGAACCTACCAGCAATCTTGATTCGCTTAATGAGGGAGTGATATTAAAAGCGGTAAAAGAGGAGGGAAAGGATAAAAATAAAACGGTAGTGCTTGTATCGCATAGAAAATCCACAATGGGAGTTGCGGACGAAGTGGTGGAGATGTGATTGTTACTATTTGAGAGGACAAAGTTACCTGAATACTCGAAATAGATTGTTGGAATATAAAAGCATATTAAAAGATGATATTTAAAGGTGTTAAAACTTTAAAAAAGACAAGCAATAAAATTAAAATAAGTAATTTAAACCCAAAAGAGTATATTATATAAGAGTTCGCTCATTCGCAATGTACGAAAATGGAGAAGAAGTTTATGGAGCATTTTCAAAAATAAGGAAAATTACAGTTAAGTGGTTTAGTTCAAAAAATAAATGCCATAGAATATGACGATTTTATAGTTTATTCTGTGGTATTTTTTAATATAATCATAAAACGGTGATTATTTTTAATTTTGTTTTTATATAAAACTGTACCTTTAATTAATGTAATCGGCAACACTCTATAAAAATTTAGTTGATTTCAAAGTAGTCCTTGATTATAATAAGATTAATACAAAAATGTGTGCAAAAATGGGGATAAAATGAATACGGAAATAAAAAATGCAATAACCGCAGCAGATGCAAAAATACAGTATGATACTTATGCAAAAAGATTGCTTGCACAAAAAAGCATACTAGCAAATATATTAGTAAAAACTGTTGCTGAATTTAAGGATATGAAGCCGAGTGAAGTGGTAAACTATATTGAGGGTGAACCAAAGATAGGGATTGCACCAGTTGAACCGGGCTTAACAAATGTAGAAAAAACGGATAACTCAGGACAGAGAATAGTAGGATTTAATACAGAAAACGCAGAGATAAATGAGGGCATGATAAGGTTTGATATAGTATTTTATGTAAGGATACCATCACCCGATAAAGAAGAAAATAAATTGTCAAAGGTTATAGTGAACATAGAATGTCAAAAAGATGAACCAACTGCATATAGCATATTAAACAGGGCAATCTTTTATGCTAGCAGACTTATATCATCACAAAAAGAAAGAGATTTTGTAAATTCAAACTATGATGATATAAAACAGGTATTCAGTATATGGGTTTGCATGAATATGGGAAATAACAGTATGGCGCATATTCATCTTACAAAAGATGAAATACTAGAAACTTATCAATGGAAAGGAAATCTTGATTTATTAAACATTGTGATGATAGGGATAACAAACGAACTTCCGGAAAAAGATGAGAAATATGAACTACATCGTTTGATTTGTGCATTGCTTTCAAATGAAATACAGAAAAATCAGAAGTTTGATATTCTTGAGAAAGAGTATAATATTCCAGTTGATACAGAGTTGAGAGAGGATGTGAGCGTTATGTGTAATCTGAGTTTAGGAATAGAAGAAAGAGCTGAGGCAAGGGGCGAAGCAAGAGGCGAGGCAAGGGGCGAAGCGAGAGGCGAGGCAAGAGCTGAGAAAAGGAACAATGAAAAGGTTGTTATGAATATGTATAAAAAAGGCTATACGACAGAGCAGATAGCGGAAATTGTGGAGCTGGATGAGGAAAAAATAGAAGATATTATAAAAATAAAGAGGGGATAGTTTGAGAGTTGTTGCTAGGGAGATATACTGCACAGATATTTATGAAATATTATTATCCTAATTTTAGTTCTGTACAGAGGCCGAAGATACCGTTTAGGATTATATAGATATCAAACATAAAAAATGTACAGTAAATGTGGGAAAATATATAGTGTGTTTGTATTAGAATGTATGTAAGGGTTTATGATTTTTAATAGCGAGCGTCATAAACAATAAAAAGCGGTAGATATAGAGAAAAACTCTAATAGCTATCGCTTTTTTGTTCTGCCAAGTAAATAATCTACGGAAACATCGTAGTAATCTGCCAGTTGAATGAAAACTTCAATAGGAATGTTGATTTTTCCTAGTTCGTATTTTGAATAAGTAGTTTGTTTTATATGAAGATATTCAGCTAATTCAGTTTGGGTTTTATCGTTATCTTCACGAAGATTCCTAATATTTTCAAATACCATATATAAAACTCACTTTTAATATGATACAATTAGTAACAGTTCAGCCAAAAAAAGATAAGTCAATAATACACGAGCTTGCTCGATGTATTATTGGCTTGTTTTTTTGGGCGGAATAGCCTTTCATTTATGAAATGAAGTAAACACAAGCTGCATAGCAGCGACTGACAGCTTGCTGTCAGGTTTACGAATGTAATAAATGAGAGGCTGAACTGTTACTACAATTATAAGAAATTGGTCTTATGATATTGAAAATAGTCGCAATGCGACTATAATAATTGTATAACGATGTTTTATGACTAGACAGATGGGAGAGTGATTTGATGAAAAGAAAAAGAATACGAAGAGTGTTGACGATTGCGATTATTATATCAATGTTTGTTACCAGTATTGATGTAGGTGTATTATGGAAAACGGTGAATGCCGAGGAAAAAGATGTAGAGATATGGGATGGAACTATAGCAGATTCGTTTGCTGGAGGTAGTGGAACGAAATCAGATCCATATGTGATTTCGACTGCTAGTGAATTAGCTTATGTTAGTAAATGTGTAAATGATGGAGAATTTAATGAAGTTAATAAATATTATTTTTCATTGGATAGGGATATATATTTGAATAAAGTGGATCAGTATTCTAAGTGGGGAAAAGAGATTGTTCCTAATAACGAATGGATTCCAATTGGGAATTCTGCAAAAAATTCATCAATTAATTTTGAGGGAAATAATCATACTATTTATGGATTGTATATAAATTCATCTAGTGATTATGTGGGATTGTTTGGTTATATTAATCGAGGGAAAATTAGTAATTTAAATATTAGATCATCATATATTGCAACATCAGGAAATTATGTTGGAGCTTTTGCAGGCGAGATTCGAGCAGGGTCATATTCATCTTCAGCGGCTATAAGTAATTGTTATTTTCAAGGAAGAATTTTAGGTAGTAAATATGTTGGTGGAATAACTGGCTATGCGGCTACTTGGCATTCCGGAGATAATGTTACCATTAGTCATTGCAAAAATTATGGAGATGTGCGGGGATTTGATTCATATATTGGAGGAATAAATGGTTATTTTTACTCTGATTTTGGAACTGGTTTTTTAAAGGAATCTAGTAATTTTGGAAATGTAGAAGGTAAAGATTATGTTGGTGGAATAACTGGCGGACAATTTGTGGAAAATTCATCAGGAATTACGGTTGAGGAATGTTTTAATGGTGGAAATGTAACAGGGGAAAAGTATGTGGCAGGAATTGTAGCATTGACCAACGTTAGAGCTGGGGATGGAACAAATTATTTGAAAGATTCATATAATATTGGGGATTTAAGTTATTCTAGTTATGGTGGTGGAATTGTCGGTTTGTTAAAGTCCTATAGTGGTGAAGCATATGTCCTTAATTGCTACACTATGGGAAGGAATAAAAATGATAATCAATTTTTAAAGGAAGCTGGTCAGTATGACCAATATGTTTCTAATAGTAGTAAAAGGTTATATAATTGTTACTTGCTAGGAACTGGAGAATCTCATGATAAATATGGGGTTACATATAAGTATATAACAGTAAATGAGTTTAAAAAGCAAAATGTGTTTGAAGAGTTTGATTTTGACAAGATATGGGTTATGAGTGCGACTTTAGGACGTCCGATATTAAGAAATAATATAGAAGAAACAGACAAGACACATAGTATTGTGAAAGATTTCTCAGAATATCCATACAGAGCTGATGTACAAATGGATATGAGTATTCCTTCAAGTAAAACATGGAAAAATGTAATAGATACAGAAAGTGCGTGTAAGCAGATATCAGAAGCACTTGATGACGAAGGAATGAGAACAACAGCATATTGGTGGAAGTTAATACAGGAAGGTATTGCTTCTGTAGACAATCCAGAAGAAGTTGCTGAGATATCCTTTACTCAAAAAGATATGTACAAAGCAATTATTTTTAATTCTTTATTAAAATGTAAGGATATAGAGTTTAAGGATGAAGATATAGGAAAATCCGATGGAGAAGATACTTTGTCAAATATAGTTGTTGATCCGGATATTGCTTATGGTGGACTTAAGACAGTAAATAAAGTTACGGGAATTGTTACAAAGTGGGCAAAAACAAACGGTGAGTTATCTCTACTGGAAGATATTACATCGCAAAATTCATCTAGAAAATGGTCTACATTATCATTAAGTCAGCAAGAGGATATTTTAAAAGATGTAGGTGAATTTTATGATAATATTTTAGGCTCAACCCGAATTTCGGAAGCAATAAAATTTTTGAATAAAGTGGGAACTATAGCAAAAGTATGTGATACTGTTGTTGATTGCATTGAATATATTAGTAATTATATTTATATGTATCAAATGACGGATTCGCAGAAAGCGGCAGTTTACACAATGTATCAAGTTTGTCCATCTGATAATCAAGTGTTAAAAAGTTCTTTGAAAGAAGTATATGATATACTGACAAGCAGTCAGTTAGAATTTATAGAAAGTATTACATCAGGAACATCAATGGTTGCTGGTCGGGTTGTAACTGCAACATGGTTGGATTTGTATTGGAAATCTGTAAAAGCAAAAATTGTAGCAAGCTGTCCGTATGTTATGATTTTTTGGGCAGCAATAAAAACAACAACTTTTGCAACAAATGTGTTATTGGGAACAAATGATGCAGTAGAAGCATATTATAATATGCTTGGAATGAAAGAATTTCATAGTGTAGCGCAAGCTGCTTACAACAACTTACAAGATGTGTATGTTGCCAGTGAATCAGCGCAGGATGCAGAAACATATATAACAGCTACAAATATTTTATATCATTGTATTGATCAAGATTATGAATACGCTTTGAATTATTTAAAACCTTTAGATAAATCATTTGTTAATAAGGTTTCAAAGATATTTGGAAAGGATTCTTTTGATGCAACAATGAGTACCTTGAAAAATTATCAAAGCAGTGCAAGTTCAGCATATAACACATTACTGTATGCTTGGATTTATGAACTTGAAAATGATTATCCTGAAGAATATCAGAATTATAAAAAATATTTAGATAGTTATGAAATAGAAACTGTTAAATCATACCGAATTGCATGCCCTGTTGATGTGTATATATATGATTCAGATAATCAATTGGTGGGAAAAGTTGAAAATAATGTGCCTTATGTGTATGGTAATGAAGTTACAATAGTTGTTGAAAATGATATTAAGACATTATATTTTGCAAAGGAAAGTGAAAAATATCACTTGAAATTAACAGGTACAGATATAGGCAAAATGGACATAGAAATAGAGGAATATTCTAAGGGACAAGTTGTCCGTAATGCAGAGTTTTATGATGTTCCGTTGGAAAAAGAATTAAGTTATACTCTTTCTAATGATGGAGAAATATTACAGAAAAAGGAGTATTTATTATCAAATGAAAATTCAGGAGAAACAATCAGTGCAAGTTTTGACAGTTTATTGGCAAAAGAGAAACAAAAGCATGTTTTAAAGGTGAATAATGGTGTAGCATATGAAAATGATGAAATACCGACAAAAACGATGGAAGTTTATGAGGGTCAAAAAATTCAAATTACTTCTATTGTAAATAATAAGCAGGACTTTTTAGGTTGGAAAGCAGATGATTCATCAACTGTATTTGAAGATGCAACAGCAGAAACAACATTTGTGATTATAGGAAATACAGATGTTAGTATAACGGCATCATATAAAAATATGGCAGATAGTTCTAATACTTCAAATCCATCTGTAACAGAAAAACCGAGTGAAACTGCATCGCCGGTTCCAAGTGCATCGGTTACATCAACACCGGGTAATTCGTCGAACCCGATGCCAACAGAAACATCGGCACCGACGGTAACTCCGAGTCCTGAAGTGACAAACATTCCGGATTCTGGGCAGATAAGCACACCAACGCAAAAGCCAAGCGAAACAACCACTATTCCAGATGTGTCAGATACATCAACACCAAATACTCCGTCTGTTCCGATAACATCGGAAACACCAACGCCGGGTACAACTGTTTCGGCGCAACCGGATTTGACACCAACGCAAAAACCAAGCGAAACAACCACTGTTCCGAGTGCGTCAGCTACTATAGAACCAAGCGTAGTTCCGACATTACAACCGAGTGAAACAGCTTCGTCAACTCCGACTGCCACGGTTACAGCTACACCAAAGTCTGATATAATTGATAGTGATGATTCTAATAAAAACCAAACAGTTGCAAAAGGATGTACATTTATTGGTTCTAGTGGAACTGCTTTGTATAAAATAACAAAGACAGGAAAAAGTAATACGGTTAGTTATGTTCGGAATTTAAAAAAATCAAGAAAAACTGTAAAAATTCCATCAGTTGTAAAGTACAAAGGCATTACTTATAAAGTTACTGCTATTGGAAAGAAAGCATTTTATAAAAATATAAAATTAAAAAAGGTTGTGTTTGGTAAAAATATAACAAATGTTGATGCAAATGCATTTTATAAGTGCAATAAATTGAAAACTCTTAAATTGAATGAAAAGTTATCTAAGATAGGAGATAATGCTTTTGCAAAATGTATTAAGTTACAATATATTGTAATTCCTAAAGGTGTTAGAAAGATTGGAAAAAGAGCTTTTTATGGATGCAAAAATCTTAAATATATTTTGATTAAAAGTAATCAATTGACTAAAAAACAAATTGGAAAGGATTCATTTGCAAAAGGATATAAAAAAGTTCGAGTGAAAACTTCAAAGAAAAAGAGAAAATTGTATTCTAGGAATATGATTCATAAAGGAAAGATGTCTTCACGAGCAATATTTGTTGCTGGAAAGACTTCGCTGGTTGTTAAAAAATAGTATATAAAATGACTGGAGTAACACTTGATTTTATTGTAAAAATTATATATCTCAATCTTAAGAGAGATATTTAGGAGAGATGCCTGCGAAAGCGAAGTAAAGGTAGAGGGGACAGCCTGCTTCCTGATTGTGGGCAAATAATAGCCATAGAAGATTGTTCGGTGTATTTCGTTCCGCTGTCCATTATATGAAATTTAGCGTCTGTTTTCCGCAGACGCTTTTTCTGTATAAAAATATATACTGCAAATAGTTTTGAAAGCACAATATAACAGTTGACAAAAATTACCCCACATATTAAAATACATTTATCTATAAGTGAAAAAGGCTGTGAAAAGAAAAGTATGTTACAGAAAGTATTACAGAGAACCCGTAGCGTTGCTTGGTACATTATGTGTTATGTATGAGAAAGTGACCCGTTGCTGAGAAAGGGCATATGGAATGTAGCAGAAGATGGTCTTGGAGCCGTACACTCTGAACATAATCTTATGTTTATGCCGTAGGTGTAAATAAAAATGATAGTGCAGCATAAAAAGTAGGAGGTACCGGGTACGCCCGTTAAAGCGTGGCACTGTGATGGCAGTGATTGAGGTTCGCATTGTGAAGTGCGGATAAATTAAAGTGGTAACGCGGTATAATCGTCTTTAAGAATATTTCTATTCTTAAAGATTTTTTTATTTTATTGGAGGTTCAAAATGGCAGAGAAAAAGAGATTTTATTTGACAACAGCGATTGCCTACACATCAGGCAAACCGCATATCGGAAACACTTACGAGGCTGTTCTCGCAGACAGTATCGTGCGTTTTAAAAGACAGCAGGGATATGATGTCCGTTTCCAGACAGGAACAGATGAGCATGGACAGAAGATTGAGATTAAAGCTGATGAAGCAGGTATAACACCAAAGAAATTTGTTGATGATGTATCGGGACAGATTAAGTCAATCTGGGATTTGATGAATACATCATATGATAAATTTATCAGAACAACTGATGAATACCATGAGAAACAGGTTCAGAAGATTTTCAAAAAATTATATGAACAGGGAGATATTTATAAGGGATATTATGAGGGAATGTACTGTACACCTTGTGAGTCATTCTTTACTGCATCACAGCTTGTAGATGGAAAGTGTCCTGACTGTGGCAGGGAATGTCAGCCTGCAAAAGAGGAGGCTTATTTCCTTAAACTCAGCAACTATGCAGACAGACTTATTGAGCATATCAATACACATCCTGAATTTATTCAGCCTGAGTCACGCAAAAACGAGATGATGAACAACTTCCTTCTTCCGGGACTTCAGGATTTGTGTGTATCCCGTACTTCTTTCAAATGGGGTATTCCGGTAGATTTTGATCCGGGTCATGTCGTATATGTATGGGTGGATGCACTCAGCAACTATATCACGGGACTTGGATATGATGTTGACGGAAACAATGATACAAGCGAAACAGGAACAGACCTTTTTGAAAAATTCTGGCCTGCTGACCTTCATCTTATAGGTAAGGACATTCTTAGATTCCATACAATTTACTGGCCTATCATGCTTATGGCACTTGGACTTCCACTTCCAAAGCAGGTATTCGGTCATCCGTGGCTGCTTCAGGGCGAGGGCAAGATGAGTAAATCAAAAGGAAATGTAATCTATGCCGATGACCTTGTAGATATGTTCGGAGTTGATGCAGTTCGTTACTTTGTACTCCACGAAATGCCATTTGAAAATGATGGTGTGATTACATGGGAGCTTATGGTTGAGCGTATGAACTCAGACCTTGCAAACACACTTGGAAATCTTGTCAACAGAACGATTTCAATGACAAACAAATATCTTGGCGGAGTTGCAGAAGATAAGGGTGTTACGGAAAGTGTTGACGATGAACTTAAGTCATTTGTACTCTCCGTACCAAAGAAAGTTGAAGAAAAAATGGATAAACTTCGTGTTGCAGATTCAATTACGGAAGTGTTTACGATATTTAAGAGATGCAACAAGTATATCGATGAAACAGAGCCTTGGGTACTCGGAAAAGATGAGGCAAAGAAGGACAGACTTTCAACCGTTCTTTACAACCTTATCGAGAGCATCACAATCGGTGCAAGCCTTTTGAAATCATTTATGCCTGACACTACAGACAAGATTTTAAAACAGCTCAATACAACAGAGCGTGCACTTGAAGATATGGATAAATTCGGTCTTTATGAGTCAGGAACAAAGGTGACAGATGCACCTGAAATTCTCTTTATGAGACTGGATGTGAAAGATGTACTTGCAAAAGCTGAGGAAATTCAGGCGGCACAGAAAGCGGCAGCCGGAGCAGCAGAGGAAACAGGCTCAGACGAGGAAGTAATAGATATAGAAGCAAAACCTGAAATTACATTTGATGACTTTGAGAAAATGCAGTTCCAGGTAGGTGAGATAATTGCGTGTGAGGAAGTAAAGAAATCAAAGAAACTTCTCTGCTCACAGGTAAAAATCGGAAGTGAAGTAAAACAGATAGTATCAGGAATAAAGAAGCATTACTCAGCAGAAGAAATGGTAGGCAAAAAAGTAATGGTACTTGTAAACCTTAAACCTGCAAAACTCGCCGGTGTATTATCAGAGGGAATGTTACTCTGTGCAGAAGATGCAGACGGAAATCTTTCACTTATGACACCTGAAAAGAAGATGCCGGCAGGAGCAGAAATCTGCTAGTGGATTTACAAAGAACTTGAAAAGTATATATTAATATGGTAAAAAATAAAAGGGCAAAATATCAATTTTGCCCTTTTTAAGAAAGATTGAGAAATGAGGAATAAAAATGCAAAATCAATTTTCGCGTTCGGAATTATTAATAGGTAAAGAAGGTATTGAAAAACTCCACAAATCAAGAGTGGCAATCTTTGGTATAGGCGGAGTCGGCGGTTATACTGTTGATGCACTTGTCCGCAGCGGAGTTGAGCAGATAGATCTGATAGATGATGATAAAGTCTGCCTTACAAATCTTAACCGCCAGCTTATCGCAACGAGAAAAACGGTCGGAAAAGACAAAGTAGATATTATGCGTGAGCGTATTTTGGAGATAAATCCCAAAGTGACGGTAAATGTCTATAAGACCTTTTTCCTGCCTGAAAATGCAGATACATTTCCATTTGAAGAGTATGATTATGTTGTAGATGCAGTAGATACCGTGACAGCGAAAATATCACTTGTCATGAAGTGTCAGGAGATGAATATACCGATAATAAGCTGCATGGGAGCCGGAAATAAGATGGATGCAAGTGCATTTAAAGTGGCAGATATTTACAAAACAAAAGTGTGTCCGCTTGCAAAAGTAATGCGCCGTGAGCTTAAAAAACGAGGTGTTAAAAAGCTTAAAGTTGTTTATTCGGAAGAAAAACCTATGACACCTATCGAGGATGAAAATGATAATTGCAAAAATCACTGCATATGCCCTCCAGGGGTACAGCGTACCTGTTTGCAGAGAAGGTCAGTGCCGGGAAGTATGGCATTCGTGCCGGCGGTTGCAGGGCTTATTATTGCTGGTGAGGTTGTAAAGGATATTATTGCGGAGTAAATTAATCGGAAATAAATATTGATATTAAGCGGCATAAATAAAGAAATCGTCACTTGTATGTATCGATTCTAAAGGATTAGTCTTTTGGAGATTGATTGAGTTATATAAGTGGCGATTTTTTTGACTCTTTTGTTTTAGATAAAACAGAACAAATTTAATAAATAGTAAAAATAAGCAAAAAAGTTGTATAATAATTAAAAATTATATGGCATTTTTGCTTTTTTGTATTTTAAAAATGAAATAATGCTGATATAATCAACATAAAATATAAAATAATTTAGAATTATTTATGCAAAGTATCTAATAGGGTGCGGGAGAGTTTCTGGAGGCTTAGTATTTAACACTATCAGGCAAAGAGCGGAGTGTACCACGAATATCCGCTTGGCAAATCTAAAGGAGAGTATGAAAATGAGACTTAAAAAAATCACAACTGTACTTATGGCAGCGGCAATGTGCATATCCGGTCTGACGGCTGTACCTGCTGATGCCAATGCGGCGGCAAGTTCATCAGCTGCTTCAAGCACAACTAGAATTTCCGTGCATGACCCATCAATTTTTTATGATTCATCGACAGGTTCTTACAACATTTATGGTTCACACATGGCACAGGCATCATCAAAGGATTTGAGAAACTGGTCTGCTATGAGAACTCAGGGATATACAAACAAATCTTTGTATGCGAGTGAAAATGTCGAGGGTATTTATTATATCAAAAATAAGTTTAGCGGATTGTACCTTGATATTGAAAATGGCTCAGCACAAGATGGAGCAAATATCCGTCAGTGGTCTTACAACGGTTCTGATGCACAGAAGTTTAAATTTGTCTCTACCGGTGATGGTTATTATTATATTCTTACGGGTGCGACAAGCTATAAAAAGTGTGTCGATGTTGACGGTGGTTCATCAAAAGACGGCACTAACATTATGCAGTGGAGTTATTGGGGCGGAGAAATGCAAAAATACCGCATTGTTCAGAATGCAGACGGAACATATGCGATTTTGACAAAGGCAAGTGATTGTAAATCAGGTCTTGATGTATATGACTGGAGCAAATCAGCAGGTGGAAATATAAATGAATGGAACTATTGGGGCGGTGACTGTCAGAAATGGGAACTTGTAACGGCTGTTAAAAACAGTGGAAGCACAAAAGCTTCAAAAAATGAATCTCTTGAACAGTCGCTTGCATCATCATTCCAGTGGGCTGGTTACAATGACTCCGATTGCAAGGGCGGATACGGTGTCTGGGCACCTGATGTTATCTATAATAAAAATTATGTATGGAAAGACGGAAGTAAGGGTGCGTACATGATTTATTATTGCACATCATCAACGGCGGTGCGTTCATGTATAGGATATGGGGTATCGAAGTCTGCGACAGGTCCGTTCTCTTATGTAGATACAGTTGTTTATTCTGGATTTACAAAGGGAGATGTAAATGTAACAACAAAATCTAATCTTGGAACAAAGACAGTTAATACAAACTATAGCAATACCAATATTCCAAAATTGATAAATAACGGAAAAGTTGAGAAAGTTGGAAACTGGTTCTCATCAAATGGAGCATATAATAGCAGTTTTTATCCAAATGCGATAGATCCGTGTATTTTATTTGATGCAAATGGAAAACTCTGGATGACATATGGTTCATGGTCAGGAGGAATTTATATTCTTGAGCTTGACGCGGCTACCGGTCAGCCGAAATATCCAAAAACTACAAGTGGTAACACAGACGGATATTTTGGTAAGAAAATAGCAGGCGGATATAAAAAATCAGGCGAAGCACCTTACATTCAGTACGATGCAGAGAGCGGTTATTATTATCTCTATGTAACATATGGATGGCTTGGGGCAGACGGCGGCTATCATATGAGAATGTATCGTTCAAAGACAATCAATGGAAATTATGTTGATGCCGCAGGGAATTCAGCAGTATTTTCAGCAGGAACAAATCAGGCAGACCGTGGAATAAAAGTTATGGGAAATTATAACTTTACCCCGATAATGCAGGGTTACAAATCAGCCGGTCACAACTCAGCATTTATTGACACGGACAATCAGAGATATCTTGTTTATCACACCAGATTTGACAGCGGAAATGAGTCACATGAAGTGAGAGTACACCAGCAGTTTTTAAATCAGGATAACTGGCCGGTTACGGCAGTTTATGAGTATCTCGGAAGTACGATTTCAAAAACGGGCTATTCAGCATCAGATATGCTTGGAGAATATGAATTTGTAAATCATGGAAAAGATGCTTCAACAAAAAATGTCGGAATGCTCACAACACAGAAAGTAAAATTAAATTCCAACGGAAAAATCACCGGGGATGTGACGGGAAGCTGGAGTTATATTAAAGGAACATATTATTGTCAGATGGTTATAGACGGTGTGATGTATAAAGGTGTATTTTTCAAGCAGAAAGATGAAACACCGAGCCACAATGAAGTTATGACATTCTCATTGATAGGAAAAAATAATCAGACGATATGGGGAACAAAAAATTCAGTTAAAGTAAGCAAGACGGAGGGAATATTTTATATAAGAAACAAGTTTTCAGGCAAATATTTAGATGTGGCAGACGGAAGTTCGGCAGACCATGCGAATATCCAGCAGTGGGCATATAATGGACTTGCATCACAGAAATATAAGATAGTATCAAATGGTGACGGATATTACTATATACTTACAGGAGCATCAAATTATACAAAGGCACTTGATGTGGCAATGGGAAGTGCTGCGGACGGAACCAACATTGTACAGTACAGTCTGAACAAAGGGACAAATCAGTTGTTTAAATTAAGCAAACAGTCAGATGGAACATATGCAGTATTGTCAAAGGCATCAAGCTGTAAATCAGGTCTTGATGTGTATGACTGGAGCAGGGATTCAGGCGGAAACATAAATCAGTGGAATTTCTGGGGCGGTGACTGCCAGAAGTGGATATTGGCTGCAGTAAAGTAAAAAATTAAAATATCTAATAAGAATAAAAAACACCCGGATTATTTAAATGAAATAATCCGGGTGTTTTTTAAATCCTCCTACAGCTTTCTCTTACCACAAGTTCACACGGTATTTTAGCCTTAAGCGGTGTTTTTATGCTAAGATTTGAAGAGACATATACAAGATTTGCCCCGTGCTGTCCCATATCATATGCAGGTGCATGGATTGTGGTGAGCGGCGGCGTAATATAAGCACTTGTCTCCTCATCGTTAAATCCTATAATGGATATATCATCAGGGATTTTAAGTCCGTTTTCACGGATTGCTTTCATGGCACCGAGTGCAATAACATCATTTGCTGCAAATACGGCGGTCGGAATATTGTTTTCACGGAAAAGTTCATTCATCATGTCAAATCCTGATTCAAAAGAAAAACTTCCCTCTTTAAAATAAGTTTCACAATCCATTTTTCTGTGATTCATATATTTTTTGTAGGCTGTGGTGCGGGCGTCGGTTATAAGTTCATGTTTGCCTACATATTCTTTTCCGCCTAAAAATGCAATCTTACTATGCCCAAGTTCCGTCAGATAGTCAAGTGCACTGTAAACGGCGTGTTCAAAATCCATTGATAATGAAGTGATATTAAATTCGTCTACTGCCATATCAAGAAAAACAATATTGCTGCATATGTTTATAAAATTTTTGATTTCAAGGCGGCTGAATTTGCCGATACATATAAGACCGTCAACTGTATTTAATTTAGAAAAATATTCTGAATCACCCGGAAACACACGGAGTATATTTATATTGTTTTTCACGCAGAAATCCTCAACTCCCTGTCTTGCTTTAAGATAATAGTTGTCTTTTAATTCTTCCTCGGCAGAAAACCACAAAACAATTCCCATAGTAAAACAATTTCCGGTTAGGGGTGTGTTTGCTCTTGGGATTTTTTTGTAATCTAAATTTTTAGCTGTCTCCAATACTCGTTTTCGTGTCCCGGCGGAAACATGAAGTGTTGTATCGTTGTTTAATATTCTTGAAACGGCACCGGGAGAAACTCCGGCAGCTTTGGCTATATCACGGATTGTAGGCATATTTATAAAAATCGTCCTTTCTGTTAGTCTGATTTATGAATATCTGATATACAAGTTGAAAAAGTATATCAAAGTGTTAAATGTGTTTATGTTTACTAAACATATGGTAACACAATATGCTGAAAATGTCGAGTTTATTTTGGAGCAAACGATAAATTTTGTAATAGCTGCCCGTTTTCTAGTGTGGAAATATATCTGGAAATGCAAAAGGTAAACTAGGATAATGGCTCAGATATTGTTGATAAGTCATGTCTTACAATAAAGTTTGTAACAGTTCAGCCCTTCATTTATTACATTCGTAAACCTGCCAGCAAGCTGTCAGTCGCTGCTATGCAGCTTGAGTCTACTTCATTTCATAAATGAAAGGCTATTCTGCCCCAAAAAACAAGTCAATAATACATTGAGCAAGCTCATGTATTATTGACTTATCTTTTTTAGGCTGAACTGTTACAAAAGTTTAGTAAAAATAAGTAAACTTTTATTGACATTATGATAAATTGGCATTATATTAGAGTTAAATGTTGAAAGGTTTAGCTTTATGTTGAAATAAAATTAAAATTGGGAGGATTTTGTGCATGAAAAAAACAAATGAAATAAAAGAAGCATTAAAGAAAGGTGATTACAAAGACCTGTTGACAGACATTTATGTTGATGAGAGCAGGATAGAGTATCAGACAGAGCGTTATATAAAAGCGATTGAAAAGTTTGAAAAGCTTTATGGTGATGGAGATGCAGCAATATACAGTGCACCGGGAAGAAGCGAGGTTGGTGGAAATCATACAGACCATCAGCACGGTGAGATTTTAGCAGCATCTATCAATCTGGATGCTATTGCAGTCACGAGAAAAACAGATGACAACATGATTCATCTTATCTCAGGTACATATAAAGAAATTGTTATTGATGTAAATGACATTTCTTATAAAGAAAGCGAAAAGGAAACTACAAAAGCCTTGATTAAAGGTGTGCTTAAAGGTGCAAAAGACCACGGTTTTGATATTGGCGGCTTTACTGCATATGTCACAAGTGATGTGCTCATAGGTGCAGGATTGTCTTCATCGGCAGCGTTTGAAACGGTTGTGGGAACTATTATTTCACAGCTTTACAATGACGGAAAAATGGATGCGGTCACGATTGCTATTATCGGTCAGTATGCGGAAAATGTATATTTTGGAAAACCTTGTGGACTTATGGATCAGATGGCTTGTTCTGTAGGAAGTCTTGTACATGTTGATTTTGCAAAGCCAAAAGAGCCGGTTGTTGAAAAGGTTGAATTTGACATGAATAAGTATGGTTACAGTTTATGTATCACGGATACAAAGGGCTCTCATGCAGACCTTACGGCAGATTATGCGGCGGTACCACAGGAAATGAAAGAGGTTGCAGCTTATTTTGGAAAAGAAGTTCTTAGAGAAGTTTCAATGGACGATATTATTGAAAATATATCGAAGCTCAGAGAAAAATGTGGTGACAGAGCCGTACTTCGTGCAATTCATTTTATAAATGAAAATAAGCGTGTTGGAAAACAGGCAGAGGCTCTTAAATCAGAAAAGATAGATGAGTTTTTAACTCTTATAAAAGAATCAGGAGACTCATCATACAAGTATCTTCAGAATGTTTATACGGTAAATGATATCAGACATCAGAATGTATCACTTGCACTTGCGATAAGCGACACTGTACTTGAGGGTGGAAAAGGAGTATGTCGTGTGCATGGCGGCGGATTTGCAGGAACAATACAGGCATTTGTTAAAAATGAAGCCGTACCTGAATATCTTGAAAAGATGGATAAAGTATTTGGAAAAGGTGCTTGCAATGTGCTTAAAATTCGTAAGTACGGTGGAATGAAAGTTATTGATTAAAGTTGTGGTATTTGTAAAACTGGATGTAGGCTGTGTTAATTGTATTAATATAGCAAATAATATCGGCTAACATTATTTGTTATATTTAATACAATTTAATTACATATCAAGATAGTTTTGCAAACACCTAATGAGATAATAGATGAGATAAAAATTAAAGTTGATAATAAACGAGAATTGTTGTGCTGTATTCTCTGCTTGAAAAAGAAGCAGGCATACAGGATTGCTGAAAACAGCAGGAGGATATGAGAGTATGATTACGAAATATATCAGTGAACTTGTTTCATACGGGAAGGCTAATGGCTTGATTGAGGAATGTGATGAGATTTATGTTACAAATAGACTTTTAGAATTGTTTGATGTGATGGAATATGATGTAAAGAATGAAAATTCTGATACTAAGGATTTGAGTGAGTCGCAGAAGTGTGAAAACTCAGAAGAGAAACATAAGGCTGCATCATTCAGACCGGTGCATGAGATACTTGAAGATATGGTGAAGTATGCATTTGAAAACGGTATTATGAAAGAGGATACGATTACTGCAAAGGACTTGTTTGACACAAAGATAATGGGATGTATAACTCCGCCGCCAAGTATTGTGAGGAAAGAATTTAAGGATAAATATGCGGTTTCTCCAAAGGCGGCAACTGATTTTTATTATAGTTTCAGCCAGGCAGCCAATTATATAAGAAAAGACAGAATTGCAAGAGATGAAAAATGGGTTACTGATACGGAGTACGGCGAGATTGATATTACCATAAATCTTTCAAAGCCGGAGAAAGATCCAAGAGATATTGCAAAGGCTGGAAAAGCAAAGAAGTCTGGTTATCCGGCTTGTCTTTTGTGCAAGGAAAACGAGGGATATGCAGGTCATTTTTCACATCCTGCAAGACAAAATCACAGGATTATTCCTGTTACATTAGACGGACAGCAGTATTATATGCAGTATTCGCCATATGTTTATTATAATGAACATTGCATTATATTTAATGCCGAGCATACACCGATGAAAATAGACCATGCAGTATTTAAGAAAATTCTTGATTTTGTAAGACAGTTTCCGCATTATATGGCTGGCTCAAACGCAGACCTGCCTATAGTTGGAGGCTCTATTTTAAGTCATGACCATTTTCAGGGCGGCGGATATACATTTGCAATGGCAAAAGCTGATTATGAGAAAACATTTGTAATTTCTGGATATGAAGATGTAAAAGCAGGAATTGTAAAATGGCCTATGTCCGTAATTCGTTTACAGGGGGAAAATGCAGACAGTATAGTAAATGCGGCAGACCATATTCTTACAAGCTGGAGAGCATATACAGATGAAGACGCATTTATATTCAGCGAGACAGACGGAGAACCACACAATACAATAACTCCTATTGCCCGTATGCGTGATGGAAAGTACGAACTTGACCTTGTGCTCCGCAACAACATCACAACTAAAGAAGCACCGTGGGGAGTTTACCATCCGTCAGCAGACCTTCATCATATTAAGAAAGAAAACATTGGACTTATCGAGGTAATGGGACTTGCGGTGCTTCCGGCAAGACTTAAAAAGGAAATGAGCGACCTTGCAGATGCAATCTTAAATCACAAAGATATTCATGCGGATGAGATACTTGAAAAACACGCTGATTGGGTAGATGAGTGGATAGAAAATTATACGATAACTCCGGAAAATATAATGGATATAATCCATGATGAGATAAGCAAAGTATTTGTTAAGGTGCTTGAATGTGCAGGAGTTTATAAACGCACGGAAGAGGGACAGAAAGCATTTATGAGATTTGTGGAGAGTTTGTAGGATGAAAAACAGTGAAAAGTTCGATATAAGATACAGTAAAATAAATTTAGTATTTGAATTCACAGAAGCCACAAAAATGCCGAAAAATAAAGTTTCGGCGATAAGAGGCGGTATGGGAGAAATGCTTCTTGAACAATATTGCCTGTCGGATAGAAATTGTAATGTTTGTAAATTCAAAGAAGATTGTACTGTACCAAGAATATTTTATCATCCATTAAAAATAAAACCGGAGTATGTAACAAACGGTGAAAGTCTGGGATATATAATAGAGTGTGAAAATAAGCAGACAACATTCAGCAGAGGAGACAAACTAAAAGTAAATATTATCTTATTTGGAAATGTTATAATATATTTTTCACAGATATTGCAGGCATTATATATGCTGGGGATGAAGGGAATAGGAAAAGAAAAAAGCAGATTTGAGATAGCAGGCATATTTAACGAAAAAAGACAGCCGATACTTGAGGATGGTGCTATTAACAATAACAAAATAATAATAAATACACTGTCAAACTATATCGAATATCAATTAAAAAAATTAAACAGCTCAGACAGAAAAATACTGAAATTTTGCACACCATTATCACAGAAATTCAGAGGACAATGGCTAAACAAATTTGACGGACAGGCATTGACAGAAGCTGCAATTAGGAGAGTATATCTGTTAAATTGTATGGAGGGAAATGATGTAGGAAAAATATATCTTGAAAGTGAATTTCCATATATAGAAGAGCAGGAAGTGTACCATACTAAGATTGACAGATATTCAAATACACATAAAAGCCATATTGCATTGCACGGAATTAAAGGGGAATGTGTCCTTGGAAACATAAGCGATGAGTCGCTTGAATATCTTATCGCAGGACAGCTTGTGCATATAGGAAAGAATACAAGCATGGGGTTTGGCAGATATGTGATATTGGATTAGAAAAGTAATGCAAACAATGATAATAAATGTCAGTATATGTCAATACGGAAGTGGCAGAAGATAGTCTGATAAGTGAACTCATGCAATGTTTTCTAAAAACAGATTTCGAGGATGATAAATTTTCAAATATATCAAGAAGAACGAAAGAAATAAAACATGGTGAGGAGGACGAGAAGATGTGTAAAAGTGTAGAGGAATATGCCGAGAGAAAAGCGAAAGAGGCAGCTAAAGAGGCAGCACAAAAAGCAGCAAAAAAAGCTACAGAGGAGGCTGTAAAAAAAGCTATGGCTGACAAGAAAAAAACGGTAGAAAAATTAAATGATATGGGAATGGATATTTCTTTAATAGCAAGTGCTGTAGATATGGATGAAGAAACTATAAAACAGTGGTTAGAGAAATAATGTTTTTTAATGTTAAGGCACCGATTTGGTTAATTAGTTTGCTTGAAACATTAAGCATCTACATATGTTTGCTAGGTGTGAAAGTTGGAAAAGTAACAGTTCAGCCTCTCATTTATTACATTCGTAAACCTGCCAGCAAGCTGTCAGTCGCTGCTATGCAGCTTGTGTTTATTTACGCGAAAGCAAAGTGAGGATGGAACAAATAAATTTGTTCCATCTGAGCGTGCTCGCGAGGGGTTTGCCCCCATTTCAGAAATGAAAGGCTATTCTACCATAAAAAGATAATCAACAATACAATGAGCAAGCTCAAGTATTGTCAATTATTTTTTATGGCTGAACTGTTACTTGGAAAAATTGGAAATTGAAAGTTTTTATATACATTTATAACATGATATGTTAAAATAAAGTTATAAATCCATTTTTACAACTAAGGTCTAAAAATGACAAAAAAATAGTAACAGTTCAGCCTTTTATTTCTTACATTCATAAACCTGCCAGTAAACTGTCAGTCGCTGCCATGCAGCTTTTGTTTATTTACGCGAAAGCAAAGTGAGGATGGAACAAATAAATTTGTTCCATCTGAGCGTGCTCGCGAGGGCTTTGCCCTCATTTCAGAAATGAAAGGCTATTCTACCATAAAAAGATAATCAACAATACAATGAACAAGCTCGTTGTATTGTCAATTATCTTTTTATGCTGAACTGTTACAAAATATGAACAAAGTGTAAAGAGACACAAAAACAGCAAAAAATAAGCAGATTTTGATATTGTCAGACAATTACTTGCAAAATCGAGTCCGCAAATGCTTCATTTTAGGGCGTTCCCAGAGGGGAGCGTAGAAATGGAAGAAGCCCGATAAAGGGCATTGACTCATATAATTGTTTTCCTCCTTTTATTTTGCATCCGTGTAGAAATGGAAGAAGCCCGATAAAGGGCATTGACTCATCTTTATTTCCTATTGTAATAAATGTATTCATAGTAGTAGAAATGGAAGAAGCCCGATAAAGGGCATTGACTCTTCTCTAATATAGTAGTTACGATTTTATCTACATCTGTAGAAATGGAAGAAGCCCGATAAAGGGCATTGACTCAGTCTGATTTCTGGTGCTTTCAACCGTGATACTTTGTGTAGAAATGGAAGAAGCCCGATAAAGGGCATTGACTCATCACCCTTTGAGTCATTGGGTTGTATTTGTAATAGTAGAAATGGAAGAAGCCCGATAAAGGGCATTGACTCTTCAAGAAGATTGTTCATTCCTTCAGCAGATTTTGTATAAATGGAAGAAGCCCGTTAAAGGGCATTGACACAATAATAGCCATTTTGCTTAATTCCGACCTTTTTCGGTAGAAATGGAGAAAACCTGTTGAAGGGGATTATTAAAAAAGTAACGCAAACAATGATAAAATCGCCATTTAAAGCAGTTAAGTGGTGATTTTTTTGTATGTTATTAACAAAGAAATCTATATAAAATAATGCATATTGCATAAGAAAATAAAAAATCTAATATTACAAAATTGTTTATAGTGAACCAAATCATATAAAATATTTCTGACAATATTCACATATTAAAAAGATAAATCGTATGTTATCATTATTTCACTTAAGAAAAACAAGCATTTTCATCTGTTTATCAGATGATAAAGTTCAGTTATGAACATATATTTCTGAAGCAAATACTGAAAGAAGGTGGAACAAGTGTCTAATAAAATACAAAATAAAGGAAAATCTAAAAAGAATAGAAAAACTGATGAAGAAGTGATACAGATAATAAGAAATCTTCGTTTGATTGACGATGTATTATTTGAGAAGTTTATGGAAGATGCAGCGGCGTGCGAAGAGTTATTACAGGTAATACTTGAAAATTCACGGCTGAAAGTTAAGCCGGAAACATTAGTTGCACAAAAGTCATTAAGAAATCTTGCAAAGAGATCAGTTCGCTTAGATGCATATATTGAAGGTGTTGAAGATAAAGTATATAATATAGAAATACAGAGATCAGATAATTGCAATCATGTAAAACGCGTGCGTTATAATGCATCAACGATAACAATTAATAAATCTGAACCGGGTGATGAATTTGAGGATGTTCAGGATGTAATAGTAATTTATATATCCGAGTTCGATATGTTTGGAGCAGGAAAAACAGTGTATCATGTAGAAAATGTTATAAGGGAAACAGGCAATTCGGTAAATGATGGTCTTATGTCAGTATATGTCAATACTGAAGTGGCAGACGATAGTCTGATAAGTGACCTCATGCAATGTTTCCTAAAAACAGATTTCGAGGATGATAAATTTCCAAATATATCAAGAAGAATGAAAGAATTAAAACATGGTGAGGAGGACGAGAAGATGTGTAAAAGTGTAGAAGAATATGCCGAGAGAAAAGCGAAAGAAGCAGCAAAAGAGGCAGCACAAAAAGCAGCTCAAAAAGCTACAGAGGAGGCTGTAAAAAAAGCTATGGCTGAGAAGAAAAAAACGGTAGAAAAATTAAATGATATGGGAATGGATATTTCTTTAATAGCAAGTGCTGTAGATATGGATGAAGAAACTATAAAACAGTGGTTAGAGAAATGATGTTTTCACAAAACGAGCATTTCCTAACGACTTGCCCTTACTATGTCTTTCGTGGTAATATAAACAACTGTACGACAAAGCAAAAAGTACAGATTCAAAAGAAAAAAATATCTAAAACTATTAAGAAGCAGAGTGGATTGCAAATATCTGCCTGACTGGTAAAATGTTTTTGTTACACGAAAGGAGTAAAAAATGAGTAATAAACAATCTTCAGCCCCTATTCAGGAAAATAAGATGGGGATTATGCCAATAGGAAAACTGGTTTTCAATATGTCACTGCCGATGATGGTTTCGATGATGGTGCAGGCATTATACAATATTGTTGACAGTATATTTGTCGCAAAATTATCGGAGAATGCTTTGACGGCGGTTTCACTTGCATTCCCTTTGCAAACGCTTCTTATTGCGGTAGCTACGGGAACCGGTGTAGGTATGAATGCACTTTTGTCTAAGTCTCTCGGGGAGAAAGATTTTAAGAAAGCTAATAAAACGGCGACAAATGCAGCATTTATATATGCGGTAAGTTATATTATTTTTCTAATACTTGGATTTACCGTAGTGAAGCCTTTTTACAGAAGTCAGGTGGGAAGTGCCGATGCTGAGATTATGACCATGGGAGTTGATTATCTTAGCACGGTCATGATTTTTTCGTTTGGTATTTTCACGCAGGTGTTTTTTGAGAGACTTCTCACATCGACAGGACGCACGATTTTTAGTATGACTTCCCAACTCAGCGGTGCGGTTACAAATATTATATTAGATCCGATTTTAATCTTCGGTATGTTTGGTGCTCCTAAAATGGGAGTGACGGGAGCTGCTGTTGCCACTGTTATCGGCCAGTGTGTTGCAGGGCTTGTTGCAGGAACTTGTAATCACAAATTTAATCATGAAGTTAGATTTCAATTTAAGGGATTTAAGCCTGATTTTAAGATTATCGGAACGATTTATGCAGTTGGAATACCTTCTATTATAATGCAGTCTATCGGCTCTGTTATGACATACTGCATGAACCGTATTCTTATTGAGTTTTCATCAACAGCTACGGCTGTTTTTGGTGTTTATTTTAAGCTACAAAGCTTTTTCTTTATGCCTGTATTTGGTCTGAACAACGGAATCACACCTATTATTGCCTACAATTATGGTGCGAGACAGCGTAAGCGTATGGTAAAGACGATAAAAGTAAGTCTTGTGACGGCTTTTTGTCTTACATTTATTGGATTTGTTCTTTTTGAGAGTATTCCACAGGCATTGCTTGGATTGTTTAATGCCTCTAATGATATGCTTAAAATAGGTGTGCCTGCACTTAGAACGATAGGTGTACATTATCTGATTGCATGGTTCTGTATTATTGCCGGAACCGTATTTCAGGCACTTGGAAAAGCAGTATTTAGTATGGTTGTATCAATCATGCGTCAGCTTGTAGTTCTTGTGCCGGCTGCGTATCTTCTTGCAAAATTTGGCGGACTTCATATGGTATGGTGGTCATTTCCAATTGCAGAGGTTATGTCATTTATTGTGTCACTTACATTTCTTATAAAAATCTGGAATGACATTATAAAAGATATTCCTGAGGGACGGGAATAAGGCGGATAGCAAACATAAAAATAGGTGACCGGATAGGGTTGATGCATGAAAAAGCTGTTTTGCTTCTTCCAAACCGTCAAGAAGCTGCTTGTTTACATCAAACATACTTTTTAGAAAGAGTGGAAAATCTGCATTGTGATTCCATATATACTTTCCGTCAGCAATAACAAAAGCACCACTGTCCGGATGGACATGGTGCATAAGGTAACGGTATCTTTTCTTAATCAGCGTATTTTGCTGACGGGTCAATGTTTTTTATTGACATATGTACTGCTGCGAGCGACGATGTAGAGAGAGCGTGCCAGTGGCATTATTTGTTATACATCCTCGATTGACACAGATGTATATTACAATTTTATTCCTTTGAGCAGCTTCGCAAAAGGACTCTCGTCAGTATCATCTTCCTTATCTGCACGGAACTCGTCAGGTATTTCATAAGTATCTTCTTTAGCGTCAGGAACATCATCCTCAAGTGCTTTCATGCTGAGTGATATTCTGTCACCGTCAAGTGCAATGATTTTTGCAGATACCGTGTCCCCGGGTTTGACAACTTCTTTTGGAGATTTGATAAATTTATTTGTAATCTGTGATATATGACAAAGTCCTATAAGGTCTTCACCTATTTCAATAAAGACTCCATATGATTCCATGCGCACAATCTTTCCGGAAACGGTTTCGCCAACTGCGAGTTTTGAAACTTTCTGCGAATGTTCAAGCACAGCGTTTTCTCTTGCGATTTCTTTTGCTGAGAGGACAAGTCTTTTTTCGTTTGCGTCAGCGGTAATGATAATCGCATTTAAAGTCATGCCGACATAGCTTTCAGTGTCCTCAACATAGTCAAGACCGATTTTTGAAGCAGGAATAAATGCTCTTACTCCTTTGACAAAACCTGTCACACCACCTGGATTTGCTTCGGTAATCTTGACGGAAAAAACAGTGCGGTTTGCCATATCATTTTTGAGTTCATCCCATACAAGAAGATTGTGGGCAGCTTTTTTTGATAAGATGACGGCTCCGTTGTCACCCTCAGCGTCAATAACCATTGCACGGATAGTATCGCCGATATTGCAGTCGTTTTTGATGGAAAAAGCAGGGTCATCACTACATTCTTCGAGAGGAATGATACCCTCTGTATAATAATTCAAATCGACGGTGAGTTCTGTTTCAGAAATTCCTATAACGGTAACATTTAAAATATCACCCTCTTTTATTACTTTAAAAGAACTTTCAAGTTCCTTTTCAAAATCTTTCATGCTTGTAGCATTGTTATCAGCCATATATTTGTACCCCCTTAGTTGATATATCTTATATTTTAGTATAGTGTGATTGAAAATACAATGATGGATTTTCTTGAGGCAGCAATGTATTCTGTATAGCATAAATATATTTATGTTTTGCTCTTTCAATATAATCAAAAAACATAGTAGAATATCAATCAGTTTTGTTTTATGTTGTGTTATAATATTATGGGTTACTTAGAAAATGGTAAATTTGATTAAAAAAATCAAGCCAGTCGCGAAGTATTGTTGATACGATAATGTCAGTTGAAAGGATCATAGTTATGGATATTAAAATAGTAGTATGTGATGATGAGGTGGAGATATGCGCTTTATTGGAGATGATGTTGATTGATATTTTTAGGGATAAAGGTATGAGTTGTGAAGTAGAGTCATTTTATACAGGAGAAAGTCTGTGTAAAGAATTTGAACGCAGGAAATATGATTTAATCTTTTTAGATATAGAAATGGACGGAAAATCTGGGATAGATGTTGGAAGATTTTTGAGAGATGAACTGGGAAATGAAACAGTTCAGATTGTATATATATCCGCAAAGACAGAATATGCTATGGAACTTTTTGAATTTCATCCGATGAATTTTCTTGTAAAACCGATTGAGCGTTCAAAAATTGAAAAATTAGTTAATAAGTACCTGATTATTACTGAACAGAATAATAAGTTTTTTGGTTACAAAAAGAAAACGGACTATTTTAAAGTTCCGTTGTCAGATATATTATATTTTGAAAGCCATAATCGAAAGATACACATTCAAATGAAGGATAGGGAAGATGATTTTTATGGTTCAATGGATGATGTATATAAAATGGTAAAAGGACATTGCTATTTGTTTATTCACAAATCTATTATTGTAAATTATCGACAAATTAAAAAAATATTTTATGAAAAAGTTGTTATGATAGATGATACCGTATTACCGATCAGTCAGTCTAGGCGGTCTGCAATCAGGAAAATGTGTATGAAAATACGAAAAGAGGAAAAGTGATGGAAAATATATTTAACTATGCTATGGGAGGAATTGTTGATTCTTTGGAAGTATATATTATATTTCGTTATATGATGATATTTTTCGAGGATGCATATGTTAATGACAGATTAGCGTATATTGCCTATGCAGCACGCCTTTTTATTTCTCTTGCCCTGCGTTTTGCTTCCGTATCTCCAGTTATTAGTGCCGGAATTTCATACGGGAGTATTTTTTTTGTTTCGCTTTGTTATGTGACAATTATGTCAAAAAGATTGATTGTTTCTGCGTTTATTTATATGTGTTCATTTTCCTCTGAGGCAGTTGTAGCTGTGATTGTTGGAATAAGTGGTTTTGATGCTTTTGGAAATACTGAGCATATATCGGTATTCTGGAATTTGATAATAGAAATGATTTTTTGGAGCATTTCATTAATTATCAGAAAATTTAATAATATAAATGAAAAGCTCAAAGTACCGAAATCTTTTGTAACATTTATTATAGTGATTACTGTGTCTATGATATGTTTGGAGTGCATGATTTTTTCTCAGGAGAAATTGGATGAACGAATAGCGGGGATTTCACTGGTCTGTCTTATATCATCTGTTTTTATGCTGATGTATTTATATGATTCTTTGACCATAGTAATTAAGGAACATATGGAAACAGCAATTGCTAAAAAGGAAAAAGAATATTATCACAAACAATCTGAAATGCTAACAGAAAAATATGCAGAATTAAACAAATATCGTCATGATATGAAAAATCGAATGATAGCTATACAGCAGATGGTTAATAAAAAACAATATGAGTCTGTATCAAGATATACAGAGGAATTTGTTGAGAAAATAGAATTTGCTACTCCATACTGTAATACGGGAAATATTGCATTGGACAGCATTGTTAATTATAAATTAACAAAAATGACAGAATTGGGGATTTCGGTAGAAATTGATATAGTGCTTCCATCTAACCTGCCAATTAATGAGGATGATTTAGTAGTTATTGTGGGAAATCTTTTAGATAATGCAATGGACGGAACAGGCAGGATGGAAAAAGCAATAGATAGATTTGTTCAAATTGATTTTTCATATGAAAAGGGAAGTGTCTGGCTTTGTGTGAAAAACGCTTATAATGGTTGCTTACAACGACGAGGAAAGAGTTTTTTTACAAGTAAAAAAGACAAGACAATGCATGGCTTGGGCTTGCAAAATGTAAGGGAAATTGTTGAAAAGTATAACGGTTTGTTGGAATTTTCAACAGAAGATAATTTATTTGTAGTGGATATTGTTCTGCATATGTAGGTAAGAAAATTGAATTTTTGTAAAAATGTCATTGGAAAGCACAGAGGTCAAGTGGATATTCGCAATCCGCTTTGCTACTTCTTTGATAGTGCGTAAACTTTAAATTTCAACAAAAGTTTATATAGATTCATACAAATGGCCGTACAAAAGATGAATATATGGTAGAATGAATAAGTCAAGAGAAAATAAATATAAGAGATGTGATTTAAATATGAAAAATAATTTTATAAAAAGAACAATTCGGACAGCAGTGCTACATACTGCTACAAAACAAGCAAATAGTGTATGTGCTTTCTTCTTTTATCAGCCAAAATTACCAGAGGCAGTAAAAAAGCTGAGGAAGTTTTGATGGGAAAAAAGCTGACAAAAGCAGTGGCAAACTGGTTGTTATATGATGATATGGAAACAGGAGAGCTTAACGAAATCTATATGTATGGTGTAGGACAACTTGGAATTAACATATTTAATATGTTAACAGCATTGACTATTGGATTTTTATTTGGTGAATTGCTGGTTTCAGTTGTATATATAATTTCATTTGTATTTTTACGCTCATATGCAGGTGGGTATCATGCTTCAACACCAATGAGGTGTTATGCTTTAACTGTTGCATCAATAATACTTGTACTCTTGACTGTGAAATATGTATCATTAAGTGTATTTTGTCTGCTATTATTATTTATAATGAGTAGCATTGTGATTTTGTTGTTGGCACCTATTGATACTATTAATAAACGACTGGATGAAATTGAACACATTCATTATCGTAAAAAAGCTAGTGTAGTGTTGGCACTTGAATGTTTAATAGTAATTTTAAGTTTAGTGTTTCATAATATTCTGTTTTTGGAAAGTATTATTTTTTCGCAATTTACAATAGCGATATCGTTAATTTGTGGAGAGTTAAAAAATTATTTACAAAGTGATAGTGTGAATGGAGGAAAAATGTTATGAAAAAGATGATAAAGGTAGTATGCAGTTTTGCAATCGCAATGACAACAGCGTGTGGTGTGATTTGTGCAGTAGCATCTGCTGCAAATCCAAATTCTACAACGGGAAAATATGCTTATATGTCTGGAGTGATTGACTATTCGTCTAAAGACAAAGGGGTGGTGAGTGTTAAGAATACTTCTGGCACGACTAGATATATTTCAATTAAATCATATGTTTTAGGAAATAATGCAGGTAGTGTTGCGTCTGGAAAGTGGATTAGACAATCTAAAGAAAATGCAGGTAAATTTTCAGCATCTGCAACAATAAGAAAGAATAAATCATCAACATCGACTGTACTTGAAACTTTGAATTTAACAGTATATTAGTAGTAAAATATATCAGATTTAAAATTATAAGGAGTGACATTTTTATAAAATAAATGACACTCCTTATTTGAATAGGAGGTGCTGAATGAAATATATTTGGTTTAATATAAAAAGCTTTTTCATAAAAAAGAAATTGATATTTATTTTATCTTTTTTTTCTATAATCTGTTCGTGTATTATGATTCATTTTTCTTATGGATTATATCAAAACTATCAGTTAAAAAAACAGTATGATTTGTCAGATGAGAGAAAGATTGTATTGACTTTACAAGGGGATTTTGATGAAACATCAGATAATGAATTAAATGATGATGAAAGCTATTTTATGCCGGCTGATTCAGCAAAAAGTTATGTAACGGTGGATTTATTAAAGAAATATGTGGCGGAATTTAGTAATTCTTATACGGATAAATTGAAATACATTGAAGCGACAGCGATAGTAGACAAATTACCCTTTCATATGAACTTCTCTATAAAGGATGGATTGATTATTAAAAGTGATGAATTTGAAAAAGAAGTAGAAGATAACGCTATGTTGGAAAGTGGAAGATATTTTACGGAGGAAGAATATCGGAAAGGGGAAAAAGTTGCTATTTGTTGGGATTATTTACATTGGAATACAATGTCCTCTCCTGTCAGTAAGCGTATGGCTGTGGACAAGAAAATACTACATATTCAAGGAAAAGATTATAAAATTATTGCTTATGGAATCATTGATATTGACAGACCGGTTATACCAATTACATCTTTGGAGGATACGACGCCTTTTACCGGAGAAATAGTATTTAATTTTAAGAAACCGATTAGACAAGAGCAGTACGATATTGTGGTGGAAAAAACTGAGAAAATTTTTGGTGATAAAGCTGTTGTAGCAGCGGCAAATCTTCCAGATGATGATGCGGTATATCTGTATAACACAATTATAATGGTTACTATTTTTATTACACTTGTTTCTGCAATAAATTTTGCTGTTTTGTATCGTTATATTCTTTCCAGCAGAAAGCAGGCACTCATGGTTTACAGGATTTGTGGGTTGAGTTTTTGCAGAGTTGTATTATTGTACTTGGGAGAATGTACAGCTTTGACTATTACGGCTTACTTTATTGGCGTTTTGCTATTTGAAAATGTAATATTGAAAAAAATTTCGGGGTATTATGAATATATGAGCAGTAGCTACAGCAGTTATATTTATTTTGTATTGTTTGCTGTATATTTTTTGATTTCCTTGCTGGTATTGACTTTAATGATTATATATGCTTTGAAAACAGACATGAAGTTGAATGTAAAGGGAGGAGTTCGATGAAACTAAAATATGCACTTTATGAGCAAAAGAAAAATAAGCTTATGACTATACTGTTTTTTATTCAGACTATGATTGTTTTAATTATGATTGTCAGCATTATTTCAGCAATTTTTTCCAGATATGAAAAATACAAGCCTTTGGAAAGTTTTTTTCGTGGAGATGGTCTGAATATGCATATGACTGATTTGTTGGGGAGAAATGGGCAGAGATATCTTCCTTTTACGGAGTCATCTGATGTGGAAAAATATTTAAAGAAAGCGCATATGGTTAGTTCATATTCTATACAGATGACATTTGATATTGATAATAAAAAGAATGAGCTTGGCACATGGTCACCTGTCGTTGGATATGATGATGAATTACTCTCTGCATATACTCCTGAGATGGAAACAGGACGCTGGCTTAGGATAGAGGATGCAGATACTGATATGATTGAGATTGTGCTGGCACAGAAAGAGAATAGTCATAAAGTAGGAGATATTATAACGCTTACAACATCTGATGTAATAAAAGATTCGAGGAAGTACAAGCTGTCAAAACAGGTTAAGGCTAAGGTTGTAGGAATTCTTGCAGATGGAGCGAGCACAATTATGCGTACAAAACATTATGGAGAATATTCTGATTTTAGGGATTATTATTATCCGTTTAATAGGGACGAGGAGGAAAGGGCAGTCGTATTTGTATCAAAGAGGGATATAGAACATAACAATCGAATTAATGCTGCAACTGAACAAAAGAATTTGATAAAGGGTGAAAAATGCATATGGCCGTATATCATATCAGGGCCATGTTTTATACAATATGATAAGGGGATTTCAAAGAAGGAAAAAGAGTATAATTCAAAATATCTTGCGGTTAATGGCAGGTATGTATTTCGTCATACATCGGTAGAAATGAGAGAAAATAGTATGGAATATATTATGAATCAGATGAATATATTAATTCCTATTCTAATTGCTATGATTATTCTTACAATGATGTCTATTATTAGCAGTACGGTAATTATGATACGACAAAATATGCATAATTATTCTATCTATTATATGTTGGGGTTGACATGGAGAAAATGTGTGTCTATTCATGTATTAAGTGTAATTATGATGCAGATGGGAATATTTGTGTTTACGATATTTTGCATTGGTATTTGTAAAAAGTTGGGTGCACTGGACAGAACTGTTTTTGCTATGGGAGGCTGGCAGTTATTAGGTTGTTTAGTGATGATAGTGTTTTTTATTGTATTTAGTATCGTGCTGTCTTTTTTGTTGATTGGAAAGAAATCAGCAAAAGACATTTTAAGTGAGGTAGAATAGTGTGAAAAATAACACTGATGTGTTTATTTTTCACATGGTTATTTGCTTCTGAGCGAAAACAAATAGCCATGATTGCAGATGAGAAATCGCATGTGCGGATTTCTCATCGTATCTTTGTAACAAAATCGCTCAGAAATGAGGAATAAAATGCTTAAATTAGATAAAATAATAAAAACATATAATAAGGGCAAAAACAATGCTTTTGAGGCACTTCATGGTATATCATTAACAGTAGAAAGTGGGGAGATGGTTGCGATTGTTGGAACATCCGGAGCCGGAAAATCTACCTTATTACATATTCTTGCCTGTATTGATGGCTACGATTCGGGAGAATACTGTATTGATGATATGGTAATAGGTAAGCTTTCAGAGGGAAAGATGGCGGCTATTCGCAACGAGAAAATCGGTATGGTGATGCAGGACTTTGCACTGGTAGAAGAATTTACTGCATTGGATAATGTGATGATTCCACTGGACTTTGCGGCAAGAGGTAAGAAAAAAGGGAAAAAAGAGAGAAAGGAAATTGCTATAAAAATGCTTGAAATGGTACAGATGAAGAATTTTGCTGACAAACCTGTTAATAGTCTTTCGGGTGGACAAAAGCAGCGTGTAGCGATTGCCAGAGCAATCGTAAACGAACCTTTGCTGATTTTGGCTGATGAGCCGACAGGAGCTTTGGATACGGAGACAACCAGAGAAATTATGAAAGTATTTATTGATTTGAATAAACAAGGAAAAACAATTATTATAGTTACTCATGATTTAACGGTTGCAGAGCAATGCAGCAGAGTAATAAAAATTGAAGATGGTGTGATTATAGAGGGTAATTAAAAGTTTAGTTTTATGCGAGATGATGCTGGGAGGAGGTTTAAGAAAAAGAGTATTAGATTCAGGTAGAGTAAATAAAATCAATATCCGTGATAAATGCTATAAAATAAGCATTTATGAAGCATGGGTATAATTTATAAAGTTGTAAAGTGGTGTTATAATAATATTGTTGAAAGAAAACAGCTGAGTAAATTATAAAATTGATTTTGCAGATAATGATTTAGATAGGAAAAAAATGAACATACTGATTTCAATAGATTCTTTTAAGGGAAGTATGACTTCAATGCAGGCAGGCGAAGCAGCGAAAAAAGGGATTTTAAAGGCTGTTCCTGATGCGGATGTGTTGGTATGTCCTCTTGCTGATGGTGGAGAGGGGACAACAGACGCACTGACCGATGGGATGGATGGCGAAAAGATAAGCCTTACGGTGACCGGTCCTCTTGGTGAAAAAACAGATTGCTATTATGGATGGCTTGACGGGAGCAAAAAGGCAGTTATGGAGATGGCTTCGGCAGCAGGAATTACACTTGTGCATGAAAAAAATCCGTTAGCCGCCACGACTTTTGGTGTCGGTGAAATGATTTTTGATGCGATTAAAAGAGGTGCAGAAAATATCATTATCGGAATAGGCGGTAGTGCGACAAATGATGGCGGTATTGGTATGCTTAAGGCACTTGGATATGAATTTCTTGATAAAAACGGGAAAGATGTGGGACTTGGTGCATCATCACTTGGAAAAGTAGAAAAGATTGTTGATGATAAAGTGAATCCTCTGATTTCAAAAGTTAAATTTCAGGTTGCGTGTGATGTTGATAATCCGCTGTGCGGTGAAAACGGTGCGACCTATATATTTGGTACGCAAAAAGGTGTGACCGATGAGATGAAGCCTGTTATTGATAGGGCAATGAAACATTTTGCAGAAAAAACAGCGGAAAAACTTGGTGTATCATGTGAAGATATTGCGGGAGCAGGTGCGGCTGGCGGTCTTGGTTTTGCATTTCTTTCATATCTAAATGCGGAACTTAAACCGGGAGTTGAACTTATTATGCAGGCAACCGATATGGAAGAAAAGATAAAAATGGCTGATATTGTAGTGACGGGAGAGGGACGGCTCGACAGCCAGACCGTGATGGGGAAAGCACCGATAGGTGTGGCAGGGCTGGCAAAGAAATACAATAAAAAAGTGATAGCGTTTGCGGGGAGTGTATCTGACGATGCGGTTTTGTGCAATGCAAACGGAATAGATGCATTTTTCCCGATAGTGCGTGGAGCGACAACATTGGAAAAAGCAATGCGAACGGAAAATGCCGTAAAAAATATGGAACTTACGGCGGAGCAGGTGTTCAGATTGGCAGCAGACTTTATGGTACATGAGAGTTGTATTTAGCGTGTGTAAGGGGCGTGGTTGTAAAGTGAAAGGCATTATTATATAATGATATTGGGGTCAAAAGGTATTTTGACCCTTGCATCATATAATAAAACCAGTAATATTGTTTTGGGCGAAGGATGGAGGAGAGTTGCTTATGATAAAAGAAAATGAAACAGATAATCCGGTTTTGGCGATATGCTATGATTTTGACAAGACACTGTCGCCTGATGATATGCAGGCACAGGGCTATATCCAGTCGATTGATTATGAGGTTGACGATTTTTGGAGAGAGTCAAACGAACTTTCAGAAAAAAATGAGATGGACAGAAATCTTGCTTATATGTATCTGATGGCAGAGAAATCGAGGGGGAAAGTTCTTTTTACAAAAGAAACTTTACATAATGACGGGGCAAAAGTTAAACTTTATCCGGGTGTGGCAACATGGTTTGACAGGATAAATGATTACGGTGAAAAAAAGGGCGTAAAGGTTGAACACTATATTATTTCATCGGGATTAAAAGAGATGATAGAAGGCACGGAAGTTGCAGACAAATTTAAAAAGATTTATGCGAGTTCGTTTTATTTTGATGAGAGCGGGGTCGCCGTGTGGCCTGCACAGGTGGTAAATTACACCAATAAAACGCAGTTTTTGTTCAGGATAGAAAAGGGAATACTTGATGTAAACGATTCAAGGGTGAATGATTACTTTAAGCCAAATGAATACAGAGTTCCGTTCCGCAATATGGTCTATATCGGCGACAGCGAGACGGATATTCCATGCATGAAGCTCGTAAATATAAACGGCGGACATTCAATAGGTGTCTATGATTCAAAAACGAAAGACAAGACAAAAGTTTTTAATATGCTCGAAGAAAGCAGGATAAAATATTTTGTTCCGGCGGATTATACTAAAAAATCTAAACTTGAAACTCTGGTAAAGCAGATAATTGATAGGACAGCTTCAAATGAAATTCTCGAAAGTTTCCATTTTGATTGTGTAAAAGAAAAAAATAATGTGCATAATACACTTGATTATTACAACTTAAATGCGGATAAATTTGTCGCAAGTACATTACAGGTGGATTTTGAGGAAACTCAGAAAAAATTTATTGAGAAACTGGATAAAGGGGCGTTTATTCTTGATTTTGGATGCGGTTCAGGCAGAGACACAAAATATTTTCTCGATAACGGCTATAAGGTGGATGCGGTTGACGGTTCAAAAGAGATGTGCAGGCGGGCGAGTGAATACACGGGGATTTCCGTCAAAAATATGATGTTTACTGAACTTAATGTAAAAGAAAAATATGACGGTATATGGGCGTGCTCGTCGATACTTCATCTGACAAAGGATGAACTTGAAAATGTTATGAATAAAATGACGACAGCATTGAAACCGAACGGGATTATATATGCGTCATTTAAGTATGGAAATTTTTCGGGGGAGCGTAACGGCAGATATTTTACCGATATGACCGAAGAAACATTCAAAGAATTGATAAAAAAAACAGATGGAGCAGCTCTTGAAGAACAGTGGATAACATCGGATGTGAGAGTAGGCAGAGGAGAGGAAAAGTGGCTGAATGTGTTGGTGCGGAGAGGATAAGAACAGAGTGGAAGCGATGGATGCTGTTTGGTTGAAAAATCAGGAAGAGAGATAAAAAGGATATTCTGACATAAAAATATATAATAAAATAGTGAGCAGACTTGGATATTGCCATATATTTTTTACGGTTAGATTGTTTTAAAAAGAAAAATAGATAATAGGTATAAATTGTAATCATATAAGTATGATGCTATAATAGCATATAGATAAATATTGTCCAATTTTAATATTTGAGGTGGTAAAATTTGGATATACAGCATTTAAAATATAAAAATGACTTGAATATAGACAGCTTCATACATATGCTTGACGATACGACAGAATGTTATAAATTCTATTGGCTTGATGCATTGTTAAAATTATTTTCGCTTGGAAAGACAGAAATTGTCTTTGATGACCTTATAAATCAGATGATAGCAGATGCGTGGTATTCTGTTGTTGAATATCATCTGCATCTCGGTCCTAAAAATGCTTCGGGAAAAATAATGAATAGTTTGGAAAGAGCGGTTATCAAATTGTCGCAGTTGACAAATATTCCAAATGATGCAGACAGAGATACGATTATATTGGCTGTTAAAGAAAATGACAGGGAGCTGCATGGGGAAAAAGACCAGTTGACGAAGAATGTGCCTTATCGTATGCTGTCTCCGTTTATGCACGAAGTTAAAGGAAATGACAGGATATGGGATCAAAAAAAGAGATTGATAGCTTATATTGAGCAGTTAAATAAGAAAGAATGTATTCCATATCAGATAACGAATGGAGCAGGCTTGAAAAAGCGTGTCGTTATCAATGAGGAATGGCAGGATTTTTTCATGGACAATTTTGTCACGATTTCAGGCTGGATAGAAGTGAAAAAAGTACGGTATTTGCAAGGGAGAAATCCTGGTGTACCGGGGATAATCTATAAACTTGTTCCTGAAAATAATAAACAGAGAAAATTAAGATATGTAAGGAATTTGTGGAATACTATAATCGAGACAAAACCCGTATATGATATATATTCTGAAAAATTGCTTGGATTAAATGATTTTGATATAGATCATTTTGTGCCGTGGTCGTTTGTGGCAAATGATGAACTGTGGAATTTACTTCCTATGGATAGATCGCTTAATTCAAGCAAGAGTAATAATCTGCCACAGTGGAAATATTTTGAACTGTTTGCAAAAAATCAATATATGATGTATGAAAGTGCAAAAAGCAGCGAAAAGATAATGGACAAATTTAAGAAATGTCAGAGAGATAATCTTGTGATGCCGTGGTCGATGGAAGAATTATACATTGCCGAAAATGACAGAGAAGCGTTTATTAAGGTTTTGGAGGAAAAATTGCATCCGGTGTATGACTCGGCAAGAATACAGGGGTATGAGATTTGGAGAATGTGAAATGTTATGGTTGATAAAAATGGTGATAATAATATTCTGCCAAAAGAATATTGCAAAAATATGACATAAAATGGATACGAGAATTTGCTTATACAAGGTATAATAAATACATGGAGTTTAACAAATCGGAATTTTTTCGTCAGTCTATAGAGGGGAGAAAAAATGCTCAATGGATTACAAAGATGCGATCGCAATATTTGAAAACAACACAAAAAGAAGTGTTGTTCAAATAGAACGCTGCAGTGTTGGTATTGCGAACTATGTTTTTATTGTCTCCACTGCAAACGAAAAGTTTGTTCTCAGATGCAGTAAAGATGAAAATGCCTATAAAGATACTGTTTATTGGCTTAATAGGTTGTCTGTATGTGAAATACCGATACCGATTGTCTTGTCAGAGGGAAAATACAAAGACTATTCCTATCTGATTCTCTCTTATATCCGTGGAGATGATATTGGTAATGTCTATTGTAAATTGAATGATAGCGAGAAAAAGCAAATTGCCAAGGAAGTAGTTAAGATACAGCGAAAGGTTTCAAGGCTTGATATCCATGCGGATATGGAATGGACATGGAACTGCTTTGTTGACAAAATGCTGAATCGTGCTGAAAAGAGAATAAAAAGAAAGAACTATTTTGACTTTAACAAAATATATATCATAAAGAAATTACAACAAGAAATACAGGAATATTTGGATAAGGTTCCGATAGCACCGTATTTGGATGATATCAGTACAAAAAACTTATTGATTTATGAGGGTAATGTATCTGGGATAATAGATATTGATTGGATGGGATTTGGTGATATGCTTACCTTTGTTGCATTGACAAGGGTTTCATTACTCAATATGGATTTGGATACTAAATATATTGATTATCTATTAGACGAGATTCGTCCAAACACGATAGAGTACAAAGCGTTTATATTCTACTGCTTGATTTATTGTGTGGATTTCATGGGGGAAAGAGGTATGCAATTTCTTGATAAAACAATTCCAGTAAATGAAAATATAATCGAGAGATTGAATGATATCTTTGACTTTCTTATGGAAGAATGGGACAAATATTGCAAACGGTAAATTCCGGTTTGTCGGGCTGACGAAACACAGAAAACTATATAAATAATCAACAGGCAGTCTTATAACGAGACTGCCTGCCATCTGATATCCCTTTACTTTATATTTGATGAATGTTATTATATCATCATCACAACAAATAAAAAAGGTGGGACGAACAATGAAGAAACTTTTAAAAACAACAATGAAGATTGTTATATCATTTATATTCCTTATTGCAATATCTATCACAGGTTCATATGTTGTAAATACATATGCTGCTGAGCGTACGGTGGTAGACGGTCATTCCATGGATGATAATTTTTATGATGGAGAGAATGTTATTGCAAACAAGATAATTTATAAATTTCAGAAGCCAAAGCGTTTTGATGTTGTCACGATATATCCGTATGGACACAAACATAAGGAAGATATTGTTGAGTTTACACAGAGACTTGCGACACAGTTATCAGAGATGGTAAAAAAGGATAATGGAGAGGACGATGTGGCGAAAGCTGCGGCGGAGGGAAAAAAAGATGAGTATTATATCAAGAGGATAATAGGGCTGCCGGGCGAAACCATTCAGGTGAAAGGCGAGGACATCTATATAAACGGAGATATATTAAAGGAAAACTATCGTAAAGACAAGATGGGATATGCAGGAGTCGCTTCAAAACCGGTTAAATTGGGCAAAGATGAATACTTTGTTATGGGAGATAACAGAGTAAAAAGCAGTGACAGCCGTGAATTTGGACCCGTGAAGCTTAAGAATATTGCATCGAAGATATATAAATGATGTATATCTGCCATAAAAAGAGATAAAAAAAGTGTTGTCAAATGACAATACATCTGATAAAATACATATTTTAACAAAAATTCAAAATAATTCTTGACAAGTCAGCCTTTTAATGCTAACATGAAAAATGCACTATTGTGGCTGACTATACTTTTATGCTTTTCTTAATTATTATATCACAGTTCGTTAAAAAAGAAAAGTCCTTAATGAAAAAATAGTCAGACTGCAAAATACTCTAAAAAATTAAGGAGTGAACATCGATGGAGAAAAACAGGATACGCCCAGTAAAAGTAGGTAACGGTGTTAGAATGAGTTATGCCAAACAGCAGGAAGTGCTGGAGATGCCAAATCTCATTGAGCTGCAGACTAATTCTTATCAGTGGTTCTTGGACGAAGGACTAAAAGAAGTTTTCCGAGATATTTCGCCTATCTCTGATTTTGGTGGTCATCTCAGTCTCGAATTTGTAGATTTTGTTTTATGCAGGGATGAGACAAAGTATGATATCGATCAGTGTAAGGAAAGGGATGCAACATACGCAGCACCTTTAAAGGTGAAAGTAAGGTTACACAATAAGGAAACAGAAGAAATTAAAGAGCATGAGATCTTTATGGGAGATCTTCCTTTGATGACTGCGACAGGTACCTTTGTAATCAATGGTGCTGAACGAGTTATAGTTAGCCAGTTAGTTCGTTCACCTGGTATTTATTATGCAATCGGACATGATAAATTCGGTAAGGAACTTTATTCATCAACTGTAATTCCAAATCGTGGTGCATGGCTGGAATACGAGACTGACTCCAATGATGTATTTTATGTTCGTGTAGATAGAAACAGAAAGGTTCCTATTACTGTATTCCTTAGAGCTATGGGTCTTGGAAGCAATGAACAGATTAAGGACCTTTTCGGTGATGAGCCAAAGATTCTTGCAAGTATTGAGAAAGATACTACCGAGAATTATCAGGACGGTCTTCTTGAATTATACAAGAAACTTCGTCCGGGCGAGCCATTGTCAGTAGACAGTGCTGAAAATTTATTAAACGGTATGTTCTTTGATCCTAAGAGATATGATCTTGCAAAGGTCGGAAGATATAAGTTTAATAAGAAACTTCATTTCAAAAACCGTATTACAGGCTGCAAGCTTGCAGAGGATGCTGTGAGCCCTGCAACTGGTGAAGTATATGAAGCAGGAACAACTATTACTGAAGAACTTGCAACTGAGCTTCAGAACGCAGCAGTTCCTTATGTAATGGTTGAAAAAGAAGAAAAAGTTACAAAGGTACTTTCTAACCTTATGGTTGACCTTAAGGCATATCTGCCTGATGTTGACCCGGCTGAGGTTGAGGTACATGAGAGTGTTTATTATCCTCTCTTAAAGCAGATTCTTGACGAGAATGACGATATTGAAGAGATTAAGGAACTTATCAGATATAATATTTCTGAACTTGTTCCTAAGCATATCACGAAGGAAGATATTTTTGCATCTATCAACTACAATATGCATCTTGAATATGGTGTTGGAACGGATGATGATATTGACCACTTAGGAAATCGTCGTATCCGTGCGGTCGGAGAGCTTTTACAGAACCAGTATCGTATTGGACTTTCAAGAATGGAGAGAGTTGTGCGTGAGAGAATGTCTACACAGGACATCAACAGCATCACTGCACAGTCACTTATAAATATCAAACCTGTAACTGCGGCAGTTAAGGAGTTCTTCGGAAGTTCACAGTTGTCACAGTTCATGGATCAGAACAATCCTCTTAGTGAGCTTACTCACAAGAGAAGATTATCGGCATTAGGACCTGGTGGTCTTTCACGAGACAGAGCCGGATTCGAGGTTCGAGATGTTCATTATACACATTATGGCCGTATGTGTCCTGTAGAAACACCTGAAGGACCAAACATCGGTCTTATCAACTCGCTTGCATCTTATGCGAGAATAAATGAGTATGGATTTATCGAGGCACCTTATCGTAAACTTGATAAAACTGACCCGGCAAATCCTGTCGTTACTGACGAGGTTGTATATCTCTCAGCAGACGAAGAAGATAAATATATCGTTGCACAGGCTAACGAGGAGCTTGATACTGACGGACATTTCGTGAGAAACAATGTTTCAGGTCGTTTCCGTGAAGAGACATCAGAGTTTGCAAAGAGCAAGATAGACCTCATGGATGTATCGCCTAAGATGGTATTCTCAGTAGCTACGGCAATGATTCCGTTCCTCCAGAACGATGATGCCAACAGAGCATTGATGGGTTCAAATATGCAGCGTCAGGCAGTTCCGCTTCTTATTACTGAGGCACCTGCTGTTGGTACGGGTATGGAGATGAAAGCCGCAGTCGATTCAGGAAACTGTGTAGTTGCAGAGGAAGACGGTATTGTCGAGCGTTCAGCATCAAATGAGATTATCATTAAGCCTGCAACAGGAAATGTTCACAGATATAAGCTTTCTAAGTTCCAGCGAAGCAACCAGGGAACAAGTATGAATCAGAAGCCTATCGTAAGAAAAGGCGATGAAATTAAGAAAGGACAGGTTATCGCAGACGGACCTTCTACCTGCGGCGGTGAGATTGCACTTGGTAAGAACCCGCTTATCGGTTTCATGACATGGGAAGGTTACAACTACGAGGACGCCGTTCTTCTTAGTGAAAGACTTGTAAAAGAAGATGTTTATACATCAGTTCATATAAATGAGTATGAGGCAGAGGCAAGAGATACAAAACTTGGTGCTGAGGAAATCACACGTGATGTACCGGGCGTAGGTGATGATGCCCTTAAGAATCTTGATGAGCGTGGAATCATCCGTATCGGTGCTGAGGTTCGTGCCGGAGATATCCTTGTAGGTAAAGTTACTCCTAAGGGAGAGACAGAGCTTACAGCCGAGGAAAGACTTCTTCGTGCAATCTTCGGAGAAAAAGCACGTGAGGTAAGAGATACATCTCTTAAAGTTCCTCATGGAGAGTTTGGTATTATCGTTGATGCCAAAGTATTTACAAGAGAAAACGGCGATGAGCTTCCACCGGGAGTAAATCAGTCAGTTCGTATATATATTGCACAGAAGCGTAAGATTCAGGTCGGAGATAAGATGGCCGGTCGTCATGGTAACAAGGGTGTCGTTTCAAGAGTTCTCCCTGTTGAAGATATGCCATTCCTTCCAAACGGTCGTCCGCTTGACATCGTGCTTAACCCGTTGGGTGTGCCTTCTCGAATGAATATCGGTCAGGTCCTTGAAATTCATTTAAGTCTTGCAGCGAAAGTTCTTGGCTTTAATGTATCAACCCCTGTATTTGACGGCGCGAACGAGAAAGATATTATGGATACTCTTGAACTTGCAAATGATTATGCAAATACACCGCTCAATCAGGAAGAACTCGCCGAGCAGCTTGCAAAGGCAGAGGAAGATGGTGACGAGCAGGAAATCGCACGCTTAAAGGAAGTTGTTCCTTTTGAAGATAAATATAAAGATATTCTTGCACCTGATGTTATGGAATATCTTGTTGAAAATGAAGCTTATCGTGCTCAGTGGAAAGGCGTTCCAATTAACAGAGACGGAAAAGTTCGTCTTCGTGATGGTCGTACGGGTGAGTATTTTGACGGTGCTGTTACAATCGGTTTCATGCACTACCTCAAACTCCATCATCTTGTTGATGATAAGATCCATGCACGTTCAACAGGTCCTTACTCATTAGTAACACAGCAGCCACTCGGTGGTAAGGCTCAGTTCGGTGGACAGCGTTTCGGTGAGATGGAGGTTTGGGCACTTGAGGCATATGGTGCTGCACACACACTTCAGGAAATTCTTACCGTTAAATCCGATGATGTTATCGGTCGTGTTAAGACTTACGAAGCTATTATCAAGGGTGACAATATTTCAGAGCCTGGTATTCCTGAGTCATTTAAGGTTCTTCTTAAAGAATTACAGGCACTTGCACTTGATGTTACTGTTCTTGATGAGAATGGCAATGAAGTAAAACTTGGTGAGGATGTTGACGAATCTGAAAACGATTCAATCAAATCACTTACTGATGATGATGAGACATATGACGCATTTGACAACGGTGAGTCATATGCATCAGCAGGCTATATCGAGGGAACACCTGATGAGCTTGAAGATGCATTTGGTGCAACTATGATTGATACAGAATCAGTATTTGATGACTAAGGAGGTTACTATGTCAGAGACTAATAAAGCAGAAAAGCACATCACTTATGATGCTATTAAGATTGGTCTTGCTTCGCCGGAAAAGATCAGAGAATGGTCTAGGGGCGAGGTTAAGAAGCCTGAGACAATAAATTATAGAACCTTAAAACCGGAAAAAGATGGTCTTTTCTGTGAAAAGATCTTCGGACCAAGCAAGGACTGGGAGTGTCATTGTGGTAAGTACAAGAAGATCCGTTATAAGGGTGTCGTTTGTGATAAGTGTGGTGTAGAAGTTACAAAGTCAAGCGTTCGTCGTGAGCGTATGGGACACATTGAACTTGCAGCACCGGTATCACATATCTGGTATTTCAAGGGTATTCCAAGCCGTATGGGACTTATCCTTGATGTATCGCCTAAGAACCTTGAGAGAGTATTATACTTTGCTTCTTACATCGTATTAGAGACAACACCTGATATAGGAATCCAGCAGAAACAGATTTTATCTGAAGCTGAGTATCAGGAAGCAAAGGCAAAATATGGCAATTCATTCCGTGCAGGAATGGGTGCTGAGTCTATCATGGAACTTCTTATGAACATCGATCTTGAGGAAGAATCCGTGACACTCAAAACTGAACTTGAAAATGCATCAGGTCAGAAGCGTGCACGAATTATTAAAAGACTCGAAGTTATAGAGTCATTTAGGGAGTCAGGAAATAAGCCTGAATGGATGATACTTACAGTTATCCCTGTAATCCCTCCTGATCTTCGTCCTATGGTGCAGCTTGACGGTGGACGTTTTGCAACATCAGATATGAACGACTTATATCGTCGTATTATAAATAGAAACAACCGTCTTAAGAGACTTCTTGAACTTGGAGCACCTGACATTATCGTCAGAAACGAAAAGAGAATGCTTCAGGAAGCAGTAGATGCTCTTATTGACAACGGTCGTCGTGGCCGTCCTGTTACAGGTCCGGGAAACAGACCTCTCAAATCACTTTCAGATATGCTTAAAGGTAAGCAGGGTCGTTTCCGTCAGAACCTTCTCGGTAAGCGTGTTGACTATTCAGGACGTTCAGTTATCGTAGTAGGACCTGAACTTAAGATTTACCAGTGTGGTCTTCCAAAAGAAATGGCTATCGAGCTTTTCAAACCGTTCGTTATGAAAGAACTTGTTGCCAATGAGACAGCACACAACATCAAACAGGCTAAGAAGATGGTAGAAAAACTTCAGACAGAGGTTTGGGATGTACTTGAAGAAGTTATCCGCGAGCATCCGGTTATGCTTAACCGTGCCCCTACGCTTCATAGACTTGGTATTCAGGCATTCGAGCCTATCCTTGTAGAAGGTAAGGCTATCAAGCTTCATCCACTTGTATGTACAGCGTTCAATGCCGATTTCGATGGTGACCAGATGGCTGTCCATCTTCCGCTTTCCGTTGAAGCACAGGCAGAGTGCCGTTTCCTTTTGTTATCACCAAACAACCTGCTGAAGCCGTCAGACGGTGGAGTGGTTGCTGTTCCTTCACAGGATATGGTACTTGGTATTTACTATCTCACACAGGAGCGTCCGGAGCTTTCAAGAACAAAGCCTGACTATATTGATGACCCTGATGCAGATAAGCATCCGGAGAGATATTATAGATTTTACAAATCAATGGAGGAAGCTATCACGGCGTATGAAAACCATGAGATATGCCTCCATGAGAGAATAAATGTCCGCAGAACAGGCATCAATGCCGATGGCGAGACAGAGTCAAGGATTATTTGCTCAACACTCGGAAGATTTATCTTCAATGAAATTCTTCCACAGGATATGGGATTTGTAGACAGAACAAACCCTGACAATTTCCTTAAACTTGAGGTTGATTTCCATGTAGGAAAGAAACAGCTTAAGCAGATTCTTGAAAAATGTATCAATGCACATGGTGCAACAGGTACAGCAGAGACAATGGATGCCATTAAGGCAATCGGTTATAAATATTCAACCCGTGCAGCCATGACGGTTTCTATTTCCGACATGACAGTGCCGGCAGAGAAAAAGACAATTCTTGCAGAAGCTGAAAAGACTGTAGAGCAGATAGCAAGAAAGTATCGCCGTGGATTCCTTACAGAAGAGGAGAGATACAAGGGTGTTATCAAGGTTTGGCAGCAGGCGGATGATGAAATCACAACTGCACTTCTTACAGGACTTGATGCATACAACAACATCTTCATGATGGCGGATTCCGGAGCCCGTGGTTCTGACAAACAGATTAAACAGCTTGCCGGTATGCGTGGACTTATGGCAGATACATCAGGACGTACTATCGAGCTTCCTATCAAGTCAAACTTCCGTGAGGGACTTGATGTATTGGAATACTTCATTTCTGCACATGGTGCCAGAAAGGGTATGTCAGATACAGCTCTCCGTACAGCCGATTCAGGATACCTTACGCGTCGTCTTGTCGATGTATCACAGGATCTTATCATTCGTGAGATTGACTGCTGTGCAAACAGAAAAGAGATTTCAGGTATGGAGATTTCAGCGGTTACTGACGGAAAGGATGTAATCGAGGAACTTCAGGAGAGAATTACAGGACGTTTTGCCTGCGAAGATATATACAGTGATGATGGAGAGCTTATCGTAAAAGCAAACCACATGATTACGCCAAAGCGTGCCGCACTTGTATGCCAGCGTAAAGAGATTGCTGAAAACAGAGCAAAAGCAAAGGTTAAGATTCGTACAATACTTACATGTAAATCCCATGTCGGTGTTTGTGCTAAGTGTTACGGTGCCAACCTTGCAACAGGTGAGCCGGTTCAGGTCGGTGAAGCAGTTGGTATCATAGCAGCACAGTCTATCGGTGAGCCTGGTACACAGCTTACTATGCGTACATTCCATAGTGGTGGTGTTGCCGGAGATGATATTACACAGGGTCTTCCTCGTGTCGAGGAGCTTTTTGAGGCTCGTAAGCCAAAAGGACTTGCAATTATCGCAGAGATTGGTGGTAGAGTTTCTATCCGTGATACAAAGAAGAAGCGTGAAGTTGTTATAACAAATGACGAACTTAAAGATGAGAGAGCATATCTTATCCCTTATGGTTCGCGTATAAAAGTAACAGAGGGCGAAGTCCTCGAAGCAGGTGACGAGCTTACAGAAGGTAGTGTAAATCCACATGACATTCTTGCAATCAAGGGTGTTCGTGCCGTTCAGGATTACATGATCCGTGAAGTTCAGAGAGTTTACCGTTTACAGGGTGTTGAGATAAACGATAAGCATATCGAAGTCATTGTTCGTCAGATGCTTAAGAAAATCCGCATCGAGACAGCAGGAGATTCAGAATTCTTACCTGGTGTAATGGTTGATGCACTTGAATTTGAAGATGAAGTCGAGAGACTTACAGAGGAAGGAAAAGAAGCTCCTACAGGACAGCAGTGTATGCTCGGTATCACAAAGGCTTCACTTGCAACGAACTCATTCCTTTCAGCAGCATCATTCCAGGAGACAACAAAAGTTCTTACTGATGCAGCTATCAAGGGCAAGATTGACCCACTCGTTGGTCTTAAGGAAAATGTTATCCTCGGTAAACTTATACCGGCAGGTACAGGTATGAAGTGCTACCGTGAAGTTAAGCTTGACTGTGACGAGGCAGCAGAAAAGATGATTGAGGAGCGCAGAAGAGCTAAGATAGAAGCAGCAGAGAAAGAAGCTAAGGAAAAAGCAAAAGAAAAGAATGGCAAATCAGCAGAAAAAGAAGCTGAAAATTCAGCAGCAGAGCAGGAGACTCCGGCAGACGACACAGTAAAGTCTGAAGATGGAGAGCTTGTATTCTCAACAACAACTGAATTAGACGACTAATTTTTCATAAGCATATATCTGCATGGCAAAAGTTGTCATGCAGATATAATGGCTGATTGACATAATACTTTAAATATAGTAAAGTAGAAATGCACAAGGATTAAAAAACGAGCGTAAACAATCCTTGGCAGGGGCGCCGAAATGGTATATAACCGCTTTCGGTAAATCAAAAGGTGTCGCATTGGCGGCATCTTTTTGATTTTATATGGTTTTATAGGATATTATATTGAATAGAAAATATAAGTTAAAAGTTTTATAGAGAACTAAATGCATTGTTTTATGGAGGAAAAAGAAAATGATAGTAGAACCAAAAGTAAGAGGATTTATGTGCACAACTGCACACCCTGAGGGATGTAAGGCTGCAGTTAGGGAGCAGATTGATTATATAAACAGTATGCCAAAGACTGACGGACCAAAGAAAGTTCTTGTCATCGGTGCTTCAATGGGGTATGGACTTGCGAGCAGAATAGCACTTACATATTCATGTGATGCAGATACTATCGGTGTCATATTTGACAAAGCAGGAAAAGAGAAAAGAACGGGAACAGCCGGATGGTACAATACCGTTGCATTTGAGGAGTTTGCCACAAAAGACGGTCATTATGCAAAGACGATAAACGGTGATGCGTTCTCAGATGATATAAAGAAAGAGACAATAGACCTTATAAAAAAAGATTTTGGCAAAGTTGATATGGTTATCTACAGTGTGGCTGCACCTAGAAGAAAAGCTCCTGACGGAGTGACATACCGTTCAGTGTTAAAGACAACTGACGGAGCATACACGAACAAGACGATAGACCTTTCTACAAATGAGATTTCAGAGGTAACTATCGAGCCTGCGACAGAGGACGAAATAAACGCTACCGTTAAGGTAATGGGCGGTGAGGACTGGCGTTTATGGATAGATGCCATGAAAGAAGCGGATGTGCTCTCAGACAATGCAGTGACGGTTGCATATTCATATATTGGACCTGTACTTACACATCCTATCTATTTTGATGGTTCTATCGGAAGGGCGAAAGCAGATTTATATAAGACTGCCGATGAGATAGACGAGCAGGTTGACGGAGTAAGTGCGTATGTTTCAGTAAACAAGGCTGTTGTAACACAGTCGAGTGCAGCTATTCCTATCGTACCATTATATTTATCAATACTATTAAAAGTAATGAAAGAAAAAAATGTGCATGAAGAATGCATTCAGCAGATGTATAGACTTGTGCATGACAGACTTTGCAATCCTTCAGGTGTTCCGGTTGATGATAAGAGACTTATCCGTATGGATGATTATGAGATGGAATCTGAGGTTCAGCAGGAAGTTGAGAAAATCTGGAACGAGATAACTCCTGAAAATCTTACGGAAGTTGCAGATATAGACGAATATTGGAAAGAATTTTATGAGATTTTTGGATTTAAGATAGACGGTGTTGACTATGGAATGGACTGTGATATACAGGTGCAGATTCCAAGTCTTGATAGTGCAGAATAATATTTATTATTTGCTGCCCGCATAGTACATGAATAGATAAGTATCTGTTAAAAAATATATGTGAAACCGTTATTCAGATCAGATTATACTTTGTGTTTTTGGGAGGTTGATGGAGTGCATGCAATATTAAAAGGAATGTTTACATATACAAAAACAGATATTATATGTGCGGCAACATTGTTGCTGATTATTACAAGATTATATGGCTGGAAGAAAAAAGATATTTTCATGAAATTATATTTCTGGATTACATTTTCAAGTTTTTGCATGGTTGTTGCATTTGCGGCAGGTTATCTTGCAGATTCTGGAATAATCAATATGTGCAGAGGACTAAGAAGTCTGACTTGGGCTTGTGCCTTTATAGCATTTAATTATACGATATTTTTGTGGTTTATATACTCAGGGATATTTCGGGAGTCATCAATCATATCAAATCGGATGAGCTGTCTGCATTGTGCGATACCGGCTGTCATAAATATGATTATTATAATCATCGCCTGCTTTGTTGATGGATTTTACAGTATAAATGATGCGGGTAAATTTTTGAGAGGAAAATATTATGAATTTCTTTTTATAATACCTGCGGTTTATATTACGATTTCGACAGCAGCATTGTTAAAAGATGCATATCTTGAAAAAAAGTCCGGCAGAGGCAAAAGATATGTTGTGCTAATATCATTTACTGTGCCTGTTATACTAGGAGCATTTATTCAAAATATGGAGCCTCAGACAAATATGCTTGTGATAGGTATCTGTATAGGTGTTATAAGTGCATATTGCAATCTTAGTGTTGATGAGGTGGCACAGGAAGTCATTATGAAAAATATCGAGCTTGAATATTCCCAGGCAGAATTAAAGATAGCTCTTGAGCATGAAAAACGCCAGTACAATACCGTCAGTTCGTTGGCAAATATTTACATATTCATGTATTACATTCATATGGATGATGACAGTTATGAGAGAATAAAAGATTATACATTGGCTAATCAAGCTGTTGGAGACATAAAGTGTGCCTCAACTGCATTGAGAAAAATATATTCAGAGCGTGCCGTGCAAAAGCATATAAACATGATGCTTGAATTTACCGACTTATCAACTCTTGATGAGCGAATGGGAAAAAATGAATATATATCTACCGAGTATAAGGGGAAAAAGGTAGGCTGGTGTCGTGCAAGATTTATAGAAGTTGACAGGGATGAAAATGGAAAGCTAAAGCATGTTATATTTGCTGTTCAGGACATCTCAAACGAAAAACAGCAGATATTAGAACTTCAGGATGCATTAAACTATGCAAATCAAAAAGCTTATGTTGATGGGCTTACGGGAGTTAAAAATGTTACTGCATATAAAGAATACATAGAGATTATTGATGATGTTATAAAAAACAGTGAGGTTGATTTTGCGGTTGCGATTTTTGATATAAACGGTCTGAAATATGTAAATGACAATTATGGTCATGAAAAAGGAAACATACTTATTATAGATTCATGCAGATGTATATGCCGCGCATTTAAGCATAGCCCGGTATTCAGGATAGGCGGTGATGAGTTTGTTGCAATAATAGAAAATGCAGACGTGGAACAGCTAAACAACTGCCGCAGAAATCTTGAACAGCAGTTTGAACAGATAAATGAAATGTACCCTGATTATTATTTTGCTTCAGTGGCTATGGGAATCGTGCATTATGACAGTAAAAAACATAGTTGTTATGACGATGTTTTCAAGAAAGCAGATGCGGCAATGTATGAAAATAAACAGGAAATAAAAAGAAAACCTGAAAATTCATGGATGCTTAGATGTTAGGTCACAAGCAGTTCAGCCATAAAAAGAGAATAAAATCATTGTGCAAATAGCAAAAAAAGTGTATAATGAATATATAATAATTTATGGAAAATAGCCAATTATATTGGAAATCAGAACAGGGGGGTATGACCTATGAATAAGATTATTACGATAAGCAGACAGTATGGAAGCGGCGGACGCGAAATAGGACAAAAGCTTGCTAAACATTACGATATTCCTTTTTATGATAATGAAATCATTACGAGAGCGGCAAAGGAGAGCGGATTTGCTGAGGAAACATTTGCAAGAGCTGAGGATAAGGCTACAAACAGTTTGCTTTATTCACTTGCTATGGGTATAAATGTCTATGGAAACCAGGATTTTGGTTTCAGTGGTTTGTCGCTTGATGACAGGATTTTCCTTGCACAGTCTGATGTTATCAGAAAAGTTGCGGAGGAGGGACCGTGCATTATAGTGGGAAGATGTGCTGATTATGTATTAAAAGAGAGGGAGGATGTAGTAAATCTTTTCATAAAGGCAGCAATGTCATTTAGAATTGAGCGTGCCGTGAGTGAGTATAACATAGAGGAAAATAAGGCGGCAGATGTCATCTTGAAAAATGATAAGAGAAGAGGCAATTATTACAATTATCATGTAGGTGAAAAGTGGACAGATTTAAACAACTATGACCTTGTTGTCAGAAGTGATCTTTCAGGCATTGATAACGCTGTAAAGTGTATATGCACATATCTTGGAGAGTGATTTTAGGTATCATTAAAGGAGAAAGTGTGAAGATAGGTTTTTCGCACCGAAGATTTGTGTCTGTGCACACTTGACACAGATTTTGTATTTCACACTATGCACAAAAATGTGTGCAGAAATGAGGGTTCTATGGAGCAGGTTCTTGAAAAAATGAGAGACATTATACGCGAGGGCGGAAATATTGTAGTGCTTGCGGGTATGAACATTACATATGATATGGGACTTAACGGTGTAAATGCTGAGCATCTCGCATATGATGTTGAGCAAAAATATGGTTACCCAAACGATGAGATAGTATCTTCATCATTTTACACGAGACGTGCGCCTCTGTTTTACAAGTATTATAAGGAGGTTATTTTAAATATTGATGATCCGCAGCCTTCGCCCATCCATTATGGTATATATAAATTGCAGCAGTGCAGTAAGCTCAGTGCAGTGGTTACGCGTTCGGTTTATTCTATATATGATAAAGTAGGATGCAGCAATGTCATAAAGCTTCACGGTTCTGTAGATGAGAATGTATGTCCAAGGTGTAAAAGATTATATGATTCACATTATATAAAGCACGCAAAAGGCATACCGGTATGTGAAAAGTGCGGTATCCCACTCAGACCGGGATTTACACTTGTTGGAGAGATGCTTGACAATGGAAAAATAAGTAAGGCGAGTACCATAGTTGAGAATGCGGATATACTATTAGTATTAGGTGCAGGGATAAACTCAACACTCTGTCGTTATATGGTGAAGTATTATCAGGGGGATAAGCTTCTTCTTTTAAATGACATTGAAAAAGTTGGTGATGATCGTGCAGACTACAGGGCATATGGAAATCTAAGGGATATGTTTGCACAGGTTATGGATTTTTAGACACAGATGAGTTTAACATTATCAGGCGGATTAGGAATATCTGTCTGACACAGGTTTATGGAAAAGATATGGAAAAGCAAAATAAAAAGGCAGGGTTTCGTATGTTTTGGAATCCTGCCTAAATTAGTTAGTTAGGAGTAGCAGTTTTGAATTTGAATGAACAGCAGAAAAAAGCAATAGAACATTTTAAGGGACCATGTCTTGTTATAGGGACACCGGGCTCAGGAAAGACGAGGGTTATAACAGAACGAGTCAGGTATCTTGTTGAGGAAAAAGGAGTAAAAAATACCAACATACTTGTTATCACATTCACAAAAGCGGCGGCAGTCCAGATGAAAAAAAGATATGAGAGCATGATGGGTGATGCTTCTAAAAGAGTATATTTTGGAACATTTCATGCTATATTTTTTACAATATTAAAATATGCGTATCATTATACTGCAGATAATATTATCCGTGATGATACTAAAAGACAGATATTAAAAGAACTTATAAATAAAGAAGATATAGAGATACAGGATGAAAATGACTTTTTAAATGATATTGAGGGGGAGATAAGCAGAGTCAAGGGCGAGATGATAGAATTACAACACTATTATTCGCCAAACTGTCCGGGAGAGTCTTTCAGAAGAATATTTACAGGCTATCAGAAAGCTTTACAGGGCAGGAAACTTATAGATTTTGACGATATGCTGGTCTATTGTTATGAACTTCTTAAGGCGAGAGAGGACATAAGGCAGATGTGGCATAAACAGTATCCTTATATTCTCATAGATGAGTTTCAGGACATAAATAAGGTTCAATATGATATAGTAAAAATGCTTGCCGCACCTGAAAACAATCTTTTTATCGTAGGTGATGATGACCAGTCAATTTATGGTTTCAGAGGTGCAAAGCCTGACATAATGAAACAGTTTTTAAAGGACTATAAAGATTCAAAAAGATATGTACTCGGTATAAATTACAGGTGCAGCGGTGCTATTGTAGAACGGGCCGCAAAACTTATTGAAAAGAATGAAAACAGACTATCCAAAAAACTTACGGCTGAAAATGAGTATGGGGAAGAAATAGAGATAAAAGAATTTAACAAAATATCTGAAGAATGTGAAAATATCAGGGCAAAGATACTTGAATATAAAGACAGCGGGATACCGTACAGTCAGATGGCGGTGCTTTTTAGAACAAATACACAGGCAAGGACTATGAGCTCAAAACTGATGGAATTTAATATACCGTTTGTTATGAAAGAACGAATACCCAATATGTATGATCACTGGATAGCCAGAGATATTATTACATATATAAAAATTGCACAGGGAAGCAGGGAGAGGGCTGATTTCCTCCGTATTATAAACAGACCAAAAAGATATGTGCACCGGTCAGCATTTACTGAAAGTATTGTCGATATAGAGGAACTCAAAAAATATTATGAAGATAAGGAGTGGATGATTGAGCGTTTTGAGCAGTTTCAGTATGATCTTAAAATGCTATCAAATCTGAAACCGTATCCGGCGATAAATTTTATAAGAAACGGGATAGGATATGACGATTATATAAAAGACTATGCGGAGTACAAAGGTGTCAGAGCTGATGAGATGATGGATTTTTTAGATGAGCTTCAGGAGGAGGCAAAAGGCTATGATAACTTTGAAGAGTGGTTTGAGTATATAAGGTCATACTCGGAAGAACTTAAAGAACAGGCAGTCAAGAGCAGGATGCTTTCTAACGGGCAGGAACAGTCGGATGCCGTACTTCTTATGACAATGCATGGAGTAAAGGGACTTGAATATGAATGTGTATTTATACCTGATGCAAACGAGGGGGTGACACCGCACTCAAAAGCAGTTCTTGATGCCGACATGGAAGAAGAGAGAAGAATGTTTTATGTGGCTATGACAAGGGCGAAAAAACATCTTCATATATATTATGTTAAAGAGAGATTTAACAAAGATGCAGATGTTTCAAGGTTTGTTTATGAGATACAAAATAAAGATTTTGAAAAGGTACAAATGGAGAAAGAGGAGTTGAGGGCAAAGAGGACACTTATAGCAGAGAGAGAAAAGCGTGATTTTAAGTATAGCAAGGCACAAAAACAGGTGAGTTCAAAACAGTATGTATTTGGGCAGACCAATATAAGATATAAAAAGCAAGGATGAACTGTTACTATAAAAAGAGGTAACACAAAGAAATAGCGTGACAATGAGTGGTTGCTGTGATATTATGTTTTCTGAGAGTAAAAATAAATGGGATAGGAAAGAATTATGAATTTTAAATTTACTAAAGAGTGGACAAAAAGTTTTTTTATGATGATAATAGCTGTTATCCTTATGGGAATGTGCGTGGCAATGCTTGTTTTAAGTGATATGGGGACGGACCCGTATTCCGCTATGAATTATGGCATTTCAGCCAGACTCGGCATGACATTTGGAAACTATCAGCTTATATCAAATTTGGTACTTCTGGTACTTGTTGTCATATTTGAGAGAAAACTTATAGGAACAGGAACTCTGGGAAATATGATACTTGTCGGATATTCAGCAGATTTTTTCTCATGGGTGTTTAAGGATATTTTTCATGTACCGGCACATCTTTCACTTGGTATGCGAGTCGGCTTTCTGATACCGGGACTTATAATATTTGTTGTTGCGGCAGCAGTATATATGCAGAGTGGACACGGTACAGCTCCTTATGATGCAGTATCATTTCTTATAAGTGATAAGATAGAAAAATATACGGGAAAAAATACATTCAGGGTTGTAAGGATTATCTATGACCTGGTGGCAACATGTATAGGATTTGCGGCAGGTGGGGAAGTTGGTATTATGACTGTATGTATGGTCATAATGATGGGACCTACCGTGGACTATGTTGGAAAAATCTTTGATAGGAAAAAAAATAAGGTGGAAAATGCAAATGGCTGATACTTTTGAAAATAAAAAAGATAAAGCAACTCTAAAAGCTGAAAAAAGGGCGGCTATAAAGGCTGCAAGGGATGCGGCAAAAAAAGCGGCAGGAAAAGAAGTAAGAGTTCTGTCTGCAGAAGAAAAAATATACAATTCAGCGGTTTCAGTGATGGAAGCTGCAGACTGCGTTGAGAGATTTGAAAGAGTTTATATTTCTATGAACAATGCTGCCGCTAAGTTTGGAAAAATCCCAGGATATCTTGATTCCGATGAGAGAAGGGCAAAGTGTCTTGAGATTGCTGATAAAGCGGTAAAGAACGGAACTGCTGAGGTGTTTGATTTATCGTGCCAAAGACAGAAAAAGTCAAAGACTAAAAGCGATTTTGTAGATGCCATAGAGAATTTTGAAAGATGTAAAAAGTTCAAGTACAAGGTCGAAGAATGTGACAGGCATATAGAAGAATGTCAGAAAGGAATATTAAAACTTGAAACTAAGGCAGCATATAAAAGAAGAGGAATTGTGCTGGCTGTTTTTGCTGCACTGATAGTATTCCTTTGGCAAACTCCGGTGTATCCGATGTGCAAGGGGATATATCACCAGTCACAAAAAAAATACAAACTTGCCATAGCCAACTATAAAGAAGCAAATGGCTTTTTGGTTGCAAATGGCAATATGAAAAAGTGCTATTATTATATAGGATTGAAAAAGGAGAAAAAAGGAAATGACAAATCGGCTTTGATAAATTTCAAAAAGGCTGAGAAAAAGTTTGACGCACAGGAGAGAGCTGCAAAACTTGAAAAGAAATTTATACAGGCAGCGAATGTCGGTGATGTGGTTATATTTGGAACTGCAAACTGGGTCATTCTTGAAAAAACATCTGACGGCAAAGTGCTTATGATGAAAGAGAAAGCAGGAAAGAAAAAGAGATTTTCGATGGAGGAAACGGAAAGTAACGACTGGTATGAGTCAAAAGCCCGCCGCTGGCTCAACACAAAGCAGTTGAAAAAATATTCTGACAACGAACTTGGACTTGTCGTGGTTCAAAATTATGTGAAATCGGCTGACGACAGTGAATTTCCTGAATACTTCTTTGAACTTTCAAAGGATGATTTTGAAAAATATAAGAATGTGATTCCACAGGCAGATATGGCATACTGGCTTAAAGAAGCAGGCGAAAAATCAAATGAGATATTATGCGTACAGCCTGACGGAAATATAAAAGGAGAGGATGTATCAAACAGCGAAATAGCCTTAAGGCAGGCTTGCTGGCTTGATATAAATAAAAGTGTTGAGACTGCACCGACAGCAACTCCGGCAGGATAGATAAATGATATTAAATATCAGAAGCAGATAATAGTATTAAAAGAAAGCAGCAGAGCGGATTATGAATATCCGCCTGAAAATGAGGATAATAGAATCGAGGAGAATTTATGAGATTTGCAGCAGATGAGAACAATACTAAGATAACGGGACGAACCATATACAGGGACGGAGTGCGTTATCTCGGTTATACCGGTTCAAGTGTATCGTTCAGATTTAAGGGAAAGACAGCAAAGGTGGAATTGGTATCGGATGCCTCAACCCATGAAAAGAGAGATTACGCATGGGTTGCCGTGTTTGTTAAGGAAGAAAAGGATAATGAAATATCGTATGGTGCGGCTGCCGATGAGGAGCCATATAAAAGATTTTGTCTTGACAAAGACGAAGCTGAGTATGTACTTTATGAGTCAGATGAAGAAAAAACGGTAACAGTCACTCTTATAAAATATTCAGAAGCAGAGTATGCAGCTTGCGGCATCAAATGGATAGAGACGGACAGTGAGGAGATTTTGACACCTCCTGCGGCTAAAAAGCTTAAGATAGAAATGGTAGGTGATTCGATTACCTGCGGATATGGCAATGAGGGTGGAGTTGAAGAGACACAGCATGATACTTCAAAAGAAAATCCGATGGGAGCATATTCACTTCTTACGGCAACACATCTTGATGCGGATGTAAATGTTGTTGCATGGAACGGTAAAGGTGTGATTACGGCATACATAGGAGAAGATGCACCAAAGGTTAAAGATGCGGACTGGCTTGTGCCGATGCTTTACGAATATACGGACGCAGGCTGCGAGAGGGATTATCTTCACACACCTGAGGACAAATGGGAAAAGTGGGATAACAGTAATTTTATTCCGGACATTATCACGGTGTATCTTGGAACAAATGATGCAAGTTACACGGATAATGATGCAGCACGAAACGAAGAATTTGTAAACGGTTATACAAAATTCCTCGGTACGATAAGGAGTAAAAATCCTGAAATACCGATTTTATGTATGCTCGGTACGATGGATAAAAGACTGTGTGGTTCAGTAGAAAGAGCGGTTGAACTTTTTAACAGTAAGAATAATACGGATAATGTATATTATCTTGAACTTCCGTTTCAGGATGAAGCTGACGGACTCAGCATAAACTGGCATCCTACGGTTAAGACTCATAGAAAAACGGCTGAAATTGTTGAGAAAAAGATAATTGAAATATTAAAAAAATAATAAAATACTTACAGCTTAAGTTTGATGGGAAAGGTCTGATTAAAAATGCGGGATATGTGGGCTAAATTAAAATATATATCTATAATATGCTTATTGCTGTCAGCAGTCTGCATTTTTGATTTTGATACTGCGTCAGCAGACAAATTGTCGACAGTAAAACTTAAAGTAGGTTTTTGCCAGCTTGACGGATTTTTTGAGTACGATTCAAATGGAGATGAATATGGATATGGTGTAGATTATCTGAACGAAATATCCAGATTTTCAAGTATTCATTTTGACTATAGTTATATAAAAGTAAAATCGTGGGAAGAATTGCCGGGGCTTCTTAAAAGTGACAGCATTGATATTATTATGCCGGTATCGGAGTCGGTTAAGGCTTCAAGTGAACTGAGTTTTACTACTGAAGATATAATGACCACTTACCATGCCATAATGACGAAGAAAAATCGTGGTGACCTGTATTATGATGACTATAACAGCATAGGCAGGATGAAGATTGCAATAACAAAACAGCTCCTTGATTATGTTGGGATGAAGTCATACTTAAAATCCATAAATGTATATAAAAATTTAGTATATTATGATGATTACAATGAATGTAAACAGGCTTTAGACGATGAGAAAGTGGACGGTGTCATAAGCAATGTTATGGATCTTACTGACGATATGAAGATTTTAAATAAATTCAGTGTATCTCATAATTATATTGTTATGAAAAACACTAATCCATATTATAAAGATGTCAATAAAGCACTTACGGAGCTTAAGCTTGCCGAGCCGACATTTGAGAATGATCTTAATGTAAAATATTATCCGGACAGAATAAACACACCTCTTGGAAAGCACGAAGAAAATTATATCAGAAAAAACAATATATTAAATGTTGCAGTATATGATGACTATAAGCCTATAAGTTATTATGACAAAAAGAGTCATAAATATAAAGGGATAGCAGTAGATCTTATGGATAAGCTGGGCGAAAAGCTCGGAATAAGGTTTAAGTATTTTGCGATAAATACGAAGGATCCCTATGATATGTTCAATAGTACGAAAACTGATATTGTACTGCCGGTCTATGTTGATGACCTGATGTATTATAAAAAGTATTTTATAACAAAAAGTCTGTTTGACTCAGATATAAATTATATAACAAAGAGCAGTTATGGGACGCTTAATGACAATGCGAGAATTGCGGTGGTAAAAAAATATAAATATATATCAGATTGTCTGAAAAACAAAACACAATACAATATTGTTGAGTATGACACGATAGAAGATGCCTGTAACGGGGTAAATGACGGTGAGGTGGATGCATTTGCGACCAGTACATACAAAGCAAAGTATATCATTCAAAGTCCTAGATACAGGCAGCTTGATATAAGAGAATTTAATAATATATCAGTGCCGTTTGGTCTTGCGATAAACAACAATTCCATATTAGAATCAGCTTTAAACAAAGGAATACAGTACATAACATCAGAAGAAAGAAAAAATATTATAGATAAAAATACAGCATATAAATGGTCTGACCTTTCTTGGTATGATAAGCTGTACTCCTATATAGATGTACTTTCATTTGTTTCACTTATACTTGTATTTGCAGTTATCGGAATATTAATCTACATAAACAGCAAAAAGAAATTTATTGAGCAGATACAGCAAAAGAGTGATGAGGCAATAAAAGCAAGCCGTGCAAAAACTGACTTTTTATCGAGAATGAGTCATGAGATAAGAACACCTATGAATGCTATACTCGGCATGGCGGCTATAGGACGGTCGAGCACGGAGATAAAGAAAAAAGATGAGTGCATAGACCAGATAATTGATTCCGGCAATTTTCTGCTGCAGATAATAAACGACATTCTGGATATGAACAAGATTGAGCAGAATAAGATTGAATTAAAAGAAGAATATGTCGAGAGCATGGATTTTGTTGGTTCAATAAAGAAAATGTTAGAGGCAAATGCAAAAAAATACAATGTTGAACTTAGGGCAGATTTCAGCAAGTACAGATCTTTTCTTATCAAGATAGATCCGCTTAGGACAAAGCAGATATATGTAAATATCATAAATAATGCGTTGAAGTTTTCAAACAGCGGTTCCTATGTCGATTGGATAATGGAGGTAGAGGACATAGATGAAAAACTTGTTCATATTCATTGTGTAATAAGAGATTATGGTTGTGGGATGAGCAAAGAATTTCAGAAAAAGATGTTTATGCCGTTTGAACAGGAATATAATGAATTTACAAATAAAGTTGAGGGAACCGGACTTGGACTTACGATTGTAAAAAATCTTGTTGAGATAATGGGTGGAACTATAGAATGTGAGAGTGAACCCATGAAAGGCACAACATTTACGATAGACTTTGACAGGGAAGTTCATAGTATTGATGAAGCAAAAAGAAATTCAGCAGTAAAGCCGGACGAAAGTATTTTAAAGGATAAAAATGTATTATTGGCAGAGGATAATGATATAAATGCTGCCGTTGCAATGGAAATATTGAAAGCACATGGAATGAATGTAGAGCGTGCAAAAGACGGTCAGGAAGTAGTAGATATGTATTTAAAATCAGCTGAGGGCAGATATGATGCTATACTTATGGATGTCAGAATGCCTAAAATTGATGGTATGCAGGCGACAAAGATAATCAGAAATTCATCGCATGATAGAGCAAAAAGCATCCCTATAATAGCGATGACAGCAGATGCATTTGATGAGGACATGAAAAGAACAATGCAGGCTGGCATGAATGCACATTTGACAAAGCCGATAGATATAAAGAAGCTTATAAAAACGCTTGTGTCACTTATCCATAAAGAAAATTAAAAATATAATCAGCAATACAATGAGCAAGCCTAAATATTACCGATTATATTTTTAGGGTTGAACTGTTACTAAAAGTCAGATAAGAATCAAATCTACACTTGACATTCACACTAGAAATGGGTTAATATATACGGCAGAGTGAGATTTAAGTTGCAATTCACATTTGTGTGGATGGCATTATATTTAAGTCACATGAAGGGGTACACCACCGCGGGTGTATTTCTTTGTGTGGCTTTTTTTATTATATATGACAAAGTCATATATAATAAAAAAAGCTCCGCGGATGTGCACAGATGCGTAAAGCAAGATAACTTGTCCTCAGACAATACTAATTTTAAAGGAGAGCGATATATGGTACATATTAATGGAAAAGACGAAAATGCGGCAGGTATGACTATTCAGAAATACCTTGATGACAATGATTATAAGGTTACGCATATTGCGGTTGAGTGTAACGAAAAGATAATTGATAAAAGTGACTATTCAAATTATATTTTAAAAGATAATGATGTTGTAGAAATAGTAAGTTTTGTTGGAGGTGGCAGTGGTATGTCAAAAGATACATTTACATTAGGTGGAAAAGAATTTTCATCAAGATTTATTTTAGGTTCAGGAAAATATTCAATGGAGCTTATCAAAGCGGCTGTTGAAAATGCAGGTGCACAGATAATCACACTTGCGGTAAGAAGAACAAATACAAAGAAAAGTGAAAATATTCTCGACTATATTCCGGAGGGTGTAACACTTCTTCCTAATACATCAGGTGCAAGGGATGCAAAAGAAGCAGTCAGAATAGCAAGAATGTCAAGAGAACTCGGCTGCGGTGATTTCGTAAAGATTGAGATAATGAAAGACAGCAAATATCTTCTTCCTGACAATGCCGAGACGGTAAAGGCTACGGAAATTCTTGCAAAAGAGGGATTTACGGTACTTCCTTATATGTACCCTGACCTTTATACAGCGAGAGATCTTGCAAATGCGGGAGCCGCCGCTATCATGCCGCTTGCATCACCAATAGGTTCAAACAAAGGTCTTGCGACAAAAGAATTTATCCAGATAATAATTGACGAGTCGGATCTTCCGGTAATCGTTGATGCAGGTATCGGAAAACCTTCACAGGCTTGTGAAGCTATGGAGATGGGAGCCGCCGCTATCATGGCAAACACGGCTATTGCGACGGCTGGTGATATTCCGGCAATGGCAGGTGCATTTAAGTCAGCTATCGAAGCAGGAAGAAGTGCATATCTCGCGGGACTTGGACGAGTGCTTGAGAGAGGTGCACAGGCCTCTGATCCGCTTACGGGATTTTTGAGGGATTGATCGAATGAAATCTTGTAAGATATTGAACGCAGATCGCAAAACGACTGCATTCATGAGCAATCCGCTTTACGGATTTAATTGGCTTATATTATATGTTACGGCATAGTAAAATATAGTTAAGATAGTTTTTTCAATTTAGATTGAATATGAGAGTACATCATATAGGAAAAGAGGAAGAAAAATGGCTGAAAATCAATTTTTTGTAGATTCTGATAAATTGTCAGAAAAGGCTTTAGAGCATAAGCACAAGTTAGAGACTGACCCATCTTGCCGTACTAATCATATGGAGTATATGGAGGGAATGGAGCAGATAAATTCTGATGTTATGGATAAGGTTCTCTCTCAGATGAATTCATATGATTATGATAAATATACTGCTGTTGATGTGCGTAGGGCACTTAACAGTGAGACTTGCAATGTTGAGGATTTCAAGGCTCTTTTGTCACCTGCCGCCGCTCCGTTTCTTGAAGAGATGACACAGAGGGCAAAGATTGAGACGAGTAAACATTTTGGAAATACGGTGTATTTGTTTACACCGCTCTATATTGCTAATTATTGTGAGAATTATTGTGTTTACTGTGGTTTTAACTGCTACAATGACATTAACAGAAAGAAACTCAATGCTGATGAGATAGAGCATGAGATGAAAGTCATCGCCGACTCAGGCATCGAGGAAATACTTATGCTCACGGGTGAGAGCAGAAGTGCAAGTGATGTTAAATACATAGGTGAAGCGTGTAAACTTGCCGCAAAGTATTTTAGAAATGTAGGTCTTGAGATTTACCCGGTAAACAGTGATGAGTACAAGTATCTTCACGAGTGCGGTGCCGATTATATAACGGTTTTCCAGGAGACATACAATTCAGACAAATACGAGACACTTCATCTTATGGGACATAAAAGAGTATTTCCTTACAGGTTTGAAGCACAGGAGCGTGCCATCATGGGAGGCATGAGAGGTGTAGGTTTCTCAGCACTTTTAGGTCTTTCAGATTTTAGAAAGGATGCACTTGCAAGTGCACTTCATGTTTACTATCTTCAGAGAAAATATCCTCATGTTGAGTATTCACTTTCATGTCCGAGACTTCGCCCTATCATCAATAATGATAAAATAAATCCACTTGATGTGCACGAAAAAGAGCTTTGTCAGGTGCTTTGTGCATACAGGATATTCCTGCCGTATATCGGAATAACGGTTTCATCAAGAGAGCAGAAACATTTTAGGGACGGAATCGTAAAAATTGCCGCAACAAAGGTTTCGGCGGGAGTATCAACCGGCATAGGCGACCATGAGAGCAAATATGCAGGCGAGGACGATGCAGATGCAGGCGATGAGCAGTTTGAAATTTCTGATGCAAGAAGTTTTGATGAGATGTATGGAGATATGGAGGATGAGGGATTGCAGCCAGTCCTCAATGATTATGTGTATGTTGGATAGAAAGAACATTGTTTATAACACAAACGTTGTTTATAACACAAACATTGTTTATAACACAAACGTTGTTTGTGTGACAAACCGCAGGCTCGTGAAAGCATATGCAGAAACCGCAGGCGAATCAGACACAAATACAAAATTTGCAAAAGCATATGCAGAAACCACAGACAAGATGAACTTCACAAAAAAAAGGGAAGAAATGTCCTCATTTACTCCGTTTCTTGAAAAGATAGAGGAGGCTGCAAAAAAGCAGCCTGCCTTTATCATACTTCGTGAAAAGGATCTTCCACCCGTTACATACAGGGAACTTGCCGTTAAAGTCCTTGAGATATGCGAAAATGCAGGAGTGTCATGTGTGCTTCATTATTTTTATAAGGAAGCAATCGAACTCGGAGTGAAAAAGATACATCTTCCGCTTCATATTCTTGAGAAAATGACAGAAAGAGAGAAAAACTGTTTTGAAGTGATAGGTGTCTCGACACATTCAGTAGAACAGGCAAAGATGGCTGAGGAACTTGGAGCATCCTACATAACAGCAGGTCATGTATTTGTCACGGACTGCAAGAAAGGGCTTGCACCGAGAGGACTTGGATTTCTTAAGGAAGTATGCGAAAGCGTTGACATAGATGTCTATGCCATAGGTGGAATATCTGAGGAAAATATGAGCGGCTGTATAGCTGCCGGGGCAAAAGGTGTCTGTATGATGTCGGGTTTTATGAAGTGAAATGCTTGGCATATACAAAAATGTGTAAAATATTATAATATGCGTATATCATATAGGTAAAAACTCTGTTTAATTAAAAATATAAAATTAAGGTAACAGTTCAGCCCAAAAAAACAAGCCAATAATACATCGAGCAAGCTCGTGTATTATTGACTTATCTTTTTTTGGCTGAACTGTTATTATTTACTGTAAAAATTGTCATATTTTATTGATATGAGAAAAAAAATAGGGTAAAATACATATATAAGATTTAAGCAAAGAAGGTGGATAGGTGTGAGCTTTATAAATACAAATGAATTATGTACAGGGTGCAACAAATGTATTAGAAATTGCCCGGTTTTTCCGTCAAACAGTGCGGTAGAGAATAATAAGGTAAATGTTGTTTTAGATGCCTGCATAGACTGTGGAGAGTGCATAGATGTATGTACTCATAATGCAAGGGAATATACGGATGATACAAAAGAATTTTTTGATGCTGTTAAAAACGGTCAAAAGATAACCGTTGTTATTGCTCCTGCATTTATAGCCAATTATCCGACACAGTATAAAAGGATACTCGGTTATCTAAAGGAACTCGGTGTGTCACACATTTACAGTGTAAGTTTTGGTGCTGACATTTGCACATGGGGGTATCTCAAATATTTTGAAAAAACAGGAAAGAAAGGCATGATTTCAAGTCCATGTCCAGCAGTTGTAGATTATATAGAGAAGTATAGAAAAGAACTTATAGAATATATGATGCCTGTTTACAGTCCGGTCATGTGCATGGCAAAGTATCTGAAAAAATATGAACACATCACGGAAAAGATAGCATTTTTATCACCTTGTATTGCTAAAAAATCAGAGATAAACGATAAAAATTGTGAGCAGCTCATTTCATACAATGTGACATTTAACAATTTTATGGATTATATAGGTGATGCATACAAAACAGCGAGGGAATACAATGACGAACTTGCATATGGTCTTGGAAGTATGTATCCTATGCCTGGCGGCTTAAAGGAAAATGTAAAATGGTTCCTCGGTGAGGATGTGTCTGTCAGACAGGTTGAAGGTGAACATGAAGCATATAGATTTTTGGATGAGTATAAACCGTCATCGGATAGTCCGATAATGATAGATATACTCAACTGCGGAAACGGATGTCTGTTTGGAACGGGTACGCAGTCAGGGGTTGACGGGCAGAAAGTGTATGCTGAAATGTCAAGACAGAGAAAAATTGCAAAGACTGAGGCGAAAAAAACTAGATTTAAAGTTCAAAAAATATCGTCATGGACTGAAAATGCGAGCCCGCAGGAAAGATACAAGGCATTATGCAGGCAGTTTGAAAATCTTAACCTCAATGACTTTGTCAGAAATTATACAGACAGAAAGATAGATATTAATACACCGTCGGCAACACAGCAGAATGAAATCTTTAGAGATATGAATAAAATTACGAGTGAGCAGCAATGTATTGACTGCGGATGCTACGGTTATGACAGTTGTAAAGAGATGGTTAAGGCTATTTACAATGGCATCAATCGAAAAGAAAATTGTATTTATTACATAAAGAGTGTCGTAGAGAATGAGAGGGATGAGATTTCAAAGCTTCGTGAAATGGAAAAAGAAAATCAGATAAAAAAGGATGAAATGATAGCAGAAATCGTAAAGCAATTTGAAAGTATAGGCAGTGGGATTGCTGAATTATCAAAGGCAAACGATACATCTGCGGGTGAAGCGACAGATATTTCAAAGATGGTTTCTGAAATATCTGAAAGATGTAACGAACTTACTGATTCACTCGGTGTAATATCCGAATTTATCGATGTGTTTAAGTCTACATCTGAGAATATTACGGGAATAGCCGGTCAGACAAATATGTTATCGTTAAATGCTTCGATAGAAGCGGCGAGGGCAGGCGAATCGGGCAGAGGATTTGCGGTTGTTGCGGGGCAGATTGGCAAACTTGCAGATGAGACTAAAACACTTATCATTCAAAATAATAATAAGGCAGATGAGACATTGCCGAAGATGCAGCTTTGTATTGAACTTATTAAAAATCTCGTAAATGACATTGAAAGTATAAACGAGAAAGTAGCGGCTATAGCAGCAACAACAGAAGAAATTTCTGCACAGAGCCAGAGTTTGCAAATGATGTCGGGTGATATTGAGGAAAGTGTCAAGCTTATATAGCAGGCAGAAGTGTTAGTCAAAATTTAGTATGTTTTAGGATAAAATTACTATATAATTAACATTTTGGTCTATATAAGATTGCTTATACGATAGGTGGCATGAATTTTATAAAATAAAAACGGAGAAAATGGAGGAAAAATATGGATATTGAAAGGAATGTGAAAAATAAAAGTGAAACGGCAGATATAGAAAGGATAGGCTTTTTGCACTCTTTAAAAGCAAAGATATTGCTGCTTGTAGCGGCAGCGGTAGTGCTTACCGTGGTACTTAATCTATGGACGGTTATACCTAAATCATCATCAAACATATCAGAACTTACATCAAACTATATGCTAGATGTAGCGATGGTTGCAGGTGAGGGTATTGACAATCAGATAAGAATGTCATCTTATGATTCGGTTATGTCGGGTGGAAATCTTTCAAGGATTGTCGGAAATGTAGAAATAAAAGGTGTAAAAGACAGTTATACATATATTGTAGATGGTGACGGAACTATGCTGTATCATCCTACTGCCGACAAAATAGGAAAACCTGTTGAAAATTCAGTTGTAAAAGGGGTTATTTCAAAATTAAAGTCAGAAAACAGACCGCAGCCGGAAGTGGTTCAATATAATTTTAATGGTGAAACAAAATATGCAGGAATTTATGTAGGTAAAAGCAAGGACTTTATTCTTGTTGTAAATGCAAATAAAAAACAGGCATTATCAGGGACAACTTCTATTGTAACATCGACTGTAAAAGGAAGTATTTTTGCAATGGTTTTGTGCCTTATAGCTGCAATATTTGTCACGAGAAAGATAGTTGCACCGATTATAAGTGCAACGGACACTGTTGAGAAACTTGGAAACCTCGATTTCAGTGAAGATGTTTCTTCGGATAAAAAGATGCTTAACAGAAAAGATGAAGTCGGTGTAATGTTGAGGTCGATTACCGAATTGAAGAATATTATAGTAAAAGTTATGGCGGAAATCCGTGCATATAGTGAAAGTTTAGGTGAGGCTGCCGAGGCATTGAAGAATAGTGCAAATGAGTCATCAACGGCTGCCGGACAGGTGGAGACAGCTATCACAGGTATAGCAGACGGAGCGTCATCACAGGCACAGGAAACCCAGTCCGCTACGGAAAATGTTATTGTTATGGGAAAAATGATAGAGCAGGCGTCAACTGAAGTCGAGCAGCTTGGAGATAATGCGGCAGATATGCATAAGGCAAGCGAAAATGCAATGAGTATTCTTGCTGAACTTGAAAAAATCAATCAAAAGACAATGGAAGCTATTCATATTATAGGGGAGCAGACACAGAAAACAAATGAATCGGCTGCAAAGATTAAAGTTGCGACGGATATGATTTCGGAAATAGCAGAAGAAACTACACTTCTCTCACTTAACGCAAGCATTGAGGCGGCAAGAGCAGGCGAGCAGGGCAGAGGATTTGCAGTTGTCGCAAATCAGATACAAAAACTTGCAGAGCAGTCGGCAGATGCCACAACGCAGATTACGGAAGTTATCAGTGAACTTGTAAATGATGCTCAAGAGAGTGTACAGACTATGGATGAAGTAAAAGAGGTAATGAATCAGCAGAGTGAAAATGTGTCTCAGACTGAGAAAGCGTTTAAAAATGTTGAAAAAGGAATTGCAGAGTCTATAGAAAGTGTTGAAAAAATTACAGACAAGACAAGAAAACTTGATGAGGCAAGAGCCGGAGTTGTTGACGTTGTGCAGAGTCTTTCAGCAATAGCAGAAGAAAATGCAGCAAGTGCAGAAGAAACATCTGCTTCAGCAAGCGAGGTAGGTTCAATAATGGAAGATGTATCACAGAATGCAAATATGCTTGATGAGATAGCGGTTAAACTGAATGAAAATGTTAAGAGGTTTAAAATCTAATGAAATATCAAGGAAGTCCCCGGCTTATTGCGTATAGCAATAAGCCGGGGACTTTTTTTGATGTATAGGAAAATGCTCATAATGAAGCGTGATGCCAGGGTAAAACGCTATTAGGGATATAAGCTTTTTCTGATATGTTGCAGCAGCAATTAATCGTGTTATAAGCAGTATCGGAGTGGGTTACGATTTTTATTTTAATGTTGATTTTGTATGGTTTACTGTCTGTAATGAGAAAGAAAATCCTTGAGTCCCTCCATAGACTTTTCAAGAACTGAAAGCTGTGGAAGATAAACAACACGGAAGTGGTCAGGACTTTCCCAGTTAAATCCGCTTCCGGGAACGATAAGGACTTTCTTTTCACGGAGAAAATCAATAGCAAATTTCTCATCATTTAAAATATTGAACTTTTTAATGTCGAGTTTAGGGAAAATATAAAATGCTGCTTTAGGTTTTACGGCAGATACTCCCGGAATATCGTTTAAAGCCTTGTAGATAAAATCTCTCTGTTCAAAAATTCTTCCGCCCGGCTGGATATAAGTTTCAACGCTCTGGTATCCGCCAAGTGCAGTCTGAACAATTGACTGTGCAGGAACATTTGAGCAGAGTCGCATATTAGAAAGCATATTCAATCCCTCGATATAGTCTTTTGCAATATCTTTTCGACCGCTTAATATCATCCAGCCTATTCTAAAGCCTGCAATCATATGTGATTTTGAAAGACCGCTGAAAGTTATGCAGAAAAGGTCAGGGGCAAGTGATGCTATTGAAATGTGTTTTTCACCGTCCATGACAAGTCTGTCATAGATTTCGTCAGAGAAAATCATAAGCTGATGTTCTCTTGCAAGTTCAACAATCTGTTCAAGAATTTCCTTAGGGTAGAGGGCACCGGTAGGATTGTTAGGGTTGATGATAACGATAGCTTTTGTCTTATCTGTAATCTTGCTTCGCATATCTTCAATATCAGGATACCATTCAGATTGTTCATCACATATATAGTGAACAGCTTTACCACCGGCAAGTGTTGCGGTAGCTGTCCAGAGGGGGTAATCAGGTGACGGAATAAGAATTTCATCTCCGTTGTTGAGGAGTGCCTGCATACAGAGATTGATAAGTTCGCTTACACCGTTTCCGGTATATATGTCATTTATAGTCACATTAGGAATATTTTTAAGCTGTGCATATTGCATGATTGCTTTTCTTGCCGTATAAATACCCTTTGAATCAGAATATCCCTGTGAATATTCAAGTTCGTGACGCATATCTATAAGAACTTCTTCCGGGGCTTCAAATCCAAAAGGAGCAGGGTTTCCGATATTAAGTTTAAGGATTTTTGAACCCTCGGCTTCCATTCGGTTAGCCTCATCAAGAACGGGACCTCTTACATCATAAAGTACATTATCAAGTTTTGAAGATTTTTTTAAAGTTTTCATTTTTGCATATCCTTTCTCAGAATTGTCTGACGGTTTATCACTGTTAAAATTATTTCGTGAGTTGTTATTTGTATTATTATCTGATGTTTTATTGTTTTTACAAATATCCGCTGAGTTATTATTTTTAAAATCTGTCGCAGATGCCTGAGTGGTATCTGTTTTTTTGCCGAAGTTATCATCTCCGGTACGATTGTAGCGATTTTTTGAAATATCCTCTTTTATGCTGCTTTCTGCACCTGAAAACTCCTGTGGAACATCAAATCCCTGCAGCCAAGCCGGATTAACATCAAGGGCAAGACTTAACACATTTAATATATCTTTTCCGGGCTTATTTTTTCCGCTGCAATATTGGCTTAAATAATTTTTGGCAAGCTTGACATTATATTTTTCACAATATGGTATGGCGAGGTTGAGGACATCAACCTGTTTTAAACCACGCTGATTCATAATATATTTAAGGCGTGCCGCGACGCTTTCTGTTTTATTCATAAAAAACCTCATTTCTGCAAACACTTTTTATCTTATAGCCGGTGTCTGACTTTGAACTTTATATCATAATATTATAATATCACTGGTTCAAAAAAAGTTCAAGAAAAATAAAACAATAAAAGAAATTAAAGGTAACAGTTCAAAATATTCGAACCTAGTTCTGAGCATATGTAATCGGAGGCTATGTAAATATGTTTTTCGTAACAGTTCAGCCTTCCATTTATTACAATCATAAACCTGCCAGCAAACTGTCAGTCGCTGCTACGCAGCTTATGTTTACCTCATATATAAATGAAAGGCTATTTTACCATAAAAATATAATCAGCAATACAATGAGCAAGCTCAGATATTAACGATTATATTTTTATGACCGGACTGTTACTGTTTTTCACATATTGATGTGTTAATGTTCGATTTTAACCTTTGCATCATAATATATACCTGTTATAATGTAAAAAACAATTATGAGCAGACAACAGAGCGGATTGCAAATATACGCTTTAATAGTTTATAGTATGTTTGTTAAAATTATATATATTTGTTAAAATAAAATGGTACATAATATATATGTATTTGGTATTAAGAAAACAATTATTAAGTTTTAAAGAAGATTGTGTGAAAAATAAAATTTTTCACATACAAGATTTGTGTCTGCGTACACCTGGCACAAACTTGTTATACAAAAAATGTGTGCAGAAATGAGGATTTTTATGGCAAAAAACAGTAATTATGATTATGAGGAAACGATGGTGACACTTACGGATGAAGATGGAGTTGACAGAGATTTTTATATAGATGAAATTTATGAAGTTGACGGAAAGACATATTGTGCCGCAATCCCAGGGGATGTGGAAAATGTCACGGAATATTATGTGTTTAGACTGAAAGACCTCGGAAATGATGATTTTGAGATGGAAGACATAGATGACGAAGAAGAATATGATGCGGCAGCAGATGCTTACGAGGAAAAGCTTGATGCGAGAGCGTGGAGCAGAATGATGGAGCAGAAGTAAAATTATGTCATTCAAACAATCGAATTTTTAGTGCAACAATAATTAAATTTAATGTGGTTTTTTTGACAGAAATAAATGTTATAATGAATGAAACTAAAGGCACAGTGCCTAAAAGTAATGTACTCTCGGAATCTTCTGAACGAAGAATTTCGAGATGGATTATTGATATACAATGACATTTTCGCAGTGCGTACACGGTGTGTACGACGAGAAAATGGAAACAGTATATCGGAAATCCAGCCGAAATGACTCGTTTTGAGAAGATACCGAGAGTGCATAAGTATAGAAAGGTAGGAAATTATTATGAGAAAACAGATTAAAGGTATTTTAGCGGCAGCTCTTTCTGCAGCTATGGTAGTTTCACTTGGCTCAGCAGCAGGTGTAAACAAAGCTTCAGCAGAAGACACAACAACAGAAGCAAAGCATACATACAATGCTATACTTGGATTTGAGTCAGCAGGAGACCCGGATTGGGCATATAGAAAATTTGTTGAGAATGAGGATCAGGGAATAAAAAGTAAAGATTATGACTGCCTCACTCAGTATATGGCAACAAATACGGGTAAACATGATGCAAGTATGACAAATGCAAAAATCGACAAAGATGGTACTTATACGGTTACTATAGATAATCTTGATTTTTCAAAGCAGACAAGTATAAACATGGCTTATGTTATAACAGACATTCCGGCAGCAATGAAAGGTGTAGAGTTTACAAATGTAAAATATTCTGTTGACGGTGAAGTTGTAGCAACTCAGGATAAAGCAGTGCAGAAATATGATCAGAAAGATTATTATATGCTGATGAGCGTATGCACATACAACAATCCAGCTGACAAAGTAAATGGAGATCTTTCTACAAAATTACCTTCAAAGAGCCTTTCAATCACATTTGATGTAAAGGGTGTTGACTTTGATAAGTCTTACAAAGCAGAAACAGTAGGACTTGCAAAAGGCAAGACAATAAAAAAGAGCGGTGTTACATATAAGGTGACAACAGCAGCTACATATACAGAAGGAACAGACAAGAAAACAACAGGAAAAGTTCAGGTAACAGGATTTGACAAAAAAGCAAAAACATTAAAAGTTGCAGACACTATCAAAGTCGGAACAGAGTCATACGCTGTTACAAGCATCAAAGCAGGTGCGTTTAAAGGGGCATCAAAGGTTACGGCAGTAACGCTTGGAAAGAAAGTAAAATCTATCGGAAAGGATACATTTGTAAATTGCAAAAAGCTTAAGACTTTAACAATCGGTGTTAAGCTCAGCTCAGTAACAAAGAACTCTTTCAAGGGATGCAAGACAGTTAAAGTAAAGGGAACTGCTGCAGCAGCAAACAAGAAATTACTTGCAAAACAGAACAAGACAGTTAAATTTAAGTAATCCTGAAGGCAGATGATTATTACACCACGCTTTTAGTGTGTAGGGCAATAAGTGGTGGGTAAGGATGTTGGCTTGAGTCAAAAATTCCTGTTGACGGAGCATAGAGCGACTGTGCTTATAAACGGGCAGTGAAGCATGATTTTATAAGAATATAATAAAAAGGACATTGCACAATGAAAACACCGTTCTGGAAATATGATTTCAGAGGTGTGCCAAAGTGTGCGTGTCCTTTTTTATTGTATAGGAAAATGTTTGTAAAGTAGTGTGATGCCAGGAGCAAAACGCTGTTTTTGCTCTTTTATGGAAACGAATATTGTTAAATATTCGCTTCCGTTTTTTGTTTATACTCTTTTTACATATTATAAATAATTTTTGCCTTTACATCGTCAGCAGTTTCTTTATCTTTCAGGCGTGTGATAATAGCTCCTGCAAATTCAATGCAGGTACCCATGCCACGGCTTGTCGTGAACTGTCCGTCAATAACAACAGGTTCGGTGAGATATTCGGCACAATTAAGATTAACTTCCTGGCCCGGATAGCAGGTAGCTTTATGGTCTTTTAAAATGCCAAGCTGACCATAAACTGTAGGTGCGGCACAAACAGCGGAAAGCAGCTTACCGTTTTCTTTAAACTCCAGGATTTTGTCGGTAAGTGGTTTATAAGCTAAAAGATTAGGTGTTCCCGGAATACCGCCCGGAAGAATAATCATTTTAGCACTGTCAAAATCAGCTTCTTTAAAAAGTTTGTCTGCCTTGATAGTAACATTGTGTGAACTTGTAACCTCGAGTGTGTCAGTGATAGAAACCATATCTATCACAAGTCCGGCACGGCGCACCATATCAACAACTGTAAGCATTTCTACTTCTTCGTATCCCGGTGCCAAAAAAATAAGAGCATCTGTCATAATAAACCTCATTTCTGCACACATCAATTATTTTGTATTAATATATCATTAACATCACACTAAGCTGTGTCAGGTGTGCACAGACACAAAGCTTGTGGATTAAAATCCTGCATTAGCAGTGATTTTGCACTATACTATATTTGTCAATGAAATTAGTATCCGAATAAACTGCTTGTATTTTGTAACAATTCTACAATAAAAATAGAAGCAATAATACAATAAACAAGTCTATTATATCGAAAATTATCCTTTTATAGCTGAACCGTTCTTAAAATTTGATTAAAATTGCAAATCGGTACTGTTAAAATTGTGATGATTTGTTATTATTATAATACAAAGTTTAAAAACAATAAAGAGTGGTATAATTTATATATAATCATAGATTATATGTAATCATAGATTATTGTAATCAATGACAATATAAATAAAGACATTCGGGAATGGTGGATATTATGGAAAACAAAAAAACATGGCAGAAAAAAGATGGTGAGGATATGAAAAAAGGACGGTATGCAGATGGTCAGAGCAAACCTGTTGATGCAAATAGTGAAAATATCATAGAAGAAAAAGATATTATTAAGGAAGAAAAGATTTTGACTTTCACTGGAAAAAAAGTCAGGGAAACAGTCGGATGGTTTAATTTTGATAAAAAGTATCTTAAAGTCTGTCTATATGCATTGTTTGTTATATTCTGGGGAGCGATAATATTTATTATGATGCAAAACTGGGGTGCAACAAAGGCATTTATCATGAACTTTTTAGGAGTGTTGTCACCGTTTTTTGTAGCAGTTATCATTGCATATTTTGTTTCGCCTATATATGAAAAGATATATGGTTTGTTTGAAAAGTCAGTGAGAGGAAAGAAAACTGCAAAACCGGTCAGAATGTTATCATTATTGTTATCATATTTACTTCTGGTAGGATTTGTTACAGTAGCATTTGTATTTGTAATTCCTCAAATTGGTGAAAGTATTACTGAGCTGACAAACAACATACCGGTGGTATATAATAATATTATAGATATGCTTGCAAATCTTCATGAGAAATATCCGGAAATTGACACGGATTTTGTAAGTGAAAAGCTTAATGAAATGGTTCCAAATCTTATAAAATATGGAACGAATATTGTGGGAAATGTAATACCGATGGTGTTTTCTATTTCTGTATCTATCGTGAAAGTCATGATAAATATATTACTTGCACTTATAATATCGGTTTATATGATTGTGGGGAGAGAAACATTTAAACATCAGGGAAAGAGACTGGTTTATTCGGTCTTTAGTGAAACAAAAGGTGATACGATATGTAAGACACTAGGAGAATGTAATGACATATTCAGTGCATTTCTTATAAGTAAAGCTATAGACTCGCTCATAATAGGCTGTCTTTGTTGTGTCATAATGAATATAATTCATTTGCCATACACAGTGCTTATAAGCGTTATTGTCGGAATAACAAACATGATACCATATTTTGGACCATTTATAGGGGCAGTACCGGGAGTATTGATATATCTTTGCACAAGTCCTAAAGATGCACTTATATTTGTGATAATGATATTTATATTACAGCAGTTTGACGGACTTATATTAGGACCAAGACTTCTAGGCCAGTCAACAGGGTTAAGTCCGATATGGGTAATATTCGGAATAACTGTCGGAGGAGCGTATTTTGGTGTTGTTGGTATGTTTATTGGAGTTCCGATGGTAGCAGTATTTGCATTTTTGCTTAATAAAGTTATATCATACAGGCTCAGTGGTAAAGAGATAAAGGCATTAAAAGTGGAAGATAAAGGGTCGATTCAATAAATTGTATTACTTCCGGGCAGCTTACTGCTCGGAAGTAGAGATTAGTTTGCTAAGTTTATGCCTAGTGTACTGTATCAATGACATTTCGCCAAATAACTTGCATAAATTTCCATCTGCTGTGTTGTTGTCAATCGCCGTAGCCCGCTACGGCTCATTCCTCCGCCTTGCAGAATGAAAATTTACCCTGCGTTATTTAGCTGAAAATCAATGATACACTAGTATTTGATTTTTATCTGTGACATATGAGTTTGCAAATAGGTTTACCCTGATTGAAGAATTTTTCTTCGTATTCGGTCATAATATTATCCTTTGCAGGACCATTTTTGTGGAGATTAAAATCATACATATCAATAGTCCAGCCGGCATCATTTATTTCTTCAAGAGAAAAATCAAAAAGAGGGCGGTTGTCGGTTTTAAACTGGATATGTCCGTCTTTAGCCAAAATCTTATCGTATCGTGCAAGAAATTGTGAAGATGTAAGCCTCCGTTTGGCATGGCGGTCTTTCGGCCACGGATCAGAAAAATTAAGATATATGCGGGACACTTCGCCCGGAGCAAAATATTCTGCAATATCCTCGGCATCCATGCGTAAAAACATAAGATTATCGGTTTCTAGTGATTCCCTCTTATCAAGTGCACGGACAAGAACGCTCGAATATTTTTCAATACCAATATAATTTATATCAGGATTTTCAGCAGCAAGTCCCATGATAAACTGTCCCTTACCCATACCTATTTCAATATGAATTGGATTATCGTTTTTAAATATGTTTTTGTTCCAAAGACCTTTGTAATCTTCACCGTTTGTTCCATCAGTTTGTATAGTATAAGGGTTTTCAAGAATTTTTTCCTGAGAACCTTTGACATTTCTAAGTCGCATATAAATCCTCCAGTAAATATTTATTTAACATTATCAGGTAAATCCACATTGCTATTGCATAGAGCATAATAAGCAGCGGGTTGGATATTTCCTCTAGTGTACTAGCAGAGCAGATTGTAAATATCCGCATTAAATGTTGTAAAGGGGTAAAATATCATTTGCACCAAACACTCTTGGTGTCAGTGTGTATTCTACACAATAGTACAAAAAAAGAGAGGATAATGCAAGTCCATTTGTTATCCCTGACTCTATTTTTGCTTTTGCTAATGTAAGCTGTATTATAAAT
>NZ_QUJS01000009.1:418-618 GCF_003480745.1 Clostridium sp. AM27-31LB | reverse complement strand
TGCAAGTCCATTTGTTATCCCTGACTCTATTTTTGCTTTTGCTAATGTAAGCTGTATTATAAATGTTACGGTCATAAATATCTTCATCTTTTTCAGTCCTCTTATCGTATGCTTTTCAAATTGAAAATGAGAAGATAATCAATAATAAAAAGCACAAGATTTATCATCAAAAAAATCTCTTTGTATAAAATAGACAAAAG
>NZ_QUJS01000009.1:0-408 GCF_003480745.1 Clostridium sp. AM27-31LB | reverse complement strand
TAGTACAAAAAAAGAGAGGATAATGCAAGTCCATTTGTTATCCCTGACTCTATTTTTGCTTTTGCTAATGTAAGCTGTATTATAAATGTTACGGTCATAAATATCTTCATCTTTTTCAGTCCTCTTATCGTATGCTTTTCAAATTGAAAATAAGAAGATAATCAATAATAAAAAGCACAAGATTTATCATCAAAAAAATCTCTTTGTATAAAATAGACAAAAGAAAAAGGATAAATATGTGAAAAATGCAAATAGAAAATATGGAAACATTATGTTACCATATGAAAAAGTTTTGAATTATCATATTAATTGTAACAGTTCAGCCTCTCATTTATTACATTCGTAAACTTGACAGCAAGCTGTCAGTCGCTGCTATGCAGCTTGTGTTTACTTCATTTCATAAATGAA
>NZ_QUJS01000008.1:0-174287 GCF_003480745.1 Clostridium sp. AM27-31LB | reverse complement strand
CGTGATAAGGGTTTTAACTGCTCGGTTATTAATCCTATCATCACTAAGAATAGCACAAACATCAACATACGAAAAGATGTAAGTTTGATGTAAATCGCTGTTTTTTCATTTTTTATCAAATGAAGTACGTCCCGTCTATTTGGTAAAACGGTACATCTTTACATCATCTTAATAGAGCTTTGCACCTGCCGGAATGTGGTCATCTACCATCAGAAGATGAAGCTTTTCTTCGCCTTCTTCTTTGTGGATAGCACTGAGAAGCATACCACAAGAGTCAATGCCCATCATAGCTCTCGGTGGAAGATTTGTGATAGCAATAAGAGTCTTTCCAACCAGTTCTTCCGGCTCATAAAAGCTATGAATACCGCTTAAAATGGTTCTGTCAGTACCTGTACCGTCATCAAGAGTAAACTGTAGAAGTTTCTTTGACTTAGGAACTGCTGTACATTCCTTAACCTTTACTGCTCTAAAGTCAGACTTACTGAATGTATCAAAATCAACAAAATCCTTAAATAGTGGTTCAACCTCTACCTTAGAGAAGTCAATCTTTTCTTCCTTAGGTTCAGCAACCGGCTTGTTAGCAGATTTTGATACACCTACAGACTTCATTGTTGGGAACAACAATACATCCCTGATTGCCTGCGAATCTGTAAGTAACATACAAAGTCTGTCAAGTCCGTATCCGATTCCGCCTGTTGGTGGCATACCAAGTTCAAGTGCATATAAGAAATCTTCGTCTGTATGCTCTGCCTCATCATCTCCTGCATCTGCATTAGCATCCTGCTGTGCAAAACGCTCTCTCTGGTCTATCGGATCATTGAGCTCTGAATATGCATTACACATCTCCCATGTATTACAGAAAAGCTCAAAACGCTCTACTTTTGTAGGGTCTGTTGGTTTCTTCTTTGTAAGTGGAGAAATCTCTATTGGATGGTCAGTGATAAATGTAGGCTGTATAAGCTCTTTCTCGCAATACTCCTCAAAGAACAGGTTAATAATATCACCTTTCTTGTGACGTTCCTCATATTCGATATGATGCTCATCTGCAAGTTTTTTTGCTGCCTCATCACTTTCGACCTTATCAAAATCAATGCCTGCATATTTTAAAATTGCCTCATTCATTGTCATTCTTGCAAATGGCTTGCCAAGATCAATTTCAACACCATTATATGAAATCTTTGTTGAACCTACTACTTTTTCTGCCAGATAACGGAACATTGATTCTGTAAGTTCCATCATTCCCTCATAATCTGTATATGCCTGATAAAGTTCCATAAGAGTAAACTCCGGGTTGTGTCTTGTATCTACGCCTTCGTTACGGAATACTCGTCCAATCTCATATACTCTTTCAAGTCCGCCTACTATAAGTCTCTTTAAATATAATTCTAACGAAATACGAAGCTTTACATCCTCATTGAGTGCATTATAGTGTGTTTCAAATGGTCTTGCGGCTGCTCCACCGGCATTAGATACAAGCATAGGTGTTTCTACTTCCATGAAATCTCTTGATGCAAGGAAATTTCTGATTTCTTTCATCATAAGTGATCTCTTTACAAATACATTTTTACTTTCCTCATTCATAATAAGGTCAATATATCTCTGACGATAACGTACATCTGTATCTGTAAGACCATGGAATTTCTCAGGTAAAATCTGAAGGGATTTCGATAACAGTGTCAATTCTTCCGCATGTATGGAAATCTCTCCTGTTTTTGTTCTAAATGCATAACCTTTTATGCCATAGATATCACCAATATCTGATTTTTTAAATACAGCATACGGCTCTTCTCCAATTGAATCTCTGGACACATATATCTGTATTTTTCCTTTGAGATCCTGAATATTACAAAATGATGCTTTTCCCATGACACGCTTAAACATCATACGGCCTGCCACCGATACCTGAATAGGAGATGCATCCATTATTGCTCTTCTTTCATTGTAATCATCATTTATTACTTTACGGGCTTCCGCTTCGTCCATTCCCTCTGTATCAGGCTTAACTCTGCCAGCAAGAAGTTTCTCTTCATGTGCTGTGTAAAGTTCTTTTACTTCATCCGAATGATGCGTCTGATCATACTTTGTAATCTCAAACGGATCTTTTCCTGCTTCCTGTAATGCAGCAAGTTTCTCTCTTCTTACCTTTAAAAGCTGGTTTAAATCCTGCTGTGTCTGTGGTTTTTTCTGCTGTTCTGCCACTTTTATTACTCCTTCCGTTTTTATTATTATCTGCTTACGCTCATTACTTCATATTTTATCATTTCACCATTTGGTGTCTCTATCTCGATAATATCACCTTTTGCTGCCCCTATAAGTGCAGCTCCGACAGGTGATTCATTTGAGATTTTATTATTAAGACAGTCAACCTCTGTTGAACCTACGATCTTATACTCCATCTCATCACCAAACTCAATATCTTTAATCTTTACCGTAGCACCTACATTAACCTTGTCAGCATCTCCCTCGTCATGCTCTACTACCTCAGCATTTTTAAGGATATTGTCGATTTCTTCGATACGCGCTTCTATGTCACGCTGCTCATCTTTTGCAGCATCATACTCAGCATTCTCTGACAAGTCTCCCTGCTCTCTTGCTTCCTTGATTTTCTGTGCTACTTCTTTTCTTTTATTTAATTTTAAGTCGTTTAACTCATCTTCCAGTGCCTTAAGACCTTCACGAGTCATAAGATTTTTCTTTCCAGCCATCTTAAATCCTCCATAAATTCATATTCATATCGCTTGATTATACTGCAAAACCACCATTTAGTCAACCTCGGCATTTTTCCACAATCCTTCATTTCTGCTGCCGGTCGCAACTGCCCCGTCATCACAACTTGTTCTAAACGGTGCGGCAGGTATTCCATTTTTGCCAAATAATGTCACTTCTGAATAATTTGTCCAGCAGTATCTTGCATATTTAGGCTTATCTACCTCAGATGCCGATACTACAATATCATTTCCTGCAATCTTGGCATCTGCTTTATAATATTTCTTATCATCACCTGCAATCTCAAATCCTATAAGTTTCTCTCCCTTACATTCCATGCCATTATCTGCATAATCAAAATGAAGTATCATTTTTTCTTCGTCTTTTTCATACGACTTGTATATCGGTCCAAATGCACTCTTTTCATTATCATTTTTATATACATGATAAAGTGCCTGCTCGCAGAGTCTCTCTCCAACAACATCTTTCTGTACCGGATGAATGTTTCCATACTCGCCCTTGTCAAGTATGACTGCAATTCCTGTGTTTTTAACAGTCTTAAACACACGCATCTGGGCTTCTCGTATAAACGGCCAGTTATGGTAATCAGGCTCTCCATCATTCTTAAACATAGGAAGCTGAACAATCATAAATGGGAGTTGCTCATCTCTCCAGTCATGACGCCACTGTCTTATAAGTGTTGAAAGCATCGTATAATATGTATAAGGCATATGGTCATCTTCCTCGCCCTGATAATATAAAAATCCTCTGAGCGTATAAGGCATTACCCTCTTAAGAAGCGAATCGTAAAGTCCGTTCGGTCTTGTCTCATTTCTTGGTCCCATAGGTCCCGGATACTGATTTTCTCCAAAAAGGCTTATCGCCTCATCCCATGTAGGATTTTTGGCAGTCTCATAATAATGACCGACATTCTTATCAAACTCTGCCTGATATTTAATATATTCTTCTCTGGATTTTATGTACTCCTCTGGATTTTGTCCCTTAACCGCATTGTCATATTTATCAAGATAAGGTTTTAAAAGTGTCTCCTGCTCCATAAACTCCCTGCTCGTCCAGCATGAAGCCGAAGTTCCGCCCCAGTTGCAGCCGATAATACCGACCGTCACTCCAAGTTTTTTTGAAAGCTCTTTTGCAAAATAGTATGCAACGGCAGACCAGTTTTTGCAATTATCAGGTGTGCAATGCTGCCACTCACTCTTTTTTTCTGCTTCAAAAAGTTCATCTCCGACCCATGACACTTTCGGTGTATAATAATACCTTACACCGTCATCTTTTACATTTGCACAAACTTCCTGTCCGTTCATGCTGTTCTGAAGTTCAAGCTCCATATTAGACTGACCTCCGGCAAGCCATACCTCACCTATCATTATATCTGTATATTTTTTAGTCTGTACTCCATCCGACACCTCAAGTTCATAAGGTCCGCCTGCTGCCATCGGCGGCAGTTCAATCTCCCATCTGCCGTTATTTACATCTGAACTTACTTTTTTTTCATCTATTACTGCTGTAACATTTTTTTCATCACTTTCTCCCCAAAGTAATATATTTTTTTCTCTCTGAAATACCATATGGTCGCTAAAAATAGCCGGTAAACTTAACATACTTCGTCCTCCTGATTATTATCACTTTTGTACTCATTATATCATAAATTTGTGCAAGCTTTTTGCACATAATGGAGTTTCGTTAGAAACTCTTAATATGAACACTTTTGTGTTCATTATATCATAAATTCGCTCGAATAAATACAAAGTTTTTCCATCTGTTTTACATTCCAAATCTTATAGTAACAGTTCAGCCTTGCACATCTTATATAAAAACAATCGGCATTGCTATTGTCACACTTTTATAGATAGGTTATAATAAATATGTAACTGTTGTTGCACATACCAAAAATGAATAGCAGTTATATAATAAGTTTTTACGAAACTATTTGCTATGTCTTTGCAGTCAATAAGTTTCGTTACAACCTAATCTATCTAACACAGGGAGGGCTGGTATATTGAAAAAAGGAAGCTTAATAAAAAGAATTTTAGCAAGTATATTAATACTTGCCGCTGTCGCTGTCATATCTATTCTTATAATAAAAAAAGGGAAAGTCAAATTATACAGTGATTCATCCACTACCGGCAATACAAGTGGCAATCTTTTAAATGGTGGTCTTTTCACACAGGCAGACGATGTGATTTATTTTGCCAATCCAAACGACCATAATAAACTATACAAAATGAATGCAAACCTCAGCAAAATAAAAAAAGTCTATAATGACAAGGTAAGTTATATAAATGCTGCCGGAAATTACATTTTTTACACCAGAAGAAATGATAAATTCAAAAAATCTGATAATGCACTGTTGTCTTTAAGTACTACCGGACTTTTCAGAATAACAAAAAACGGTACTGATTTATCAAGGCTTTATGAAGACCCTACTCAAGTAGCCTGCCTTTATGGAAATCATGTATATTACCAGCATTATGACCATAAAAAAGGTCTTGAACTTTATTCAGCGAAAATAGACGGTTCAAAAAATAAACTTCTTAAAAGAGAAGCCATATCGCCTTATTCTGTTTCCGGTAACACTATTTATTATTCCGGCTGGGCAAAAGAACATAATATTCATTCAATGGATATTTCAGGTGCCAATGACAAAGTCATATACAATGGCAACTGTACATCTGTTATAAAATCAGGCGACTACATATATTTTCTTAACATGAATCAAAACTATAATTTGTGCCGTATCGGACTTGATGGTGGTTCTGCCGAAACTATAGTCCAATATAAACTTGCCACATATAATATCACAAATGATGGCAACATTATTTTCTATCAAGTTGATAACGGTCAAAACAATGGTATATATATGTATGATATGAGTACCGGCACAAATGAGCAGATTGCTGCAGGCAATTTCAATTTTATACATATAATCTCCGATTATGTTTTCTATGAAGACTATGAGGGAAAAACAGCATACTACTACAATATTTCAACAGGTGAAAATAAAAATTTTAATCCAACTGTTGAAAAGGACTAAAACAGAACACAAATAAAAGAACATATAGCATAGCTTATATACAAACTGTGCCATATGTTCTTTTTTAATGTCTGTGAAAATGTTCGTAACACAGCAGAAAACCAGCGTTTTCCCCTTTTTTATTTTAACAGTTCAGTCTTTCATTTCTTAGATTAATGAACCGTCAACTGCCAAAACTCAGCTTTTATTTTATTTCCAGTATTCTTTATTCATTGTGCAGGCAAGTACCATTTTCTTTGGAAGTTTTTCATAATTTTTTCCAAGCTTATATCCAAACAGCCTAAAGCCACACTGCATCATAAAATAAAATGTCTTTATAAATTTTCCATTTTTCAAAAGACGGATTATAACTTTTTTGGCATAGCCTGCCCCTTCTTTTTCAGAAGAAATATTATCAAATATCTCATGATACTGTCTCTGTGACACACCGAGGTCAAAGCTCCTTACAAACTGCTGTTTACAAGTATATGAATGTGAATGGATAACCTTTGCATCCGCCATATATGCAACGCTGAATCCTGCCTGCATCTCTTTATATGCCATTATCATATCTTCATTAAATATCGTTTTCTTGACAAATCCGCCAAGTTTTTTATATACATCAAGTCTATACATTGCACATACATCCGAGCAAAAATAAGCTTTTATTCCAAGCTTTTTTTCATCCTTTTTAGTTTTTACGATACTTTCCTCCGGATAGTTATTTTCTCTTGTCATCCGCTCTATCTCATCCGCATCTTCTCTTGCAAGCTGCCTTGCGTAAGCTATCCCTACTTTTCTGTCATCAAATGCATTTAAAAGATTTTCGATAACATAATCATCATAACATACCGCATCCTGCGTCATAAAAAGAACATATTCACTTTTCGCCATAAGTGCCCCATATGCCCTTGTTGCACCGTGGTCAAAATCAGACTTTTTTATCGGATGAACAGATATTATATTTGCAAGTCCGTGACTGCATTTTTCTTTATCAAACAGCTTTTCGTCTTTACTCTCTATCGTCTGTAAAAGATATATGTGTTCCGGTCTTTTGCTCTGCTTATAAAGTTTTTCAAGCATTTTTACAAAATCATTGCCCGCTTTATATATCGGTATAACAACATCTACACTGTTTCCCATATTTTACACCTTTCTTTTTGTAAGTCTATGTAATTATTTTTTATCACCATGCCAACAATTTATTTATCACTTATTTTCGCTATTGTTTTCGACACCCAAAATAAAAAATCTCATTACATACGCAAACATTTCATTATTTATTTTTGTCTCTCTCGGCAAGAAGTTTTCCAACAACCTCAACTGCATTCTGGGCATCTTCCGAATAACCATCTGCTCCTATTTCATCAGCAAATCCCTGTGTTATAACTGCTCCGCCAATTATGACAAGCGTATCCATATTATTTTCTTTTACAAGATTTACAACCTTTTTCATCTCCATCATAGTGGTTGTCATAAGTGCCGAAAGACCGATTATATCCGCATTATGCTCCTTTGCAGCTTCTATGATAGTCTCTGCCGGGACATCTTTTCCAAGGTCGATAACATCATAACCATAATTTTTAAGCATGAGCACTACAAGATTTTTTCCAATATCGTGTATATCATGCTCAACGGTTGCCATTACTATCGTACCCAAAGGCTCTTTATCTTTATTCTGTGCAAGCACCGGTTCTAACACACCGATACCAAGTTCCATTGTCTCGGCACTTGATATGAGCTGTGGAAGATAATATATCTGTTTATCAAAGAGTTTTCCAACATGCGTTATCGCAGGTATCAGACTTTTATCTATTATAGACTGTGCGTCCGCACCATTGTCAAGTGCTTCCCTCACGAGTTCTTCTATCTTTTTGCTTCTTCCCTTGACAACAGCTTCAAAAAGTTTGTCATCTTTTGGCACATCACTGTCTATATCAGCGGCAGATGTGGTATTTCCTGCCTGTGCCGTAACCTGTGACGCATCTATGTCTCCTGAAAGCACCGAAAGTTTTCTTCCCGTAACCCTGTTTATATATCTTGTGTCTGACTCAGGTTTATTCATAAGAAGGTCAGCGGCAAACATTGAATGCATAAGAAGATCCTGTGACGGATTTGCGATTGCCATAGTAAGTCCGTGGCTTATGGCGATACTCATAAAACTACTGTTTACAAACATTCTCTCAGGCAGTCCGAAGGAAATATTTGAAAGACCACACGCCGTTGCCACTCCTATATCATTTTTGCAATACGAAATAGTTTCCATTGTCTCTTTAGCGGCATTTCTGTTTGCTCCTATCGTAGCGACAAGACCGTCAACAACAACATCATCTTTTGTAAGGCCAAACTCATATGCCCTCTCAAGAATCGTATGAATAATCTCTTTCTTTTCATCAATATCCTTTGGAAGCCCTGCTTCTGAAAGCGGGAGTAAGATAAACATTGCACCATATTTTCTCGCAACCGGAATAAGTTTTTCAAATTTTTCGGGCTCAAGAGAAATCGAGTTTATCAATGCTCGTCCCGGATAAATTCTAAGTGCTGCCTCAACAACAGACGGATGACTTGAATCTATTGACAAAGGAAGGTTGCTTACAAGAGTAAGTTCATTTACACATTTAAGCATCATTTCTTTTTCATCAATGCCGTTCATACCCATATTTACATCAAGGATAGATGCACCAAACTCCTCTTGCGACTCAGCCATCTCGCAGACCATATCAAGACTTCCCTCACGAAGCTGTGCCTGAAGTGCTTTCTTTCCTGTCGGATTTATCCTCTCACCGATAATAAGAAAATCTCCGTCAAGGTCAATCGGCAGCACATTTCTCTCAGTAGACAATGCTCGCCTTAAGACTTTTCCCTCTCTCTTTTCAAAAGAGCCGCCGTCCTTATAACCTTTCTCAATAAGAAGTTCATTTAAAAGCCTTATATGCTCAGGTGTTGTTCCGCAGCATCCGCCCACAACATCTGCACCAGCCTCAACAAGCGGCATCATTTCTCTTGCAAATTCCTCAGGTCCCATATCATAGATGGTGACACCATCCTCAAGTTTTGGCAGACCTGCATTTGGCTTTGCCACAATCGGAACATCTGCATATTCTGTCATCGTCTTTACTATCTCAATCATCTTGTCAGGTCCCGTTGAACAGTTTACACCGACCGCATCGACACCAAGAGTAGTCATTACAAGAGCCGCCGTCTCAGGATTTGTACCATAGAGAGTTCTGCCATCCTCATTAAATGTAAGCGTCACCATAATAGGAAGCTCACAAACTTCTTTAGCCGCAATAACTGCGGCCCTGCACTCCTGAAGACTCATCATAGTCTCAACCACAATAAAATCAATCCCTGCATCAGCAATGCATCTTATCTGTTCCTTATATATGTCAACAAGTTCCTCAAACATAAGTGGTCCGACAGGATATACCTGTTTTCCGGTCATAGTAATGTCACCTGCTATATAGACTTCTCTGCCTGCTTTCTTCTCCTCGTCCGTCAGCCCTTCATCAACGGCAGCTTTAGAAATCTCTACAAGTTTTGTGTTTATCTCAAAAAGCTTGTCATCAAGACCGTACTCCTCAAGTTTAATCCTGTTTCCCGAAAATGTAGGTGCATACAAAACATCACTGCCCGCCTGTATATATTCAATCTGAAGCTGCTTTAAAACTTCGCTGTTTTCAATAATCCACTCCTCAGGGCAGACACCAACCGGCATACCTCTTTTCTGTAAATTTGAACCCGTTGCTCCATCAAGTATAAGCTTTGATTTTTTTATTCTATCTCTAAACTCTTTTTTTGTCATAACAATATATAATCCTCATTTCCGAGCGTTTTATCATCACTTCCTGCTCTTATTTATCAAAAGTAATTATAGCCGAAAAGCATTTGTTTTACAACAATTTAATATTATGGTAAACTTAGTGGCACACTATAAATGTGATTATAATTTAATACCGCAAGCACACTCGTAAATCCCCACTTTGCTTTTGCAAGAGTCACTCATCACCTAATGGTAATGGGTTCTCTCTTCAATTTTATAAAACATCACTTAAAAAGGAGCGATTAACATTGAAAACAATAGGAATAGTTGCTGAATATAATCCGTTCCACAACGGACATAAATACCAGATAGAACAGACAAAAAAACAGCTTGGTGCCGACAATGTTGTTGTCGTAATGAGCGGCAATTTTGTCCAGCGTGGCGGTGTTGCGTGGACAGATAAATATCTGCGTGCAAAAATGGCTATAGACTGTGGTGCCGATCTTGTTTTTGAATTGCCCGTTGTTTTTTCGTGTGCAAGTGCTGAAACTTTTGCCCTTGGCTCTGTAGCACTCCTTGACTCTCTCGGTTTTGTCGATGAAATCTGTTTTGGCAGTGAAGAAGGAAATCTTGAAATACTTGAAAAGATTTCTTCTATATTAAATAGCAATGATTATATTAAAGAACTTGAAATATACTTGAAAAAAGGGATATCATTTCCTGTCGCACGAGAGGAATATCTAAAACAGCATATGCCCCAATATCGTGATATCCTCCCAACACTTTTAAAACAGCCAAACAACATATTAGGAATCGAGTATATAAAAGCACTAAAAAGAATAGGAAGTCATATCAAACCTGTTACAATAAAAAGGATTGACAATGGTTATCATTCGACAAGCCTTGATAGCACTCCCACTCTTTCAGACAACACCTGTAATTTAATTCCAAACAGAAATATGCAAAATACAAACAAAAATGTTTGCTGCAGTCCTGACTCTAAAAAAGAAATATATTTGTCTGATAAAGAAAATAACAAATTCAGTTCAGCATCTGCAATAAGAACATCATTTGAAAAGTTAAACTTTTTTTCAGATATAAATAAAAAAGAAGCAGCTTTAACTACTATCACTACGCATGTGCCTGAACCTGTCATAAATATTTTAAAAAATAATCTTACACGATTTCCTGCCGACAACCCCCTTTTCTCTGATATGCTGTATTTTAAGCTCTTATCATTAAAAAAAGAAGATATGCCGTTAGGAATTTATAGTGATATTTCTCCCGAATTATCCGACAGAATATATAATAATCTGCCACATTACAAAGGCTTTGACAACTTTGCAGACATCTTAAAGACAAAGCAATATACACACACACGCATCACAAGAGTGCTTACACATATTCTGCTTGATATAAAAAAAGAAGACATGGAGCTGTTTATAACTAAGCTTTATCCTAACAGAGATAAACCGCTTACAAAAAATTCACAGGCTGATGAGCATGATAAAAATATTACGGATTTTATGCCGACTTTAGCATATGCCAGACTTTTAGGAATGAACAAAAACAAAAGCGGACTTCTTCGCAATATAAAAAATATTCCTCTTATCACAAAAGTTGCTGATGCAGACAAAAGCTTTGAAAGATTTCTGTCACAATTCCAAACTGACAATGCGTTTTCCAAAAAGCCTGCACAAGCAAATAAAAGTAACGGCAATAACGCTGTATCTGTAACAGACAAACAGCACTTACAATACATGAAACAGCTTCAAAAAATGTTTAAATATGACCTGTTTGCAGCAGAGCTGTATCGTTTCTGCACTCACAAGCATGTTCCCGATGAATATCGCGCAGGAGTTTATATTTTGCATTGACCGAAGTAAATAAAGAAATACACACTGGAGGTAACGATAATGTTATTAAAAAATATGTCAGACTATTTTACAAAGAAAGAATTATTATTATGGATAGGTTCAATACTCACAATATTGATATCATTTATTCTTTTTAAAGGTGACAATACACTGTCACTTATAGCATCACTCATCGGTGTTACATCACTTATATTTTGTGCAAAAGGAAATCCGTTTGGACAATTTCTCATAATCATATTCAGTTTACTTTATGGAATTATTTCATTTTCATATGCATATTACGGCGAAATGATAACTTATCTTGGCATGACTGCACCAATAGCTTTGTTTTCAATGATCACATGGCTTAAAAATCCTTATGAAGGCAATAAATCAGAAGTCGAAGTGAAACATCTTAAGTTGAAGGATATTATACCTATGATAATCCTGACCGTTATTGTAACCTTTGTTTTTTATTTTATATTGGATTATTTTAATACGGCAAATCTTATTCCGAGTACATTTTCAGTCACAACAAGTTTTCTTGCAATTTATCTGACAACAAAAAGAAGCCCTTTTTATGCAGTTGCATATGCCGCAAACGACCTTGTGCTTATCGTACTTTGGAGCATTGCCGCAAAAACAAATATTACATATGTTTCTGTGATCGTCTGCTTTGCAGTATTTTTGTTAAATGATATTTACGGATTCATAAACTGGCAAAAAATGCATAAACGACAGACAACAGTTGAAATGTGCCAGTGATACATTTCACCTGTTGTTTAGCAGAATAATTATTAGTCAAGTGGATATTCACAATCCGCTTTGCTGCCTGATAGTGTTAAATTTGATGGTAACATCACTTTTTACACTCTTTTTAATCTTATGCTTTCGGTTTTAATGGGCCATAATATATTGCAAAAGGAATGTTAAATTCATAAATATCTTTGCAAATATACCATATCTATTAACTGTACACCGCCCTCATAGATTGGGTGATTATAATTATCGGTAAAGAAATTGGGAATCTTGTGAGAACGGATAAATCCACATTTTTCATAAAATGGTATTGTCAATGGACTGTCACCTGTTCCAACCTGCAAAATAGAATATTCTTCTGCATATTTTTCTGCAAGGAAGTCTATCAGAGCTTTACCATAGCCATTTCCTTGGTTCTTTGGATCAACTGCGATATTTTTAATTTCAAGTATTCCATTATCTTCATCAGTAACGACACATTCAGCTTTTACATTACCATCTTCAAGTACATACATAGTACCCTTTTCAAGATAGCGATCAATCATATTTTCCTGTTCATCAGCTAATAACAATAATGATATAAACTGCTTTTTATTTACATTTACTTCTCGAATTATCATATCCACTACTCCGTCAAACTGGAAGTTATTAATCTACAATTTTAATCTATAGCCCATCTTCTTGCCCTTCGGACAAGAAGCATCCCACGCTTCTGAACAAAATGGAACTCCATCTGTTCCACAATGCATTGTTCCCGGAGAAAGTAATACCCCTTCATCCGTTTTTCCGCTTTTTATCAGTGTGCCTGCTCCCATATGCCAATAGTCATCACGCTCATCGTTGCGATAAAACATAAATTCATCTCCAACATTGTAACAAGGACATTTCCCACTGTCGGGTACTGCACAATATTGCGCCTGTAATTCCGGAAATAATTTTTTATCCAAAACAGTAACTTTCACTCTATGCTCCATATCGTATCTCTCCTTAAAATTTAAAATTCATGTAATATGTATTCTACCTGCTATCCTTCTTCCTATAATTTGCAATACCAAATATTGCCATAAGCAAAACACAGGCAAATACCATCCAGCCTATAAGATATCCTGTTCCAAGCTTCGCAAATGTGTCATAGTATCCCTTTAAGTATATTACAACTATTACAGCGGGGAGAATGTATGACATATAAAATCTGATCCCGTCAGGATATCTCATTCCCTTTCCAATGTTGGTTTCCGCATGAAATCCTTTCCAGCCCCAGCCATTCTTTTTGGTGCAGAAAAGTACAAATATCATACTCCCAAGCGGCAAAAGATTATACGATACAAGGAAATCCTCAAGATCCATTATTGAACTTCCCGGTCCGAGTGGCTGAAATCCTGCAAGTTTGTTAAATCCAAATACGGCGGGAAGTGAAAGTAATGTCATAAATACTATATTCCATCCGACTACTTTCTTTCTCGAATATCCTTTTAAATCTATGTAAAATGATATTATATTCTCAAAAACTGCAATAACCGTAGACAGTGCGGCAAATGACATAAATACAAAGAATGCTGTTCCCCATATTCTTCCACCTGCCATATGATTAAATACATTAGGCAATGTTTTGAAAAGAAGTGATGGACCTGCATCCGGCTGAACTCCATATGCAAAACACGCCGGTATGATTATAAAGCCTGCCATGAGTGCAACAAATGTATCAAGTACAACGATATTTACTGCTTCGCCGCCTATCGTCCTGTCCTTTTTCAGATAACTTCCAAATATCTCCATGGCACCGATACCTACACTAAGAGTAAAAAACGCATGTGTCATGGCATCAAATATGACCGGTCCTAGTCCTCTGGATCTTATTGTATCGAGATTTGGAACCATATAAAATTTTATTCCGCTTGACGCATTTGGAAGTACAACGGAGTGTACCGCCAATACGATAATAAGTATTATAAGCAGTGACATCATTACCTTTGTAACTTTCTCAATGCCATTCTGAAGTCCCAGCGCACAGACTCCAAAAGAAAGCACAACTGCCACGATTGTCCATATTGTCATATTTCCCGGATTGCCAAGCATTGACGCAAACTTTGCAGAAACTTTTTCTGAATCAAGCCCTGTCATTTTTCCCGATGCTTCGAGCCATGCATAATACAGCATCCAGCCTGCAACCATTGTATAAAATGCCATTAAAATATAACTTCCTACTACTGAAACCCATTTAAAATAGTGCCATTTACTTCCTTTACTCTCAAGAACTTCAAATGCCCTTGCCGCACCTTTACCACTTCCTCGTCCTATTGCAAACTCTGCACACAATATTGGAAATCCCAGCATTGCAAGAAACACCAGATATATCAATACAAATGCAGCTCCACCGTTTTCTCCACATATGTACGGAAACTTCCATACATTTCCAAGTCCGACTGCGCATCCCGCCGATACAAGGATAAATCCAAGACGCGAGCCAAATTTTTCTCTCTCTTTTACTTCATTTTGCATTTTCTTCCTCCATTTTATTTTGATGCTTTATAGCATTAAACTAAAATTGACGCTATTGCTGTTCCCAATGCACCTGCAATGGTTCTAAGACTGCATATTATCGCTGTTCCATCTGAATAATACTCTTTTTTAATCTCTTTCATTCCCCATGCAGTCATAGGCATCATTATTGCTCCGATACCGATTGAACGAAATGAATACATTACCCATATCGGAACAACATTTCTCGTAATAAATGCCAATATAAACGAGCATATACTGATCGCATATAAAAGCCTTATACCATATTTCTGGTACAGCCAGCCGCCAAGTACACTTGATACTGCCATGATGACAGCACCCGGAAGCATTATATAACCGGCTCTTTCCATGCCTGCTCCGGTCATTCTGTTTATATAAACCGGGAACCACAATGCCGTACCCATCATGATACCATAAATAAATATACTTGTCACTACAACTGCCATAAACCTTTTATTTTTAAATAACTCCAGCCTGATATATGGATTTTTCATTTTCTTTTGCCGACTTATAAAAATTAAAATAAACACTATCGATATACAACTATAAAGTACGACCTTTAAAATCGCATATTCACTTATCTTTACAAACTCATCCGCTGTCAGATTTTTCTGCCAGTAATTTATATCTTTTACCGATATATCCCTTATCGACATACAGGCAAGCATAAGAAATATTACCGAAATACTGCTAAACAAAAAAGATATTATATCAAAATTTTTAAATAATCCTATTATTTTTTGATATAAAAACAGTCGTAAAGAATTAAAATAACGACAAAAATTGCCTGTCAAATTTGTCTGCTTAAAAAACTTATTTTCTTTCAAATCCTGTTTGCCTGAACAATTTTCCAGAGTACAATTTGCCGACATTTTACTTTTTTCACAGCTATATAAATTTATATTTTCTTTTTCATCGTAATTTTCGTAATGTGTTTTTTTCCTCCTATGACATTTAAACCATGTCAAAAAAATCACAAATACAGACATTATCAATATCCACCACATTATTGTCTGCCACGATATTTTTTTAACAAGCATTATCGTGATAACAGGTGCAAGTGCCGATGATAAGTTTAGCATAAATCCATAAATTCCCATTACAAGCCCTGTCTTTTGTTTTGAAAACGAACTAAGCAGAACTACTTGTGACAATGTAAGGATAATACCACTTCCTATTGCCTGAAATACTCTGCCTGTTAATATCAATACATAATTAAAACTTATCGCAGTAAATAATACCCCACTCCCAAATACAAACATTGCACCTAGAAATAACACTTTCCTGTTGATATTTTTTGTTAGAAAAACAGATAATATCGTTGTGATGCCTATTGTCATTGAATATATACTTGTCATGAGTTGGGCTTCACCTGCTGACAATGAAAACTGCTTCATTATCAACTCAAATATTGAAGAAAATGCTGTATGCGAAAACGACCCCATCATACAGCCAACGACCATCAATATTATAAAAATCTTATTCTTTGATATTTTTTTCTTTTTACCCTTAATATTATTACTGATATTTTTTTCCAGTGGCATATCATTCCTCTTTTACCTCAAAACATTTTTATATATTTATAAATATAATATTTATGAATTTTTATTATATTATGCCTATCCCTTTATACCTTTAATATATAGTTCAAAAGATATTTCAACCTTAAATGTCATATCTCTCACCTGATATAAGTATATCCCATTATTTGTTTAACAATTCAGAATTGAACAAACTCTTTGAAAAATAAACAAAACAAAGCCTGCAAAACCACTTCAGTTTCCTTGCCACTCAATCTTTAAGGACTTGCCAGCATTTCTGCTCCCATTTCTGAATCTCACTTTCCTTCAGTTCACTCGCTCTAATACCTCGGCAGGCTTTCATCATTCCATGCCATAATTTTCAATTTTTTCTCAATAAACCGTAATTATTTTGTTAATTAATCTGACAACAATTAAATATTAAATCCATAATTCCATTCCTAACAAATCCCGATTTATTCCAAATATCTACTACTTTAATTGCATTTGTTTTTCAAAAAGAAGCACCGCTCTCGCGGTGCTTCCAAAATTTTATATTTATTTAGTTGTACAAATATTTACCGAAAATACTTTTCAAGCAAAATTCCCTTCTTGAACTTCGTTCAAGAAGTATCGCTCACTTTTCAAGCTCGCTCTATTTGTAAAGTTCAACTAATTTCTGTAAGTGCTCATAACGAGCCTTTGCAGCTTCCTCAGATTCCTTGAAGAGTCTCTCAGCACGCTCTGGGAATGGCTTAACAAGACGAGTATAACGAGCCTCGTTGTTAAGGAATGCCTGGTAATCATCGAAGCTTACACCCTTCTCTGAAGTGAATGTAAATGGATTCTTACCATCTGCTTTGTTTGCAGGGTTGAATGAGAAGAGATTCCAGTAACCAGCCTTAACAGCTTTCTTCATCTCATCCTGGCAGTGGTTCATTCCACCCTTAGCGATTCCGTGGAGCTCACAAGGAGCATATCCGATGATAAGTGATGGTCCCGGATAAGCCTCAGCCTCTGCGATAGCCTTAACAGCCTGTGCAGGATTTGCACCAAGTGCAATCTGAGCAACATATACATAACCATAGCTCATAGCGATCTCAGCAAGACTCTTCTTACCGATTTCTTTACCGGCTGCAGCGAACTGACAAACTTCACCGATGTTTGAAGCCTTAGAAGCCTGTCCACCTGTATTAGAATACATCTCTGTATCAAATACCATTACATTTACATTCTCGCCTGAAGCAAGTACATGGTCAAGACCACCGAAACCGATATCATAAGCCCAACCGTCACCACCGAAGATCCATACAGATTTCTTTCCAAGATAATCTTTCTTGTCAAGAGCTGCTTTTGCATCAGGACATCCTGCTGCAGCGGCTTTCTCTAATTCAGCGATAAGAGCATTTGTTGGCTCAACATTTGCCTTTGTATCATCTTTTGTCTCAAGGAACTTGTCTACAACAGCCTTAAATTCTGCTGAAGCCTTGTCAGATGCTGCACAAGCCTTAACAGACTCGATAGCCTGGTCACGAAGGTACTTCTGACCTACATACATACCAAGACCGTGCTCTGCATTGTCCTCGAACAATGAGTTAGACCAAGCTGGTCCTTTCTTTGTATCTTTATTTACTGTGTATGGTGCTGTAGCAGCAGGGTTACCCCAGATAGAAGAACATCCTGTTGCATTTGAGATATACATCTGCTCACCAAACAACTGTGTAATAAGACGAGCGTAAGATGTCTCTGCACAACCTGCACATGAACCAGAGAACTCAAGGAGTGGCTGGTTGAACTGGCTTCCCTTAGGTGTTGTGTCAGCAAATCCGCTGTCTTTCTTTCCTACATTTGCAACTAAGTAATCAAATACCGGCTGCTCATCTGCTTCCTCTGCCTGTGGAACCATCTTGATAGCTCCCTCAGAAGCCTTAGGACATACTGTGATACACTCACCACATCCCATACAGTCAAGTGGAGATACGCTCATAGCGAACTTATACTCTCCAGCCTTTGGCTTAGTATCAGCAAGCTTGATATTTGAAGGTGCTGCCTTAACTTCGTCCTCTGAAAGTAAGAATGGACGGATTGTAGCATGTGAACATACAAATGCACAGTTGTTACACTGGATACAAGTCTCAGGATCCCATGTAGGAACTGTTACGGCTGTACCACGTTTCTCGTACGCAGAAGCACCTGTCTCGAACTGTCCGTCAGGATTGTCAATGAATGCTGAAACAGGAAGGCTGTCTCCATCCATCTTAGAGATTGGCTCAAGAAGATCTTTAACCATCTTAACAACCTCAGGACGACCTGTGATTTCTTTTGCAGCAGCATCAGGAGTCGGATTCTTCCAAGAATCTGGAACTTCAACTTTGTGTACTGCGTCTACACCGGCATCAATAGCCTTGTAGTTCATCTCTACAACTGCATCACCCTTCTTAGAGTAAGATTTCTTAGCAGCAGCTTTCATGAACTCGATAGCGTCATCGATAGGCATAACATCTGCTAATTTGAAGAATGCAGACTGAAGGATAGTGTTTGTACGTTTACCCATACCTATTTCGATAGCCTTGTCGATAGCGTTGATAGTATAAAGCTGGATGTTGTTGTCAGCGATATATTTCTTAGCTTCAGCATTAAGATGCTTATCTAATTCATCATCTGACCACTGGCAGTTGATCATGAATACTCCGCCCGGCTTAACATCCTGAACCATCTTCATTCCCTGTGTTACATATGCAGGATTGTGACACGCTACGAAGTCAGCCTGATTGATGTAATATGGGCTTCTGATAGGGTTGTCACCAAAACGAAGGTGAGAAATTGTAACACCGCCAGTCTTCTTTGAATCATACTGGAAGTATGCCTGGATATACTTATCTGTGTGGTCACCGATAATCTTTGTAGAGTTCTTGTTGGCACCAACTGTACCGTCTCCACCAAGACCCCAGAACTTACACTCTTTTGTACCAGGTGCTGATGTGATAGGCGCTGGCTTAACTTCTGGTAAGCTTAAGTTTGTTACATCATCAACGATACCTATAGTGAAGCGTGACTTAGGATCATCTTTTTCAAGTTCTTTATATACAGCGAATACTGATGAAGGTGGTGTATCCTTAGAACCAAGACCATAACGTCCACCTGTAAGCACTATGTCATTAAGACCTGCTTCACGAAGTGTAACTGCTACATCGAGGTATAACGGATCTCCGAGTGCACCCGGCTCTTTTGTACGGTCAAGTACGGCAATCTTCTTAACTGTCTTAGGAAGAACTTTAAGAAGGCTGTCTGATACCCAAGGACGGTATAAACGAACTTTGATAAGACCAACTTTTTCTCCCTTAGCTGTAAGGTAGTCGATAACCTCTTCTGCAACATCACAGATAGAACCCATAGCTACGATAACACGGTCAGCATCTGCTGCACCATAGTAGTTAAATAAGTCGTAATCTGTTCCGAGCTTATCATTGATCTTCTTCATGTATTTCTCTACAACAGCAGGTAACTCGTTGTATGCTTTGTTACAAGCCTCACGATGCTGGAAGAATACATCACCGTTCTCATGTGAACCACGAGATGCCGGATGCTCTGGGTTAAGTGCGTGTGCTCTGAACTCTGCAACTGCATCCATGTTACACATTTCTTTAAGATCTTCGTAATCCCATTTTTCGATTTTCTGGATTTCGTGAGATGTACGGAAACCATCAAAGAAATTAATGAAAGGAACTTTTCCTTCGATTGATGCAAGATGTGCAACCGGGCTTAAATCCATAACTTCCTGTGGATTTGTCTCAGCTAACATAGCGAAACCAGTCTGACGACAGGCATAAACATCACTATGATCACCAAAAATATTTAATGCATGTGATGATACTGTACGTGCAGACACATCAAATACACAAGGTAACTGCTCACCGGCAATCTTATACATATTAGGGATCATAAGAAGAAGACCCTGTGAAGCTGTAAATGTAGTAGTAAGTGCACCTGCTGCAAGTGAACCATGTACTGTACCTGCGGCACCTGCCTCAGACTCCATCTCTACAACTTTAACTGTGTTTCCAAAAATATTCTTCTGTCCTGCTGCTGACCACTGATCAACTGAGTCAGCCATTGGGCTTGAAGGTGTGATAGGATAGATACCAGCTACTTCTGTGTAGGCATATGCTACATGAGCTGCGGCTGTATTACCATCCATTGACTGTTTAGCTCTAGCCATCTTTATAATTTCCTCCTTATTATTAAATTCTTCTCATTATCTTAACACTAATGAGAAAAAAAGTAAAGAATTGAAGTCGAATTTTTAAGGTAAAATGTCGAAATTTTGTCAGATTTATTGTACGATTTCTACATTTTTTAAAAAAACATCGTCTCCTGCTTTATCCCTGACAAACTCTTTCAAGCCTGAAATATCAATCTGTGCACTATCTGTTTTTATATCCGCATAAAGTGACATCTCATTTATTTCAGGGTCATATGCAAGATAACACTCTGCATCTTTTACTCCACCGTACTCAAGAATATATTTTTCTAAAAGTTTAAGGTCATAATATTTTCTTCCGTGAATACCGTCAGTGAGCACTGTCCTGCCTGCATTTTCAAGAAAATCAATCGTTCCGTCAGGAAGAATACGCCCAATAATCCCGGTATCATACAAAACCCCCTCTCCATACGGGTACTGTACTATTTTTGCACAATTTATTGGCTCGTAGTCCATTATATAGACCTTTCCCCATGCACCATAAGGTTTCTTTGAATAGTCATCATCAAGCACATAAACCTTTATCTGTTCATCCGACTGTTCTTCTGAAATAATCTTACTTCCTGCCGCCTTATTTAATTTAGAAACATTTACATAATAGTGCTTAGGATAAACCTCCTGTGGAAGATGCTCCTTTAAACATCTTACGGAAGTCTCATCAAGCATGGCAAGTAAAATACTCTCAAAAACATCAAGGAATATTTCAAGAAGTTTTTTGTCAAAACGATTTTCCCAAAAACGAAGTTCAGCGTAATAACCATTGTCATCGTACATTACCTGAAGATGAAAAGGAAGTGAATCTAATTGAATATGCATCCTCTCCGTATTTTCTCCTCCAATCTGAGGTGTCTCAAGAATATCTCCCTGAAACTGTAAAAACATCTCACCCTGTCTCGGGCAGCTTGTCAGACATTTCATTGTTTCCATTATCTGTTTGCCCGTTCTTTTTAATAGTTTTTCAACTTTTTCATGCGAAACTTTGTCATACTTGCAATAATATGTCTCAAATAACGGTCCAACAATACGGTTCCACCTGCTATCAGTTCTGCCTGAATGTATTGAATTTACAAAAACTTCATCCTCATCTGAATACATACTTATGCAATAATTAAATGCAGCGATAAACAATGCGTTCTCAGAAACACCATGCTTTTTTCCATAATAAAGCACCTGTTTTCTCGGAAGTTTATCAAAACGCTTTCTTATAACACCATACACACCCTCTGACAGTTCTTCGCATTTTGTTTTATTAAGAATACTTCTTTTTAATTTTATTCCTGACATCAAAGTATCCACATATTTTATATCCCTGTCACGCACTCCGTTTTCAGTTCTTTTTTGTTCCTCAGTAATATAATCAAAAGTTGTATATTTTTCTTTTTCCACTTTTTCGCCTTTGTAAGCGGCACAGAGATCCTCCATAAGGATATTCATACTAACTCCGTCCCCCATAAAATGTGCAATATCGAAGAACATATAATTAAACTTTTCCCCCTCAAACACATGGATATGCACAAGATTGTCATTTTCTCTGTACTTAAACGGAACAATAAGCTCCTGCATTTTCTTTTCGGCATCTTTATCTTGAATTTTTCCTACTCCAATATCTATATTTCTATTATCATCCCTATATATTGCATAATATTTCTGCTCTGTCGGCTTGACAGTGGCTTTAAGTGACGGATGTGCATCAAGAACAATGCCTATAGCCTTTATAAGTCTGTCCGTCTCAACAGTCTTATCCATTCTGAATACAAACGGTAGATTTCCAGTTGTATTGTCAGGTATTATATATGCGAAATATTTCTGCATGGCAGTAAGCGGATATACCTCTTTAACCGTTTTATTTTCTACATCTTCATCAATAGTTTTTTTCTGTTTTGTCTTGCTTTTAATAAGTGCTTCAAGTTTTAATATATCTGCATTTTCCATAAGCTCAGAAAGCGTTATATTGACATTTATTTTCTCTGACAGTTCCGTAATAAGAACCGAACTTCCAAGCGAATCAAGACCACGCTCATAAAAATTGTCATTTATTCCAAACTCAGTGTTGCCTATCTGTTCGGCTATCATGTCATATAACTGTCTCTGGATTTTTGTTTCAGCCTTTGTGCTGTTTATTTTTTTCTTATTACTTTCCTCTTTCTCATCAAAATAAACTTTTCTTATTATTTTGTTTGAGGATGTTTTTTCAAATGCAGTTTTTCTCACTGTCACATCCGCAATCCTCGAATATGACGGCAACTGCTCATTATGTTTTTTAACCAGAATATTTATGGCAGTTTCAATATCCGTAATACCATTTACCTGTGCATATTCATAGTTTGGATAAATCTCTGCCGCTATAATATCATCCTTTCCATAGACGATAATATCCTGAACAAGCCTGTCCTCATCAAAATAATTTTCTATCATCTCCGGAGAAACATTTTCTCCATTGCTAAGTATTATAAGATTTTTCTTTCGGCCATTTAAATACAAAAAATCCTCATCATCAACATATCCGAGATCTCCGGTACAAAGCCATCCATCCTCAGTAATCGCTTCTTTTGTAAGCTCCTCATCATTATAATATCCCATCATGACAGACGGGCTCTTAACCTGTATCTCCCCGTCAACTATACGGACATGGCAGCCTGTCACAAGATGACCTACTGATGCCATTTTATCTCTGCGTGTATAATCGGGTACTGATATTTTAGGCGAACACTCAGACATTCCATATCCCTGTCCTGTCACTATTCCGAGGTTTAACAGTGCATCTGACAATGTTTCTGACAGATAACCTCCTCCACTTACAAGACGGTTAAGACGCTTTCCGAGAACTTCCTCTTTTATTTCCACTATACTTCTTTCAGGATTCTTTTTTCTGAGTATTGCAATACGGTTTACGAACATTTTTGCTATCATCGGTACAACACGAATGACTGTCGGCTGAAACAATTTTATGTAATAAAGGATTTTTGACATATCATCACAGATACACAACGTACTTCCATAACGCAGAGCAAGAAGCACATCACTGCTTATACAGAATATATGATGAATAGGAAGAACATTTAAGCATACCTCTTTTGCATCATCGGTACAGAACATATTGTCAATAAGATTTGCATGAGAAAGCATAACCCCTTTGCCATGTCCCGTAGTTCCCGAAGTAAAAATAATCATGGCACACATATCAGGCTTTATCTTTTCTTTAACAGTTTCGCCCCTGAAAACCTTGTGCATAATAGGAACATTGCGTGAATTTTTCCTTGTCTGGAGACATATAAACCTTTTTATAAAAGGACAAAGTTCCCTTAATTCATCTGCCTGAGAAGAAAAAGAATAGTCATAGAATAAAATATCCGTATCGGCTTTTTTAAGATTTTCAGCCATTTTCTGTGCCGTAAGTTTCACATCCATAGGTATCGAAACTCCGCCGCCACAAGGTACTCCGAGAAGAACCGTGAGATATTCATAACTGCATTTTCCAAGAACTGCCGCATGAATCTTATGCCCTGCTTTTTTATTCTGCTCTTCAATATAAACAGCTACAGACATTGTGTCCATGGAAAAAGTTCCATAACCTTTTTCAAATATCGTGTCATCTCTCTCATACCGTAAAAAAACATTATTCTCAAATTCTTTTCCGATATTTTTTACAAGTTCCAAAAGAGTTTTAGTATTATTAAATGTAATCATTCTACTCCTCCCAAAAATGTGTTGCAGACATTTGCGAAACTGAGTGTCTGCACGGTTAATTGCACAATATAAATGTATTTTATGATGTTAGGGGCAAAAGGTATTTTGACCCTAACATCACTTTATAAAACTTTCGTAAATCTCCTAAATTATTTCGCAATACGAAATTTATTATATTCTACCACCCTTTATTTTATTTCGCAATACGAAATATTAAACAAAAATTATTTTTTATAGGTAAGAAGTATTTTCAAAAGCCTGATAAGTTCCTTCGCATCATCATATCCCAAAATCTCAAACAATCCACGATACTCCTCATGAATTTCTTTTCTTCTTCTGGCAGCTTCTTTTTCGCCCTCTTTTGTGAGTACAACATCAACCACTCTCTTATCTGTTTTATTTTTCTGTCTTATGATAAGTCCCTTTTTCTCCAATGCCGTAAGTATATCCGTCATTCTCCCCGGAACAACATGAAGTTTTTCCTTTAATTCCCCCGCACTGACAGCCTCTTTTTTTGTGAGCAGATACCATAAAACACCATACTCTCCTCTTATACTGTCGAAAAAAGCACGGTTTTCCGGTCTGTTTAATACCTGTGCCAAAAGATTATATAACTGTTCTCCTAAGTCCTCTAATTCCATAATCATCCTCATTTTTCAGAATTTTATATCGGAAGATATGCAGAGCAAAATTTAGCCATTGACACTCATACCACTACTTATATTAAAGTATGCACTGTAAGCCGCAGCTAAATCTTCTCTGTCTTCCGATTATTATAATGCAATAGATAAAAAATCTTTTACTTTTGCATCATCTATATTACTTTATTATCTTACTTGTATTTCAGAAATAATACCACTATTATCCACTTTATGTCTATACTAAAGTTCTTTTGCAGCCATAAAAATATTCTGAAATAGTATAAAAAAGAGTGAAAAAACTGTCTGCACAGGCAGATTTAAGCCATGCCGTTAGCAGTCTTGTACTTATAAAGCATCTCCGCATGGTTCTGTTCTTCTATCTGTATATCTGCCATAAGTTTTCTGAGTGCGGCATTTGCAAAGCGGAATACTTTTGAATTGTACTCTGATGAAACCATCTTTTCAGTTCCGATACAGTCTGTAACCAAAAAACAGTCTGTCTTTTTATCCTCGCTGTTGTCTGCCTGTGTATATGTCACCGGCGGTTCGTAATTTTTTCCGTCATCATCGTTACAATTACACTCAGGCACTTCTCCCTCAAGAACCTTACCAAGTGTGTCATAATGTTTCTGCTCAAGTTTCTCAATCTTTCCAAAGAGATTTTTAAGTTCCATATCGCAAGCCTGCTCCTTATATCTGCGGTATTTCTCCACACAGCTTTTCTCCTGCGTCTGTAATTCCTTTATAACATCCATTTCTTTCTGTTCTAAAACCATTTTGAAATCCTCCTGTTTTTTATTTTCGTTCCAAAATAGTATGTGCAATTAAAAGAAATGTATGCAACGCACTAATGTATTCTGCTCATATTTAACATTACTGCATAATATTATGTTAGGGTCAAAAGTAGATAGCAATACATATTTAAATGCAAATCTGCTTCATGTCGGTGTTTGCAGGATTGCGAAAATTGCGTAGCAATGAAGCATGAAGCAATCCGGAGTATCACCGTCTGGGTACTTTAAATTTTTTTCGTCTTGCATATCGTTTCAATTATTTTATCTCCACCTTTTGGTATACCCTGTACAGTATCGGTTGAAAAATCAAGCATACCACTGCATATACTGGAACAATAACAGTTGCTATTGTTGTTACTTTACTTCCCAATGTGATAAGTCCAGCTTCTTTGATATCCAAATAAATTTCTAATAACTGGTCTGGAAAGAAAGAGCATAATCCAGGCAATGTAATAATTCTGCTTAAAAATGGAAATACACATAGCACAATGAATGGTACAATAACGGCAGTTGGCGTAGAGTGTGTAAACGCTGATGCCAACATTGCGAGTGTAGCTGCAAATATCGTTCCTATATATCCACCCAGAACAATAAACAGATATGCCTGTAAAAAAGTAATATTATAAACACTTCTCCACAAATCCAACTGGATTGGACAGCTTGCGCCGTCTGCACCTAATACAAAAAGTACGATAAATGTATATAGAAATACAAACATCAGATAAAATCCCGTAGTAATATAAAAACCTGCTCCTACCTTTGCGAAAATCCCTCTGCTTCTTCCAAATCGTGCAGAGAAAAAAATGGAATCTGCTTTTGTCTGAAATTCATCTGAAAATATCCCGGATACCAGAAAACCGATTACTAATGCCAACACTAGAATAAAGGTTGATATATTTTGTAGTAATGCAGCCCAACCGTCTATATATTCATAGTAAAAGGGAGTTTTCAGTTCTTTATATTTCTGAATCATAAAATCTTTTTCTGCCTGTGTAAATCTTTCTTCTCCAGATTCAAGCCAATTTTTTAAAGTAGAAATTCTTCTTTCATAGATTGTTCCAACTTCATCATCCGAAACCTGATCCGTTACATAATAATTATAATCTCTGTAATCGCTGAATGCACAAATAATGACATCCATAATACCTGCTATGCCCTGCTTTTTTGCATATGCCTTATTTTGTTCTGTAATGTCATCCGACAATGCCTCTTTCGAACTGTTAATTGTCCTGTTCTCTTCCAATGCCTTGCTTAATGTATCTGCTGTTAAATAACCTGCCCATTGGTTTTTGGCTTCTCTTAAATATCTTGCAGCCGAAATTCCAACAGAAGAATTCCCATTTTCATCAACATACTCCACTCTGTTAATCGTTAATATACTGGTTATCGCAAGTATTACGAATAACACTATGACAGCAATTCTATTTTTTGATTTAGAAAACACTTTTTTGATTTCATAACGTAGCATTTTCATCACCTACTTTCTCTCCAAAATAATATAAAAATACATCTTCCAGTGACGCTTCTACACGCATTGCATTCTCAACCGGTTTTTCGTGAGAAATAATTCGCAGCATAACCTGATTTATTTCTGATTTCATATTGGAAATTTTATATTTTTCCATAAAATCAGATACCCTGTTTTTCGGCACAAGACATTCCCATACTGTTTCTGTCATAGAATTTATCAGTTCTTCAATACTTCCTTTATGCAGAATTTCCCCGTCTTTCATCAACCAGATTTCATTCGCAATATACTCGATATCTGAAACGATATGTGTCGATAATAACACCAGTCTGTCTTCTGAAAGTTCGCTGATCAGATTGCGAAACCGGATTCTTTCATTTGGATCAAGTCCTGCTGTTGGTTCATCAAGTATTAAAATCTTAGGATTATTCAACATAGCCTGTGCAATTCCGGCTCTACGCTTCATTCCGCCAGATAATTTTTTCATTTTTTTATGAGCTGCTTTTGAAAGACCAACCTTAGCAATCAACTCTTTCACACGTTTTTTTGCGACAATAGGACGGATTCCTTTCAATGCAGCAATATAAAGTAAATAATCCTCTACTGTAAATTCAGGATAAAATCCAAAATCCTGTGGTAAATACCCCAACAGCTTGCGATATTCACTATCCATGTTGAAAATATCTTTTCCATTACAGCATATCATTCCGCTTGTTGGCTTTAAAAGGGTACACAACATTCTCATTAAAGTTGTTTTACCTGCTCCATTTACACCTAAAAGACCATATACCCCATTTGTCATAGTAAGATTTATATGATTGACTGCTGTAAAATCTCCAAATTCTTTTGTTAAACCATTAAGTTCTAATTTTACCAAGTGACACCTCCAAATATTGATTACAATTTTTTAAAATACGATATATCGCAAAAGCAATAAAAAGTATTGTTACACCCATCAGTGCTGACCAGATGGGAACAGTAACCATGATATATACATTTTCATTCAAAACAATAAAAAGCCATACTGCACTCCATATCACACACAGAACAATCGCAACTGTTTCACTGAAAGCGTGTTTACTGCATAAAATTCCAAAACAGATACAGACCGTTACACAAAGTGGAAAAAGAAATTGGACGACTAATTCTAATAATTCATAATGCAAACCTGCTGAAGCGACTCCTAAAAATACAGTTATGAAAAATATATCTGTAAAACCAAATAACAGCATACGTGTAGCATATACCTGTTTTAATGAATAATAGGAAGCAGCTTCTATTTCCATACATTCACATGACCTGTTTTTCCACAGTTCCGGAATAATAAGGATAACAAATAGCGTGGCTACAACACCCATACTTCTTTTTAGATATATTTCATCATGGATAGAACTTAAAGCAATCCATAATGCCACTAAAATCATAAATTGAAGAACCCACCATCTTTTTTGTATCACACGAAGCTGTGTCCACAAAAAATCATGATAAAAAAGCATTCGTTCTTGCTCTGCCATAAAAAAGGCATTTTTAGATTTAAAAATGGTTTCCTGTATTTTTTCTTCGCTAGCTTCCACTTGTATGTTTTCCCTATATTTTTTTATCTTTTCTTTCTGATTCATCGAATTCCTCCTTCCCGAGAAGTTCCCTCAACTGTTTCCTTGCTTTTTGCAAACGATACTTTACAAGTGGAAGTCCAATTTGCAATGTATCAGAAATTTCTGTTAATTTTAGTTCTTGAAAATAATAAAGAGTAATTACTTCTCTTGATTCATCTGGAAGTTGTTCTAAAACCTGTTCGATCAAAACTCTATTCAAAATTTGTTCCGTTTGATTTTCTTCCACAAGCTCAATTTCTTCCAGAAGTGTTTCCTTTGTTTTCTTCAAATAATCTTTGCATAGGTTACCTGCTATCGTATATAAATAATTCAGTGTTTTCCCTTTATAATGATAATCGGGTAATTTTGAAAAAAAACGTATAAAGGTTTCCTGCGTGAAATCCTCCGCATATGTTTGATCGAAACAATGATGATAACAGTAGCTTAAAATTTCTTGATAATACTTGTGGACAAACAAATCAAAAGCATTATCATCACCTTGCTTCATTTTCCTGATTAGTAGAAAATCATTATACACAAAATCCCCCTTCCTCATTATTAGAAGTTCAAAATATTTATCCCGTTCTATAAGGTATAACGATTGAAAGCTATAAAAAGATAGTACAAATTGTTTTTTTATTTTAAAAACAATCTCAAAGTATGTTTTATTATTATAACGGTTCGAGCCAACAGCCTCAACTATACCAATACTTTTAAATACCTTTCTATCTGTTTTCTCAAAAAATATTTCTTTTTTCCTCAATTTCCGCTCAATGTCTTTTTCCTCCAATTTTCGTATGCTTATCCCGTGTCAAATTCTATCGTTGCTTTTACCGCAATGCTTTGTGTAAGTGCCGATTGAATCAGCACATTATGACACATTGGTGCCATGCCATCACCCTCGCCGTGATTTTGTTCCGGGTCAATCACATCTTTAATTGCTCTTTCTATATTAGCAATGTCCGACAAAAAGGCAGCCACACTCCTCTGCATGACTGCTTTTCCATGATTGAATGTTACGATTATTCGATTGCACCAAAGCTGAAACTTTTGCCCTCCTGTGCTTTTTTTGATGCAAACCTTGATTTTACCTCTGCAACCCTCCCCTCTAATGCCTGAAACATAGCGTCTACCTGTTCCTGTGTATATTCATAGGAACTGCAGTTTGCAAGATTTTCCAGTCTTCCAAGGGCATCCACTGCCTTATTCATGCGGTACTCGCCAATGCGGATAAACTTCTCCGCCTTTGTCTCATTTTCCTTTGCTGCAGGCTCGCCCTGCATTTCCTCTGTTGACATTGTTACATTTGTTTCTTCCATGTGTTTTTCCTCCATTTTTTGATAAAAAAAGAGAGCGTATAGGTTTTCCCATACGCTCTGACGCTGTGTTGCTATTTAGTTATGTGTGGTATTAGTGTTGTCCCGACAAACGGGAAGTTGTCAGATACTCATTTGTCTGTTTAAATATATCATTATTTGTTTTTGCAACACTTCAAGTATCCTTCCCGCATCACTTGTAAGCATTTTTATTTCACAATGATATAACTTTCTTGTATCTTCATCTTTAAAAGTGATATATGTACGACCTTTTTCTGTTTCATATACACAATTGGCATGTGAAACAGCATTACGAATATGTCTATAATAGTTAACAGTAGATAAATTACTGCTGGATTCGCCAGGATATGTTGTAGTTACACTTAAACTAAATGATGAAACTATTGTTTTTAAAGCATTCTCCCACGAATTAAGAGTTCTATCATCAAGACCCGAAAGTGTTTCTTTTGGCATCACCAAAAGAATATAGAGAAATATTTGCATTGTAGCTGGATTTCCCAATCCTGATGCCTTCAGAATCTTTTGAAAATTATCATTATTTTCAGCAAAAATGATGTTTTGATTGTAGTAGTCGCTGTTTAAAAAATCCCTGTCAGATAATTCTACAAGTAATGAAGTCATAGCTAATGCTTGACAAAAAATAGATTCCTGTTCAGTTAAGTTCATTGTATTCTCCTTTTCAGATATAAATGCAAATTTCAGATTTGTCTTTCCCACACTATACCACAATCACAACTACATTACTACCCCTGCTTTCCCTTTGTCTGCGGAAATTCCATATTAAATTTATACTGAAATCCCTTGATTTCCCTACCATCTTTCATATATGAAAACTCCTCTATGCTCTGAGGAATGAGGTACGCATCATAGTTGCCTTTCTTGCCTTTTAAGCCTTTTACAAGTATCTTCTTTCCTTGAAGCAGGCTCTTGACTTGTGCATCTGAAAGTGTCACTCCCAGTGCCTTGCTGACATTCATACCGCACTTTCCGGTGCAGTACGCTCCGAATTTTCCTTTGACTACATCGGCACCGCATTTTGGGCATTTGCCAAGCACTTCCTGTCCGACCCTGCCTGCTCCAAACATGGCTTTCTGCTCATCACTGACACTGTGGTATATCTTTACAAGGTCACTTACCATAGCTTCAATACCGGACATGAACTGCTCTGCGGCAACTTCACCTTAATCTTCGGATATGTAGCCTTTTCCTCTGGGGTGTAATTACTCTCCTCATCAGGCTTCATTGTAACCTCAATCTTAGGTGTATCTTTTTTGAAGGATAATTTGACAACCGTCTCAACATGGCTCGATAGTTCCGGATTGATGTCGGTCATCTGGAACCTATCCAGACTAATATGGCATGTACTAAAATATCTCCGTTTGTTCGTGGAAACATATCTACAAATTCTGTAGCAAAAATACCTTGATACATTCTGCTACCCATATCGCAGCCTGAACCTTGTTTGTCCACGGAAAAAGTTCAACTTTTTTATCCATTTCTACTATGTATAGTGATTCCAACATAAAAGTCAAATCTTGCGGAGAATCTCCATCGCCTCAACCTTGTCCGTTCTTCCTACAAGGAACAGGTCAACGGCTATTTTTAGACCTAACTGATGGCCTTGCTTCCATGCACTCGACCTTATTATACTGAGAAATATGCATTAAACAGAGAAGCAATCCTATTACTTCTTCGCATTCTCTTCCAATTCCAACATGTATTTATCAAAGTCAGACATAAACAATCTGTCATGAATGACACGATACTTTTCAAATTCAGTCTCCGCTTTTGCCTTTGCAATCTCTGCTGTAATCTTACCTGCATCCTGAAGAACCTCTCTGTCATCTGCCATCAGGAATAAATCCAGACGCTTTGCCCAATCCTCCATTGTCATCGGAATGTGACGTTCAGCACGGTCTTCTGCCAGATCCAGGTATGCCGAAACGATACGCTCTAATGAACGCATTTCCTGCTCTGAAAGATAATTCTTCGCAACACTCACATCACTTTTTACAATCTTGCCTTCCGGTGCGGCTGCCCAAGTGGTCAGTCCCATATGTGGCTTGTCTGCTGCATCTGCTCGCTCATAAATCAACTCTGCTGCCGTATGTCCGTGAACTGCATAATGCATCTTGTTCTGCACCTTGGCAAAAAACTGCTTTGTCGTTTTGGCTGTGCGGTCGTAATCAAGAGCTGTAGCATAGATGTCCGTTATCTTCTGATAGAATCTACGCTTAGATAAACGGATCTCACGAATCTGCTCAAGCAAACGATCAAAGTATTCTGTTGTGAGCACAGAACCACCGTTTTTCAGGCGCTCATCATCCATAACCCATCCTTTGATGGTATCGTCCTTTACGATGCCATTTGCCCACTTACGAAACTGCACTGCTCGCTCATTATTGACCTTGAATCCAACTGCAATAATCATTTGAAGATTATAGTGTTTTGTATCACGAGTGACCTGGCGTGAACCTTCGGTTTGAACTATCCGGAAATTCCGGATAGTTGAGTCTTCCTCAAGCTCTGAGTCGGAATAAATCTTCTTAATATGCTCATTGATTGTACGAACATCCACGCCATACAGCATGGCCATTATCTTCTGTGTTAGCCATATATTCTCATCCTCATAGTGCATCTCAATACTGTCCTGCTGAGCGCCGACAGAGGCAACATAGGTCAAATATTCCGCTGTGCTGGAACGGATGGTTATTTCATCTTTTTTCTTTTTCAAATAAGAGGCCTCCTTTTTGTGGCTTTTTGTTCCTGATTAAAGGTCCTGCATTTTTTACAGACTTCAAAAAATTTTCTCTTTCTTCTCGCCGTGAAATTTCTCTGAAAATTGTAGTTTATCTACATGTTATCTAATTCTTCTTTTGTGAAACCACGTCTTAATAAATTACTTTCATCATATATTCCATCGTATATAATATCGTAATATATTTCTCCTCTAAACTCATATGCGGTATATTTATACCATTGCCCATTATTTTTCATAGTTTCCTTTGTAACCGGGCAAAACTCAGCCAATGCACTTTCTTTAGTGTATCTATCTGTTGGAAAAGTATAATAATCATATATTTGATCCCATCCCATTCTTTTAGCACTTATCATATGATATTGTCTCATAACACTTTTCTCCTAAACTTATAATTCCGATTTATCACACATCAATATCTGTTTTTCAATCTTAAAATTGGTCAAATGGATTAGATACCATGTTTTTACTTCTTATCCCTCTTTTTCTTATCTGTAGTCTTGACTGCTTTTGCTAGCCAATATACTTATAAATAATCTTGCGATGCTTTAATATATTCACTTAACGTTGATGGAAGCCCATGTCTTTTTATGACATCTGCACAATACTTTTTATAAATAGACTTTAATCCCTTGCTATTTGAAGTATCATTCCGTTGTGCGTAATACACAAACGCCTGGAGTATAATAATGTCAAATGTTATAATATCAATATCCTTCAGATCTTCCAATTCTCTTGCCACATTATCAACCATAATTTCTTTTGAGCAAAAATAATTTATATTGTGATATGCAGCATATGCCAAACTATAAACCTCTCCTCTGTCTTTAGAGCGACCTCTCTCATAGTTAACCAATTCATGCTTAGATATATTATTGAAAATCATGGTATATTTAGGATCTGTTCCATATAATCCGTCTTCTTTAACTATCGTAACATTTTTTTCTAAATAACTATCAACAAATTTCCGGGATTCCTCGTCTAATTCTTTATATACCTCTTCATGAATATAAATATCTGTAAAACTTTCAAATAAAGGTTTTATGTATAATTGCTTCATATTTTCAAATGAGCAATTTTTATCTGAAGTCCTTTCCGATATTCCAACCATGAAAATATTGGCATCAAATAGAATTGGCTTGTTAAGTAAATCATGCAAAGCTGTCTTTTTTAACGGTGTATACATACAATATCACCCCCGCTTTGCATTTATTATAGAAAACAATTCTTCATCAGCCTCTTCTTCATCATCAGGAATTTCATCTTGTTCAACCAACTCATTGATAATGTCCATATCTAACGAGAGAATTTTTGCATCCTTGACAATATCTTCTTTTGATGCATTACCAGTAATAAATGATGTTTCCATATCTTGATATGTTTTACTATACGGAATAATAAAATTATTCACTGTTCCATATAACATAGAAACAGGTTCACTGAATATTTGAATTTCTTGAAGAACTTTCTTTATAAATTCGTAGTTCTCAATATATTTTTTTACATCTTCGATAAAATGTTCCTCTTCGAGTCTATAAATTACTGCTTTAAGTGGCATTTGGTATTTTACTGTCATTACAATGATAAACGAGGCAATCTGGTTAAAATTTAAGGACTTAAAATCTGTCACTTGTAGACTTCTACAATAATCTCTAACTTCACGATTCAAAGCTTCCTCTGGAAATAATATTTCAGCTGCGAATCTGCATGCTTTCTTTTCATTTACATCCTTAAGCATACTAAAATCGCAAATGTATGGCTTTTCCTTAAACACCTGATAGTCCTTGATATAATGATAGAATTCGTGTGCTGCTGCAAAAACCTGATTTACCAATGGCTTATTGCTATTTAATATAATGTATGCTCTTTCTTTCCCCGTTGTCGGAATATACAACATACCATCAATTTTGTCGGATTCAAATGAAACCAATTCAAATCTAATATCACTACTCTGTTTTTGAATCAAATCAAACACACCTATTCCCATTGGAGCAAAAGCATAATCAACTCTTTTTTCCCTAGCCAGTTTTTTTATTACATCAATCTCATCTAAAGAAAGTGAAGTTGTATTAAAATCATATTCAGTTTGATAGTATTTCTCAAATAATTCATTATTATCAATCGACGACATAACTACCTCTCTTTGCAAGCATCTCATACTTTTCCTTTATTCTGATGCGTTCAGCCATTTCCTCAATTTTTAGCTTATCAGATTCCTCAAGACTACCCATAAGATATACAAGTGCATCTGTTGTAGATTCAACAAAATAGTCATCAGCACTTGTTCCTGTTAAACTACAAATTTTGCTTAATAAGTCAATAGTAGGCACCTGTTTACCATTTTCCAGCAATGATAGAGTAGGTCTTTTAATATCAAGTCTTTTAGCAAAAACATCCTGAGACTCTTTCCCCCTAAGAGAAACTAAATCTTTACAAAACTTCTCCGAATTGAACTCCTTCATGACAAACCTCCTAAAAAATGCACGTTAATTATCTTAACAAAATTATCTATTACTGTCAATGGGATTGTTAGTATTTTTAACATCATTATATATCATATTATGCTCAGTTGACAATATTTTTAACACTATATATAAACATTATTCAAAGTTACATTCATTCCGTAGTTACAACCCTACAATTTATTCATAGTGTATTTTCAAAACTTCACTCCAACGGGAACATTTTCCGAACAGATATATTCCCGAGCTGATAGGCAAATATTCAACTGCTTTTATTCTAAAGATAAACCCAAACCTTTAAAAGTCTCATTTTAGTCCATTCTTCGGTGCTTTCTATTTCACCCTTGACATCAATACCACCGTCTCCACATGCGGTGAAAGTTACTTCTTATACTAAATAGCGAAACTGTTGCCTTTTGCGAAAAGGTTCATACTCCACCTAGGGGGATAAATTTTACCCCACGCACTATTGATAGTATTGCTTTATTTCTGCTAACATCTTTTCCGCATCTTCACATTGATCATAATAATCAACGTCATACCTTTGCCCTGTACGCAAGTGATGTAACCAACCATCAAGCATAGCCAGATAGATTTCACCTACATCATTCAAATTTGCGTATTGTCCAACATAATTATTTCGAGCATCATAACTCTCTTGAGACACTGGATATCGATAACATTCATAATGTAAATCACTATCTATTAACTGGGCATATCCTTCTTCATCAATAACCAATCGGTTATTCCTAAAGTCATTTCCTGCTCTTAATACTTCTTTAATTTCTTCTTCAGTAAATATATGTGATGGAGGTTTTATCCGAAACAGTTTTATTGTAAAATAAATACCCATTTCCTGCCATACTATCCCTGATTCACTGCATATTTTTTTTATATAATCTTTCATTTCAACAATAGCCTTAACTGCTCCGTTAAAATCTGTAAATAAATATTTCCCATCCTTGCTTACCGGATATGGTATAACATCTTCTTCACAAATATATCCTGTCTCCGTCACATATTTTCTTGCACCAAAAGTTCCACCATTTATATGAAACATAATAGCAAATTCCAACTTACCATCATTTTTATTATTATTTTCATCACAAATATCTTTTAAGCACCATTTATTCCAATTTTCTTCGATAAATTTGTCAAACTTACAACTTTCTTCTATTCTCCTATGGATTTCTACATCCTTTTTTTCTTCTTTAATACTAAATGGATTCTTCTGGTAAATGCTTGAAAATTTAGTAAAATCTTTCATCATATAATATGATTGTCTCATAGTTCCAATATAATGTCGAAATTCCATACTGCTCATTTTATTATGCCTTGCATCATAAGTTCCAGAGATGTGATTATATACAGATTGTTTTGAAAAGATAACAAACGAGCCATTCAAAAATCTGTCGACTTGTCTGTGTCCTTTAGGAAACTCTGTTCCATCATCATATCTTCCATAACTTGCCAGATTGCTCTCTATATAATGTCCTGGAAAATCTTCTATCAATGACTCACGACAATCCTCATATATCGCATTAGAAATAGCTTCTATTGGTTCTAATTGTAATCTAAAATAACTCCATCTATAATCTCTTTTCCCGTAATTTTCTAATTCCAACCTATACGGTTTAAATATGTAGTTACAACCTCCAGCTACCAAACAGATACATCCTTCTTCGTTTGCGTATTTTGCCGATTCTACATCCTGTCCCCCTCCAGTGGGCAAAAACATATGATTTAGTCCAGGCATACTTCCTATATCATTTAAAATTTTTATAATAGAATCTATATCTCTCCACTCAGCATGTAATGGTACTGTTTTAGGAAACAGCCTATTCTGTAAATATTTCCACTCACTATAATTGCTCTTTTGAAAATTGCTTACTACCTCTACATCAATGACTTTAATTTTGATGTAGATAATATTCAGACTGTAAAGAATGCCTTATTACTTTCTTCCACTGCTGACGGTAACCTATACGGCAAAACCGGAACAGGAAATATTAATGGAGAGAACATAAGCGGATGGTTCATTGGCTATGTCGAAACTTCAGATAATACATATTTCTTTGCCTTAAATATCGGAGCCACTGAAAATGCTACCGGAAGCAAAGCCAAAGTGTAGCTATCATTGCAATAAATATACCAGCAACACATAGTAAAATCTTAACTTCTCTTGATTACTCCTCTAGGATATTAAATGCTATTTCCTTTGCCTTTGTCCCACTAATTTCATTCGAAGAATTATCATCTAAATATATAGCAAAATATATATTAGTATTTTCTTTTTCGACAAAACCGATGAACCATGCTGTACCGTCTGTTCCCGTTCCTGTTTTTCCATATATTTTTTTTGAATCACTAGCCTCAAGTAACATAATGCTTTTTAGAATTTCTATCTCTGATTCTGTATATATAGTTTTCCCTTCCATAATCTTATGCAAAACTTCCACCTGCTCTATCGGAGAAATCAGCAAAGATGATTCAATCCAAAAACCATTAAGTTCTGGAAAAGAGTTCACACCACTTCCACTCCATTCAGATATGTCACAATTTCCATAATCCAATTTGTTTAATTCCTCTTGGATTGTCTCTTGTCCCACCTCTTCTATTACTTTTCTAAAGTACCAAATGCAAGAACTTCGAAATGCATCTTCCAGTCTTAAATCGGCATTCCATGCATCAACTGGGTAATTCATTCCATCATACCCCATTTTACTATCCTCTGACGTTACCACTTGATTATGAATTCCTATTAAAGCTGAGATTACTTTGAACGTAGAATTAGGAGATACCCTCGTTCTGCATTTGTCTTCATTATAAAAAGTATATGTATTATTTTCTGAATTCAAAATAACTGCACACCCTTGGATTGATTGAAACGCTTCCGCATAATCTACAGTGACTTTTGTCGGCTGCAGTTCCTCTTCATTCTTCACATCCTCGTTTTCACTTATTTCTTCTTCGGTTTGATTAGTCTGTATTGTCTGTTCCTTTTGATTTGATTGGCTGTTTCCATTCTCTTTTGAACTGCATCCTGATATACTTCCTATAATCAAGCAAGCAGTTATACCCATTATCATACATCGTATTAGTTTCATCACAAAATCTTCCTTTCTTCTGTAACTTCTTTTAACTTTTACTTCCTAACCCACGAACAATTTTTACATCAACATTCTAAATACAAGCATCTTCTCATTTTTTATTACATGTGTAGGATTTCAATGTAAAAAAATTTCCCTTGTAAACACCTGTTACATCTACACAAATATTACATCAGTAAGATTTATAAATCAAGTTATCTTTATACAAAAAGGCTCCTGCCGGGAGGTATCATACATTTTCGCAAAAGTGATACCTTTTAGCAAAAGCCTATTATTCAGCAGAGTCTCAAAACACCCCTCTGCTCCGATATTCAAATGGTTCATTCATAAAGCTACAAAACACACATCCATTTTTCTTCCTTAATACTCTACAAACCGCAGAAAATCAAGGTTTCCTTGAAAGCAGACAAACGGTTTCAATATTCACCGTCAAAGGAATTATGTAACTCAAATATTTTTTTAATATTGTCCTAATTTTTTAATAGATTTTTTAATACTAAATCAATCAATTCTCCGGGATTATTAGTACACACCTGCGCTCCACGTCTTAATGCCTCATCAACATGTTCTTTTTTCTTTGAACCAGCATAAATAATAAATGGGATTTTCTTATCCATTTTGCGAATTTCTTCTAATAAAACATATCCCTCTCGAATTCCTTCCTTTCTACCCATATCAGAAATAATAAGAGCAAATTTGTTATGTTTCATATAATGTAATGCCTGCTGTGTTGATAATGCTAATGAAAAAGTTAATCCATATTTTTCAAGTATGTTCCGTTCATAAACATTATTTTCGGGTCTATCATCTACCCAAAGAATCTCTTTTTTACTACTACTCTTTTTAAATTCTTCACCTCTCGTAATGCTATCAAAATAAAGTTCTAAATTCTCTCTAAACTTATTTACTAAAGCTTTTTCATCCTGAATAGTAAAAAATATTCCTTCACTTTTATGTTTATCTTTAAATAACAGTATTTTTTTATATTGTTCTTGATCTATTTTCGATGGACTCAACGGTTTATCTAGAAAATATAAGAAAACTTGCTTCCCCATAGAAAGCATTCTTTCAATTTCTTCTTCCGTTCCAGAGCCATAATTTTCTGTAGGTGTTCCAAATCTTGTCCAAAAAACACCTAAGGCCATATCTGAAGAATCTACAATTTGCTTATTTAATAATTCCTGTGGCTGATTTCCAAATTCTGAATAGGAATCTTTCGACCAATGTCTAGTTCTTACAATAATATTATTTTTTCGACCGAAAAAATTATTGAAATGATTTACCTCTTTTTCTAACATTTCAACATATTCCGAAACATCAGAAGGGCATGAAATCAACAAATCATAAACTTTAATATCTTTTGCCATAATAATCTCCTTTGTAAACTGATTTTTGCGAAAAAGTATCCTTTCGCCAAAATGTATATTTCTTATTTCCAAAAGCCTATCCCTTGGGGTAAACATCCGATTATATCTTTACTCTGCGGAAACTGAAACACACAACCATTTTTACCCTTTATCGGCAAAAACCTTTGACTTATTGGGCTTTTCTCGTGAGCAAACAGACCGTCTCCACATGCACCGTTCCCGGGAACATATCCACATTGCTAACCCTCTCCACATGGTACCCAAATGTCTCGAATGTAGCAAGATCCTGTGACAGGCTCGTCGGTTTACATGAAATATAAACTATATTCTCCACTCCATAGTCAATTATCTTTCTGATTGCCTTAGGGTGTATTCCCTCTCTCGGTGGGTCAAGTATTATATAATCAGGTTTCTCGTCTATCTCATCTATCACCTTAAGCACATCACCTGCTATAAATTCACAGTTGTCAAGACCGTTTATCGCTGCATTTTCTTTTGCAGCCTCAACTGCTTCTTCCACAATCTCAACACCTATAACTTTCTTTGCAACAGGTGCTATTATCTGTGCTATCGTTCCTGTTCCGCTGTAAAGGTCAAAAACGACTTTATCCTTAAATCCTGCATTTGTTTTTGTCTCAAGATTTTCCGTCTTTTCAGAGTATATGTCAGCTAAATCAACATTTTTGGCACCCTTTTCAGAATATCCATCTACAATATCAGAACTGCCAGCAGTCATTTCTGAACATACGCCATTAATCCTTGAGTTTTCAACATCCATTCCAACGCCAACGCTATTTTTACCGACTCCTGCCATTTCTCCTCCTAGCACATAGTCCCTTGCCCTTGTGTAAAGCACCTCAGCTCCTTTTGTGTTTGTCTGGAAAAATGAAAACGGTGATATTTTAAACTGAAGTCCTAATATCTTTTCGGTAAACCAGTCTTTTCCGCTAATGATGTGCATTTTGTCACTTTTTACCACATCCCCTAATCCATCGTTTATGATATGGATAAATCCTGTTAATTTTCCATTATACTTAAGTCCATTTAATTTTTCTGATACTTCACTGACATACTCAGATATATCCTGCTGTGATGATGTGACAAGTGCAACGAGGAGCTCTCCTGTTGATACCGCTCTTCTTACGAGAAGATGCCTGAGAACACCCTGATGAGTATTTTTATTGTAATGCGGTATCTGTTTTTCCCTGAAATATTCTACTATGCAGTCTATTACTTTTGAATAATCATCATCTACTATCTGACAGCCTGAGGCATTTACTATATCATGGACACTGCCTTTTTTATGAAGACCGAGTGTAAGTGGTCCTCCTTTGTATTCATCACCGAATGAAAATTCCATCTTGTTTCTGTAGCCTTTGATTTCAGGACTTGGCAGTATTCCGTCATATATATAATCTTTTTTTATCCCCAAAGATGAGTCGAGTGTCTTATATACATTATCTATTATCTCAAGCACCTGATTTCTCTTAAGTTCAAGCTGTTTTTCATATGGTAATGTCTGGTAACTGCATCCGCCGCATTTTCCGAACCGGCAGCACATTGGTTCTGCTGTTTCAAGCGGTGATTTTTCTGTTACTTCCAAAAGTATTCCCTGACTCTTATCTTTTCTGACTTTTTTTGCCCTGAATTTTATTTTTTGTCCGGGTAACGCACCTTTTACAAGTGTAAGTGTTTTTTGTTCATTTCCGTTTTCGTCTTTCTCTATCACATCAACATATGCCTTGTTTGGAAATTCAACTTTCTTTACAACACCCTCATATATGTTTCCTTTTTTCATGTAAATATGTCCGCCTTTCTTTAATCAACAAAAAGCAGTAAAGATATTTTATCATTTTCAGGCACAAATACTGTGTCAACAACTTTATATCTCTCCCTGCTTTTTATTGTACTATTTTTTTACTTCGTTCTCACATTTCCAAGTATTGTTAACTGTTTTGCACACTCACTTATACAGGCAAGTGCGTTCCGCACACCCGGATCATTTAAGTTTCCCTCAATGTCTACAAAGAACTGGTACTCCCAATTCCTGTTTTCTATCGGTCTTGACTCTATCTTTGTAAGATTTAAGTCATTGTAATAAAAGTTTGAGAGCATATTGTAAAGTGCTCCTGCCTGGTGCTTTATCTCAAATGAAAGACTTATTTTATTTGCATTTGAAAGGAATACTTTCTGATTTGTGACTATAATAAATCTCGTATAATTGCTGCTTTCAAAGTTGATACTTTCTTTTAACACATCAAGTCCGAAAAGCTTTGCGGCTCTTGTGCTTGCAATAGCTCCTTGAGAGATATCATCTTCCTCTGCCACTTTCTTTGCCGCACTTGATGTGCTCATGTATGATTCACTTTCCATATTGTGTTCTCTTATAAATTTTGAACATTGCATGATTCCCTGCGGATGTGAATACACCTTTTTTATATCTGATATTTTTGCTCCCGGCTTACCTAAAAGTGCCTGCTCAACTTTTACAACATGCTCAGCAACTATTGTTATATCATAATCGAGAAGAAGGTCATATGTGTCGTTTATTCCACCTGTTGAAGTGTTTTCAATAGGTATCACTCCGTATTTTGCCTCACCGTTTGCTACTGTCTCAAGTACCTCCTTAAAAGAAAGCCTGTTCATGGAGGTTATATCTGTTCCAAATACTTCCTCCATCGCCTGCTCAGTATATGCCCCATGTTCTCCGAAGCATACGATTCTTGTATCTTTGTCAACATCGAGCTTGTCCACCTGCTTAAATGGCAGCAGCTCATTTGTCTCACTTCCAAGAACTTTATACTGATACTTTCTGCTTATTGACATTATCTGTCTAAAGAGATCTTCTATTCCTGTCTTATTAAATTCATCAGTTGTAAGTTCTCTGAGAGTCTTTATCTTTTCTTCTTCTCTAACGGGGTCAAAGACTTTTTTTCCCGTACTTCTTTTATACGCTGCAACATCCGTTGCAACTTTCATTCTTTCTTCAAAGAGCTTTGCTATCTCCTTATCAATATTATCAATCTTTTTTCTGCTTTCTTTTAAGTCAACAACCATAAATCTATTTTCCCTTCAGTTCTTTATCTCTAATTTTTAAGGAATGCCTCATAGCATTTCTTTGCTTCGTAAACATCTGCTTTGCTTGCTATCTCCCACGGTGCATGCATATTTAATATAGCTACACCACAGTCGATTACTTCCATTCCGTAAAGTGACATGATATAAGCGATTGTTCCGCCGCCACCTACATCTACTTTTCCAAGTTCTGCCATCTGATAATGCACATTGTTGTCATCCATTATCTTTCTGAGTTTTGCTATATACTCTGCGTTTGCATCATTTGAACCTGATTTTCCGCGGCTTCCCGTAAATTTGCTGAATACAACTCCGCGTCCGCAGAATGATGCGTTTTTCTTTTCAAATGCATCTGCAAAAAGCGGGTCATAGCCTGCATTTACATCTGATGAAAGCATCTTGCTGTTTGCAAGGCATCTTCTAAGTTTAAGGTCATTATAATCACCCTCAAGACTTATAAGTTCTGCCACTACATTTTCAAAGAATTTCGACTGCATTCCTGTTGCACCGACACTTCCGATTTCTTCCTTGTCTACTAAAAGACAGCAGGCTGTTTTTTCAAGCTCGGCATCAGTTCCAAGCATTGCAGCAAGCGAGGTGTAAGCACATACTCTGTCATCCTGTCCGTAAGACATTATCATGCTTCTGTCAAAGCCGAGTTCTCTTGCCTTTCCTGCCGGTACTACCTCAAGCTCTGATGACATAAAGTCCTCTTCTTCCATTCCGTATTTTTCTTTTAATATTGCAAGTACACCCTTTGATACAGCTTCTTTTTCCTCATCATTAAGTGGTATGCTTCCGACTAAAACATCAAGTTTTTCGCCCTCGATAACTTTTGAAGCTTTCTTTTCCATCTGATTTGCAGCAAGATGTATAAGAAGGTCGCTCACACAAAATACAGGATCGTCATCGTTCTCTCCTATATTTACCTCGACAACACTTCCATCTTTCTTTGCGATAACACCGTGGATTGCAAGAGGAATTGTTACCCACTGGTATTTCTTGATACCGCCGTAATAATGTGTATCGAGATATGCAAGGTCACTGTCCTCATACAAAGGATTCTGCTTTATATCCATTCTGGGTGAGTCGATATGTGCCCCTAATATATTCATTCCACTATCAAGCGGCTCTTTTCCTATCTGGAACATTGCAACCGTCTTATTCATGCACACTGAGTATATTTTATCGCCACATTTAAGTTTTTCACCAGATTTAAGGTAAACATCAAGATTTCTGTAGCCTGCACTCTCAGCCTGTGCGATTATCTGTTTTACACATTCTCTTTCTGTCTTTCCTGCCGACAGAAATTCTCTATATTCTTTACAAAGTATTTCTAACTCTTTTTTGTTGTTTTCATCATATGATTTCCAAGCATTTTTTCTTTCCATAATAAAATAACCTCCATTTCACACTCCCTATATTTTATATCCTGAACACCAATAATGCAAGTATTACTGCAATAAATCCCTGCCTTATCTTTGCAATCACATACTTTTTTATTGATAAGTCTGTTCCTGACAGTACACTGTATGTCTGTGCAACACTTGAAATTCCGCCAAAGGCACACAGCCAGACCGTAACAATAGTTTTCGCATCTGTCATAATCACTCTTATACCGGACAGCCATTCATTCCCTGCGAGCTGCATCGCACCTGTACTGACCTCTGTTATCCCTGCGGCAATGCACCCTGCCACATCGTATTTTTCAGGAATTATATATTCTATTATACTCGTTATTATTGAAAATAATATTATGTAACCGCCTATTTTTAATATTGTTTCACACGAATCCGCAATACTCTCATCAACGGCATCCATCACCGGATAATTTTTTTCAGTCTTAACATTTTCTCTGCTTCTCTCATCTTTCCTATTGCTCAATTTTTTACCGTCATTAAGATTTTTTTCAAACTTAACACTTTCTCCTATTCTCTCCGCTTTCTTGTAACTTAATTTCTTCCAGACATTAAAACTTTTTCCATCACTTCCATTTTTATATACATTCACAATCATTTTTTTATCCCGGCTACCATGAGAAGATTTTTCTCTCACCGTCAATTTTTTTCTCACTATCCATGCATTTATCACCGCTGAACCTGCGACAACGACAAATATCAAAAACGGATTTTTTACATCAAGGCATTTTACCCCGATAAATTCAATAAGAAACATAGGGCTTAAATTATTGCAAAACATCATAAGATACTGGGCTTCTTCCCTCTTTATCTCTCCGTCCTTATACAACTGTGCAGCCGTTTTTGCCCCGATAGGACATCCGGCAAGAAACCCTATAAGTATTGGATAACTTCCGCCATCACTTACCCCAAACACTAACCCAAAAAGTGGTCTTAAAAAACGGTTTATGTATTTTGTGGTTTTTAATTTCACCAATATTCCGGACAAAATCATAAAAGGAAGCAATGACGGGACTATTGCCATAAACCATAACAGCAGCCCGTCTTTTGCTCCCTCACTCACAACTGACGGCATTATCGTAAATAAGATTATCATACCGACAGTCATCACTATAAATAATTTTCTTTTCATGATACACCTCTTTAAAATGATATGTCTGCACTATAAATCCATACATTTGTACCAATACCACACTATTACAATTTCAGTCTATAAGTCTGTGCACTACATACTATTGTCTGCAAAGCCTTAGACTTTATGCTAAACATATCTTTAAAAAGCTTTTTGTATCATGTTTATGTTATCATTTGTTTTTTATAACTATTTCATGCTGTGGTGCATCCTCCTGTTTAAATCCAACGAGATTGTCAATATACTTTTTCAGTGTATCATCATATGTTATAGCATAATGACTTATAAGATTGATGCCGACAAAATTTATATTTTTGTCTTTAATACTTCCCATAAAATCAATATTCTGACCGTTTTCTTTAAAATATCCATCAACATTTTTAAGACCATTTATATACACACCCTGCCACTGTGCATACTCTTCATCAAACAGCTCTGTTAATATCTCCTTTTTGTCAATTATCAATGTAGGATAACCGTTTTCAAAATTTATGCTGTTGCAGCTAACCCCAAGAAGTGCTTTGTTTCTTGTCTTCATGTCATAAGGAATATTGTCTGCATTTATCACCACTTTTGTTCCGCTCTTTGCAACATCTTTTATTATATTTTCCGCATCATCCCTATCATCATATGTAAATCCGCTAAGATAAACAGTCTCATATTTTGACAATTCCGATGCCGAATATTTTTCTATATTTGTCTCATCACTTTCATAAATCTGAGGATATATCATCGCCAACTGATGTACCTTATCACCTATTCCTATCGCTTTGTAACTGTTTTCTACTTTAAAATTGCTATTATCACATTTGTCATGGTGAAAAAGTATATAATACTTATTTGATGATATAAGCCTGTAATTTTCTTTTTTTGCGGCATCCTCAACCATATATATGTCGGCATCTTGGTTTCTCATTTTAGACTTTTCTAAAACTACGGTATCATAGCCTGCCGAAATACACCTGTCAAAAACATAAAGGTATTCTCCAAGATCCATTGCCTCCGCAATTTTATCCGTAATCTTATCTTCATTAAGTTTTCCCGCAAGAATCATCTTATTTTTTGTTACTCTCTGTGCTTCCTTCAAAATACTGTCAGATACATCATTCTCTTCTGAAAATGTCACAAAATTATCTCGTTTCTGATATGTCAGATATGCCGAGGGAATCATATCCATACAAAGCAATATACATAATGCAATATATATCTTAAGTTTTAATGTTTCCCACATGACAAATGCCACAAATATGCTGGTATATGACATAATAGCCAGAACATATAATCTGTCACTTCTAAAACCTGTTTTCTTTACAAACCATCCTGCAATCGGATTTACCGTAAATACCATAAGAAATATGCCATATAAAAACATTATATTCGTTTTTCGGTGACTGCATATAAATCCAAATACAGCACATAACAAAATAACTATTCCAAAATAATATATAGACTCATCATGTCTAAGATTATACACAGGATTTAACACATCTTTAATTGAAAAAATAATCGTATCTTCCGAGATACAAAAATTTTCACGATAAAATCCCTTTCCTGCTAATGACTGATATATTGTTACGATATTTGGCAAAAGAACTGCTGCTGCAGGTGCTATAATACCATGTTTTTCTTCATTTACTATTTTCCATAATAAAAGCAGTATCACCATGCAGCCTGAAATCACTGCCGCAGTATATGCATCAAGCTGCCTGAGTATCAGCAAAGCAACCGCGGTAATGACCGGCATAATTTTCTGCTTTGTTTTTATATAATCAAAACTTGTATAAACTGCCACCGGCACGATTACCGTGCTGAGCAGTGCACTTATATTTTCGGTTACAACAACATTATAAAAATTGTATGGTATAAACATCCATATCAATCCCGTAAATATACCTGCAAAATATCTCTTTGTTCTGCAACCTATTAATACCCAGCACAATAAAGCGGCTAAACCTATAATTAAAACCATCTTTTCCCCATTTCCATGTCTATTATTGATACAAATATCTGTTCATAGGCATTATATCACTCAAGTATATTGTCAATTATATTTTCCATAACCTCATCCACCTGTTTTTCCGTCAATTTAGACATATTTTCTTTAAAATCAAGACCATCCCTAAGATCGATAATATAACTTCTTGTCGGAGTTTCACTACTCTCCATAAAAGCAAGTTCTCCTCCAAGCTTCGTTATTATGCTCCTTATCTCATCACAAAAATAATCTGATATATTTTCCAATGTTGGAATCATTGTGTCAAATGGAGGTATCTCATTCATAACTCTCCCCTGAAATTTTTCAAGATACTCTTCTATTGCTTTCTCAAATTTGTTAAAAAGAACAAATTCTCCCTCACTCTTCATTATATAAAACACAAATTCCCATGTATGAGGATGTGTCTGACCGTTTTTTCCGTTTATTATAATATAATGATTCGCATTAAGATAAAATTTAAATTTGTATTCTCTGTAAAGTCTAGTTGCCATATTTCTCCTCCTGACATTTTCAGATGCTGTTATGTCAGCCAATCTGCTCTATTATCTTATTAAGATAATCATTGCAATACTCTTTTAACTTTTTATCGGATTTTCTCCATTCACATGGTGTCAGGCACTTATCATTTGCTCCGATTATCATCTGCATGATATTTTTAACCTCATTTGCGGAATGTCCTATAAACACAAGCATAACCGCATTTTTTTCTTTGACACTGTCTATTTCAAATTTAAGCGTCTTTTTGTCAAGCATCCACTGGGAATTTTTTAAAAAAATGTCATATGCACCTGCATCACTAAAAACAACTGTTTCAAATATCACTGATGTTATATTTTTATTTTCTAATTTTTCCATAAAACGATCTATTATTTTCTCTTTAAATACAGTGTTTTTCACATCATATTCACTCAACATACTAAGTTCACTCTCAATCTTCTCAATGCTCAGATTTTTATTTTGAATCTGTTCATTAAGTTTGTCAATCTGAGACTGTTTTTTATCTATATTGCCCGCCATAATCATCGACACTACTAAAAGCATTAAAACAAGAAGCACAACTCCTATTAGGATTATTATCTGTGCCTGCATAAACTCATTGTTATTGATAATATATTTTTCATTCGTAAGCAGACATATTTTATATTCATCTCCATTTACTTCAAAAAATACACCCGATGCAATATATTTTTTACCTGACTGACTTATAAATCTATGCTTCACTTTATTCTTTTCAAGACTATTCAAAAAACTCCGTCCGCTTTCAGATACATAATACGATGCTGTTGAAAGTCCTCTGTATCTGTCACTCTCTGTTACATCCTTTACAAATAATAAAGAGTCTTCCTTTGACAAAGTCCAATACTCTTTTTCAGAGCCATCAATCGACCCAAGTATATCTCTTATCATTTCCTGTCCTGAACCAGATGTATCTTTTTTAAGATTTATCTGATCCAATACAAGTTTTATATACTGATCCTGCTGAGACGCATAAATTTCAAGAACACTGTTATTGTATGTTTTTGTCTGGTATAAAACCACACAGCCCACAACTAAAGCAAATACAATAATTGCAAATGAAACCTTTTTAAATATTCTGTTTTTATTCATTTTATAACTTCCTCATCCATTCTCTTTTTAATCTTCCAAAAACATATCAGTCAGTGTTGACATTTTTTTTAATCTTCTCGATAATTCTTATCGGTATAATAAATTCATCTCTTATAACCTTGAAGAACGCTCTCTTTTCTTCCGTAAATGTCTTTGTTTTCCATGCACTGTTTGTATTTATACTGTTTATAACCCCTGCAAATCTTATAAAAAATACGACAAAATTAAAAAACGGAAGTAATGGTACTATATACCACTGCCTTGCATAATATCTCCTTAATTTCTTGAAACCTGATAAAAAACCTATCGTTGTAAAATAATAACAATATCCTACCAAAATATAAAGCAGAAATATAAACAAAGTTGAATAAATTATTGAAGTGAAAGAATACTTCATAAACAAAAGACATATAAGTGCAAGATACCATATAATTCTTGGAAATGCAAAAGTATGGTCATACATCAGTGTTCTTATATTAACATCAGTGAATATTTTCAAAGGATTCATCTTTTTTTTCATAAACAGATGTGAAACTTCCAGACTTCCTCTCTGCCACCTCTGTCTCTGTGTATAGAGTTTATTCATATCTTCTATTGGATCAACATAAAATATAGCATTCTCACACATATAAACACGCTTTTTCTGAAGATATTTCATCTGAAATGTAATCTGCGTATCCTCGCATATCGTATCTGTATTATAAAGCTGTGATTTAAGCACCGTAGATTTTCTAAATGCTGAAAATGCACCTGACAATGTATATATGGCATTCAGCTCAGATGCATAATTTCTTCCTGCAAGAAATGCCTGTGCATATTCCATAAACTCCATTTTTCTAAGTAATTTTGCAAAGAAACCCTTATACTCTTCCACCTGGTCCGGCATTGTCATTATCGCACCTGTCATACAGTCTATAGACAGGTCTGCCTCAAACTTATTTACCATATTGGTAAGAGCAGTTTTTTCAAGTATTCCGTCACTGTCAATATGAATTATATATTTTCCATCACTGTTAAATAAAGCAAGATTTAAAGCTTTTGACTTTCCCTGCTTTGCATTTAACCACTGCATCATAAGTTCCGGAAACTTCTTCTGACATTCAGCAAACACATTAAAACTGTTATCCTGCCCCTGATTGTTCACAAGAAATATCCTTATCTTGTCATTCGGATAATCACTTTCATATATCGAACTGATACAGGCCTCTAACGAGTCCTGTGAGTTATAAACAGGTATAAGAAGCGATATCTCCGGATATATTATAGGAATATCATATTTAACCGGTTTTATTTTTTTCTTTATAAGAACAACTATACTTCCTATTGACGGTATTATCTCCATAATAACCGGAATGATTATCCACGCTGCCCAGAAGACAAAAGAATTTACAAATCTATTTATTATCATCGACATATCCAAATCCTCCTACCTTCTGACTTATTATCTGAGCTTTTGTAAATACATAAAAATATAATATGATAGACAAGATATAGAAGAAAATTCTTCCTATCAATGCATGTGAAATATAATAATAATCCACACCTTTGAAATGTATTATAAGACATATCAGTATTATTCTTAATGCATTTGCGACAATAATATATACCGTTCCTATGCATCCTATAATGACTTTTTCATATCTTGAATATACATTAAAAAATATAAGAAGTGACAGAAATGCCGTTATCTCAATAATACCCGAACATTCAAAATCAATCTTTAGTGTAATGGAATCTTTGGCTGATTCCACAAAAATAATACCATATTTATAATATGGTTCAAATACACCGGTCATTTTTCCAACTATGCCGGCAACCGCTGCTACAATATTTGCCATAGGCTGTGTAAGTACATCTTTAAATCCGACAAAAATGATTACAAACAATCCGGCACTTCCCCATAGGAAATGCCAGAATGGTAATTTTGCTTTTTTAGTCACATGAAGTATGTATAACCACACAACCAGAAATATCAAAAGTATTATATATCTAATCATTCAGCTATCCTCATCATGCTCTTTTTATCTTTTCTTTTTTTGTATGAAAGTACACCTGCTGCCGTAAGACAACACATTGTAACCCCCACAAAAGGACCTGTAGAAGTACCCGCATATGTCACCCACTCTTCACCTATATTTATATACTGTGCCTGCAAAACTTTCATCTCATTTTCATCAAGACCAAATTTCTTAGCAAGTTTGTTCATATAAATTCGATATTCCATCTCATCATATTTGCTGCCTGTTGTTATCTTAATCTTTCCATAATCAATAAACCCCTTATCTGATACATTTTTATAAGTCGTCCATGAGCCTATATCTACAAGTGTAAACTCATATGTTCCATTTTCAAGATTTGTAAGCTTTGGATTCCAGTTTATATTTCCATCCTTGTCAACAGAAACAAATCTGAAAGAAATTGATGTCTTATCATTTTTATTGGCTCTTACCGCAAACGGCATAAACTCATTTTTCCCCTCAGTTGTCTTATGAAGAAGTGATTTTACATGACCGTACAAATATCCGTCAGATGCATATAAAGCAGCCTCCGAATCATCAGTCTGTCCACCCTGTGTAGAATATTCTATAAGTGAATGTGGATAATCGTCCCAGTCGCTATACTCACCATCATATGTTATTCCATCAAACTTCTTGTTAAGTGCACCATGCGATGAACCCTTGTCAATATTTACTATATCTTCCACAAGTGGTTTATCTGCACAGTAATATCCAAATGAAAACTTTTTATTGTACTGTTTAAGTGCAGAAACAGGTACTGAAATTTCATACTGTAGATTTGAATGTTCTACTTTTATACTTTCACCCTTCATCTGATGGGTTACATAGTCATTTACCTCAACCTGATATTTTCCATCTTTTTTTACCAGCTTTAAAGATGTTCTTCTTCCTGTATCAGTGAGGAGCTCATATGCACCTCTTGAATAACTTCCTGATGCTAAAGCTGCACCATCTGAAGTTTCCTTAAGATATATGTAAATATAATCCCCGTCAAATACAACCGCAGCCTTTGATAAGTTATTGTTTTTCTCAGTGTTACCCGTAACATCTTTTTTGTCAACAGCATTCCAGTCTGAGAAATTTCCATCAATCTTTATACCCTTATATACATAGTCACTCTTCGTCTCTTCATCCTTTGACTTTAAGTCAGTAATATCATCGCTTTTGACCTTTGTCCCACAATATTCCAATGTGTATTTTTTACCGCCAAAAAATTTCTGAGGTATCCTGAATTCAGTTTCATACTTATCTTTTTCCTGACTTGGCTCTGATGCCTTATCTTTATCACCTACACCATCTATATCACCAAAAGTTCCGTTTTTAACAGCATTCATATTTGCTTCAAAACGTATTCCGTCACTGCTTCCATCTTCATATTTGATAATAAAGTTTGTAGATGTTATAGGCTGTCCATATATATTTCCACCATTTTGCTGAACATAAAAATATACATAGTCATCATTCTTTGACACAGACCATTTTGCAATCTTTGAATCATTTGACTTATATGCAGGAATTCCATCCCACTCTGAAGGATTTCCATCAATTTTTATCGTTCTTGCCGCCATAGCTTTATTCTGCGGCATAAAAAATGATGTTCCTGCAAGCAGCAATGCCATACTTCCTGCAACAATCGTTTTCTCTAGTCTTACCATAAATCTCTCCCCTTTTAAATAAAAAAACAAAACTAATCTTTACATTCTTATTTCCTCAGTTGAAACTGAATATATCCTCAATGGATTTTCTCCAATTTCAAGCCTTATCAATGCCCAACCATTTTTTTCAAAAACCATGAAAAGTTTTTTCCAAAAAACTTCTCCTACATTTTCAATATTTGCGTCCCCATTAAACTCTTCCAAATCGTTTAAATATTTGTTTTTGTATTCTTCAAGTGTTTCATTCACCATGTTCTCCATATCGGAAAATTCAACAAAATCATCATCCGACGGTTTTGCAAATATTTCTCCTTCTAATATATGATTATGCTTGTTCTTTTCATTATTGTCAACACTATGTGTTATGCCAAGTCTGTATTTAATCTTATAACATTTCATCTACTACCCATGACACCTCCATTTCAGAATAATGTACTCTCTCAACAACATCATGTCGTATAATACTTAAAATACAATTTTATATATTTTAGAACATAAGCTCCTGCTGTGTAACCTGTATCTGCGTTGCTATCATTGTTTCCTGTTCATCTCCTCTTGTGTGCTCCCCTTTAAGATACTGCATTCCGTTTCTCAAGCTTGCCGCCACAAGATTTAACACATAAATATTGTCAAATCTGTCATATATTGAATCACCACCAAGACCTGAAAGGCAGATAAGCTGCGTATTTGTCTTTTTTGCCATATCCATAAGCGGTTTCAAAAGATGTGAAGCATTTGTCTGTGCAAAAGGATTGTCCATAACAAGCACTTTTCCCTCATTATAATTGGTAAATACATCTGACACATCTTTTCTCATATAGTAGAGCAGACTTGACAGAACTATAAATGCCGACAAAAATCCCTCACCACCTGAATTTTTCGCAACATCTGACCATGAAATTTCTCTTCCTTTCTGCTCCTCTATCTTATAAAGTTTTATGCGGACATTACCCGTACCTGCCACCGTATCGTATAGATACTTCGTGTTGATATAAAGCCCTGTTATATCATCAGGATTTTTATTTTCCTCTAATGCCTTTATCGTCTTTGCAGTAACCTCTTCAAGAATATCCTGTATCTTAAGATGGTATATCTCCTCATTCTCATACCACTCAGGCAGAGTTATCTTAAGCATTTTCTTACTCTCTCCATGCACTTTTATCGTTGAATTTCCATCTATCTTGCCCAGCTCCTCATGGACATCCCTTACATATTCCTCAAGAAGTTCAACTATCCTTACACGCTCCTTTTCAACGATGGCAACATCTACCTCAAGTTTTTCTATCATACTTTCGTAAGATGAAACCAGTATATCAAGCTGTTTCATGAAATTGACTGCGTTATCCGTAAGTGATAATAATACTTCGATAGGCTTCTGGAAAAATTCATCCTTAAAGATATTTTTTCTTGCCATCTCGTTTAAAAGTCTTGTGATAACATTACTCTGCTTTCTCTCATTTTCAATAAGTTCTCTGTAATCTCTTATCATCATGCCCCTGAACTTATCAATTTCTTTTACCGACTTTCCAAAAATATCCTCTTTCTTTATATGCTCATCGGTTTCCTCAACCTTTAAATCACTATATTCGGCAAGTGCAGAAATATTTGCTTCATATCCCCTGCAAAGACTTGTAACTCCGTCAAGGTCAAGTCTGGTGTCTCTTATCTCATTTTGTATTATAATTATCCTGTCTTTAAAGTTTGTGTCAGATATTTTATCCTTGCTAATTGGCTCTTTCTTTTCAGCAATCCTATACATATCCTTGTAAGCGTGCTCAATGTCTGACTCTTTTTTGGTTATCTGCGTATTGACTTTGTTAAGTTTTTCATCATACAACTGTAACTCCATATTGTTAGCAGATATGCGTTCATCTAATTCTGCCTTATCGTCTTTATCATACCTTGTCTTTTCAATGTCTGTTTTTTTAATACGGTATTTTGCAAGCAGTTCTGCTAACTCCTGCTTACTCTTAAGAAATCTCCTGTTGGCACTGTTATACTGCTCTGTAAGAAGTTTCACTTCATTTGAATAATCATTTAAAAGGGCATTGTAAGCTGCCTCTTTTGAAATCCTTTCCTCTTCGTCAAGCAAAGTATAAGACGCCTTATCAACATCTTCTGATTTTCCCTTAAATTTTTCAAAATATTCATATCTTTCCTGAAGTCCAAGAAGCTCCTGTTTCTTCTTCATCTCAGTTTTTTCATCCGCTTTGATATCCTCGATAAGGTTATTAAGTTTTTCTGTAATAATGTTCAGCTTATTGTCAATATCTTCATTTTTCTTGTCAAGTCGTATTTTTTCCTCTTTTGCATCGCAGTAATCATTATAACTTTCTCTAAGCATCTCGAAATCCTGCAATCTTATCCCTGCAAGATTTTTTTTATCATTCAGTGCTGTTACATTCTGATTTATCTGTTCGTTTACTAAGGTAATCTTTCTTTTCAAACTTTCCAGATTTTCAAGTTCAGCCTGCATCTTAACATTTTCACTCTCAAGTGTATCAATAAGTCCCCTGCTGCTTTCTATACTGTCACTTTCTATCGTCTGATTTTTTATACATTCCTGTTTAGAAAAATACTCCTTATATTCTTCATCTCTTCTCTCAATGTTTTCCTGTATTTTCCTGCTTTTTTCCTTTTTTTGTTCTATGATTTCATATCGTTTGCTATCATTGAGAAGTTCCTCTTGGAATTTCAGATAAAAGCTTATCTTTTCAAGTTCTACAACACCTGTTTCATCATTTATAAAACCATCTTCAAGCTCCTCTCTCTTTACAATCGGCACCGGATTTGAAGTAAATACCTTATTTTTATCTGCCAACAGCTTTTTAAAATCCTCACCGGAGATTATTACCGCATATGGAATAAATGGATTATTGGCAGCTATCTTTTTATTTTCATCCATACTTCTCCCATTATTTGAAAGCCACTCCATACCATATATATATTCAATCTCCATAGATGACAGATATTCATCAAACTCTTTTGAAACCTCCAACAATCTTCCATTCTCAAGAAGTTTTATCTCTGTGTTTGTCTGCTCGCTCTCACGCTCTAACAACCTTTTTGCAGCACTTATCTCCTTAAGCTTTCTGTCTGCACCCTTAAGTATCACTTCCTTGTTATAAACATCATTTTCACTTACAAGAAAATGTTTCATAATATCCTGTCTTATTTTTAACTGCTCCTCAAAATCAAGACATATTTCTCTCTCTGATGCCAGCTTGCTCTTTTTCTCCATAATCTCATTTCTGAGATCATCCTGCTTTCTTACATATTTTACAAAATCATCATCATTTTTCACCTTTTCCTGTTTAAGAGAAACTATATCTTTTTGTATCTTCGATATTTCTTTTTTATACTCATCATCTCTTAATTCTAATGCCCCCGTCTCATAAACACCTAAAATATTTCTGCAAAGCTTTTCTTCGTATTTTTTATTAAACTGTTCTTCAATCACATCATAATTTGAAATCTTTGCCTGACATTTTCCTATCTGTAATGAATTGTCATCCTTTTGTTTAAAACAGTCGGACTTACTTTGGTTGTACTCTTTTTCCTGCTTTTCCTGCTTTTTTATATTTTCTCTTGTATTTGCGATTTCAGCCTCGCACTCCGAAACTGCCCTGCTGTAATGTTTAAAAAGTGTTTTTCCAAGTTCCTGTCTTTCAGGTTCTTTCTGTTCCTCACTCTTTTTTGATGCTTCAAGACGGCTCTCAATCTTTCTACATTCTGCAAGAGCAGCATTTTTTTCTTCATTTTCTCTCGCACAAAGAAGCTTTGCCCTCTTATTCTCAAGCCTGTCTTTTTCTTTTGCAACCTGACCTTTTTCAAGTGTTATCTGCTCGTATTCATGTATGAGTCTTTCCTTTTTTGCCTCTAATGAATGAATATTATATGATACTTCTTCATATTTTATATCTGAAATCTCTATCTGTTTTTTTCTTATATCTTCGTCAAGAAGTCTTTTTCTTTCCTCAGCTTCTGCATTTAACTCATTTAATATCACATTAAACCATGCAATATCATTTTCTTTATTTTTTCTTTTCTCAGTGTAATCGACATATTCATCTGCATATACTCTTATGCCCGATGCTTCTTCTAAAAAACCTCTGAGATTTTTCATTCTCTGAATTTTTGTCTGATTGTCCCTGTACTGTTTTGCGTATTTTTTTATTATAGTCTCAAATTCTAAAATGCGGTTTCCATCTTTATTGAGTTTACTCTCTATTGCTTCTAAAAACCACTTTTCAACAAGACCTTTTTCATCACGGCAATCCGTAAACAACTCTGAAAGTCCAGATTCTTTTAAATTTATCTTTTTTATAATAGTTTCCCATTCTTTATAATTTATCTGGTACTGCTTAAGCTTTTCAAAATACATTCTTGACTGGGCAGGCATATCCATATCATAGTAATTAAAATGCATACCATCTTCTCTTTTAAGCTTTTCAAATACCTTTTTACATGAACCCCAGTTTTTTAATGTCATACCTGATTCAGTCTCATTTATTATAGGTATATGATATATGTCATTTTCACATCTGGCAGTATATTCATATACAAAATTTATCATCTCAAGTTCATCATGAGCCTCCCCATCCGAAACCTCCTGATTTTTTCTTACCATCATTCCGGTAAGCACATAACCGGCTTCCCCGTCAAGCACCCACTCGACCATAATGAAAGTCGGTCTGTTTGTCGTAAAATAACTCTCAAACTTTCTATCCTTTGTATCCCTATATCTTTTATGCACAAATGGTGCCGTCATCATCTGCACCAGCACTGTCTTTCCGCCACCATTTCTAAGTGACATAAGCGTACTTTCACCATTAAACTGAAATGCTTCATCACTTATCTTGATAGAATTATTGTTATAATTTAAGTTTACGATACGAAGTGTATTTATCTTACTCACCTTTTACCTTCTCCTTTTCATCACTGATTCCCAAAACTTTGCTCACTCTTATATAGTTGTTCTGATTTAACAAATTCCAGTCCATAAAACTGTCAAGTTTTTTTGTTGTGTTTATCATATCATCTCTCTCTATATACTCTATAAGTCCCTGTTCCTGTAAAAAGGTCAGTATCCTGTGGACAAAACCCTCTTTTGTCGTCTTTGTCTTTCTTCCCTTTTCGTCACTTCTAAGTGCCGTGTATGCTTCAAGCATATTTGAAAATGCAAGCCCTGTCTTTTCCTCTTCCTCCTCGGTCATATTATTTCCAGCCTGTATAAGTCTGTCTGAAACCAGATTTATAAGTTCACCGACCTTAATATATTCTCTTGATTTACTGCTGCTCCCCTGACCGTCATAAAATTCTGTAAGCATTGTAAGGATAACAAACTGTGACAGATAATAATCCTTGTCCGTAGCTCCTGACTTACAGAGTTTCGCTTTTAATTCCTGCTTTGAAAACCCGAGAAAATCGTTGTCTTCAGCAGGTATAAGATATATCACACTTCCATATCTTTCTACTGTACAATCCGCAATTTCACCCTGACTTTTCACAAGATTCATTATTCTTGGATTTTGTGTGTAACCTTCAAACAGCTCCTTATTATCTTCCTCCCTTAATTCATGTTTTGAAATAAGCGTACAAAATATTTCCTGACTTATCTTTACTTCTTCTGCCTCGTATGCCATAACTACTCCATTTCTTTCTCAAATCTAAATTGAACATTAGAACAATATATATTTCGTCTGTCACCAAATTCATTGTAAACATCCTTAAAACAAACTGTCTGTCCGTCATCACATCTTCTTACGGTTATCCGTTTAATCTGTGAATTTTTTCTCTCATCAGCAATTTTTAATATCATTTCATTTAGCTGAAAACTACAGCTTTCCTCCGCAACTATATTTCTTCTCTCTTTTCTAAGTTCATCAATATCAATACTTCCGGCTTTAATAAACTCAACCATTATCTCCTTAAACATTTCAGCATTCGGAATAAACACTTTCTTCTGTTCCTCTGGCAGACTACTCATTGAAGCTAAATCAATCTCGCCATCATTCTCCATTGTCCTTTCAACAAGAAATTCCATACTGGACTGATATTTTTTTAACTTTTCCCTGAGTTTTCTCTCCTTTTGCTCCTCATAGTCCATAGCATCAAAATCAAGTTTTTCTTCTTCTTCATCATCATTTTTCTCTCTGAGCGGCTTCTGATACTGAATACACTTATTCAGATTGTAAACTTTCTCCGGATTATTTCTAAAAAGCGGATTTAAAAACTGATTTATATTTACAAGACTGCCCGGATGCTCAATAATTTTGTCATACAGATCATTTCTGATAGAAAACCTTTTAATAAGCGTCATCTTTGACATCTGCTCAAGCTCATGAGAATAAAGATCTTTAAGGTCAAAATGTTTATTTAATATCTTCTGATGTTCATCTATCGACCTGCTCAAATATCTCTCAATATCCTGAAGATTATGAAGTTTTTCCATATCCTCATCACTCAAAGCCTTAATATTTATATTTTCATCTTCTAGTTCTTTAACACGGTTTCTAACCACACGCCTGTACTCCATAAACTTGTGCTTTGTATCACTTATGGCAGTCATATTTTCATTTAAAATCTGCTCGTAATCCTCAATAGAATAATTAAGTGCATTTCGCCTTATCTTATCCATCGCCTCCTGTATTTTCTGAAGCTGTATGCGCAGCATATTAAAAATATTTTTAACCTCATCAAGTGCCTGATCATATGTAGCCCGTTCTAAGTGCATCTTAAATATCATCTCATGTATCGTAAGCTTCATATTGTTTTCGACTTCGAGTGTCGATAATACCAGATTATATCCGTTATCAGTAAGTTTGTAGCTTGTTCTTTTTATATCACCATCAAGATAGACCACCTCATTTGACAGATAACTTATATTTTTCTTTTTATATTCACGCTTTTCAAACTCAAAACAGTCAAAATACATCGCATGACCTTCATCACACAAAACAATATTTATAATAAACTCAGCAAGCTCCCTGCTTTTTTCGTAAGAAAGACTTTTTTTCAGATACCTGTTACATACATCATCAACAAAGACTGATATATCATCAATCGTACAAGGCTGCTCCCTGAGTGAATACTCCATAATGAACAAAAGAACCGCATATATCATATTCACCTGCTCGTCCATTGTCTCAAAACCGAACTGTTTCCAGGTAGTCTTCTGCCAACTGTTTTTTATCAATGTTGAGAACATACCAACAATCTTCATTCTCTTTGAAAACTGTTTCAAAAAATCGTATTCCATATTTTAAAATTTCTCCCGTTTATTTGTTACTTAATAATCTTTTAATATGTAATAGTATAAAGGATTTAAGATTTAAATACAAATATTAAGAAAAAAATGTTGAAACAACCAAAAATTTGGTTGTTTCAACATTTAATAAATAGTGGAGCTGCGGGGAGTCGAACCCCGGTCCGAACCCAGATTCAATGTACTTCTACTGTTATAGTCAGTGCTTTAACATTCCCTCCGGCTGACGCCCACTAACAGGCTGCAGCTTTTAGTAGCTTCATAAATGTTCTAATATCTCAAAGCTTTGACATTAGAGGGTCCCACAAGGTTGACACCGGTGATCCTCATCGTGGGCTATGAGGGCCGATGAGCTGCAACTAGGCAGCTAATGCAAAATTATCTTCTGCGTTTAAATTTAAGTCGAACTTTTTACGTGGTGTCCGACCACGAACAGCTTCTCCATCTTCAGTGAGCCCGTCGAAACCAGTACAACCCCGTTGTACTGAGCTGCTCTCTGGCAACTGTTTTTAATGAAGCCATTTTACCATATTTCATTTTATGTGTCAACTTATTTTAAAAAACCTAGACACTTATATTGTAACAGTTCAGTCTTGCATTTCTTACATTCATAAACCTGCCAGCGAGCTGTCAGTCGCTGCTTTGCAGCTTTTGTTTATTTCATTTCAGAAATGAAAGGCTATTCTACCATAAAAAGATAATTGGCAATACAATGAACAAGCTCATTGTATTGCCAATTATCTTTTTATGGCTGAACTGTTACCTTATATTGAAAACAGACTGTTCCTACTTAAAAGGTTAAGTACCGATAACAGCCTGTTCGCAATAAAATATGATTTTATTTATTTAAACTTAGCAACCTTAAACTTTCTGATAAGACTATCAAGTTCTTCTGCCTGTCCACTCATTTCTTCGCTTGCAGCCGCACACTCCTGCGCTGTCGCAGAATTATTCTGGACATTATTGTTTATCTGGTCAACACCCTCATTTATCTGATCAAATGAATCATTCTGAGCACCAAGTGCATCTGCAACTTCATTAACTTCCTTTGTAATAGCATCTGAACCTGCTACCACATTCTCTAACTGTTTCGCCGTTTCATCAACAATTATGATACCTTTTTCAACAGCTTTTACAGATGTCTCAACAAGCTGTGATGACTCTTTTGCCGCTTCTGAACTCTGTGCTGCCAAAACTGCCACCTGGTCTGCAACAACCGCAAAACCTTTTCCTGCTTCTCCTGCTCTCGCAGCTTCTATGGATGCATTTAAAGCAAGCAGATTTGTCTGTGCGGATATATCGTTTATTGTAGCAATAATCTTTCCTATTTCCTGTGATGCCTCGCTGATTTCGTTCATAGACTGAACCATCTCCTGCATCTTCTCATTTCCAATAGCAATCTCACCGCCAAGATTTTTAACCTTTGCACTTATATCTTCTGCATTACGTGCGTTCTTTGCTACCTGCTCAGATATGTTTGTGATGGTTGCCGTAAGTTCTTCTGTGACTGCTGCCTGCTCAGTCGAACTCTCTGCAAGTCCGTTTGAACTTTCTGATACCTGCTGTGAGCCATCTGCAACTTCATCTGCAACACGCTGTATGCTTTTAACTGTAGTTGACATACTCTTTTCAAATTCAACAAAAGAATCTCTGATACCTTTAAAATCTCCCTGCCATTCTACCTGTGGTTCTACCGCAAAATTTCCTTTTGAGAACTCATCCATGGAATTTGAAATATCATCGACATAGGAAGCGAGTACCGAAACCGACTTTCTTAGGTCATGTGCAAGTTCTCCAATCTTATTCTTTGCACGATAATCTATTTCACAATGAAGATTACCGGCAGCAATTTCTTTAGTAACCTTTTCGATTTCTATCAAAGGTTCGATGATAGACTGAACGATCTTTGTACCAAGCATCTTTGAAAAATATATTGCAAGTCCGACAAATGCTATTATTAAAATAATACCTATTATAAATATGGCAGTTGTACTACTTAAATTTCCACTTGCACCTATATTCTTCTTAACATCCTTAAATACCAAGCTTAAAGCTATAATTGATAAAATACCTGATGCCACCATAAGCTTTATCACGAAATTAAAGCCATAGTTAATCTTGTGTCTTACATTTAAACTTTCAAGTTTTTTGTCAAACAAAATTATCACTCCTTATTCGTATTATTTTTCAAGTACTTTATTATATACTCAACCCCCTAACAATTTCAATGAAAATCACGAAATTTGTCACTAATAATACGAATATGGTATATAAAGCCTGCTATACTTCTTTTACTGTCTTTACATTTTCTGCTTTATATTCCATAATTCCTGATGCTATCATCACCATCGATACTGTAATTATAAGTATTGATGCTATCGAAGTTATCGTCGGATCTATTTCTGAACGCACACCATCCCATATCATCTTTGGAAGTGTTGCATTTCTAAAAACACATCTTATCTCAATTTGCAAAAAGAAAAACAGGCATCGGAAACATAAAGCCCTTTGCCTGTTTGTTTGATTTGTTTTGACTCATTATAATCTGTGAATTATTATTTTTCAATAAAAAAACAACCGGATTTTTTTACCATTATTATTTTTATAACTGTGTAGTTACAAAAATATCATATATTGCTTTGATAGCTGTGTCAAAATCATTGTCACTTACACCAATAATAATGTTAAGCTCTGAAGAACCCTGGTCTATCATCTTTACATTGACATTTGCATGGGCAAGTGCTGAGAAGATACGACCAGCCGTACCTCTTGTGGATTTCATTCCACGACCCACGACTGCGATAAGTGCAAGATCAGCCTCTATCTCTATGCTGTCAGGATGTGCATTGCGGTTAATTGCTGATATTACAGCCTGCTCCTTTGCAGCAAATTCAGGCTCATGGACAAATACAGTCATTGTGTCGATACCTGATGGCATATGCTCAAAGTTGATGCCATTTTCCTCAAATGCACTGAGAACTTTTCTTCCGAATCCAACCTCTGCATTCATCATGTCTTTATCTATATTTACTGAAACAAACCCTTTCTTTCCTGCGATACCTGTGATAGTGTATGCCGGATGATGACAAGTGCTCTCAACAATCCATGTACCCTCATCGTCGGGAGCATTTGTATTTCTTATATTTATAGGGATGCCCGCCTTTCTAACCGGGAATACTGAATCCTCATGAAGTACGCTTGCTCCCATATATGAAAGCTCTCTGAGCTCTCTGTATGTTATAACCTTAATCGGTTTTGGATTATCAATAATTCTTGGATCTGCAATAAGGAAACCTGAAACATCAGTCCAGTTTTCATATGCTGTCGCATGAACTGCCTTTGATACAAGTGAACCTGTAATGTCCGAACCTCCTCTTGAGAAAGTTTTTACGACACCGCCTAATGTAGCACCGTAAAATCCCGGCACAACAGCATTTTCAAGTTTTGAAAGACGCTCACCTAAAAGTTTGTCAGTTGTATCTGCATCAAATGAACCGTCCTCATTAAATATGATAACTTCTGCCGAATCAACAAAGTCATATCCAAGGTAATTTGCCATGATGATTCCGTTTAAATATTCTCCTCTTGAAGCTGCATACTGTGAACCTGCTTTTTTCTTAAAGTTTTCCTCGATAGCCTTAAACTCATCATCAAGAGAAAGCGTTAAGTGAAGTCCGTTTATGATAGCCTCATATCTTTCCTTAATCTTTTTAAGCTCCTTAGAGAAATCTTTTTCTGCTTCTGCAAGATCATAGCACGCATAAAGCATATCAGTGACTTTTGTGTCTTTTGAATTTCTCTTGCCCGGTGCACTTGGCACTACAAATTTTCTTTCAGGATCAGCTTTGATAATGTTTCCAACTTTTGCAAACTGAGTTGCGCTTGCCAAAGAACTTCCACCAAATTTTACTACCTTAATCATTTTTGTCTCCTCACATATTCTTTATTCTAAGTTTATGATGATGGTAAATGATAGTGCACCTTTCACCTGCTTATCATCAAAATTACCTTTAAATAGGTAATTCCATCAATGCTTTATAATTTATCACAAAATCTGCGGTTTGAAAAGGGGGAGTGAAAGGAAAATGTTGAAATTTTCTCTATAACAAAGTATTATAATAAAATGTATGAGACTAAAAGTCTTATGCCCCTTGCCAAATATCAAACAGATGAGGAAAATCTGCTAAATGTTCCTTATACTTTTGAGTCGGTTGTAAAGGTTAATATATATGAAGACCTGTTTATAAATTTTGCGGAGATTTCCAGAGCTGTAGGGTTATAAATTTGATTTATGAATTTTGCGAATAAAGTTGGATTTGATTTAAACGGGGACATAAATGCCATAAAATATTTATGTCCCTGTTGTGATACTGCTTTCTAAATTAAATATCCAATTCGTCTACTGGAAGCGGATTTTTCATTAGTGCCACCATATTTGCAACACGAAAATCCGAATAATCTTCATCTACATCCGGTGTTCTTAAGACCAACTGTTCATACAAATATTCTATTCCTCCTCTGGCATATGAATTAAATAACTCCATATTTTCTTTATATGTTTCTTCATCTTCCGGTATCATAAAGGCACTCTCAAGTTTCTGTTCAAATGTTAAATCTCTGCTGTCATCCATGATAAGTACCATTCTCATTATGGTAATCAATGTTTGATATGTGTTGGTTATCTGCTGCAACTGAATTGTTCTTTTTATTCCCGTGTCATCTTTTTCCTCAAGACCTTTTCTCTTTAACTTTAATCCCACTATTGCCGCAACTGCATACAAGTCAACAAGCCTTGCAAAATATGATTCCTGAATCTGATTTAATTTCCATAATTTATCTATATAGTCTTTATGTTTTCCCCAAAAGAATACCTCATCAACTTTAAAATATTCATATGTAGTAATTTCTTTATCTCTTCTTGCCATATATAACCTCATTTCCGCACACATTCTTGTGCATTTTTAGTTTGTGTCAAGTGTCCTCAGATACTAATCTATTCATGTTCAAGTGTAGAGCTATTTGATGTTTCATCCTTATGTACCCTGTAACAATATTTAGATAATGTAAATTTATCTAATCCTGATGGTTCCCAGTCCTTATCAAGCATAAAAATAATAACCTGCTCCGCAAATTTAGGAAGCCTGTTTGATATTAAACTTGTATTTTCCCCACTTAAAGCCGAAAATGGACCATCCAGCACCAGTGGCAGACCCAGGACTGCATTTTCTATTCCATACTCATCATTTTCGCTTTCATCTTTTCTATATTTGCTTGCCAACTCCAAAATACTTACAATAAACACAAAATTAATTGCTATTGTTTCTCCATTTGAAAGATGTAATTCCTCATAATCTTCTATGCCATTTAACTCCTTATAAAAAACATGAACTTTATAATCATCTCCCAATCTTGCATACTTTTCCTTATCATTAAACATTCTCTGAAAATTCAGTTCAATAATTTCATTTAAATCTTCTAATATACCCTGTTTTTTATGTTTTACCATTATACTTGCCTGTTTATATAATTCCTCTACATAATCAAGACTTTTGTAAATTTGTGCATTATTTTTATCGTGTATTGCAAGTGCATCAAACTGCTTTTCCTTTGATTTTTTTGTATCTTTTGCATTTCCAATCTTATTTTCCAACTCAGCTTTTTTATTACGCAAACTGCTCAGTTTTGTCTTTGCCTGTCTGTTTTGTGCTCTGACAGGAGCTAAATTGGTTTTTCTATCCATTCTTTTTTCCAGCTTATCTTTATCGTTATTCTTCTCATCAATGGTATCCTGAGCCATGTCAAATAAATCAGCCTTATTCTCTATGTTTACTATGTAATCTTGAGTAGAATCCCTCCAATTTTCTAGTGTTGCTTTTAATTTTCCTGCTGCTCCACCAAGCATTTCCGGCGGAACCTGTTTGCGAAGTCTCATCATATGGTCATATGCTTTTGAACCAACATCTAATTTTGTTCCGCATAAACATTCTTCATGTTCAATAAGATAGTCAATCGTATCAACTGTTACCCCTGGAATATCACGTCCTTCTAAGTCTACCTTTTCCAACAGTCTTTCAAAATCTTCTAACAATGAAGCTGTAAAGAAATGTGACGACCCCGACATAATTTTCACCATATCGGCATAATAACTATTCTTATATTTTTCTTCTCTTATAATATCCTCTTCCAAACATTTATATTCTTTCTGATCATCTTCTACCTTTCTATTATCATTCAATATTTTTTGAGTTGATTCGACAATCCTTTCCTCTGTTTCAATAGCCTTTTCTGTATCTTTAAGCTGTTCCTCGTAAGATACGATATTCTTTTCTAAATTTTGTATTTCATTTTTTAGTCTTGTATATTCACCTGATACACCTTTTACTTTAGCTCTAAAACATTTTTCGACATTATTATAACTTCCATCTTTTAAGTGGTTCATCATTTCAATCAGACCACTCACTCCAAGTATGGTGTATATCGAATTTTTTATATCACTTGTTTTGCTCTTTAAGTCATTCCAACGCTCTCCATCAAAAAAGAAATAATTTGATAAACTTTGAGGAAAGATACTGCCAATAGCATCTTGTACACATCCATTAACATATTTTTCCTTTATCACCTTTCCATTAACTTCTCTTTTAACTTCTTTTCCCGAATTTGGAATAACATCTCCCCAAATACCACTTTCGTCTTTTATCTGCATTGTAAGTTCAGTCGGACCAATCTGTTTTACTGATATATCAGAGGATAAAACATTTTTTTTATTAAATGTTGCTGTTCTCACAAACCTTATTTCTTTCTCTTGATTTATTACAACTATTTCCACAAATACTTTCTCCACACCTGATTTCAATTCTGCCGCCGCTTCATTATTTAACAAAACAACATCTTTCTTTTTGTTATAACTTGTATCATTCAATGATTCATATAATCCCCACCTAAACGCCTGTGCCAAAGTAGTTTTTCCGAATGTATTGTCTCCCAACACAACAGTGACATTTTTCTCATTATCTGTAGAAAAAAACAGTTCATTATCTCCCTTGTAACGCATAAAATTATGTAATTTAATACTCTTAATTTTCATTTTTTGCCATCTCCTCTCTCACCTTTTTTTCAATATAACTTTCAATCATTTTTATCATTTTCTTGTTGTCATATTTCTGCGTCTTTATATTTTCATCCTCGGCTTTCCTGATAGATTTAAACATAACTCTAAGCATATCATTGTTAATCTTTTTATTCTCCATAATATTCCTCCATCCTTTGCATTTCTTCTTCTGCATCAAAGTAATACTCATATGCTTCCATAATCTGATTTATCAGATAATCCGAATCTTCGGGATTATCTGCCAGACGACCAAATTCCTGCATCCTGGCAACTTCACCTACGATAATCGTCTTATCTTCCTCAATATCAGTTGGTCTGGTATCGTCTAGTTCTCTTGGCAATGTTATAAAATCATAAATAACAGCTTTCTTTTTATTTCTACTTTTTCTTAACAATCTCCCTCTCCTCTGCACAAATTCTTTTGGATTTCTTGAGCTGCTCATTATAAATGCTGTTTTTATTCCCGGTATATTTACACCTTCATCCAAACATTTTATTGCAGTTATTACCTGATATTGTCCCTCAGAAAAATATTTTTTTATATTCTCCCTGTCTTTCAAATCCTCTTCAGCGGTAAAACGCTTTACAGACATCTGATAATCTACCTGTAATTTTTTAGTAACATAATCCACCTGTCTATATACCTTTCCGGTCTTGTCATCCTCAACACCTGTCGCACCACAATATACCAAAATATTATTATCATTTTTATAATCTTCAAATAATTTCATTAACAGTTCTATTTTATTTTCCGCACCCGCAAGTAATCTCGTCCTCTCATATATAACAGGCTTACCTGCATCAGAAATTTTCATTTTGCCATTCTTTACAATGACATATTTCTTTAATTTTCTTGACAACTCCCGATATTTTTCCAATTCATACACTGTTAAAGCTACAGGAACAGGATGATATTCATAATGAACAAGGTTACCATCTGTAATAGCCTGTTCAAGTGAATATGTTATACACTTTTTACCAAAATATTCACCTATCTTTCCAGTGCCATTTTTATCCATATACCTTTTTATAGTGGCAGATAAAGCAATTCTGCTTTTAATATTCCAAGGCATAACATTTATCATATGAGCAGAGCCAAAGTTATGTGCTTCATCTGCAATCAACAACACTTTTTTTTTCTCATCTAATCGTTGAACAAACATCTGCATATCATCACTCGCAAATGTATCATTTGTTGTCAGACACACAAACGGCTTATCACCTCTCCTAAATTTTTTGTACGCCTTTCTCACTTCTAATTTCCAATCATTTTTTGCTTTTGAGTGTGCAATTATAATCGGCACCGCACACCATTCTTTTACATCCTCCTCCCATTGACTAACTAAATGAATATACGGACATACTATAAAAACAGCTATCTTATCATCATTATCATTCGCAAATCTAATCATAGCTGCTAATGCCGTATATGTTTTACCTGAGCCTGTACACATATCAAATATCCCCTGATAATCAAAATTTACCCAGTTATTGACTGCATCTTTCTGATAATCATGAAGTATTATTCCATCCGGAATATTAAATTGCGATTTTTTCTTTAAAAATGCTTTATATCCATATTCTTTTACATCTATATCCCAATCAACACCAGCACTCTTTTTATATTTTAATAATTTCTCAACAGCAATTTCAGGAAATGGAATGACATGAAGCTTTGAAGTCTGGTTTGCCCACATATTATCAAAATCCATCTCTGCCATCTCTACTGCTTCAATCTGACTTGAATCTTTCCAACTGCAAAATGTATAGATTGATTCAAAATTCCCATCTAAACCATTTGCAGATTCATTTGCTGAACCGGCATAACTGATTTTATTTCCGTCAGCATCTTCAAAATAAGCTATTTTTTCATGATATAACCTAAAACCATTATCATCTTCCATGAAAGCTATTTTTATATCCAATCTCCCCTCTGAAATAAGAGTTGCAATAAGATTAAGCCTTTCTTCTTCAAAAAAATCAACCGGCTCGCTTATTCCTTTAATAATCGCATCAGATATAGCTTCTTCCCGTGTCCTATATCCATAATCTATAGCTTCAACATCCTTTTTATCTAATTCAGGAGAACATATAAGCTGAATTTTTCCACCATTCTTTGCCATTTCAAATAACCCAACTGACAACTGAACAAGAGCAGATGTACTAAAGTAGCCTGTTCCTCTTTTATATATTTTTGCCTGTGATAAAACAGGAATCAAAAAATCTCTTGGAAAGTTATGTATCTCAGATCTATATCTAATCTGAATATCTAAGTCCATAAAACTCAATATTATCACCTCCTACCTCATATCCCTTACCGCTGCCACAAGCTCATCCACATCCTCTTTTGTCGTAAACCGCCCCATACTTATCCTGACCGTTCCGCCATACCGCTTACTCCCTATCACATCATGCACAAGCGGTGCACAGTGATATCCTGTCCTCACGGCTATGTCGTATTCGCCGTCCAATATCGTGCCGGCATCGTCTGACATATATTTTTCAAATCCTATCGAGAGCACTGCTATGTGATTTTGAAATTCTTCTTCTGTTTCCGGCTTTTGAAATATATGTATGCCGTCAATATCTTCTAATTTTTCTATCAGATATTTAAGCAGCCTGTTTTCTCTTTCCTGCGTTCCCGATAAATCTTTTTCTATTGTATCTATGGCTGTTTTTAATGTTCCTATTGCTGCGATATTAGGACTTCCCACTTCGTATCTGGAAATCCCTCTTTCTGATAATTCAAGATTTAGAGAGTCTTCTCCGTTTCCACCGAATATCACCGGTGTAATGTTTTTGTCACGGTCAAATATCCTGCTGTTTGTTATAAATCCGCCCACTCCGAAAAGACCATACATTGATTTGTGGCCTGCAAATATCAATATGTCTATGTTTGTTTCTTTTAAATTTATCTCTATGTTTCCTGCTGCCTGTGCCGCATCTGCAAGCACGATGGCTCCGTACTCTTTTGCCATGTCTGCAACACGCTCCGCCGGGAGCACATAGCCTGTCACATTGCTCGCAAGATTTATGCAGACAAAGTCAGGCTCATCACACATAAACTGATACTCTATATCATCTAAATTCAAATAACCTTTTTCGTCAGTTTCAAGCACTTTTATCTTAAATTTTTTTTCTTTTCTTAATGCTTCAAGCGTTCTCATAACGGCATTATGCTCATACGGTGACACATATACAGTCATATTTTCTTCAAAGCCATATCCACGCAAAACCCTGTTTGCAGCTTCTGTTGCAGAGGATGTAAATATCACATCCTCCGCATTTTCCGCTCCCATAAATTCTGATACTTTTTTTCTTGTTTCGTTTATTACCGCACTTGCATTTTCTGCCTTTTTATAACTTCCTCTGCCTGAATTTACGGCACACTCTCTTGTGAGCCTGTCCATCTCTTTATAAACCTGTTCAGGTTTTGGATATGTCGTTGCCGCATTATCAAAATATAACATTTTCTTCCCCCTTGTATTTCACATCAACCTACTATCTCGCCTAATATTTTAAGTATGGCACTTACCTGTGCACTCTTATCATATTCATTTTCGCCAAGCACTTCCCTCAACTGATTTTCGATAATGTCAGTTGCCGGCGACTCATCGTACTCTGAAAGACTGCATTTTACCTGTTTTCCGTCTGCCGTATCCATCGTAAATGAAACTGCGTTATCAGTCGTATTTTCTTTTTTCAGTGTCCGTTCAAGCTCTTTTACCGCTTTTTCAAGTTCTTTTTCAAATATCTCTGCCGTGCCGTCCTTATAATCTCTAAGTGCCAGTCCGATAAGACCGTCCGATATTTTATTTATTATTTTTTCTTCATCTTCTTCACTGTTTTTTGTCACATATCTGATAAGCGTTTCCACGCAATATTCAAATACTACGCCGGAATCTTTTAATTGTGATATTTTTTCCTCATTTTTTTCCGTCCATCTCTCAAATACCGTTCTGAGAGATATGACAGAGACATTGCTTTCATCTGACAACTGCTGTTTTATCATTGTACTTAATTTATCAACCAGTTTGTCATACATTTTTTCAATCTCTGACTTTATTTTTACAATCTCAGAAACACATTTTTTATAATCGACATTTCCGTCTTTTGCCGAGTCTGTAAGTTTTGGCAGACTTTCAAACAGATATTCTCTTGCACTCTCGATATTTCCGGCAAGGTCATTCCTAAATAAATCACATTTTGAATAAATACAGTTTTTTTCATTCTCCACTTTATCTTCACTGCATATGTCAAGTGAGACATATCTGCAATATCCCGAAAGTGAACGGTACCACTGCTGCAATCCGTTTGTTATCATTCTCAGCTTTTTCATAGGCGAGAGCATCTGAGTTTTTTGTGTCAAAACTTCATCTGTACTCTGCCATATATCAAATATCTTTATAATATTTTCGAGATATTCCTCTTTTTCTCCATCATTTCTCTCAATATATAAATAGCATTTTTCCGGTTCTTCATCGGCTTTTGAAAGTATCTGTGCCGAGATTTCGTTTTCAATCCTGTCATAATATACGAGCGGAGTCCCTATCTTTCCCGACAGACAGTATGCGACATATATCGGTATGACCCCGTTTCTCACACCAAAATCCTTACCTTTAAGACTCTTATATAACTCCGAAAAACAGTTTTTATTTCCAACACTGTCTTTTATAAATTTTCTTATTTTGTCAAGAAGTTCTGCTATATCATCATCCTGTTTTTCCGGACTATCCGCATTTTCATCATCATAAGTGATAAGTCCCTTATTTTTAAGAACTGCCCTGTATATAGTCGCTTCTGCACTTTTTCCATCGTCCCATTCGCTCATATCCTCATTTGAAAGCAGTCTGTGCATTATCTCATTTCTGACTTTTTTTATCTGTGAAGATATATCATTTTTATTTATCAGCTCATGGTTTATGCACGGTGTTTTTCCATAATAATCGCTGCATATCGAAGACAATATCTTTTGCAATTTGCGGTTTGTATCTATATTGTCATTCTTTTTAAGTTCCGCTTTTTTCTCACCATTTTTCTGCATATAAAAATATATTGCATTATTTGTTCCCGGCATATAATGTTCATTTATCTTGCGGTTTATCTCAAATACAACATCATCAAGACAAAAATAAGCCTCCTCCAACGCTGTTTCATTTTCTTTTAGATATTCCTCATCATTTCTTATATCATTTATGGCATAATATTTTTTAATATTATCCGTGAAATCCACACTTTCAGCAGGGCATATGACAACTATTCTCTCATTTTCAAGTTCCTTTAAATTCTGTTCTATTTTTTCTCTGTCAACTTCTCCCATACTTAAGATTATCTTTCCATCCGAAAAGTTTTCCTTTGATAATTCTTCTATGCGTTTTTTCAGATATTTAGTATTTTCTAATTTTTTTCCATACTCAAAACAATATTCAAAATATCTTGTCATCTTCTTTTCATCATTATATTCCTTTGGAAGTTCAAATCGTCTCTCAGTTGTTTTTCTAAAACATTCCACCACTTCGCTCTGACTGCATTTTATTTTATTTATTCTTTTTTCTATCTCTTTTTCAAAGTTTGCATCCGTATTTATCCTGAATACATAGCTGTCGCTTCTTCGCCTGTAAGTTAAATAGCCACCGTCTGTAAGTGCTTTTTTTGCAGCCTCATACAGATTTTTATTTTCCTCTAAACATACCATGCAGATAAGACATTTATCGTTTGCCACAAGTTCTGTCTGATTTAACATATTTAATAGTGCGACAGACTTTATTATCTTTTTCATATAATCATAGATTTTATCTCCATAGAAGCCCTCGCCGCCATTGTCAGCCTGTTCTTTCTCACATTTCCTGATAAGATATTTCGCTTTTATATACTCCATGTGGCATCTCTCATTTGATATGTCCTTTTCAAAAATATAGCCAAAATAGTCAAATATCATGTCCGCTGATACAAGCGTATCGCTGTTTTCAGTATGATTTTTTACAAATCTTGCAAGTGTGTTCGGCTCATCATTTGACATAAATGTAAATACCGTTCTTTCATTCTGACCGACTTTTTCACTTATCTTTACAAGAGTATAAACAGTGAGCGGTGCTAATGGGAAACACCCTTTTACTATTATATTTTCATAATCTTTCTTATCAAATATGGTGTACATATTTGTCATGTTATAGGTTCTTTCCGTAATCTTAACAGTGTCAATACCATACTCTTTATAATATGTCCCCATGTTTTTTTCATCTTTATGTATGACATTCATCATAAGCTCATAATAATTCTGTGCATTAGTCCTGAAAACCACTTCGCTTAATCGTCCCTCAACACCTTTAAACGAATTTAATATCTGTGTTGATAAAAATCTTCCATACTCTTTTATACTTTTGTGTGTCACAAAAATATGGCGTATATCAGGCTCTTTTGACGCATTGCAAAGTTCACACATTGACTGCACAAGCTCCATATCTTTTGATGTCTCTCTGCTGTCCTCGCCCTCAATAAATTTGCTGAACTCATCAAATACTATTATCATTCCGTCAAAGCCGTATTTTTTGAGTTCATAGGCAACATTTTCATATATTTTTGGAATATTATTTTCAAGCAGCGGATTGAACTCTCCACCTGCCGTCAACTCTTTATATATCTTCTTAAAAACTTCAAGTGCCGGCAAAATATTTTTTTTTATATCGCTCGCAAACTTTTCAACCTCATACCCTGCATTTTCCAGATTTTTTGTAAATCTTTCATATGTTTCAGGATAATCTTTTTTCCATGACTCAGTCTTTTTAAGCACTTCATCGTATATTGAATCTGGCATCAGATTAGTTATTTTCTCCCTTTCTAATGCCTGAAATAGTGCAAGTCTGTATGAATTTTCAAGTGATGACCTGCCGAAACTTATTATCACAGGAAGATACCTTTTTTTATCTTCTCTTCCACATAAAATATTTTTTTCGATACAGGCAGCAAGTCTCTTATTTTGCTTTTTTATCTTTTCATAAAATCGTGTTATTGAATTTTCCCATTTCTTATCATTTCTGTTTTGCAAAAGTGCAAGAAGCACCAGCAAAAGATGTGATTTTCCTTTTCCATAAGGACCTACAAGAAGTGTTGACTTATTATTTTTCTTTTCAAATATATTTTCTAAATATGACTCCAAAACATTTAATGTACTTTTTGCAGGTATAAATTCATCTATCTTACTTATCTTATCAATATCAAATCTTATGTTTACAGATGTCTGAAATCTCTCATCTAATTTTATGACATCTTTTAATATCATCTGTGTTCCCTCCTGAGCCTTTATATGTACTCTCGAAATTCTTCGTTCAGAAGATTCCGAGAGTACATTTATTTATAAATCTGTTCCATGACTTTCTCTCTGGTTTTGATTGAACTCTCCTCAAAATAAACAGTATCAAGTCCTGCTGTTCTGTCTATCTTAAGATAGCCGTCCTGTTCTAACACATCGAGACAGTCATTTAATGTTATCCTGTTAATCCCGAATATTTTTCCCGGACTATTTTCATCCTCAAGCAGATTTTCAATGCTTACGCTCGTTCTTTCCTTTTCCTCAATAAGTCCTGCCTTTTCTAAGTAGCCGCATATTCCGTACAATACGGCGAGACTGCTTATATCCTGTTCTTTTATCTCATTTCTGCTGTACTTATCATTAGTTTTTGTCAGCAGATGAAGTTCTGCAAGCGGACAATGCATTTTTTCTTCCGGGTTTCTCTCCCTGTTGTCATCAAGATACATCTGAAGAAGCACCGCACAGTCATTAGAAAGCGATCTCTCAGAATATGAACCCTGTCCATGCCCCCTCTTTTCAAGCTCCTCCTCCATCATAAATTCAAATTCTCTCCTGTTAAATCTTTCTTCGCTGACACTGTTAAAAAACAAGTTCCACATAGTCGCATCTTTATAGTTTGATGCGATATTATAATGGATTATCCAAAGTGTATCTTTATTTTCAATATATTTGTCATTTTCAAGAATAATCTTGCCGCATTTTGAAATAAAACTTCCCTTTTTAATATCATATTTTACCGGTGACTGCTCTGCCTTTTTTACGATAAGTCCTGCTGCCATAAGCCAGTATTTTATTGATTTTGCCATGACTGAACCAACACCTAATGCATCTGCCCCTTCAAAATACTTTTTTGAAAAAAGTTCAGGATTTTTCTCTATCTCTACAAGTCCTTTTGTAAGCCAGCCCTCTCTTATATAAAAACTTCCATTCCCTTTTAATGTAATCTTATCTTCCATATATCACCTTTTTATTGACAGTACCTTTCTCATATAACAACCAACCGAAAAATGACCCACACACTCCTGACATCTCCTGCACTTATCATCATCAATATGATAATCTGCCATCTTGTCAGCCACGGTATTTGTGTCATTTGCAAAAAACCTCACTTTAATGGCACTAAATCTGCACACGCTCTCACACGCCCTGCATCCGAGACACATCTGATATTTTGTAATCTGACAGTCAAGTTTTCTTTTTGCTTCTTCTGCATCTTTAGCACGCATAAGTTCCGGATGGTCCACTATTATTTTGAGTTTTTTTGTTCCGATTTTTCCCTGAAGCCTTAAAACTGCTACGCTATTTGCATCAACAACATAGACTTCACCAAGTCTTTTATCTCCAAGCTGCTCGACAATTTTACCAAATGGCTTAAATAACTCGTATAATATCGGAGTTATCTCCCTCGTAAGCTCATAGTTGAATGCCAGTTCTTCCTTTACGCACCGCTCGAAATTCACAATAGAATTTTTAGCAAATTTCACTCCGTTGCCGCCCTGTCTCGCTTTCCAGTTTCCGCTGTCCACATACACCTCAGGGTCTTTCTTTCCGACACTTTTTGCAAAATCAATAAGCATCGCATGAAATTTTTCATATTGTTCTTTCATATGTATTTTTGATAAGAACTCCGACCATGAACTGTTATTTGGGCAGCACCAGCAGCCTACTCTCGAATAACCCAGCCTGTAGGCTTTATTAAATATGATTCCTCTCGTCATGATATAAAGCCATACATCAAAGTCATACCACGATATGATAGGTGCACATACTTCCTGTTTGCTTATCTTTGATGACTCTGAAACCCTGTCATATTTATTTCTGCTGTTTGACTCACTTCTCCTTATTCCCTGAAATGATAAAACTTTTGTCTTGTTGGCATATATCGTCTCTATCTTTCTGTTTATCGCACCTGTCTTAAAAATCGTGCAGCACCACCTCATAACCCTGCTCGGAGGTCCGACTATACCACACAGCTCCTCAAAATTTTTATCCTTATTTCTCGATGAAACGATAAGTGCTTTGGGATTATGCCTTTTATATTCTTTTATATAATTTTCCGTCTCAGGAAACTCCAGTGTCGTATCTCCGAATATATGGCATATATCCGGTCTTCCCATTGCTCTCTTAACTAAATCCGCAACTACCGTTGAGTCTTTTCCGCCGCTGAATGACACAAAAATTTCCCTGTCATCATAATCCTTAACTTTTTTCTTTATCTGAACCATGGCATCATCATCTATATCATCAAATCTCTTTTTATTGGCGGTAATAAATCTTTTTACCATCTGCTCAAAAAAATCCGTATTTATATGCTGAACTCTTTCATTATATAAAGTACGTATATTTTCCGTATCCTGCTTTATAAGCTCACTTATCTTAAGCTTCATATTTTTCCCGTCAGCATAATAGATATTTCCGTTTCCATTCCATACGGACACATTGTCAAGTTCTCCCTGCTCTTTTCCAAGAAGTATCTCAAGCAGCACCTTTTCTTCCGGAAATACGATGCGGCTGTCTTTTACAAACTTTTTCCCCTTTTTTCCACAGCATCCGCATACCTGCTCATACAACGGCACCTTACACTCATTGCACCAGTAAAGTATTGATTCTACTACAAGATGTTTTCTGCTGCGGCATATAGGACATTCTATATTTCTATCATAATCATCATTGTCACGCACTATGTCATTGTTATTGTTTATGTCAAATACATAATATTTTCTTTCCTTTTCGGGAAGTTTATCTACATCTATATCCTTATTTTTATCGTGATTTCCATAACACTTATAAAAAATCATATCGTACCCCACTCTTATATAGTTTTATTTTTATTGTGTTTTCTATATCAAACTAAGCGGTTCGATTTCTAAATATGCACAAACCGAAAGCATTTCAGATGCATTCATCTTCCTTTCTGCCTTTCCGGTCAGAAGTCCTACATCCACTTTTGTTTTCCTTGCAACCTCCGATGCAGATATGTTGTTTCTGCTGATATAGGCTGCTATTTCTTTTTGAGCTTTTGTTTCTTCTCTTATTTCTTCCATTTTTACACCTCATTTTCTTGTTTTCCAAGAACTGTATATATAGTATATCCATTATATACTTGTCTTAAAAGAAATTCAACCATATGTTTTCTTATATTTCAAGAATATTTTCTATATTCTTGACACTGTTGTTTTTGTTTTGATACTATCTATAAAGAATATTCAGAAAACAACCGCTGAATAATAATTAGAAAAATAAAATGAACTTTAATATACTATTAGGATATGCGTAACTTATCCGACAAGTACAAACATATTACTTACTACACTCTGTAGACGGTAATGCCAAAATTTATATAAAGAAATGAGGTTGAAAATGAAAAATCCTGTTATAGCAAAAATGCTAAAATATTATAGAAAATCAAACAATCTGTCCGTAGATGATGTTGCCGCATATCTCGATGAATGTGGAATTTCTGTTGCAAATAAAACAATTTACGGCTGGGAAAGCGGTCAGACACAACCGGATGCTGATATACTTCTATATCTTTGCAAATTTTACCGTATCACTGATGTATTGGGAACTTTCGGATATTCCAAGAAAAAAATAAACGAAACATCAACTTACTCACTTAAAGAACGTGATCTTGTTGATGCCTATAGAAAAAATAAGGCTCTGCAGCCTGCCATAGACAAACTGCTCGACCTTAAAAGCTGATATTTTTTGATATTTTTATAATTCTTTTGTATGGCAGATAACTTCCGTGATATTTTTATCTATCCAGTTTTTATCTGCCATATCTTTTAAAATTTCACAAGCCTTATCGTGATCCATCCCATCTTTGTACGGTCTTTTTTCCGTCAATGCCTGATATATGTCGGCACACGCCATTATCCTCTGAAGTGTAGTTAATTCGTCTGCCCTTTTACCAAACGGATAACCGCTGCCGTCAAGCCTTTCATGATGAAATGCAGCAATATCCCTTATCTCTTCAAAACCATCAACCTTGGATAATATCATATATGTATAACCGGCATGGTTTTTCATCTTAGCAAATTCTTCATCCGTAAGTCTTGCCGGCTTTTCAAGTATCTCATTTCCTATTGCAATTTTTCCTACATCATGCAATGTTCCCGCAAGATACATCTTATCGCAGATAACCTTATCATATCCCATTATCTCTGAAATTTTTGATGCCGTTCTTGCCACTCCGAGAGAATGTCTGCTCGTAAATTCTGACTTGTAATCGATTATCTTTGCGAACAGATCTGCAAGGTCTTTTAACACATTAAAAGAATAAAAACTCTTTTCACATGGTACCTTTTCCCAGAAATATTCCTCAATATGTTCATCACCGAGTCTGCTAAACTCCTCTTTATCAAAGGCATCAAAGAACATCTTCGTCACTTCACTGTCAAATCTTTTGTCCTTATTTTTCTCAATAAAATGGACCGCTTTGTTAAAAACATCTTCATCAAATTTCTGTGCCTTACAAAATGCGTCAAGCATATCACTAAAATGTATTATCCTTGCAAACAGAGGAACTTCTGTCCATTTTTTTTCAAAAGGACCTGAACCATCCGCTTCTTCATGATGATATAATATAACATCTTTTACACCTGTTTTAAAAGGATATTTTTCGAGATTTTTCTCACCGTATATGCAATGCATACCAAGCTGTCTCGGAGTTATGTCATCACTACTTACTTTCAATGTATCAATATTGGATATATCACTATAAAATTCTTCATTTATATATTGTGTAAGGGCATTGTCGTGAAGAAGTGCACATGCCGCAAGATCTCGCAATGCATCATCAGACACCCCCATCTTTTCTGCCATGCAGACACTCATATATGCCACTCTTTTTCCATGATTTGAAGTAACATGGATCAACTCTGCTTCCACACAGTCAAGTGCAAAAGAAAATGCACTTAACAATCCTATTATATCTATTTCCATTCTCTTTTCCTCTCATTATCAACACCAGTTATAACCAAAAACATATAAAACGCTTTGTTTTTTTACATCATTATCTGATTTTCCTAAAATATAAGACCATATTATTTTACAATATGGTCTTATATTTATCTATATTTTCTATTTTAACACTTTTTCGTTTTAATACAACTCAAAATTTCACTATCGACACTTTCGGTGCTGCCTTTATCTATACAATCTTTGTTTATTCCATACATTTTAATCTGTAATCGTTATCTGCCATATCCACAATACCTTCTAAAATAATCTTCTTACCGCACATTCATAACAAGTGCTGATTTTTCAACATCGCCTATTGCAACCTGCTCAACGCTCTCATACTCATCTGAATTTGTGATAATAACAGGTGTGACCGTATTATATCCTGCACTTCTGATTCCCTCTATATCAAATTTAAGTAATGGCTGTCCTTTCGTAACTTTATCACCCTCTTTTACGAGTGCTTTATAATATTTTCCTTCAAGCTCAACCGTATTTATTCCAACATGGATCAAAAGTTCAAGTCCATTATCCCCAGTCACTCCTATGGCATGAAGCGTATCAAATAAAGTCGAAACCTCTCCGTCAACCGGTGATACAACCAGCCCATCGCCTGGAATAACTGCCATTCCTTTTCCGAGGATTTCATTTGCAAATGTGTCATCAGGAACTTTTGAAAGCTTAACAGCCTCGCCCTTTAATGGTGAATAAATCTCTTTTACTGCATTATCTCCAGTTGAACTGTTGTTTTCTGCCGTAACTGTTTTTTGTTCACCTATCGTATCATTTGCTGTTTCCGCCTTACCGGATGCACTGCGATTTACCGCAGTAATATTTTTTATATCACCTGCCGCCTTTACATCCTCTTTTGTTCCTCCGGATATATGTACAAGTGCTATAAATTCATCATATACCTTGTTTACCGCACCTGTTCCAAAGATTATCTGAAGCTGTCCCGAAGCCTCAAACACACCTTTTACACCATCTATATTTTCAACTGCTTTTTTACTGTATTTTGAGTTGTCGCCGGTAATAATTCTTAATCTCGTGGCACAATGTGCCACTGAGATTATATTATCGCTCCCTCCTATTTTTTCCAGCACTTCTTCCGCTGCTTTCTTATAATCCATAACTTCATCCTCTATATTTACACTCTATTTGCAAAGTAAAATAAATATTATGAACTTACACTATCATCATCAGTCCATTATTTATATTTCAATTTTTAGATTATTACATTCTAAAATCACATTGCATTATTTATCTAAAACAATCAATCCATATCCCTTACAATCTTTCTGATTGGAAGTACACAAGCCGGTGAAACAGAAAGTTCATCTATTCCCATCTCAACAAATCTCTCCGTAAGCTCTGTGTCGGCACCGAGTTCTCCGCAGATTCCAGCCCAGATTCCCTCTTTATGTGCATTGTCGATAACCATCTGAATCATTCTGAGAATTGCCTCATGATGCGGGTTGTAAAATTCGTCAAGTTTTGAATTCTGACGGTCTATAGCAAGTGTGTACTGTGTCAAATCGTTTGTTCCTATACTAAAGAAGTCAACTTCTTTTGCAAGAAGGTCACTTATAATAGCTGCTGCCGGGGTCTCTATCATGATTCCCTCCTCAACTTCGCCAATCTCAACTCCTGTTGCAACAAGTTCCTCCCTTACCTGTTTTGAGATTTCTTTTATTCTCCTTACTTCGTCAACAGATGTTATCATAGGGTACATGATAGCGATATTTCCATATGCACTTGCTCTGTATAAAGCACGAAGCTGTGTCTTAAATACTTCCTCTCTGGTAAGACAGATTCTTATTGCTCTGTAACCCATTGCCGGATTTTCCTCTTTTTCAAGATTGAAATAATCTGCCTGCTTGTCTGCTCCTATATCAAGCGTACGGATTATAACTTTCTTTCCTGCCATTGTCTCTGCCACCTGTTTGTAAGCCTTAAGCTGCTCATCCTCCGTCGGATAATCACTTGCTTCAAGATAAAGGAACTCACTTCTGAAAAGTCCGATTCCTGCCGCATCATTCTGAACGACTGCTGCAAGATCTGACGGGTTTCCGATATTTGCGTATAATTTTATCTGTTTTCCTGACTTTGTTACTGTATCTTTTCCCTTAAGACTCTGTAATAGTTTTTTCTGCTCTTTTGCGGCTTCCTGCTTCTTTACATAATCGTTCATAGCAGCTTCATCAGGCTCTACAATAAGTTTGCCCTCAAAACCGTCAATGATACCTGTCTTTCCATTCCACTCCTCGTCAATATCAACACCGATAAGTGCAGGTATTCCCATCGTCCTTGCGAGGATAGCCGTATGTGAATTTGAAGAACCAAACTTTGTGACAAATGCAAGAAGTTTTGTCTTGTCCATCTGAACCGTCTCACTAGGAGCGAGGTCATCAGCAACAACTATAACCGGTTCATCTCCTATATCACTGTCACTTGTTTTTCCACAGAGAATCGAGATAACTCTCTCCGAAATATCCTTTACATCGGCAGAACGAGCCTTGAAATAATCATCCTCCATATTTGCAAACATCTCTGAGAAATTATCACCGGTAACTCCAACCGCATACTCAGCATTAACTTTCTGTGAAGTGATGATATTTTTTACTGAATCATTATAATCATCATCCTCAAGCATCATAGCATGAACCTCAAAAATCTCTGCATTCATCTCTCCGACTTCTTTCAATGCTTTCTCATAAAGTCCGTGAAGCTGCTCAATCGCTTTTTCCCTTGCTGCTTCATATCTTGCAATCTCACCCTCAGAATCCTCTGTTTTCTTTCTAACAACAACATTCTGATTTTTTGAATAAAAACTAATCTTTCCTATTGCAATACCGCCAAAAATTTTCTTTCCAAAATACTCTTTCATAATGACCCTCTTTTCTGCACACATTTTTTGTACATAATATGAAATATGATATATTTCACACCTTAGATTTGTATCAAGTGTGCACAAACACAAATCTTATGTTTGAAAAATCGGATTTTTAACGATAAAATCCTGCATATATGGATTTTTCAAACTATCATCATAAAAACTAAAACCCGGACACAAAACTAACTATATTTTTTCACATACTTAATATTTATATTCTTTAATATGTTTATTCAAAATAAAAGTTAAAAGTTTCGTGTCCGGGTTTCGCCAACTGAATGTAACAATCCCTAACAGGTGTGTTTATATTTAATTTGCAGTTACTAACGTGACTTTAAATTCACTTTTCATGGTATAATTCACACTGCATAGCTGATAATATTTTAATATTTCAGCTTTCCTTGTGAATATTTTTCTGACCTTCACCTGAAAGTCTCTGAATGTGAATGGTAAGATACGATATTTCCTCCAAAGATACATTATACTTCTTGCTCACTTTGAGATAATCTCTTATCCTTAATGCACATCTGTAGCTTTTCGGAAATTCGTCTTTTACCATTATGGCGAGTCTGTCATTCGCATCTTTACCATATGTTTCATTTTTTACAACCCTCGCAAGAAAGTGTTTAAGATGAGTAATAAAACGCTCATAATATAAACTTTCTCTGTCAAGTTCTCGTCCAAATGTATATCCTACTATATTTACAATATCTTTTGTAATCCCCGGAATATTTATAGTCTGCATCATATCAGCATCGATCTGGGCATTTAATATATGGATTGCAAAAAATCCTGCCTCATCTTCTGAAAGCTCAATCCCAAGTTCTTTTTTTATGATTTCAAGAGCTTCTTTTCCGGCTTCAAATTCTTTTTGATAAAATCTTTTGATTTCCCATAAAAGTGCATTTTCAACTTCAATACCTTTTTTAAAACGGGTAATCGCAAAATTTAAATGATCGGTAAGCGTTATGTAAATTATCTTGCTGAGTTTCATATCAAACTTTTCTTTTACCATCGCTATTATACGATTTGCAACCTGAGCATACTCATAAGGAATATCCTTTAATATTTCTTCAAGTCTGCTGACACTCTCATCAGGCATCGAAAACTTTTTCTCAATCTTTGACTCGTCAAGAATATCTCCGTTTTTCTTACCAAAGCCTAAACCTTTTCCCATAACAACTATCTCTTTGCCTTTATCATCACAGGCACTTACAACATTGTTATTTATAACTTTTAAGATTTTCACCTTTCTTCCCCCGGACAAAACAGCAAAATTTTCACCGAGTTTTTCAATTCAAAAAGAAAATAAACTTTAAAAAAATGAAATCAAAAAAACTGCATCACACCTATACCTAAACAATAGTAATATATAAACTACGTTCAATATCAAACGGTGCAACCCAGTCTTGCCTAATATGTATGATATACAATCAGTAACAATCCAGTTCGCTTTCGCAACTTGTTTCGTTGCCAATATATTACTATCGTAAATATGATTCGTCAAGTGTTTTTTGTATTTTTGCTGTTTTGTATAAATTTTAAGCTATTTTTTTATGCAAATTTACCAATGAAACCAATTTTACTTATTTATGCCTAGCCCTACAGTCTATTTCAGAGTAGCAAATAAAGCTCCATTATTTTTCATTAGTTCTTATATACTAAAATTGAAGATTTTTAAATTTACGCTCTGCCTCACGCCTTTGGTCTTTCTTTGCTATATCCTGTCTCTTGTCGTACAATTTTTTACCTTTTGCAAGACCAATCTCAACTTTGACAAGGCTTCCGCTAAAATAGACACTGAGCGGCACGACCGTATAACCTTTCTGTGCTATCTGACCTTCAATTTTTCGTATCTCACTTTTGTGAAGAAGAAGTTTACGCACTCTTAACGGATCTTTGTTAAAAATATTTCCTTTCTCATATGCAGGGATGTGCATATTGTAGACATAAACTTCTCCTTTTTCAATTCGTATAAAAGCTTCTTTTACACTGCATCTTCCCATTCTGAGTGACTTAACCTCAGTTCCCGCAAGTGATATTCCGGCTTCATACTTATCTTCAATAAAATAATCATGATATGCTTTTTTATTGTTTGCTATAAGTTTTTTTGTCTGCTTAGCCATAACTACCTCTATTTACTTCTTTAATTTTTTTGCCTGTTTTGCTTTTTTCTTTGCTTTCTTTTTTGCCTTATTTAAGGCTCTCTTTTTGGCTGCACCGGTAAGTTTCTTTACCTCATGCTCTATCTTTGCTTCAGCGGCTGCTTTAGCGGCTTTCTTTTTAGCTTTTTTCTTTCTGTACTCAAATGCCTTTAATGCTTTTTCTTTCGCTTCCATAACAGCCTTCTGCTTTGCTCTTGCTGCTGCCTTATTCTTTGGTTTTGAAACCGCCTTAGATTTTCTCTCTGAATCTCTTCTGCTTCGGCTTTCTGAACTTTTTGAAGTTTTTCTTCTATGTCCATTTGCTGATGAATCAGACTTTTCTACATTTCTGCGTTTCTTTCCCTTTGCAGTCTTTTCTCTTTCAGAAGATCTTAAACTCTCTGAGTCTGACTTTTCCACAACTCTACGGCTCTGGCTTTTTGATGATTTTCTTTCGTTTTCTCTGCTTTCAGGCTCTTTTTCATCACCACTGACTAATGAACTATTATCAGACTCTTTATTTTTTATGGTTTTATCTCCAATATTGCCATCAGCATTTTCGGCATCACCATCTGAAAGCTCATAATCTTCACATACGGTAAAGTCTATTGTTTTCGTAAGTTTATCAACTGCTGAGACAGTTATCCTTATCGGTTCACCGAGTTTATATGACTTTCCTGTATGCTCGCCTACCATTCTGTACTTTTCTTCCTCAAAATAATAATAATCTCCCGGAATGTCGGCAACTCTTACCATTCCCTCAACAGTATTTGGAAGTTCAACATACATTCCCCATGTCGTGACGCCTGATATAATACCATCAAAGCTCTGTCCGATAAACTGTTCCATGTACTCAGCTTTTTTCAGCTTCTCAACTTCACGCTCTGCATCGTCAGCTCTCCTTTCAAGCCTGCTTGCAGCCTCCGCAACTTCTGGAAGTATCTGATTATAATGACCTATCCTCTTGTCATTCATCTGTCCATGAATATTTTCCTTTATGATACGGTGTATCTGAAGGTCAGGGTATCTTCTGATAGGTGATGTAAAATGACAATAATACTTCATCGAAAGACCAAAGTGTCCTCCGCACTGCGTCATATATTTTGCCTGTTTCATTGAGCGAAGTGCAAGTCTGCTTATAAGTGCTTCTTCCGGCTTTCCCTCAACGGATTTTATAAGCTTCTGTATCTCTTTTGGGTGAATCTCACCGTCTGAGTTTACCTTTAAAGTATAACCAAAATTCTCTATAAAAACTCCGAGCTTGTTTATTTTTTCCTCGTCAGGCTCCTCATGAACACGATAAACAAACGGAAGTTCCTGCCAGAAATATTCCTCTGCCACTGTCTGGTTTGCAGCAAGCATAAACTCCTCGATTATACGGTTTGCATTGTTTCTCTCATATTCTTTTATCTCTACCGGCTTGCCCTTTTCATCAAGAATTATCTTGCTCTCAGGAAAATCAAAATCAATAGAACCTCTCTTAAATCTTCTCTCTCTTAATATACCAGCAAGTTCATACATGAGTTCAAACATAGGTATAAGTTCTTTGTACTTCTCCTGTTCTTCCTCATCTTCAAGCTCGACTATCTTATGAACACTTGTGTAGGACATTCTCCTGTCTACATTTATAACGCTTTCTTCTATGCTGTGTTTTACTATCTCACCCTTTTCATTTATATCCATCATACAAGAAAGTGCAAGTCTGTCTACTCCCTGATTGAGCGAGCAGATACCATTTGACAGTTTATGCGGAAGCATAGGTATAACCCTGTCTACAAGATAAACACTCGTACCTCTCTTAACGGCTTCCTTGTCAAGTGGAGAACACTCAGTGACATAATTTGATACATCAGCAATATGGACACCAAGATGATATATACCGTTCTCTTTTGTAAGTGATACGGCATCATCAAGGTCTTTTGCATCCTCACCATCGATTGTTACCATCTGCAGATTTCTATAATCGCTTCTTCCGTTCTTCTCCTCCTCTGCTACCTCATCCTCTATCTTTTCAACCTGATCCATAACCTCATCAGGATACTCCTCAGGAAGTCCGTAAGCCTTTATTATTGATAAAATGTCTACCCCCGGGTCATTTATGTGACCGATTATTTCAAGAATCTTTCCCTCAGGATTTGTCGTATCACTTCCATAATCGGTAATCTCAACAACAACCTTATGTCCTGTTATCGCACCTTTGCTCTCAGCTTTTGGAATATAAATATCCCTGCCAAACTTTTGATTGTCAGGTACAACAAACCCGAAGCTCTTACTCTTTGAATATGTCCCAACGAGAATATCTGTTCCACGCTCAACAATGGATATAACCTCACCTTCACGCCTTTTTCCATGTGCTTTGTCATCAATAACTACATGAACCGTATCTCCATCTATTGCTCCTCTGGTCTTGTGTGCAGGGATAAATATATCTTCGTCATCTCCCTCAACACGAACAAAGCCAAAACCTCGCTGAGTGCCCATAAATTTTCCAACAAAAATATCCTCAGAAAGCGGTTTTATCTTTCCCTTAAGATCAAGCTGTATCTTTCCCTCGCTATACAATTCGTCAAGAACTGCCCTGAAATCTTTCTTTTCCTTTGCCGGAACCTGTAAGACAACTCCCATCTCTTTTGTTGACATTGGTTTATAACTTTTTGAATTAACAAATTCAAGAATCATCTCTTTTTTACTGTTTAAAACTTCTCTATTCATACAAACACCCCCTATTGCTCAATTTATATATATATTATATCCTATAATCCATGATGAAACAATCATTTTGTGGGATAAAATAATATTGCGGAATTGATATTTCTGTTTATTTTAAGTATAATATATACAATAATATCTTAAAAACATTTTCGGAGGTGATTAAAATGTGCAGCATTGCAATAAAAATACCAGACGAAGTATTATATGATACAAAAATGACAGAAGAACAGGCAAATGATTTTGCTAAAAAGTCAATCGCTCTCATGCTTTATACCAAAAATCATATTTCTATAGGATACAGTGCCCAGATTGCCGGAATGACAGAGGAAGAATTTATAAATTATCTAAGCAACAATGGAATATCAATTTTTAATTTTGATGATGAAGATGAATTTTTAGAGGAGATGAATAATGCGTAGGGTAATCGTTAATTCCACTCCGGAACAATTGGTGTTTTACTAAAAGCAAAAAAAGAGGGTATTATAACCTCTGTCAAAGATAACATCGATGCAATCCGTAATAATGGTTTTTATATTAGCGATACGGTAATTCAAATGGCTCTAAAACAGGCAGGTGAATGTAATAACCAATAAAAAAAATCGACAATATAATGAACAAACTCACTATATTGTCGATTTTCTTTTTATTACTGAACTGTTACTATTATGAAAAAATACTAAGATTCAATAAAAGTGAAATCAAAACAAATAATACTGCAAGAACTCTTGTAGCTACAACAAGTCCGCCCTCCATAGAACGACCTTTATTCTTTCCCCAATAAGACTCTGCTGCTCCGCTGATAGCTCCTGTAAGTCCTGCCTGCTTGCCTTCCTGAAGAATAACTACAACTGTAAGTGCAACACATACGATAATGTATAGAATCAATAAAATTCCATGAATTGTCTTAATCATCGACTATGCTCCTCCATTCAACTAAAACTCAAACAATAAATTTCATGCCCTGACATAAAGATTATTGTCATAAACTGATTAGTACAGCAAAAAACACTGTACTAATCTAGTCTATCATAATGTTACATATATTTCAATATATTTTTTCTATTTGGTAACAGTTCAGCCATAAAAAGTAATTGGTAATACAATGAACTTGTTCATTGTATGCCAAATTCTCTTTTTATGGTAGAATAGCCTTTCATTTCTAAAATGAAATATACAAAAGCTGCATAGCAGCGACTGACAGTTTACTGGCAGGTTTATGAATGAAGAAATGAAAGGCTGAACTGTTACAACAGTTACTTACTATTTTTTTATAAGAAGTGATTTTCCGGTCATTTCTTTTGGCTGTTCAAGTCCCATAATCTCGATAAGTGTAGGTGCTATGTCTGCAAGACATCCGCCCTCTCTCAGTGTGTAAGCATCGTCATAATTTACAAGAACAAACGGAACAGGATTTGTTGTATGAGCAGTAAATGGTGCTCCTGTCTCATAATCTACCATCTGCTCTGCATTTCCGTGGTCTGCACAGATAAATAATACTCCGTCAGCTTTTTTAACTGCCTCTACTGCTGTTCCGACACACTCGTCAACTTTCTCAACTGCTGCTACCGCTGCCGGGATAACTCCTGTATGTCCGACCATGTCAGGATTTGCAAAGTTGATAACAATAACATCATATTTATCTGATGCGATAGCTTCATTAAGTCTCTCACTTACCTCAGGTGCACTCATCTCAGGCTTAAGATCATATGTAGCAACTGAAGGTGATTTTACAAGTGAACGCTCCTCACCTTTGTTTGGTTCTTCAACACCGCCGTTAAAGAAAAATGTTACATGAGCATATTTCTCTGTCTCAGCAAGACGAAGCTGTGTCATATCATGTGCTGCAAGGAACTCACCAAATGTGTTTTCAATACTCTCTTTCTCAAATGCAACAAGTTTGTTTCCAATAGTCTCATCATAATTTGTAAAGCATACAAATGTAAGAGGCATAAATCCGTTTGCTCTCTCAAACTTGTCAAAACTTTCATCACAGAAAGTGCGTGTAATCTGACGGGCACGGTCAGGTCTGAAGTTAAAGAAGATAACTGAATCGTTAGCCTTTATAGTTGCAACAGGCTTTCCGTTCTCCTCAATAACTGTTGGAACAACGAACTCATCATTTACATCCTGTGCATATGAGTCTGCTACTGCCTTAACAGCATCATCAGCCTTAACACCCTCACCCTTTACAAGTGCATTATATGCCTTTTCTACTCTGTCCCAGTTGTTATCTCTGTCCATTGCATAATAGCGTCCATGTACAGATGCAATCTTACCGACACCTATTTTGTCCATCTCTTTCTGAAGTTCCTCTACAAAGCCCTTTCCGGATGTAGGTGCTGTATCACGACCATCAAGGAAAGCATGAACATATACATTTTCAAGACCGTTTCTCTTTGCAAGTTCCAAAAGTCCATAAAGATGTGTATTGTGGCTGTGCACACCACCATCTGAGAGAAGACCAAAAAGGTGAAGATCTGAATTGTTTTTCTTTGCATTCTCAACTGCTGCAAGTAATGCTTTATTTTCAAAGAATGTTCCCTCTTCAATAGCTTTTGTAATTCGTGTAAGTTCCTGATAAATGATGCGTCCGGCACCGATGTTCATATGACCAACTTCTGAGTTACCCATCTGTCCATCTGGAAGTCCTACGCTGAGTCCGCTTGCATTTCCTTTCTGGAACGGACACTCTTTCATAAGTTTGTCCATAACAGGTGTCTTTGCCTGTGCGATAGCATTTCCCTCTGTCTTATCATTTAAACCATAACCATCAAGTACCATCAATACAACCGGTTTCTTACTCATAATCGTTATCCTTTCTTTATAAAAAATATTTTGATATAGGTTCAAAAAATTTTCCCTACATCACATTTAAAGTAGTTACATTTTTATCCGACAACAAATTATACATTATTTAATACAGGAAGTCAAAGGAAACATTTTTGCACCCTTTTGCGAAAGTTTCTCCTCTCATTTGTCACATCTGTATTATCGTACAGAATGATAACATGATAAAACATCATTATTTTCCATAATAAATGGTTTAGCTGTATCCTGTCCCCATTCCGTATCATACATTCTCATAAGATATTCATTAAGCTGCTGTTTTGATTCAAACTTAATAACCTGATATGGTGACTGGAACGAAAGTTTTTCTATAAAAATATATTTTTTATTTTTTAACGGCACAAGCACCCCTGCATGACCTATAAAAAGTTCATTCTCTTTTTTACTGAAGCTGGAATGAAAAACAACTGTTATAAGAGATGCCTTAGTCTTATCATTGGCAAGTTTAATATCATTCTTTTTTCGATATTTTTTGAAAACACTAATATGTTTATCTGTATTAGTCGAATAAACAGTATTAATACTTGAATATAATGCTTCAAACTTCTTTGTATCTTTTTTGTTATATTTCTGATAAGGTGAATTTTTCAACGCATCACTATCCATGAACAATTCAGTTGTATCCGTCTTTACATTTTTTCCTATTTTCACATAATCTTTTAAAAGATCAAATGCAGTTATACGACAATTATATCCGATAAACATATTATACTTCTTTGACCAGTACTCCGCTATTTTAGTGTCATTATACACTGGTACATTAAGACCAAGTTTTTTATATCCTTTTTTCACAAGACTGGTATTTTTAATAGTCTTATTATATTCATTCACATCTTTCAGCCACGCCTCTACATTTTTCTTTGAAACACCGGCATCAATGAGATATTTTTTCACTTCATTTTGTGTATTTAAATCAGTAAGATTTGAATATTTTCCCAGAGTATCAGTAACCGTTACTTTTAGATGTGAATTATATTTTTTTCCATCTTTTGTTATTCCAGTTACTGTAATATTGCCTGTACCATTAGAAGTTCCTGCCGTAACAGTTCCTTTTTTATCTATTTTAATTTTTTTGAAATTTTCAGTTCTGAATGTTATTTTTTTATACTGTTTTTTATTTTTTATGTTAAGTCTGAGTCTTGATTTTTGACCAAGTGTATATTTACCGCCTGTAATATTCTCGCTGCCGGCATATATCAACGGAGACTTCGTAGAAGCATTAGTATCGTTTTTTCCAAACAATAAACCAATCGACAAAATAATACACATAACAGCTATAATTCTTTTTTTCATAATTATAATCCGCCTTTCTTAAAATAATAATTATTATCAACAAGTACAATGCAGAAGTTATTCTATAGCATAAAGAAGAAAAATACAATTAAGATTTTATTACATTTAAACAAATTTAATCCATTTTTCAAATTGATATAGTAATATTTAAAATATTGTTATATAATAATGCCGTATCAAAAGACATAAACATACTCCCGGAATCTTTCAAACAAATAAATTCGAGAGTACATATAAATATTAAGGAGGTTTTTCATGTACGAATTTACTAAGGATTGTATGATTGGCATTAAAGAAATAGATGACGAACACAAGAAATTATTCGATATGATAAATGATGCCATTGCTCTTGCTGACAAAACTGAAGATGTTACATATATTGCCAAAAATCTTATTAAAGGACTTAACGATTATGCGGCTGTTCATTTTGCCCATGAAGAAGCATATATGAAAAAAATCAATGACCCTGAGCTTGACTCACAGATTAAAGAACACAAGGTTTTTACAGAAAAGGTAAATAGTTTTAAACTTGATACTTCTTCTAATGAAACTACTAAAAAATCATTAAATGATATTCTCGTTTATATCGTTCAGTGGTTATATAAACATATCTTAGGCAGCGACATTATGATTGGCAAACTTGTTGAGCACTCAGATGAAAACGAAAATGACAACCCGTTTGCCTTTACAGACAAGTATAAAACTGACATTCCACTTGTTGATGACGAACACCGCCATCTTTTTGAGATAATCGAGCAGACCAATGACCTTATTCATGAAAAACTTCTCCATGATAAATATGATGAGATTATGCGTCTTCTCGATGAACTTAAAACTTACACTGAAACTCATTTCAGTGATGAAGAAGCCCTTATGGAAAAAATATCTTATCCGGGTATTGATGCCCAAAAAAAGGCTCACGCAGCTTTTGTTGACAAGCTTGTTCATATTGATATAAACGAACTTGATGAGATTGACGAACACCAGCAGACATATTTGTTTGAACTCATAAATTATCTTTTAAACTGGCTTTCAAACCACATTTTAGCTTCAGATATGAAACTAGGTGAATACATCAAAGAAAACAACATCAGTATAGATTAAAAAGACGGCTGCCGCATCTTCACTGCGACAGCCGTTTATCTTCTGCATTTCTTAAAATTAAAAGCAACAGTTTAGTCTTTCCTTTTTTACGCTCCATCAGCTTATCATTTTATCTCTCTGTGAATATACATTCTGAATATCATGTGTTTCATTTTCATCCTGTATTTTTTTATCTGTCGGCCGGACAAGTTCTTTCATAAGTTCATGAACAGTTGTCATTTCATTTATACGCCCCACATTTGCACCGCAGAATATAAGTCCGTTATTTATGTCTCCATTTACGGCATCGACAAGTGCTTTTGTTATACAATATGGCACTTCGTTAGGATTACACTTTTTCATGCAGTTGTAACATTTGTCCACCGGCTGTTTTTCTTTTTCAACACGCTTTATAAAATCATTTCTTATCGCACGCCCCGGCATACCGACAGGACTTTTGATTATTTTTACATCATCCTCCTTTGCATCAAGATATGCCTGCTTATATTCGTCCGATGCATCGCACTCTTTTGTCGCAACAAAACGGCTCGCTATCTGTACTCCGTCTGCCCCAAGTTCAAGTGCATGGATAATGTCGTCATGGTCAAATATCCCACCGGCAACGATAACAGGTATATGTGTATTATATTTTTCACCGTACTCTTTGGTACATTCGATAATATCTTTTATCTCCTCGTCATAATCAATATTTTCAATATCTGCGAGTTCTTCATCTGAAAATCCCAGATGTCCCCCTGCCTTTGGCCCCTCTATCACAACAAAATCGGCTGTCCTGTCATATCTTCTCGCCCACATCTTAAGTATTATATCCGCCGCACGCCTTGATGAAACTATAGGTGCTATTTTGGTTTTTGCTTTTCCTATATACTCAGGAAGTTTAACCGGAAGTCCTGCTCCGCTTATTATAACATCCGCTCCGGCCGCAACTGCCTCCATAACATGCTCTTTATAATGTTTTAATGCCACCATGATATTTACACCTACAAGACCATTGCCGCACGCTATCTCTTTTGCTCTTTTTATATGTTTTCTTATGGCTAAAAGATTACAGCCTGCCTGGTCTTTCTCAAAACCATCCTCATCATATCCTATCTGTGCCGTCGATATAATACCTATTCCACCTTCTGCTGCAACTGCACCTGCAAGTTTTGAACGGCTTATGCCGACTCCCATTCCACCTTGTATGATAGGTATTTTTGCCACCATGTCTCCAATACGGAGAGCTTTCAACTTTTCTCCACACTCATATATATCCATATTAATCCTCATTTCTGCACGCGTTTTTTTCGCTTATCAATTTTGTTTGATTATCAAACTAATCTAAGTATATACCTATAATGTTTTCTTGTCAATGTTTTCTTGTATCTTTTTCTATTTTATGTAGTTTTTAAAACCATATACATTTATTCGCACAAAAAAAGTATTACATTTTGTCCTGGTGTCACACTACGCTACGAGTATTTTCCTATACACAAAAAGTACAAAACCAGCGTTTTGCAACAAGAATTGCAAAGCAATTCTTGTTGGTGTCACACTACTTTACGGACATTTTCCCATGCATTAAAAAATAACCCATATTAAACAAATGTAATTTAAAACCTAACATTGTTTAATATGGGTCATTGTTTTCTCATTAAAATCTATTTGTCTATTCCTATCTCAAATCCGATAAAATCATCTCTTGTCACATATGACTGATGAAGTTCACTTACAAAATCATGATCTCTTATCTCATTATAAAATGTTACTTCACATATCTTCCCGATAAATGACGGCTGAAAAACATCACCACCGAGCACGATACGCTTTGCATAACGGTTTCCCGGAACATTTTTCATGCTTCCGACAAGCTGTCCGTTTATGTATGCATAAGCAGTTTCAGTCTTTGCATTATAACTCACAACATAATGGGACCATTCATTCACCTGAAGTTTACATCCACTGATATCATACCAGCCATCTACTTCCTTTGAATCTCTTATTCTGAAAGATGAATGACCTTCCCACGCAATTGGAATCATGCCAAAAAAACCAGTCTCATACTTTACATATAAAGCACATCTCCAAGAATGTTCTTCTGTAGGGTATATCCACATCGAAACCATAAAACTATCACTTGACAAAATCTCATGCGGCAGTTCTATAACCTGTTCTTCCTTTGGACCTCCCGGAAATACAAGTGCCTTGCTTTCTTTAAATATACCGGTATCAAATTTCAGTTCACTAAAGCATTTTGTATCTGCCTCAAGCTTTCCATCATCCGATTTTACATTACCATTAAGCCTAAATACATAACTGGTGTCATCATTAGTTATATATTCATTCGCAAATTTGTCAAATTCATCAACCGGAAGCGGCTTTGAATAGAAATACCCCTGTGCTATCTGGCATCCGCATCTTACGATAAAATCTCTTTGTTCTTCAGTTTCTATACCCTCGGTGACAACATCCAGCTTTAAGTCTTTGCACATATTTATGACATTTCTCAAAACTTTCTTACCTCTGTCATCATCACCGGAACTGTTAAGAAATTCCTGATCTATCTTAATAATATCTACCGGCAGATCTTTAAGCAGATTAAGTGCTGAAAAACCTGAACCAAAATCATCAATAGAAACAATAAAATGTCTATCTTTCAACATTTTTACATTTCTTATCAGTTCTTCACTGTCTTTAACAAAAACACTCTCCGTAATCTCTATCTCAAGTTCACTGTGATCTATACCATATCTGTCTGCTATCTCAACAAGCATATCAGGAAATTTCTTATTGTAAAGATGCAGTCTTGACATATTGACTGACACCGGAATATGCTCATATTTTTTGCCTTTCCAACTTTTCTTTATACGACAGACTTCCTCAAACATATACATATCAAGCTTAGATATAAAACCGTTTTTTTCAAACAATGATATATATACTCCGGGTGTCCTGATACCGTCATCAGGATGATTCCATCTGGATAATGCCTCTGCTCCGGTTAATTTTGTTGATATCATGTTTACCTTTGGTTGAAGATAAGCAATAAATTCACCGTTTTTTAATGCATCGTCCATCTCGATTTCCATATTTCTGTTTCGCTGTACTTTCTTATCATTTTCCCGGAAAAATACATATCTGTTCTTTCCATCATATTTTGCTTCGTACATTGCAGAGTCACATTTATGTAAAATATCATCGAGCATGGTGCTCACTCTCTGCCTTGTAACGATTCCTATACTGAGGGATACATTAGAAAGTATGTCCTTTCTAAAATCTATGTTTTCCATCTGTCTGAGCAGAGTTTCCGCTGTACTCTTAAGCTCATCTTCCGTCATATTACCGTCAATAAGTGCAACAAACTCATCTCCTCCGATTCTCGATGTAAAACCAGAAACATTTTCTTCTATAAGCTTTGCTATACATATAAGGAGTTCATCTCCCATGCTGTGCCCATATATATCATTTACACGCTTGAAATTATCAATATCTATAAACATAGCATGAATACTATCTTTACTTTCAAGTATATCATAAAATTCATAAAGTCCGCGTCTGTTTGGAAGCCCCGTCAGATAATCATACTCCGCAAGATGACTTGACATCTTTCCAAACAGTTTCTCATTTTCTTTCATAGTCATCCTCCACCTAAAATATATATATTTATAATACAACTTTTTGACAAAATATACTACTATTTTTTTACTTTTATTTATACATTTACACACTTATCACACAAGCCATGTTTTTGTGTATTCTGACATTATCAGGTTTTAATTTAAATATCTTTCCGGATTTAAGTATATTTTTTTCCAATATAAGCCAATACTATGTCTTGTCATATCTTATCTTTTCTTTTAATAAAAATGGACTACACATTTTTATGTAAAGGAGATTTGCTTTGAAAGAAAAATTGAATATTTTTTTCTTATGTTTTTTTATTGCTGTTTTTGTTGCTGCAGCAGCAATATGGCTTGTATTTTCTTACCGTTACAGGCAACAGCTTTCAAATGAAGAACACACATATAAAGAAATCCAAAATAAACTGATAAGAGAAAACACATGGAAAGATACCGACAAAATTTCTTTTTACGATAACAGTAATGACAACTCAGAAAACACACGGAATAAGAATATTAAAAGCTCCCATGGTTTAGATATCGCAAAAATTCCTGATGTAGATTTTAATTCTCTTAAAAAACACAATAACGATATTTATGCATGGATACAAATTCCGAAACTTGGTATTTCATATCCGGTTCTCCAGCACAAACGGATAAATAATTATTACCTGACGCACAATCTTGATAAAAGTTTTGGCTATCCCGGATGCATTTTTTCAGAAACCGGCAGTAAAAAAGATTTTTCTGATGCATTAACCGTTCTATACGGGCATAATATGAAGAATGGCTCTATGTTTGGTATGCTGCACCGGTTTGATAACACTGATTTTTCTAAAGTAAAATGCTATATCAACATCATAACACCAATATCTAAAATAAGATATAAGATAGTGACTAATGCAGTCTGGGGCACTAAAAATATCCCTTCTTCTTTTAAAAATTCTAATGAGGGACTGATAAAACTTCTAAATACCGTCCGATTAAATTTATCCCACAAAAATACAATCCACTTAAAAAAAAGCATATCATCAAAAAATCAGCATATGCTTGTCTTATCAACCTGCGGTTCAAACGACAGATCACGTTTTTTTATAATCGCATTAAAACAAAATGAATGGAGGATTAAATTTTGAAACATAAGTCAAAAAAAATCATTGCACTAATAACCTGTATTTCTCTTTTGCTGATTAGCACCTGTGGTTTTATCACCAGTAAAGCTGCCGCACCTGTATATACTGATTCCGGCAAAAAATACAGCTACAAACAGTTTCTAAGTGATTACCAGTTTTTTGTCAAAGATGATCTAAAGACTTCCAACCACTTTGTAGGTGCAGCAGCCTGCGGCGGTATTGCAAACTTAAAATCTTTCGGAAACGGGGCTGTCTCACCTTCATATCTGAATTATATCAAACACATAGACGACTACAGCGGATGCTACAACAGTCATTTTCTTTCAGGTAAACCTGATTATCAGAAATTATTAAACCAGCCGGCATATTACCACGATAAATCTCTATTTGTAAAATGCCATTCTATCACTAAATATCCTGATAAAAACAGTGCTTATATAAACTTCTCTTCAGCATTTGCTTCATTAAAAAAAGAAGCTCAGGATATGGCTGAAAAACGACAACTTACTCTTACTGAGAAAAATTTAAAAAATGCACGCATAGACAATTATTTTGGAAAACTCCTTACAATACCTTTTTCATCAAAAGTCACTTCCGTATATATACCTGAAAGTATTTCAAAACAGGCTGACTGGATTCTTATTGATGGAGTTAAGGATTTAGATGAGCTTGTTTCAACGGAGCATATTATCAGCTTTGAAAAAGGTAAGCCTATTGCCCTAGGCGGCAGTTATGATTTTGTAAAATCAGGTGATAACCAAAAAGCCGTATTTATATCAACCTCCAAAGGTGATGGTAAAACATTTTATATCTCACATGATAATAAGCAAAAAAATGCATATCTTCTTGATGATGCACACGGACTTAAAAACCTTAAAAGTGCTTCAACGATTCAGTCAGGTCAAATGGATCTGTCAGGTGTAAAACTCATCTGGAACTTCCCTCAGACGCAGAAACTTGCTTTTGAATACCTTGCTGGTCATGTTCTTGCTCCAAATGCTGATATAAAAATATCAGGTGGTTGTTTTGAGGGCGGATATATAGTTGAAAAGATTTCATGCTGTGCAGCAGAAGGACATTTTTATCCTTACGGTGAAGTTCCTCGTGACCAGGGCACTCCGACTCCTGCAACATCTGCACCTACAGCAAAACCGACAATTAAACCAACGACTGCTCCGACTATTAAACCGACTGTCAAACCGACGGCTGCTCCAACTGTTACGCCGACCGTTAAACCGACGACTGCTCCAACTATTAAACCGACTGTCAAACCGACGGCTGCTCCAACTATCAAGCCAACCGTCAAACCGACAACTGCTCCGACTATCAAACCAACGACTGCTCCGACTGTTACGCCGACCGTTAAACCGACAACTGCTCCGACTGTTAAACCGACCGTCAAACCGACAACTACTCCGACTGTTAAACCGACAACTGCTCCGACTTCTGAGCCGTCTGTCAGACCAACCGTTGCCCCGTCAGCTTCGCCGTCTGTAGTTCCTCCGGCTAGTCCGTCAGCTATCGTTCCATCGGCAACACCTGATGCAACTTCATCAACCGGTCCGGCAATCACACCTTCGCCGACACCGGCTCCAACGCCGATTCCAAATCCATCGCCGGCTCCATCACCATCGAATACACCTGTTGTTCCCGGTAAGACTAACACCCAGACACCGACAGTTACACCAAGTGTAACTCCAACACTTCCTATAAACACACCGTTGCAGACTGCTCCAACACTTCCTTTAAATACACCGTCGCAGACTGCTCCACCGACAGACACTTCTGCTCCGACGGACACTCCTGTCCCAACGGACACTGATACACCGACAGACACCGATACACCAACTGACACTGATACACCAACTGACACTGATAATCCTAAAAACACACCGGCTCCAAAAGTCAAAAAGACTTCACACAACAATGATGATACAGACACTTACTCTGAGGAACCCGAACTTCCATCAGGACAAAAAGGTTCTCCTTCTACCGGAGAAAAAAATAACTCTCTGCCTTTTATCGTAACACTAGTATTATCAGGTGCAGGAATAATATTCTTTGGTGGCAGAGCATATTTAATCAGCAGAACAAAAAAGACTGATATTTAAAATCTGTTCAATGCACCCCGGCAAGCGGATATTCATAATCCACTCTGCTACCTGCACATAACAGAAATTACTTGTGTCACTCATGGTACAGAAAAGTCCCCCGCTTATTGCCCTAAGCAATAGAAGTGGGGGACTTTTCTCATAATGTTATAATATTTATTCTGAAAGATAATCATTTGCACTGTAGTAATGTGTGAAAATGTCAGTCACTTCATACACCACGCCACCTTTAGATGACGAACAATGACACCATGTTGCTTCACCTTTCTTATTTTTTCCACAATATATCCCAACATGATCTATACTTTCCTCAATATCTTTTTTATATTTTTTACGCTGTTTTTTCAGTTTCTTAAGCTGCTTATCATATTTATTAATCCTTTCAGAATAACCATTTATATCCGCCTGACATTTTTTTATTTTTTCATTGTACGATTTTATCAAAGCATTTATTTTCTCATTATTCTTTTTTTGTTGTTCAATTCTTTGCTGTTGGTCTTGTTGTTCCTTCTCCTCTGATATTTCCTCCTGCTGCTCGTCATTGTCAGATGAAATCTCTGATTCAGATATATCAATAACCTCATCTTTTTTACCATTCAGAGCAGTTATCTTATCTTTATACTCTGATATTTTATCTTTCTTTTCTTCAATCCTATCTTTTAGTTGTGTTTTTTTAGTCTTTCTTGCCTTAATCTTCTTATCAAAAGACTTTTCCTTACTCTCATTTGCATCCTGTGCCATCCCCGGCTCTGAGTAAGATTTTCCATCAGCGTCAAAATAAAGTGAACCGGTACCATTTCTTAGACCTATATCTCCCGGCTGTAGCTCATTCTTTTTTATTTTCGGCAAACCTGATATCGAAATAGTCGACCCCAGTGACTCAATCCTCTTCTTATTGTATTTTGAATAAACAAACTGGATAAATCCTGAACAATCAAGCTTCTTAGGCTGCTCTTTTCCTTTAATTTGAGCATCTGTAGGCTTTCCTCCCCAAAGATATGTAATCTTTCCTTTATATTTTTTTGCAATTTTCACAATCTCTTTTCTTGGATTTTTCTTAACTTTCTTATCCGCCGCTTTGTTTTTCTTTTGAGAATTTCCTTTATTCATACGTAATGAGACTTCCGGCTTTCTGCCAGATGCGTATGAGGTTATTGCTTCCGTCGTTGTACTTACCGCACCTGTTGTAGCATTTGCACTCTTATCTGACTTTCCTTTGTCTTCCATATTTTTATATGAAACAACCGAAACTGTTTCATTTCTTTTATTGTCAGATTTATTTAAAGTCCCGGAACCTGCTGCCGCAACTCCTGCCAACAGACAGACCCCACCTATCAAACCATATATCATAAATTTACGCTTCAATTTTCTTCCCCTTTCAATCTTTTGTATCAGTATGCAACACTAAAACCATTTTCTTTTTCGACTATATCTATACTTCGGATTTCAACATTTTGTATATCTATATATGTATCTGAGTTTAGATTAAGAAGCAATCTCTCTACCAATACATCTTCGCCCTGAACTTCCATATATACTGAACCGTCACTTTCATTGCGAACCCATCCCGTAAGACCTAATGATGATGCTGCATTTTTAGCATGGTATCTAAATCCTACACCCTGAACTTTTCCACGAAATCTTATCTGTTTTCTCACCATGTCTCTAATCACCTCACTATATGTTTTTTCATTAGCTATAATACTATCCGCTTTAGCTGAATGCGTCAAGTATTGCTGTATATAATTTATGGCTGAAACTTTTACCGGGTTTCCCATAAATTATATTGAATTACTATGAATTATAGTATATAATATATAATTAGTGTCTGTAAAGTTTTAATTTCCAAACACTATTTTTATGTTGTGATACAAGTTTCAAAACACCTTTTAAACACAACAACATATTATCAATAAACATACACAGAAATGAGGAATAAATAAAATGAAAATATCAACAAAAGGGCGATATGCTTTAAGGCTTATGATAGACATAGCACAGCACTGTAACGAAAAACCTGTAAGTATAAAAGAAGCAGCCAAAAGGCAGAATATATCAGATAAATATCTTGAACAAATAATTTCCATATTAAATAATGCCGGATATGTAAAGAGCATACGCGGACCTCATGGTGGCTATCTGTTAAAAAAAGCCCCAAAAGACTATACCGTCGGAATGATATTAAGACTCACCGAAGGTTCTTTAGCACCCGTCACCTGTGTCGAGGAAGATGCCGACAGCTGCGAACGAAAAAGCAATTGTGCTACATTTGTAGTATGGCAAAAAATGTATGATGCCATCTGCGATGTTGTCGACAATATAACACTTGAGGATCTTGTATCCTGGCATATCGAGGGTTCGGGTGATTATTGCATCTAAAATGGTGAAATTATTATTCATTTAACAAATGTATCATGTTATAATGTTTCTAAATATTGAAGCTAAAATAAACTTCACAGATATATAATCTGTGAGGTTTTATTTTTAATTTAAAACTTAAGAAATGCAAGACAAACTGTTAATTTTGAATAATAGGAGGCGATTTGAATATGAAAAAATTCTACAGACACATTTCATTTATCCTGATACTGACATTATGTATAGTACCACTTCATGCAGTATCAGTGTTTACCGGACATACTCCATTTTCAGATATGTGTATGACTGCAAAAGCTCAGACCTCGGAAAACATCATTTATCTAAAAGACGGTGAGGGCGAAGGAGGAAATGGAACACTTAACAATCCATACCTAAACATACGAACAGCTTTAAAAAATATTAAAGATGGACAAACCTTATTTCTTATTGATACTGTTCAATATACAAAATATGAAAAAGGTACGGATGGTTCTGCCCTTCCACTTATAATTAACAAAAATATTACTATTGCAGGCAATGATACTGAAAAATCCATTTTGCAGTTAAGGGCTGCCATCCAGCTCGCCGCAGATGTGACATTTAAAGATATGAGACTTCAGATAGCACCTGAAGTAATACTTGGAAAATCATCTTTAAATTATAATACCAATACAACTTCTGAAATTTTGGGAACGGAAGCTTTTAAAAGCACGGCAATCTATGTTGGAGGGCATACACTTACAATAGATAATGTAAATACAAAACTTGATTCTGAAGCACAGAGTAAAATACGCCCATATATATCCGGTGGTGCATACCGACTGAATACAGATAACAGTATTCTTGGCGGGAACACTGTCGTCAATATTATAAATGCCAATGCCGAAACAAAATTTGCCGACATATATGCGGGGGATTACTTCAAATCAAGAAATATCCCTGCAACTTTAAACCTAAGCGGCAAGTTTCTTGACTCTGTCGTTCATTGTGGCGGCTACTCTGACTCAAGTATTCTCAATAGTGATGTTGACATAAATCTTTATGCCGACAACCCTGATTCTTCAGCACAGGTATCCGGCATAACAGGATTTGATACAGCAAATCATAATGGAAAAGTAAATGTTACATTAACAAAAAATGTATTTTCATCATCAATGAGCTTAAATGACATAGACTGTCTTAAACTTGATAATAATTCAAGGATAAATTTTGACTCCTCAAATATTTTTGATGTTAAAAATGTAATCTTAGGAAATAACACAATACTAGATTTCAGACAGCTTACAGGCAATCCTGCCATAACAGAAACACTTTTATCATTAGCTCCTGCTGACGATACTCAAAAAAATGCTTCAATATTATTAAACAACAAGCAGACACTTAGAATATCAGGTAATGTGACCGGCACAACAAGATTAAATGTTGTTGACACACAAGAAATCATAAGTAACTTTAATTACGGACATACATATGTCACTTCTTCGCAGAGTTCAGATGGTACTTTCAGTATCGATGGCACAAAGGATACTTTTGCAGAACTTAAAACCGAAACAGAAGATAATATAAAAAAATGGAGCATATACAAAAAATCAGGTTCCGAGCCTGATGATACTGACTTTAAGTCTTTTGAGATAACTGACGGTCCCGACATTATATATCCTACGGAATTTTATCATGATTATAGCTATAAACTTAAATTTATAAATAAAAATGATGAGACTTACATCCCTGATTATTCAATTTTAATGCGTAACCTTGACTATCAGATAATTAAAGATGGAAAAGTCATTTTTGACAGCTCAGATAACACTGATGATAACAATACCGTATATCCTCTCATAACATTGGAAACTACTCAGTCAGATGAAAATGACGAAAATTCTTCATATGAAACAATTTTGGCTATTGAAACAGACGATGTGGCAAAATTAAAGAATATATACGGAAATTACAGTATCGTTCTAAGTTACTTTGGAAATTCCATAACAAAAAATATAAGAATTGCCGACCCCTTAGAAACTGCGGAACCTACCACAAAGCCTACACCTACACCAACTATTAAGCCAACGGCGGCTCCAACCACCGAGCCTACAAATACACCTACTACTAAGCCAACGGCAGCTCCGACTGCTGAGCCTACAAATACACCTACTACTAAACCGACGGCAGCTCCTACCACCGAGCCTACAAATACACCTACTACTAAACCGACGGCGGCTCCAACCACCGAGCCTACAAATACACCTACTACTAAGCCAACGGCAGCTCCAACCACTGAGCCTGCAAATACCTCCCAGCCACCGTCAACTCCTGTTCCGGCACCAGCTCCAACACCGGCTCCAACACCGGCTCCAACTGACAATACCGCACCAACAGCACCACCTAGTGACCCGGATGCAGCTCCGACATCAGTACCGACTAATGTGCCATCAGTCTCTCCGACTGTTATGCCGACTAACTCACCGTCAGATACTCCGACTGTTGCACCAACAAATACACCATCAGTCTCTCCGACTGTTGCACCGACAAGTACACCATCAGTCTCTCCGACTGTTGCACCAACTAAAAAATCAGCATCTGCAAAAACTAAATTTGCAGATAAAAAGAGTGGTATTTATTTTAAAATATCAAACTCGTCCAAAAAATATTTGGAATACTTATACCCCACTTCAAGCAAAACTAATATAGTCATTCCAAATACGGTAAAATATAAAAATAAATCCTATAAAGTTGTTTCTGTTGCACCTAAGGCATTTTATAACAAAAGTAAATTAAAAAAGGTGTGCATAAATGCAAATATAACAACTCTGGGAAAAGACTGCTTTGCAAAATGTAAAAAACTCAACAGTATCACCTTTAAAGGAAGTAAGCCGCCAAAAATAGGCCGAAATGCTTTTAAGAACATCAATAAAAAAGCTAAATTTTATGTTCCGAAAAAGGCTTATGCAAAATACAGAAAAACGCTCACTTCAAAAACAGGTTTTAATAAATCTATGAAAATTGTAAAGAAATAGTACATTATCACCTGCATGAGATTTTAAAACAGCAAAGCGTACCATAAATATCTTATTGATTGCAAAACCCCCTGTTATTTTCTGTTTTATAACAGTTAATAACAGGGGGCTTATTTTATTGCAATAAATAAATCATCTTACATTTTAAGCATCAACATTTTCTATATAAGCATAGCTGGCTTGCAATAAGACATTAAGAAATAAATTCTTCTATCTTGCCCTTAGTTATAAAGCCTATACTCCTATTTGCTTCCTCACCGTCTTTAAATAACACAAGTGCAGGTATGCTCTGTATTCTGTACTTCATTGCAAGGTCAGGATTTTTGTCAACATCGACATTAAAGAACTCTACATCATCTCTTTCCTCTGACAACCGTTCTACTACAGGTCCTATCATATTGCAAGGCCCACACCAGGCAGCCGAAAAATCAACTAATGCACATTTGCTTGCTAAAACTTCACTCATATCGTTATTTACTATTTTCTTAACCATATTACTCCTCATTTCTGCACACATTCTCCGTGCATAGCGTGAAATATAATATATTCACACCTAATATTTGTGTCAGGTGTGCACAGACACAAATTGTCTGGTTTATTGTCAAAAAGCAGCTTACTATTCCGGTACTACTATCTTTCCTGCTATTGCACAAGCTGCTGCCGATTTTGGTGACGCAAGGTAGATACCTACTTTTGATGTTCCCATACGACCGAGGAAATTACGGTTGTTTGTTGCAACAACTGTCTCTCCGTCTGTCAGAATACCGCCTGTTCGTCCACAGCAAAGTCCACAGCTTGGATGTGTTATTATCGCACCTGCTTTTGAAAGGATTTCCATCGTTCCATTCTCTACCGCCTGTCTGTATATCTTACGGCTTGCAGGCGTAACGATAAGTTTTACAAAAGGTGCTACATGCTTGTCCTTAAGGATTTCTGCCGCTGCCATAAGGTCCTCAAGCCTTCCGTTTGTGCATGAACCGATAAATACCTGGTCAATCTCTTTTCCCTCAATCTCTGAAATTGGTTTTACATTATCGACATTTGAAGGACAAGCCATAACAGGTACTAAATCTTCTGCTTTATAATTTATAACTCTTGAATAAACCGCATCACTGTCACCGACCAAATCTTTCTGCTCGTCAGTAAGCTCGATTTCACAATACTCTGCTGTTTTCTCGTCAGGTGTAAATAATGCACATTTCGCTCCTGCTTCAATCGCCATATTTGACATTGACATTCTTGAAGCCACCGACATATTTTCCACTGTATCTCCGGCAAATTCAAGAGCTTTATATGTCGCACCGTCAGCACCGAGATCTCCAATAAGCTTCAGGATAATATCTTTAGCCATAACATTGTCAGGAAGTTTTCCCGTGATATTTACCTTGATAGTCTCAGGTACACGAATCCAGAGCGTTCCCGTTCCAAGAATACTTGCCATCTCAGTATAACCGATTCCTGATGAAAATGCACCAACACATCCATATGTAGTAGTATGGCTGTCTGTTCCAAAAACTATGTTTCCAGGTTTAACATATCCTGCTTCTGTCATAAGCTGGTGACAGATTCCGTCTGAACGGTGAATATTTTTCATTCCATATTTTTCCACAAATTCATTTCCAATACGGAAATGTCTTGTGTCATCAACCTGACTTGCCGGCACAAGATGGTCATATATAAGAACCGCCTTGTCAGGATTCCATATCTTCGTAAATCCCATCTCCTCAAACTTTGAGGCAACAAATGGAATAAAAATATCATGTACCATAACTCTGTCAACATTTACGGTAACTATCTCTCCCGGCTTTACTTCTTTGCCGACATTATTTCTAATGATTTTTTCAATAATTGTTGAACCCATAACTTACCTCCTAGTCTAATCCATTTAATTTACGCATTGCTTTTACAAGTCCGCCTGCATCGATTATCTCAACAAGATTATCCGGAAGTGATGCTATAGGATATTTATTTCCATCATACTCTATATTTTCATTAACTGTAACTGTAATACTGTCACCCTCTTTCACATCATCGTGAAGTTTATCATTCTCGATAAGCAAAAGACCGTTGTTTATTGAATTTCTAAAGAATATTCTCGCAAATGATTTTGCGATAACGCATTTTATACCAAGTGCTTTTATAATCTCAGGTGCCTGCTCTCTTGAAGAACCGCAGCCAAAATTCTTTCCGGCAACTATAATGTCACCCTCTTTAATCTGTGCTGCAAGTTCCGGTCTGAGTGGTGAAAACGCATACGGTGCCATGTCATTGACTGTCTCTAATGCAAGGTACTCAGTTGGAATAATAATATCCGTATCTATATCATCACCGAGCACCCAGACTTTTCCACTAAACTGTGCCATGTATTTTTCCTCTTTTCGTTATTTAGATTTTTCTACAATAAATCAGCCGTTGTAATCTCACCCTTTATCGCTGATGCTGTCACTGTTGCGGCTGATGCAAGATAGATAAATGAGTCTTTATGTCCTGCACGGCCTTTAAAGTTTCTTGTTCCCGTACTTATAAGAACTTCATTTTCACCGATAACACCCTGACAGCTTCCCCAGCATACGCTGCAGTTCGGATTCATAACTATTGCCCCAGATTCCATAAATGTGTCGATAATGCCCTCTTTAAGTGCCTGCTCGTAAACTGCCGCACTTGCCGGTACCACAAGGAAACGAACAAGCGGAGCAACTTTCTTTCCTTTGATAAGTTCTGCACCAACACGGAGATCCTCAATTCGTCCGTTATTGCATGAACCAAGAAATGCCTCGTCAATATGAGTTTCTAAACATTCTTTTGCCGGTACTACGCTGTCCACAAAATGAGGTTTTGCAACGATTGGCTCAATTTCATCAAGATTAATGTCATAGACCTTTGCAAATTTAGCATCAGCATCACTTGAAAAGCTGTGTTTTGGCTTTCTTCCATGCTCCTTAAGATAATCAATCGTTATATCGTCAACTTCCATAAGTGCTGTTTTGGCACCTGCCTCAACACAGAGGTTACAGATAGATATTCTGTCGCTCATGTTGAGAGTTTTAAGTCCCTCACCGCCAAATTCCATAGCCATGTAATTTGCACCATTTGCACCAATCTTTCCTATAATAGTAAGGATAAGATCTCTTGCATAAACACCGTCCTTAAGTTTCCCTTTAAGATTAAATCTAAGTGTTTCAGGAACAAGAAGCCATGACTTACCTGTAACCATGGCATAAAGATAATCCGTACATCCAACACCGGTACCAAATGCACCAACAGCACCATAAGCACAGGTATGACTGTCAGCACCAAAAATAAGTTCACCTGATGTAACATGATTTTCCATCATAACCTGATGACACACCCCTGCACCCTCATAAAACTTAATGCCATGCTCCTTTGCAAAATCTCTCATCTTCTTGTGTGAAGCTGCTGTCTTTACACTGTCACATGGAACATTGTGGTCTACTATCCAGACAAGTTTGTTTACATCTGCAATATGCGGATTTTTAAGTTTGTTATACATGTCTATTGTAAGATGTGTTGTTCCATCATTACTCATAAGTCTGTCAAGTTCTACTGTATGTATATCTCCCGGCTTAACCTCATTTACACCTGCGGCTGCCGCAATAATCTTTTCTGCAATCGTCATTCCCATGAAATTAAACCTCCTTATTTAATGATGCAATAAGACCGCCCTGGTCAAGTATTCCTTGCATATATGCCGGAAGTTTTGTGCACTGGTATTCTTTATCACCAACACGCACGATACCCTCCTGAAGATCAAGTTCCATCTCATCACCTGCATTTACATTTTCGTGTAAATCTTTACAGACAATAACTGGGAGTCCGATATTGATCGAATTTCTATAAAAAATCCTAGCAAATGATTTTGCTATAACTGCCTTGACTCCGAGTGCTTTCAAAACGCTTGGTGCCTGTTCCCTTGAAGAACCGCAGCCAAAATTTTCAGAAGCCACAACATAATCCCCCGGCTTTACATTTGCCGCAAAATCAGGGTCAAGTGACTCAAATGTATGTGTTTTCATCTCATCAATTGTAGGAAAAAGAAGATACTGTGAAGCAATTATCTGGTCAGTATCAACATCCTGATTGAATTTAAAAATCTTACCCATCTATAGTTTCCTCCATTATATTTGTATAATAGATATTCACAAAACAATTTAATCATAATAGATTATAAGCGTTTCACAAATACCTAATTCGTATAACAAAAAGTGCTTTTTAAGTATATCACATTTTTGATTGACTGTGAACTGTCTGCATATATTTTCGCTGTAGCTGCTTCGACTATCCCCTCTTTTATAATAACCTTTATATGCTAATTCTATTTTATCTCCACTGTCTGTTATATGATTTATTCTTCCTTTGTAATCGTAAACTATATTAGTGTATTGACACACACTGCCGCATCTTCCATAAACTTCTCAAATAATACATCGTCAATCAAACGAAGATTTCTTATTATCTGTATCACTTCTTCATCAGTTTTTCTATTCTTTTTAGATTTTCCTTTATTTTGTATTTCATTAGCCACTTGTTCCACCTTCTTTCAGTATTTGTTTCAGAAATATATGTTCATAATTAAACTTTATCATCTGATAAACAGATGAAAATGCTTGTTTTTTCTTAAGTGAAATAATGATAACATACGATTTATCTTTTTAATATGTGAATATTGTTAGAAATATTTTATATGATTTAGTACATTATAAAAAATTTTGTAATATTAGATTTTTATTTCCTTCTGCATTATGCCTTAATTTATATAGATTTCTTTGTTAATAACATACAAAAAAATCGCAACTTAACTGCTGTAAATGGCGATTTTATCATTATTTGCGTTACTTTTTTAAATAATGCCCTTTAACGGGCTTCTTCATTTCTACAAGTACGACATTCATTCATCAGAAATTAATAAGTAGTATGTTAATACCGTTAATGTAAATCTGACCTGTTTGAGTACCATACATTTTTACATCATTCTCAAACAACAATTTACAGTGTGATAAAAAAGAACGCGTTTGAGTACCATACATTTTTACATCATTCTCAAACTAAATTGACTGTTGTCGAACTATACCAAAGTTTGAGTACCATACATTTTTACATCATTCTCAAACTATGTATCAGCACAGTCAAGCGATGTATTAGTTTGAGTACCATACATTTTTACATCATTCTCAAACTACATTGTTATAAATAATATATGTTTGTATGTTTGAGTACCATACATTTTTACATCATTCTCAAACATAAAGAATATAACGGTGTGAACATAAACAGTTTGAGTACCATACATTTTTACATCATTCTCAAACTTTCTTTTGCCATATTTTACCACTCCTCTCGTTTGAGTACCATACATTTTTACATCATTCTCAAACCTCATTCATATACTCATCAAAATTTTGTACAGTTTGAGTACCATACATTTTTACATCATTCTCAAACTAATGTCTATTCAGGATAGCAATAATGCCGGTTTGAGTACCATACATTTTTACATCATTCTCAAACTCTATCAGATTATTGGCATATTGTTCATCTGTTTGAGTACCATACATTTTTACATCATTCTCAAACTAAACTGCAATTTGTCTGCCGCTTTTTGCAGTTTGAGTACCATACATTTTTACATCATTCTCAAACCTCAAATTCAAAAATGAAATGCCATCACCAGCATAAAATGTATATACCGTACTCAAACATATTTGTCTTTAGATAATTTTATAATATCATATATGAGCAAATAACTCAACTGATAAAGCAGCAATCTTTGTCTAAAATATAATACTTTTCTTCTTCTAATATACTGAATTGACTGCTCTCAAACAAAATAATATTCCATTTTCTACTCATAGCTTCGGCATAAAAGTCCTGTATTTCCTTTTCAGAAAAATATCTTTTCAAGTCAAAGAATATAAATACCTGAATTTTTAATAAGTCCCGCACTAGAATACAATATTTTATCAGTCGCTCCAAATCGTTGTCATACTCCTGAACTATATGTATTCCAACAGCTTTTGCCAATTTACTAATATCTACACTTTCATCAATTTCATATTCAAAATCAAATTCCATTTCCATATCATAGAAAAAATTTTGTATCACCTGATTGAGTTCCTGATATTGCATCCATCTTTTTTCATTCACTGCAACATTCTGAACTGACTGTAAAAATTTATTTAAAATGCGTTTACTGTTCTCATCTGCAAGTAAAGGATTTAATATCAATTCGACATACTTATTCCACGCTATCTCAATTTCTTCATGTGACAATATCCAGCCTTGTTCTTCTCCCAAAACCTGCCTCATAAAAGACTTTTGAATTTTCCGCCACATTTTAGGATTTTCCACAACAAATACAGTGGTTCTATTTTCTGTCAATTCTACTCTTATTCCAAGCTTTGCCTGTGCAAGTATCATAATATCACCAATCTTTCGTCCGATTGCAAGATTTCTTTTTGTTCCTCTCCTACCAGAAATTCCATTTTACTATACTGTTTTTCTGTGATAGTGAGCATCTGAACAAGTCCTTCAGGCGGTGTATTTTTCCTCACACCATCTATTATTCCTCTTGATACGGTAGTATTTAAAGCCAATTTTGTATAAATTGACTCCTGCATCATCACAAACCCATTTTTTAACAGATACTTTCTAAATCTTGTATATTCTCTCCTCTGTTCTGTCGTAATAACAGGCAGATCAAACATTACCATTACTCTCATAAACCTATAACTCATCTACTGAATAAAATCTTAGCAACGAAATATCCGAATCATTTATTGCATCAAATACACTTTTTGTATATCTCTTTATGGCATTATTAACAATGAAATGTTTTCCCTCCATATAAACCTCGCCATTTAATACATTTACAAGTTTCATTTTCTGCTCATGTTCAAAGTCTATCAAATTCATGTCATACACAAGCCTGTCTATAAGAATTCTAAAAGGTTCCATAAGATCAGAACCAAAATTGAACTGATTGAACATATTGTCATGGAAAAGTCCCAATTGTGTTATATAGCCGTTTGCAACTATTTCCCTGTTAAATGCAGAAAGTAATATACTGTATCCGTAATTTAGTGCCGCATTTATATTATTGTCCTGACTCCTCGAAAAATCCATTCCAAACAATGCGTTGAAATATACTTTTGCAGCGTGTCCCTCTCTGTTAGTTTCATCTTTCCAATGAACTGCTCTTAAATATCCGGATAAAAGCCGTGCTTCCTCCTCCTTACCTAATTCTCTTAAAAAACATTCCTGCTGCTTAATCTTTTCACGCACAATTTCAGTCCAGACACTATCCTTTATAAATCTGCTCCAATTTATCTGTGTCCTCACTTTATTGCTTGTATCATGCGAACCATAATAACCTATCAGTTCAGAACTCGGATTTCTTTTCTGGTCGCAGAATATAACTTTAACTTTCTGTCTTGTAAGTTCTGCGAGCAGACCAACTGTCAATGAAACAGATGTTGACTCTATCAAAAGCAATCCTATCTCCGAAATATGTATTTTTGTGGTATTCATATCACTGCGAACCACTAGATACCCTAATTGAAGGTCCAGTTTCGCAGTGTTATGAATAACCACTACACGCCAGCTCATATAGTTTTCAGGTCGATGACCTGTTCATAAAATCCGGTTATTGATTGATTAATCAACTCAGCCGTTTCAAAATTTGACATTTTACATACTGGTTGAATTTTTCCATTTTCCTTTCCACCTCCTATCAATGTCAAATTCGCCTTGCAACTATTGCATCCAAACAAATGCAATATCTCCTCTATCACAAGACACTTATTCACCAAAGTTAGTTTTTCAAATTTTTCCTTACCATTTTCCAATGTTTCTACTTGTTTTGATAGCATAATATTATATAAAGTATCTTTTAGTTTCTTATAAAATAACTCATACAGCTTTATCAGCATCTCATCAGTCAGTTCCATTTTATCTGAAATCTTTACATTTTTATTTATCTTGTAATCGGCACATATCTTTCCTGTCTTTTTCAATATTTTCTGACTCTCATCATCTAAAACAAACTGTTCTGCACATTTAAAAATTAACTGTTTTCCTGTTCTTCCTGAAAGATGCATCCTAAATCCATCCACATTGAATAATGAATCTGTCTTTATCTTTTTCAGCCTTATATCAGGATTTACAAGCTCAAGCTTTTCAATACAATATCTTAGTGCTACATCTTCAGATTTTTCCATTTCTTTTGCAAGGTAAACAGGAACAAATTCTAAGGTCCGTATCCTATTGCCTTTTTTATCTGTTGACTCAACTAGCATAAAATACACACCACTTGCACTATCATATGCTCCATATTTTTCTTTCATAGCAAGCCTATCATCATATGAATTTCCTTTTATCGGAATTTGTCCGTTTCCTTTCTTTACCAACTGCTGTTTAAATAGCTTCCCTTTGACTTCATATGCTTTTCTTGTAAACAGTATGTTATTCTTTCCCATTACTCTTTTTACTGTGAAAATAGTTCCATCCTCACCTGATACCCATGCTGTTTCACCACCACGGCTGACTGTCCCCTGCTCAAACATCTTTTTAAGATTATAAGTTCTTCCCGGATTGTTTCGTATAAACCATGCCGCATCTTTTGTAAATTTAACATAGTATGTATTTCCAACTACAATATTTAAATAAGCATCTTTCGCATGATGATAATCATTTATGCTCCTTACTTTTGTAAATCCAAATTTATGTCTGAATTCACTTACTGCATTAGCCTTTGCATATACTATCTCCGACTCCGGATATGCCTTTGTGAGAAGCTGCGTTACTGCTTTTGTACTCTGTCTTGTTTCTACAAGCTGTCTTGCGATAAAACCGGACAGCTCATTTTCACTGAAACCATCACGCCTTGTTAAACGGTGATATTTTTCTTTTGAGATTAAATCTTTCTTTTTAAGCATATCCCATAAAGTTTTTGACTTGTCCATATATTCCTTTGGCACTGGAAAAACATCGGTTTTGTTGCTATTCAATTCTCTTTTCACAAGAACTCTGTTGTCGAGACTGTCGTCCATAACCTTTGACTGCGGATATATATGGTCTATATCATACCTGTTTGTAAACAAATCTTCTATGTCTATCACTTCATTTGAGTACATACATCTTCCCATCTGGGTATAATACAAAAACAATTTATCACTTCTAAGTTTATTATCATCTTCTTTTACAAGATTTTCATAAATCTCAGGTGCTTCTTTTTTACAATATTTATATTTTTCCAAAAGCCTTGATTTTCTTGAAACTTTTACATCTCCCTTTTGTCCTGGTTCTCTTGCCATCTCGACAAATATACGCTCCGGCTTACTTCCCATTATTTTTGATATTTCTTCTACGATTTTTAAAGTCTGCCATACAGGTCTTTTGACCGCCGGTGATACATAAAGTTTCTGAACATCATCATATGTTACCACCTCAGATTTATCTTCTGCTTCATCATTCAATCTTTTTATCTCTGAAAGATAATCGTACTTGTTGCTGAGAAGCTGCATAAGATTTTCATTTGTCTCCCAAAGTGCTGATATTATATTTAGCACTTCACCCGTTTCTTTATTGACTGACTCTACTTCTTCTAAAAACTCTCTTGAAAGTCTTCCCCATCCTGTATATTTCTTTGCCGCAAGTTTTGTCACCTGTTTATCACTAAGTTCCGGATATTTAATCTTAAGTCGCTTTTTAAGCATCTTTTGTGAGTCTGCAAATACTGTAATATCCTTTATTATATCCTCTTTCTGATTTTGACTTAAATTTATGTCTCCTGCTATCTGTTTTATATCATGATATGCCTTAAGGGAACTTTTAAAGTTCTGGTCAAATCCCGACAATTCCTGTTCTCTTTCTATAATGCCGCTCCTTATAAGAAAATCTTTAACTTTCTTTCCCGTTACCCTCTGGTATTTCTTGAAAACATTCTCATAGACAGCCTGCTTTATCTCAACTGACACTTTTTCCCCGTCAATCCTTAAATTGTTAAGTTCATTTAAAACCATAAATTTTGAATAGAGCAGCGATTCTTTAGGTAAAACATCTTTTCCTATAAGATATGTGCATTTATTTGTCATTCTTCCTATAAATTTTCCAGCACTTTCCTCTGCATCAATCTTACTTTCAAAATTCCACGGATAAATCTTTCCATCCTGTTTTCTTACCGCCCAACTGTTGCCGCCTTTGTCAGAATGATATGTATTAAGCGGTCCGACATAATATGGAATGCGAAACTTAAATATTGCCTTTATCTTGTCCGTGTTTGTATAACCCTCATCATCTTTTTCACTCAAAAACGGATAATACAAAGCTGCATTTTTTAATATGCGGTCAAGCTCTGCCTCATGAAGCTGGTAAGGTATTACACCATTATCACTTATTACCTGCTTAGGCAAAAATGTTTCATTTTCTATCTCATTTATGATACTTTCCGCAATTTCTCTTTCTTTTTCATCCTCAAAATTTATCTTATTTAAAGTTTTCTTCAAAAATGAATAAAAATCAGCTTTTGTGCATTTTTTATCTATAGGTACTTTCTTCCCATTCTTTTTAACCATACCAATATATGCACTATAATTTGCCTGCTTTTCAGGTAATCCGAAAATCAACTTATATTCATCCGGTCTTGTTTTTAAAAGACCTTTTAACTTTCTCAAATCATCCCCGTGCTTTTTATATATCTTTACTTTTGCTTCTGAAATATATGTCGAACCCTCTAATATATCACTGAGCACCGCCCAGTCATAAAGAGCCTTTCCGGTAGCTATCAATAAAAATCTTTCCGCTAAAGTTTCCTCCACATTCGCAATATACTCATCATAATTTGAATCAGCAAAAGAAATTTTGTTTCTTTCACCATCATCAAGTGACTTATCCGCAAATATTTCACTTAATTTAACCGTACAGCCTGTAATCAATGCCGCAAGTGCCTTTTTCTGCTTATCCGCTCCTGCTATTATCTTTCCTAACTCCTGCTTTTTTGCTGTTTTACTTTTTTGTCTTGATTTTAGCAAATCTTCTATATCTTTTAACTTTTCTTCATCCACCGTTATCTCAATATCATTATCCGATGCCACTTTACAAAAAGCCTCAAATGCACTGCCGAAATCCGTCACCTCAGACATTTTCTTTCCCTCAAATAAAAAATGTCCTCTATGCTTAATAATATGATGTATTGCAAGATAAACAAGTCTTATATCATACTTCTGTGTCCACTCGTTTACAAGTACATTTCTCACGTGAAATATAGTCGGAAACTGCTCATGATAATCTTTATCCGTAAATCCATCATCAACAAAAAGTGCATATGGTAATTCAGGCTGCTTTCCGTTTATATCTCTCTTATCTTCAAACCAATACTTACTCTCTTTCATTCTCTGATAAAAACCTATATCAGTCTTTGATATTTCATCACCGAATATCTCCTGCAACAATTCCATTCTCTGTTTTCTACGCTGTGTTCTTCTTCTGGCGGCACGAAATGTTCTTCTTTCCTCTGCTGTATTAGCAGTTTTGAACAATCGTACTCCCCATAGAGCCTTTCCATGTCTCTTTATGATATTATACTTATCATCCGTAACAGCCCAGCCTACTGATGCTGTACCCATATCAAGACCTACATAAAATTTTTGCTTCATAATTTCCATTACCTCCTTGACAATTTTATATTTTTATTATATCATACTTATAGAATAAGTACCATACTTAATTTTACATCATAAGTTCAAATAAAAATTTATTCAAATCGCCTTAGGGCATCACAGTGTGTGAATTTTAAAAACTCGTTTTCAACGGGTTTTTTGTTTTTTATATTTACAAGTATCAGTTTTTGTGTATAATATTTCACCAAAAAAAGATAATGATTATTGAAATTTTGTCTCAATAATCATTATCCTTTTTATTATAAATCACCTAAAACCTTATTCATTTTTTAATTATGCCAATTCCTTTATAAAACTTTCAATCCTGTCGAGTCCTTTCTCAATCTGCTCAATAGATATAGCATAAGAAAGACGGAAACAGTCTGGAAATCCAAAGTCTGCACATGGCACTATTGCCGTATTGTACTCATTGATAAGTATGTCTGCCATCTGTGGAACGCTTTCTATCTTTGTTCCCTTATATGATTTTCCGAGTACTGCACTGCCGTCTACAAACACATAAAATGCTCCCATTGGCTCAAGTGCATCGAGTAAATCCATATCGCAGATTCTCTTATACATATATTTACGGCGTTTATCAAATTCAGCATGCATTTTCTCTACTGAATCCTGTGGTCCCGTAAGAGCCTCTACTGCCGCTTTCTGTGCTATAGAGTTTGGATTTGATGTCTGGTGACTCTGCACGCTTCCCATCATCTTTGCAATCTCTTTTGATGAACCTGTATAGCCTATTCTCCAGCCTGTCATCGCATAGCTCTTTGCAAGTCCGCTGCAAGTTATAGTCCTGTCATATATATCTTTTCCAAGTGATGCAATGCTTATATGTTTCTGCTCTCCGTAAACAAGCATTTCATACATTTCGTCTGCTACCACATAGAAGTCTTTTTCTACCGCAACTTTTGCTATTGCACGAAGTTCTTCTTCCGTGTAAAGCATTCCTGTAGGGTTATTTGGTGTGTTTAATACAAGTGCTTTTGTCTTGTCTGTTACTGCTGCCGCAAGATCCTCTGCCGTAAGCTTGAAGTTCTGCTCTTTTGTTGTCGTAACGATAACCGGAACTCCACCCGCAAGTTTTACTATCTCAGGATAGCTGAGCCAGAATGGTGCAGGGATGATAACCTCATCGCCTGGATTTATGAGTGCTGTAAATATATTTGTAAGTGAATGTTTTCCACCATTGCTTATAACTATCTGGTCCGTATCATAATCAAGTCCGTTAAATTCCTTGAACTTTTTAGATATAGCTGCTTTTAATTCATTTGTTCCTGAAGCAGGTGTGTACTTTGTAAATCCATCTTTAATCGCTTTGATAGCTGCCTCACAGATATTTTCAGGTGTGTTGAAATCAGGTTCGCCAGCTCCAAATCCAACTACATCTTTTCCCTGTGCCTTAAGTTCTTTTGCCTTTGCCGTGATTGCAAGAGTTGACGAAGGTTTAACTGCTGCTGCTTTCTTTGATAATTCTAATGACATATTTCTAACCTCATTCCTGCGACTTTATCGCATAAGTAATTTAATATTTTTACGCCTGTATCAGAACCAGACTGCCGTTCATACCACATATGACTGACAATAAGAATATATCTCTTAATGAACCTTATTCATGATACGGTTTTAATTATCTCACATTACATATACCTGCGTCAATATATATGTTTACGATTATATCAAAAAAATATACCTTAAAATTGTAAAAATTACCAAAAACTCAACAATTTCAAGGTATATTAATGTGTTTTAATATTTTTTCTTAATTTTCTTAATTCTTAAAGCTGTGGATAGGTGCCGGTATTCTTCCGCCCCTGTTTACAAACTCGCTGCAGTCAAACTGATTTACAGGCATTACAGGTGCATATCCTAACAATCCTCCAAACTCTACCATCTCTCCGACTTTCTTTCCCGGAACAGGTATAAGTCTTGCCGCTGTCGTTTTCTGGTTTATCATTCCGATAGCCATCTCATCTGCGATTATCCCCGCAATCGTCTCAGGCTTTGTATCTCCCGGTATTGCTACCATATCAAGTCCTACCGAACATACACAGGTCATGGCTTCAAGCTTTTCAAGAGTGAGTGCTCCATCCTGAACTGCATTTATCATTCCCTGATCCTCACTTACCGGAATAAATGCACCGCTAAGACCACCTACATACGAAGATGCCATTACACCGCCTTTTTTAACCTGGTCATTAAGCATTGCAAGTGCCGCCGTTGTTCCCGGTGCTCCTGCTCTCTCAAGTCCCATCTCCTCAAAAATATCTGCTATACTGTCACCGATTGCCGGTGTAGGTGCAAGTGAGAGGTCTATTATTCCAAACGGTATATTAAGTCTTTTTGATGCCTCAAGTGCAACAAGCTGACCTACTCTCGTAATCTTGAATGCCGTCTTTTTAATCTTTTCACAGAGTGCACCAAAGTCAAGCCCATGTGCCGACTCAAGTGCTTTTCTCATAACACCCGGTCCACTTACTCCGACATTTATTATCTCGTCTGCTTCGGTAACACCATGGAATGCTCCTGCCATAAACGGATTGTCATCAGGTGCATTACAGAATACAACAAGTTTTGCACAGCCGTTACATTCACAGTCAACTGTTATATCAGCAGTCTCACGGACAATATCACCCATAAGTCTTACCGCATCCATGTTTAATCCTGTCTTTGTCGAACCGACATTTACTGAACTGCACACGAAATCCGTAGCCTTAAGTGCCTCGGGTATTGAGCGGATAAGAAGCTCGTCACTCTTTGTCATCCCCTTTGAGACAAGTGCAGAATATCCACCGATAAAGTTTACTCCAACTTCCTTTGCAGCTTTATCAAGCGTCTTTGCTATCGTTACATAATCCTCAGGCTTCTTACAGGCAGAGCCGCCGATAAGAGCTATAGGTGTAACTGATATTCTCTTGTTTACGATAGGAATACCATATTCAAGTTCAATAGCTTTTCCTGTAGGAACAAGATCTTTTGCAACAGTTGTTATACGGTTATATATTTTTTCATTTAATCTGTCAAGATCATCATCTATACAATTTAAAAGGCTTATACCAAGCGTAATCGTTCTTACATCAAGGTTTTCCTTCTCGATCATATCATTGGTTTCTTTAACTTCTGCTATATTTATCATACTGGCTGCCCCTCCAAATTATTAAATTCTGTGCATCTTGTCAAAAATATCCTCACGCTGAGCCTTTATAGTACAGCCCATATCCTCACCTATCTTTTCAAGGGCATTGTTAAATCCTGCAAAGTCTGTTTTACATTCTGCCACATCAACAATCATCATCATGTTAAAAAATCCACCTACGATAGTCTGTGAAATATCAAGAATATTTACATTGTTTTCTGCAAGATATGTGCATACCTTTGCGATAATACCAACACTATCCTTGCCTACTACTGTTATAACTGTTTTTTTCATTTTATCTATCCCTCGTTTCTGCACACATTTTTTGCATAGTGTGTAATATAATATTTCACATATAAAATCTGTGTCCAGTGTGCACAGACACAAATCCCGTATGTGAAAATTTTTCACACTTTTTTCTTATCTTAAATTATCTTAAAGCACAACCATCTTAGACGGCTCGTCTCTCTTTGCTACCGACAGGTCAAAATCAAGGTCTTTTAATCCCATCTCCTCCCACAACTGACATTTTACTGCTTCAAATGCAAGCTGCGGATAGTTGTTTTCTTTTGACAGATGTGCAAGAAATGCATATTTTAAATTTTTATTTATCACCTTGCACAGCAAACTTCCTGAATCTTCATTTGATAAATGACCGTATTCACTCAATATCCTACGCTTAAGCTTATACGGATATTTTCCGGCTTCAAGCATACTTATATCATGGTTTGCCTCAATAAACAAAACATCTGTATCTTTTAAATGGTCTATCGTATAATCATCATACTTTCCCAGATCAGTAGCTATGCTCGTCTTATGTCCCTCCGCCGTAAGCGTATATCCTACCGGGTCTGCGGCATCATGCGATGTTGAAAATGGCATTACTGTTATCGCTCCCATAGATACCGGCTCATCAGCGTGTACCTCAAAAAGATGATTCATTGAAATAATGCCTTTTTTATCCTTAAGCCTTATTGCATCGAGCGTTCCACCTGTTGCATAGACAGGTGTATCAAACATCTTGACCATCATATTTATACCCTGAATATGATCACTATGTTCATGTGTTACAAATATTCCGTCTAGCTGTTCAGGAGCAACACTAATCTTTTTAAGTCCTTCGACTATCCTTTTACGGCTCACTCCCGCATCTATCAGAATATTTGTGTCACCACTGCCAACATATGTACAGTTTCCACTGCTGCCGCTGGCAATACTGCATACTCTCATTTCTACCTCATTTCTATGCTATATCCCATCTTTTATTCTTCGTTCTCACGCATAGCAAGTCTGTGCAAAGCACAAATCTTGAGTGTGAAAATTTTAATTTCATACTACCCACTGAATTACAACAGCATCACCATCATTTACCGGTGTCATAAAATCTCCATGAACACCATTTACCATTGTTTCAAGGTGGTCACCATGAGCTACTGATGTATCTACAGGATAAAAATCGAGTACATCTACAAGAATATATCTTTCTTTTCCCTTCATGATAACAGTGTCACCATTTACGGTAATCGTAATATCATCTACCCCTGCCCGTCCGTTCCTGGCAGTCGATACAGCATTTTCTTTTTCTGCCGGCTGTCCGTTTTCTAAAACCGATACGGAAGCTGCTTCTTCCTCAGGCTGTACTGTCACTTTCTCATCAGCTATTTCTTTTTTTATATTTTCCATGAAGCTTTTCTGTTCCCCGGCTGTCTCCCCTCCGGTACTGTGAGTCTCGATTTCATTAGCATCCACTCTGCCTATTTCATCTGTCTTATGTATGTTTTCTTTCAATGTGCTATCATACTTATCATTAACAGTATTATTATCTGATGCTATTTCATTTATTGAGTACACAACATCTGTTGGGAACTCAGGTTCACCGTATTTTGCATATAATTCATTATAATTAGGTTCTTCTTTTTTTATCTCGCAGAGAATAGAAAAATTGTCATAAACCTTTGTGTTCATATCAGCAGGAACATTGTTTACATACACCTTTCCGCTATAGATAATGTCCATAAATTCAAATACCTGTTTCAATGTATAATAATCAAGGAACCATATGTCATCACCATCTTTTATATCATAAAATCCTGAAACAAGTTCACCATTTACCGCAACATATCTTGGGCAGACAACTTCCTTATTATTGAATGTAAATTTAATAGTCGATTTATACTCTGGAATATCCTCTATCTCCAAAACAGCATCTTCTCCAACCGTTGACGGCTTTATATCGATTTTTGCATTTTGAATAACCGGTGTATTTATCCCTGCTTCGGCACCGTTCATCTTTATCACGCAGGCTTCTCCATGCTTTCCACGAGCCATACGCTTCTCACCGTTCACATTGTAAATAATGCTTTTTCCCCGTTTAGGGAAAAGATCCTCGTTTGGAAATCCGATGCTCATAGCAGCATCTATAATTGCCAGCTTACCATTATCATACAACTTGACTCTCTCATCATTTATATTCACAAATATAAAGTTATTTCGCTGTTCATAATAATTAAGACAGATTCCGACCGGAGTCACAAGAAGTGAATCAACCTTTATATCGTCCTGCATGAATTTAATATTTCCCATAACTTCTGAACCCCTGAGTGCAACTCTTTCTTTCGGAAGTTCAAGAAACTCAGCAAGGCTTTCCACAAAGCCTCTGATTTTTCCACCGCCACCTACTACAAAGACCGCACTGACTGACTTTCCACCGTTAAGTTCAATAATCTTACCAGCAATGCTCTTTGTAATTGACTGCACAGCATCTTTCACCACATCCGCTATCTCATCAGATGAAATCTTATATGGCAGTCCCATTATATCGTTAAATTCAACTTCTTCCTGCTCGGTACTCTTGCATTTAAGGGCATCTGCCTCATTAAAATCCGTCAGATAATGTTTTGCAAGGCACTCCGTTATCTCATCGCCGGCACTTGGAATCATGCCATATGCAATAATGCTTCCATCCTTTGTAATGGAAATATCGGATGTTCCTGCTCCTACATCGACAAGTGCGATATTTAATAATCGAAACCTCTCGGGTATTGCAACATTTATAGCTGCTATTGGCTCCAATGTAAGATTTGCAACATATAATCCGGCTCTCTCAACAGCAGTATAAAGTCCGTCAACTACTTCATCAGGAAGGAATGTTGCAATAATCTCACAAGAAATCTTATTACATTTATGTCCCTCAAGATTTGTTATTGCATATCCGTTCTGATAATAATGTTTTACTGAGTAACCAACACAATAAAATTTTATATCATCACTATTTTGTTCTTCCCTAAGCTTTTCATAAGCATTTTCTACACCGAGCATATCAAGTGTATATATTTTCTCAGTCGTGACAACCGTTTCTGAATTAAAATCTATCTCTGCCTCTGCCTCAACAGTCTTGAGCACTCGACCGGCGGCTGCTATACACACATCTTTGTATGTACGCCCGGTCATATACTCAAGTCTATCACGGATTTCACTGATAGTAGATGCAACCATATTTATATCATGTATCTGTCCATCAATCATGGCTCTTGTTTCATGTTCTTTTGATGTCTGTGCAACTACGGTAAATCCCTTTGTATCTCTGTAACCTATCGTTCCAACAATACTTCTCGTTCCTATATCAAGACCAAAAACGAGCTGCTCCGGGACACCTTCCATATTTACCTTTTTTACCTCGACATTTTCTGTCTCATCTATCACTATGGAACCCCCTTAATTATCACAATTATCAATATTTTACCAAATAAACAGACATAATACAAGTCTTAAACTCATCCCTTTGCCACACAAAAAGTAACAGTTCATCCTTTTATTATCCACACTATAAATGTGTATGATTACCTTTTTATTTAACCTTTACCGTAACTAATTCTGCTTTTTCAAGTGATGCACAATATACGACTATCGTAACTTTTCCTTTCTTTTTAGCGTGTATCATACCTGTTTCGTCAACCTGCACAACTTTCTTATTTGAAGATGCATAAGTTATATTAGGATTGTAGGCATTCTTAGGTAATAATGATACTTTGATTCTTGCATATTTTCCTTTTTTCAATGTAATTTTATTTTTAGCCACATTAAAATCGTTAAGTCCTGTAATTTTATCCCATGATACGATATGAATCTTACAACGCACTGCTTTTAAACCTTTTACCTTGGCTGTCACCGTGCAGACTCCCGGTTTTTCTGTGACAACATGAATCGTACCACTTTCATCTACCGTAACAATTTTCTTATCTGACGATTTCCATTTGATGCCCGATATGACAGCTCCAAATGGCTGAATTCCATATTTCATACTATAATCATCATATGGTGAAAGATATATATCATTGTATTGGAATATAAACTTTTTGACAGTATTTGCCTTAGTTTTCTTTTTCCACTTTGCATATAATGTCACTTTCTTATCTGTCAATGTTGTTAAATCATTCTTATCAAACTTAATCTCATATGTTTTTTTGCCCGCTTTTTGTTTATAGTACCATCCACAAAAACTATATCCCTTCTTAGTCGGTTCTTTAGGCAGTTCAACTCCAGTGTCAAATATATAATCTACCGTTGCATATGTTTTTCCATTCACCATAAATACAAACTGTCTGCTTGCACAATAATCATTTATTGAAGAAATATTTTTGTCTATCCAGTCTATTCTCTCACGAATCCACTGTTTTAATCTCTGTTCCTCAGAATCATATGTTATCTTTGCCATATTTTCTGTTGTTTTTCCAATATTCTCATCAATCTTCATGTCATTCACAATATCTTTCAACACATCGTTATATTCCAGTATATCATCCTGTGAATACATTTTGTTGACATAATAATTCGCTTTTTGTGAAGCATATTGTTTTTGCGAATATGTATCTATGATTCCTCCGTCCTTTATTCCCTCCAACAGTTTTTCTTTTATATAAGGCCATCTTGCCACAAATTTTTTTCTAAATTTTTCATTAGCAAACAACTTTGTAAACCATGCATTTCTATCAAGATTTAAACCTTCAACGCTGTTAGATGTATATTCTGTTGCTCCCCATGCAACATAATCAAAATCCCATAATGGTCCCCAGTATAGTTTTCCATCTCTTTTTTTATATAGGTATGTACTTCCTGATATAAACGCATCACCATTTAACGAAAATTCCTGTACCCAGTAATAGTCTATCGCTGAATCAACATCCATGTAATCTTCATAAGAAACTCCCTTACTGTCTTTAAATCCCTTTCCATATATGGCCGCCTCCGTCTGTTTAAGATAATCTGATATATAGTTATACTGTTCAAGATTTGTATAATCTTCAAAATCAGGACTTTCTATTGCAAATGCCATTCCTTTATCCGTTGTTATATTCATCCTATCATCTGCCTTTTCACATGAGAGAAGATAACCGCCTGTTATCGCAGAGCCACTTGTTACAGCCTTTGATTCATCATCAGCAGACAAATCATCAATATTTACCCTGTTTTTTCCGACGCGTACCTGCTCAGACAGATAATAACTACCAAGATATTTTCCGTTCATAACGACATTTACAAACTCACATTTCGGAGTATATTCAAGTCCGAGCACATTCCCAAGCCAATATGTAAATTTGTTTCTGAGCATTGATATGTCATAATAATTTGCGAGAAGTATCCAGTGTTTGTCAGAACCCATTCCTAACAAATCAGCCTTTTTGTCAAGTTTTAATTTGTATGGTTTTTTGTCAGGTCCCCAGGTTGAATTACCTCTGCCCCTTATATAATCAAGCTCATAAGTCTTTGTAGAAAGTTTCTTATCGGTATATTCTGATTTATACCCTTTAGGAATATCAACAGTCATATTTCCATAACACTCTGTCTGGTGATTTGGATCACCGTTCATTGCAGCTATCGGGGTCTTTGATTCATCAATATCAAGATCGACCATCGGAATATCTTCATCCAATACAAATGTATATTTTAATAATATTTTCAGACTCTTGCCTTTATATTCATTTCCATTATTATCCGTAAATTTAAAATATATTTTATGTTTTCCCTTTATCTCATCGGATATTTTTATACATCTATTGTCATCTGTACTCCACGCATTTTTTCTGTTTTGTCTTGTCAGCTTAACTTTTGCAAAACTCTTTGTCGAATCATCTAAATATAAAGAAAGCGTCACATCTCTTTTTCTCTCAGACGTACCTGAAAAAACAAGATATCCGCTTTTATCAGAAAAATCTATCTCTTTTGAAAGCATAAATCTGGCATTTTCAATTTCTTCGGTTTTTCCATCAACAAACAAGCCGTCTGTCTTGTTATCTTTCGACAAAGTCACTTTAGAATTGTCTGTACTAAACTCTTTTGAGTCATAAAGCTCCGTAAAATCAACTTTTTCTCCGGTTTTAATATAATTTTCCCCAGCCTTTGCATAATGTGATACGAAAAATACACTTACAACTGCTAACGCCGTCGCAATCCCTCTTGTTAAAATTTTTCTTTTTTTCATAAAAAAACACTCCTTTCAGATACAGATGCTGATTAGGCGGCTATGAAACATAAACAGCCCCTCGTTAAGGATATGTTAGCATAGACACATTTTTGACACAATATATCTGAAAGAAATGTAATTAATTCTTAAGTATTAACTTCCATAATAGCGTTATATATTTTCTATCTGCCAGTCGATTGGCTCTACTCCGTTTTCTTTAAGAAATTCATTTGTCTGACTGAAATGCCTGCATCCGTAAAATCCTCTGTAAGCTGAAAGCGGACTTGGATGCGGTGCTTTTAATATTAGATGTTTCGGATTTGTAAGCATAGGAATCTTACTCTGTGCAGGTCTGCCCCACAAAAGATATACTATAGGTCTGTCCTGCTCATTTACCGCATTTATGACAGCATCGGTAAAATGTTCCCATCCTTTATTCTGGTGTGAATTTGCCTGGTGAGCCCTTACCGTAAGCACCGTGTTTAACATAAGCACCCCCTGATCCGCCCATTTTTTGAGGTAACCGTTGTTTGGTATATAACAGCCGAGATCGTCATGCAATTCCTTGTATATATTTTGAAGCGACGGCGGTATCTCCTTCTGACTCGGCGGCACTGAAAAGCTAAGTCCGTGTGCCTGATTTACATTGTGATACGGGTCCTGTCCCAAAATCACTACTTTCACTTTTGACAATGGGGTAAAATGAAACGCATTGAATATATCATCTGCCGGTGGATATACAACAACTCTGCTGTACTCAGTCTTAACAAACTCGAACAAATCTTTATAATATGTTTTCGCAAACTCCGGCTTTAAAGCCGGAAGCCAGTCATTATCAATCATTCCCATAACTTTCTTCCTCTTTTCTGTAAATATGTTTAGAGTCTGACACTTATACCCTCTTCTCTAAGATACTTTTTCACCTCATTTATCTCAAGTTCTTTGTAGTGGAAAAGTGATGCTGCAAGCACTGCATCTGCATTTCCCTCTGTAAACGCTTCTTTAAAATGTTCAAGTTTTCCTGCTCCGCCTGATGCGATTACAGGTATATTTACATTGTCAGAAACAGTTCTTGTAAGTTCAATATCATATCCGTCTTTTGTTCCATCACAATCCATACTTGTGAGCAATATCTCACCGGCACCAAGTTCATACGCTTTCATCGCCCACTCAATAGCATCTATCCCCATATCAACACGACCACCGTTCTTAAAGATGTTCCAGCCTTTGCCATCCTCTCTCCTTTTCGCATCAATGGCAACAACAACACACTGGCTTCCAAATTTCATAGCCGCTTCAGATATAAGTTCAGGATTTAATATTGCAGCAGAATTTACGGCAACCTTGTCAGCCCCCTCTCTTAAAACAGCCTTAAAATCATCAACTGTCCTTATACCACCACCGACTGTAAATGGAATAAACACCGTTTCCGCTACTCTCCTTACCATATCTATCTTAGTCGCTCTCGCATCAGAAGATGCCGTTATATCAAGAAATACAAGTTCGTCTGCACCCGCTTTCCCATAAGCAGCACCAACAGTAACCGGGTCACCCGCATCTTTAAGATCAACAAAATTTACACCTTTAACAACTCTGCCGTTATTTACATCCAAACATGGAATTATTCTCTTTGTAAACATATATCTACCAAGCCTTTCCTTTGCTGCCTAATCACACCTGTAGTGCAACAGACCACTTTCTTTTCTGTTTCCAATTTCTGCACGATTTAATTTTTTAAACAACTATTTTTACACAACTAAGTATATAATGCTGCCTTGAATTTTTGCATTTACATTACCGTCTGTTTTAACTATCGCATCACATTTTATAATTCACAAAAATTCTTTAATATCTGCAATCCGACATCACCGCTTTTTTCCGGATGAAACTGGCAGGCAAATATATTGCCATGCTCAACAGATGCATGAATGTGTGTTATGTAATCGGTAGTTGCTGCTACATCGTTTTCATTTTCTGCCTGAAGATAATATGAATGAACAAAGTAAACATATGAATTGTCAGAAACACCTTTGAAAAGTCTGCTCCCATCTTTTATCTTAATTGAATTCCATCCCATGTGAGGAATTTTGTACCCATCTTTTTCTGGAAATTTGACTATCTTTCCCGGAAGAAGTCCAAGACCTTTTACGCCCGGTCCCTCCTCACTGCTCTCAAACATAAGCTGAAGTCCGAGACATATTCCTAAAAACGGTTTATTTTCTTTAACTATCTCATGTATTACCTCAACAAGACCAAATTTATTAAGTTTCTCCATCGCATCACCGAAAGCACCCACTCCCGGCAAGATAACTTTATCCGCTTTAAGAAGTTCATTTCTGTCTCTTGTGACTACACACTCCTCACCGAGATATAACAAAGCTTTCTCAACACTCTTAAGATTTCCTGCATCATAATCAATAATTGCTATCATTCTGTATATCACCTCTGCTGTCATTATTTTGTATGTTAAAAGTGTACCACATACGGGTGGTGTTGTCGATATGATAATTTCTGTACGATAAAGAAATACTTTTGACTATGTTCTCTGCTTTTTCAAACAAAAAAACTCACCGACTTTTTTATACCAGTGAGTTTTTATTTATTTACTTAGCTGCAATAGCATTAACTTTGCTTGTATATTCACTGCTGCCTAAGCTAAGAATATCATATGACTGTGACTTTGACAGACCAAATTCATCTGACAAAATATCAAGTATCTTATCATAAACACTCGCAAGGTCGTTTTCTATCTCAAGGTCATATGCAGTCTTTTTATTTGCATCATATTTCTTAAGTCCCATAAGAAGAGCGTCCAATGCTTCAGGATATTTTTTGACATTTTCATAGTTCTGATAGGAATCAAGAGCATGTTGAACTTTCATAACAGTCACAATCTTTTTATACTGCTCAGGATTTTTTTCCTTCATGTTTGTCCCTACAGCAGATTCATATGCCTGCGAATATCTGTGCATTTCAAAGTAATTTGTAGCTTTCTTCTTATCCAAACCGCTTCCAAAACTGTTTGTACCGATAATTATTCCGGCGAGTATTATAACTCCAAATACAGCTACTATTGAAACTCCAACCTTGTTAAGTTTTCCTACTACTTCATTTGCAGCAGCTTCTCTTTCGGCTTCTTTCTGTGCCTGTTTTTCCGCTTTCTTTGCTGCTTTTTCCTCCGCTTTTTTCGCTTTTGCTGCAGCTTTCGCCTCTGCCTTTTCAGCCTTCAGCTTTTCTTTTTCTTCCTTTTGCTTTGCTTTCTCAGCAGCCTTTTCTTCTTTTACTTTTTCGGCTTCTTCTTTTTTAGCAGCCTCTTCTTCTTCCTGTTTTTTCTCTGCTTCCGCTATCTCATCCGTGACTACATTTCCAAAAACTTTTTTGAAAATGCTCTGTTTTTCACCATCATCTTCCTTTTCTTCATTCTGAGGGAGTATATTGGATATGTCCTCCTCTTCTTGCATAGGTATATCAGGAATCTCTGATATATCAGGAATTTCTTCATTTGAAACGCTGTCAAGGCTTATAACATCATCAGATGTTGAGTCATCACTAAGCATCCCCAACAAATCAGACAGATCATCCGCTTTCTGTCCATCACCTGCATCTGATCCACTATTCTCCTTCGACTGTTCTTCCGACTCATCACCTATAGAACCATTTTTATCAAAATTGTCCAAAAGACCTCCGAGCATATCATCTATAGAACCTGATTCGTCATCAGCTGTTCCATCTTCTGTAAGTGACATTATGTCATTATCAGACTGTTCCTCGTCTGCTCCGTCCTCTGAGAGCGACATTATATCTGCATCTGACTGTTCCTCATCTGCTCCGTCCTCTGAAAGCGACATTATATCTGCATCTGACTGTTCTTCATCTGCCCCATCTTCTGAGAGCGACATTATATCTGCGTCTGACTGTTCTTCATCTGCTCCGTCCTCTGAGAGTGACATTATATCTGCACCCGACTGTTCAGCTTCTGCATCTGATTGAGTTTCTATCTCAGTATCTTTTTCTGCTGCAATATCTTCTGATACCTGCGGTTCTTCGACAGTACTATCATCCGCCGCATTATTATCATCATCTTTTATCTCCGGATATGTAGTTTTTATATCTGACCCGTCAGATAATTCCGATGCTATTCCATCGTCTTCTGAAAAATCTATGTCAGGAAGTGGTATATCAATATCGTCTTCTGACTCATCCTGATGTCCGGACTCATCAAAATCAATAGTTGAAGCTACATCCGAAACTCCTGACAGATCGTCCATATTATCCAACTCATCTATCTGTGGTAATCCCTCAAGTGCTGAAAGATCATCATATTCTGCAAAATCTTCATCTCCTGAATTATCGCCAATATCCGGATTATCTTCCTGTAAACCTTCCTTTTCAATATTATCTTCTTCTCTCAATCCAATTATCTCCTTGCTTGATTTACCTATTTGGCCTATTCATTTCCAACCAATTTGTCAATAGCAGCAACAAGCTGGCCGATTTCCGGTTTGGAAAGCTGTGCATCCGCACCGAGCTGTTCACCTTTTATCTTCATTTCCTGATTTACAAGTGATGAGAATATAACTACAGGTATATGATTCATATCACCATTTTCTTTAACCAGCTTGGTAAGACGATGACCATCCATCTGAGGCATCTCAATATCTGTTATAATACATGCTACTTTTGAATCAAGATCACCACTTGCATTATATTCCTGAAGTTTATCCCAGCACTCCTTACCATTTGCTGTTGTTGTCAGATTTGTATATCCTGCCTGTTCAAGACAGTTCACTATCATCTTGCTAAGTAATTGTGAATCCTCTGCTATAAGTATAGGTGTTTCATTCCTTGTTCTGTGTTGCATTCTCTCAACATCTGACATTCTAAGTCCCGTCTCAGGATTTATATCTGCTACGATTTTTTCAAAATCAAGAATGATTATAAGTTTTCCATCTATTCTGACAATTCCTGTTGCCATGCCCTCTCCGCCTGTATTTACTGTTGAATCCGGCTTAACTATATCTGACCATGACACTCTGTGTATTCCCAAAACACCATTTACATGAAATGCCGTATTTAATTTATTGAAATTTGTAACTATATACATATCTCCTGTCGGTGTTTCAGGCTTTGGCAGATGAAGACACTCTGCAAGATCTATAATTGAGATAATCTCATCTCTCGGCATAAATATACCTTCTATGCGTGGATCAGCATTCGGTACAGGTGTAGGTGTCTGAAAAGAAATAATCTCCCTTATTTTTGCGACATTTATTCCATAGTAATTGTTTGCAACACGAAACTCTAATATTTCCAGTTCATTTGTTCCACTCTCTAATAAGATTCCTGTTTCCATATCCTTACCTCCAATATCTTTTCACATTTGTAAGTTTATTTATTTAATATTTACCTGTGCCATCATATCTTTGTTGGTTACTTCCAAAAGAACATTTTTCAACTTTGTACCCGAAGGAATTTCAAATACAAGTATCGAATTTACACTTTTTCCTCCAGCTACAGTTTTCTTTATAAAATGAATGTCCTCGTTTGCAATAGTTAAAAGCGGAGTGCCCATATCTTTACCATCAACATTCAAAACATATGAACTCTTATTTTTTGTCATATCAATCTTTTTGTTTTGTCCGGAAGTATTTTTAAATTTTATATTGACAACAAACAGCTTTTTACCCTTGTGTGCTGATATATCTGATACCCCCGTGCTGATAGCACTGTCATACTTATAACCGGTTACTTTTGCTTTAAATCCGGATAAATTCATGGCATCACTAAGTGATACCGACTTTTGCTGCGGCTCTGATGACTCCGTTGGATTATCTGAATTTAAAGGTGTGACCGGCTGCATGGTACTACCTATCTCCGGCGAAGCTGTCGGTTTCGGAACTGCTGTCGGCTGTATCTGAGGAGTTGCCGTCGGTTCTTCCTGATAATTATCATTGTCTAACTTCATATTATATGTATAATTTTTATCACTCTTTAACAGACTATCTGCCATATACTCTGCTATCGCATTATTCTGATCTTCTGTCAATGTCTGAACACTCGCACATCCTGTCAGACAAACTGCCGTGGCTGCTGCCACAATGAACATCCCTTTTCTCATATTGTCCCTCCGTGCTTTATACACATTGCAAATGAGTATTCTTACTTACTGTCCACATTTTGCTGTGAACTGTAATGATTTTCCATCATTACCACCCATTTTTCATCTTTTTATATAATACCACATTTGTGACATTATCGTCAACGAATATGTGCTCCCTTATTAATTTTCTATATCAAGCTCAAACCAGAACTCTACTCCATCCTCATGATTGAGGACACCGCACTTTTGATTCATTGATTCCATTATTGCCTTTACGATTGACAAACCTATACCGCTTCCACCGTACTCTCTTGTTCTCGCTTTATCTACTTTATAAAACTTTATCCATATTTTGTCGAGTTCCTCCTCCGGAATACATTTTCCGGTGTTAAAGACGCTGACTCTCACAACTTTATCCGTTTTTTTCAGGCTTACTTTTATTTTTTTCTCGCCATCAACATGATTTATCGCATTGCTGACATAATTCGTAACTACTTCTTCTATCATATATTCATCAGCCCAAACATAAATCTGCGGATAATCATCTATCTCTATCTGTGCCTCTTTTTGTTTTGCAAGAAGAGTTGCTGAATTTATTACCGTCCTTACAACCTGAACAATATCAAAATGTTCAAAATTCACCTGGTTATTTCCAAACTCTATCTGATTTAATGTGAGAAGCTTCTTTACCATCTTATTCATTTTATCAGCCTCGTCCATTATAACTTCGCAATAAAATTTCCTGCTCTCACTGTCATCATTTATATTATCATAAAGACCTTCCGCATATCCCTGTATAAGTGCAATAGGTGTTTTAAGTTCATGTGATACATTTGATAGGAACTCTTTACGCATTTCGTCTATCTGTATCTTCTTTTCAATATCCTTTTGCAATTCATTGTTTGCTGTCTTTAATTCTGAAATCTTTTCTTCCAGGTTTTCCGACAATGTATTTATGCTGCTGCCCAGTACACCTATCTCATCATGTTCTTTAACCGGATATCTTACTTCAAAATTAAAATCTGCCATCTTCTGTGCTATCTCTGTCAGTTTTCTGATTGGCTTCGTAAAATTATTTCCTATAAATACCATCAGAATCACACCGGATATTATAACACCCACACCGACATAAAGAAGAAATGAATTAAATATACCTATATTTTCTGCCATGCTCTGATAGTTCGTACTTACATATACAAAGGCTCCCGAATCAAGCTTGCCAAAAAGTTCAATATAATATGAACCTATCCTCTCATCAAGCACCTTATATACACAATATTCATTTTTCATATCAATAAGATTACGCTTTTTATCCCTGACATAATAACTTTGTGAATCCTCAATACCAACAACATAATCTTTAGTTTTGTCTATAATGTTCTGCCTTTGAAATTCAGTAATAACTTTTTCACTTGGATAATCATATTGATAATATACTTTTCCAAAAAAATTGTTCAGTCTGAATATATACACACTGGATGTGTTATTCGCAGACATTATTTCAAGATTAAGCGTCGAATCGTCCGATAATCCTGTCGACTCTCCACTACTGTAATCCTTATCTTTATTTACTATTGAATTTGCTTCCTCATAACATTCTTCAAGCATTGATACTTTGCTGTGCTGATAATAAGAGGGCAGAAAAACCCTGTTCATAAACCATATTGCCGCCAATGTAAATCCCAACATTCCTATCATTATCAATATAAGCTTAGTACGTATGGATTTAATCCCATAAAATCTTTTTTGTCTTTTCAGCTCCATACATGCCACCTCCATTAAAAGCTATATTGCAAATTTCCTAAGACACTTCAAATTTGTATCCCATTCCCCAGATTGTCTTTATGTATTCCCCTTTTTTGCCAAGCTTACTACGCAATTTTTTTACATGGGTATCTATTGTCCTTGCATCTCCGAAATAATCATAATTCCAGACATTATTTAAAATGCGTTCTCTTGACAGTGCAACGCCTTGGTTTGTCACAAAATATGTAAGCAGTTCAAACTCTTTAAAGCTTAATTCAATTTGCTTTCCATCAATCTTAACCTCATGTGCAGACTGATTTATACAAATACCACCTACCTCTATATCTCCATCATCAAGAGCATTTGTTCTTCTTAGTATTGCCTCAACCCTTGCAACAAGAATCTTAGGACTAAATGGTTTTGAAATATATTCGTCTACGCCAAGTTCAAATCCAAGAAGTTCATCTTTTTCGTCACTTTTTGCCGTAAGCATTATTATAGGTACCTGAGAATATTTCCTTATTTCTCTTACAACCTCCCAGCCATCCATTTTAGGCATCATAACATCGAGCAGTATAAGTGCTATATCTTTATTTTCATAAAACTTATCTACAGCCTCTTCTCCGTCACCTGCTTCTAAAACATCGAAATTACTTTTAACTAAGAAGTCCTTGACAAGCTTTCTCATTCTCGCTTCATCATCAACAACCATAATTTTCAATTTTTCCATAATAACCCTCTTTTCTGCATATGTTTTTGATACCGGTAAAATTTTACCCTTACTTATTTTTCAATCTTTCTTCTTTTTCCTGTATCTCTTTTTCTCTCTTATCTAGTGCTTTTTCTTTATCACTTAAATCCTGCTCCCATTTTTCATACTTGTCGATTAATTCATTTTCCATATTTGATTTATAATCAGTGAAATACGTAAATACAGAATACTTTGACTTCACTGTTATGAATATGACTGCTATAAGCAATATGCATAAAAAAACAATAGCCATATTTTTTATTTTTTTTCCTGCTTTTTCCGCTTCATAAGCATTTTTATATTTCTCCACATTTTTTTCCAGCACATCTTTGTCCGTAATACTTTTCCCTGACATTTTTTCTTTAACTCTCGGCACAACCGGTACATATGCCAGTTGGTTTTCTTTAACTATTCCTGAAGAAAGAAGTCTTTTTCGCATATTTTCTATAAATTCAAGTCCAATAACCGTCTGAAACGACTTTTTTTCCACAGCCTTATTATATATTTTTAAGACTGCTTTCATATCAGACATATTTGAATTTGCGACAAGATATTCTATAGTTTCTTTTTCCTTGCATGCTCTTTCATAGTCTTTTCTTGTTGAAAACACAAATCCGTCAAGTATAAATCTTTTATCATCTCTCATACTTTATCCCCCATGTCTGCACACTATGCTTTTAAACTGTCAAACTTATCATTGTAAACAGTTTTAATTTTTTCCATATAATTATATCATAAATTTGTGTTTATCCGGTGATTATTTTGACAATTTCCTCAACTTTTGAAACAATATAATCGGCACCCGCATCTTCTAACTCACCTGATTTTGCAAAGCCATAATAAACACCAAGAACATCTATTCCACAATTATGTGCTCCTACTACATCATGTTTTCGGTCACCTACCATAAGCACTGATTCCTTTTCAGCATCCGTTATCCCAAGTCTTTTTAAAGTTTCCTCTATAACACTCTGTTTTGTATTTCTGACCGCATCAAATGTGCTTCCTGTTATTTCTTTAAAATATTTCTTCAGCCCGAAATGTTCAATAATCCTTTTTGCTGTCTCCTCTGGCTTAGATGTTGCTACTGCCAGTATATACCCGTTTTCTTTTAATGTCTTTAACATTTTTTCGATTCCATCATACGGCTCATTTTCAAAAAGTCCGGTAACATTATATCTCTCCCTGAACTTTGTCGTTGCCGCTTCTGCTTCTTTTTCTGACATTTTGCTTATTGTCATAAATCCTTCCGTAAGCGGCGGACCTATAAATTCAAGCAGTCTGTCAGTTTCAGGAATTTCCCATTTGGCTGCTTCTAATGCATATTTAACACAATTTGTTATTCCCTTACTTGAATCAGTAATTGTACCGTCAAGGTCGAATAAAATATATTTATACATAAATTTATACCTCATTTTGTTTTTTTCAATACTTCATATAAAATAAAAAGAGCCCGGGAAGGCTCTTTTTATCGGATAACTCGTGTTATCCAGCGTATAATAGGGTGGGAGTAGAAAGTTTTCACTTTCTGAAACAAAATTATAATCATTAAATATGTCCAAATTATGTCCAAATTGTTAATATGTCGTTCATATTTTAGTTTTTATTAAATTATTTTTATATTTGTTGTTAAATTGTATAAAATCAACCAAAAATATGTAATACTCAACATTTTTTGATTGATTTTTGTTAAAAATTGTGCAATACTGTTTTAGGAATGTTTTACAATTTTTGTGTATCTTTAATATATATTTTGGGATATTTACATAGATATACATTATATTTAATCTTTTACCGGATACAAACATTCAAAATATTATATATTTATTCAGGAGGTTTTTTTACAATGGCGTTAAAAAATCAGTATCTTATTGACTTACTTGAAACAGTAAAAAAGAGAAATGCAGGCGAGCCTGAATTTATCCAGGCAGTTATGGAAGTATTTACTTCACTTGAGCCTGTTGTTGAAAAAAGACCTGACTTAGTAGAAGCAGGCGTATTTGAAAGAATCGTTGAGCCTGAAAGACAGATCATTTTCCGTGTACCTTGGGTAGATGATAATGGTAAAGTACAGGTAAACAGAGGTTTCCGTATCCAGTTCAACTCTGCTATCGGACCATACAAGGGAGGTCTTAGACTTCATCCTTCAGTTTACAGTGGTATCATTAAATTCTTAGGTTTTGAGCAGATCTTCAAAAACTCACTTACAACACTCCCTATGGGTGGTGGTAAAGGTGGTTCCGACTTCAATCCTAAGGGTAAGAGCGATGGAGAAGTTATGCGTTTCTGCCAGAGCTTCATGACAGAACTTTGCAAACATATCGGTCCTGACTGTGATGTTCCTGCCGGTGATATTGGAACAGGTGCAAGGGAAATCGGTTATATGTTCGGACAGTACAAGAGACTCCGCAATGAGTGGTCTGGTGTTCTTACTGGAAAAGGACTTACATACGGTGGTTCTTTAGCACGTACAGAAGCAACAGGATTTGGTCTTTGCTATTTCACAAATGAAATGCTCAAGGCTAATGGTAAGAGTTTCAAGGATCAGACAGTTGTTATCTCAGGTTCAGGTAATGTAGCTATCTATGCTACAAAGAAAGCTACAGAATTTGGTGCAAAAGTTGTTGCTTTATCTGATTCAAACGGATATGTTTATGATCCTGATGGAATCGAGCTTGAAATAGTTCAGCAGATTAAAGAAGTTGAAAGAGGACGTATCAAAGAGTATGTTGACAGAACATCCCACAAGAATGCTACATATACAGAAGGATGCAAGGGTATCTGGAGCATTAAGTGTGATATCGCACTTCCATGTGCTACTCAGAATGAGATTGATGGCGAAAGTGCTAAACTCTTAGCTGAAAACGGATGCTTCGCAGTATCTGAGGGTGCTAATATGCCTTCTACTCCTGAAGCTATTGATGTTTATTTTGCAAACAATATGCTTTATGGACCAGCTAAAGCCGCAAATGCAGGTGGTGTTGCAACATCAGGTCTTGAGATGAGCCAGAACTCTGAGAGACTTTCATGGACATTTGAAGAAGTTGACAGCAAACTTCACAACATCATGAAAGAAATCTTCAAGTCTTGTGACGAAGCTGCTAAAGAATTTGGTATGCCTGGTAACTACATGGCAGGTGCTAATATTGCCGGATTCCTTAAAGTCGCTGAAGCAATGAAGGCTCAGGGATGCTGCTAATTATTTAGCTTTTCTCATATTAATATAAATAAACAAGCCCCTCATTATAAATATTGAGGGGCTTGTTTTTGTATTACATGAGTAATTTGCCTATTTATATTTATTTTTTCTTCTCTTTACATTTCATTCTATACTCTTTTCTCTATTTATTTTTTACTTACATTTTGTTCTATTTTTATTTTTACTTGTTATTTTATTTTTTAACTTACCACTGATCTTTGATGTGATTAAGATAGTGCATCCTGTCTTTTTCATACTTATCTTTTGTTTCCTTATCTCTTGCCTGCTTTGATATGGCAAATTTTCTCCGCTGTGCTTCTTCATTTTTAAAAATATTCATAATCCCTTTACTGGTATCTTCGATACATTCTTTGCAATATCTCCCTATCGGAAAAAGTGCACCGCACCTCTCGCATCTTTCCGCCTCTTTTAATTCCCCAGGCATTTCAAGTCTGCCTTTCTCAAGAAGCATATCTATTACTTCAAGTTTTACCCCAGTCTTCACCGAAATCTCAACTGCTGGTGCCGGTCCATTTTCATCAATATATTTTTTTATCAATCCAAAATCATCATAATAATCTATGTGACATCTTTGACATACATATCTTCCACTTCCTTTAAAATACAATCTTGCTCCACATCTTTCACATTTTGTCGGAATATTCTTTTCTATTTGTTCCAATATATCGTCTCTGTCGTATCCCATTTTTTGCGCTCCCTTGTAAACTTTAATCGTCAAACGGATTCGTAGCATCTACACCGACTGCTCTTATAGCACAGTCAGATACACTTGTAAATTTTAATTGTCTAACGGATTCGTGGCATCTACACTGACTACTCTTATAGCACAGTCAGATACACTTATAAACTTTAATTATCTAATGGATATTTATTGTACGCTTACACATCTAAATAGCTCTCATTTTTAAGCCTGTCTAGTATATAATTGACCGTATCCCCGCAGAATTTAAGTATGCTGTTATAATCAAGGAATCTACTATTTTCTTCAATATGTTTTTCTTCAAAAAAATACTTTATTATCCATCTGCGGCTCTTGTCAAGCTCCTCTTTTGTTATCATATTTTTTATATAATAATCTCTAGTTTCTCTCAATATCTTTTCTGCCTCTGAAAGCTCCGGCATCTCTTTAACAAGTTTAAAATCAACAAGATCCGTATCCTTGTTAAAATACACAAAAGTTTCTCTATCACGCTCTGTCAGACCTATTTTACTTATATTTTGAAAATATTTTGGTCTTTCGTATAAAATAAACCTTTTATCTGTCATCATGTGAGTTATATAACCAAGATAGAGTCCTGATGCCACTCTTTCATCCTCGCAATGCTCTCTCCAAAAGTCAGCCATTCTTTTTTCAAACAACTTTATTGTTCCGTTTTTCCCAAAATCACCATCGGGTATTCCATCCCTAAAATGTGTATGAAGCTTCATGTTCCTCTCATAATTTTTTCTTTCCATTATCCCATCAGGACATATGTTACCCGCAATAAACATATTTTTATCAAAATGAATATTGCTGCCGTCTGCCAATCTTATCTTATAACCATTTTTTTTGATATTTTCAGCAATCCTGACTGCGATAACAAGATGAATCATCGTTCCTGCCATTGTCATTCATCCTTCCTTCTTATTAATTCTATTGATTTCCATTTATTAACACATAGTCATGTGGACATTCGCACTCCACTATTCTACTTGCTCATAACACTATTTGGTTATTTACTTAGCATCACTTATGTTATTATCTATCCTCCTAAACACCGTGTCAATATTTTATCTTCTCAACATACGCTCTATCAATGCTCCTCCATTCTCATTAAGCCACTTTTTATAATTTGGGTAATCAGGCATATACCTTTCAACTTCCTTCCAAAATTTTTTGGAATGGTTCATCTGCCTTAAATGACAAAGCTCATGCACGACTACATAATCCAGCACCTTGTCAGGCATGAGCATTAAAAGACAATTAAAATTCAAATTTCCTTTACTGCTGCAGCTTCCCCATCTTGTTTTTTGGTTTCTTATCGTAATCCTGCCATAAATTACTCCCATTATCTCTGCATAATATTTTACTTTATCTGGAATTACTGACAATGCTTTTTGACATAATTTCTCTATATCTGCATTCGTAAGTGCCGGTTCTTTTTTCTGCTTTTTATTTTCTTCTGCCTTAAAATACATCTGTACAAGGTGCTTCTTTATCCAATTCTGTTTCTCCTCAACAAATTTTATGATTTCATTTTGAGGTATTTTCTCAGGGGCTCTCACAACAACTCTCATATCCGGTCTTATTTCTATTGCAAGCGTTTTTCTTTTACTTCTTATTACTTCTATATGTGTTTTATCATCTAAATCCATTTTTTATATTTGCTCTCCATCTCCAGCATATGCATATTATTGATAGTTTTTTTGTAACAAAAAAAGCCCTGATAATATCAATATTTTCAAGACTTTCCATTTAAGCTGAAAATGGGACTCGAACCCACGACCCCTTCATTACGAGTGAAGTGCTCTACCAACTGAGCTATTTCAGCACTGCCTTAATAGTTTACCTTATTTTTCTGTTTAGGTCAAGTATCTTTTAAATATTTTATAACATATTTTTAATTATTTTTCAATTCTATGATTTCCTGCTCGGTAAGTTTCCGGTAATTGCCCTTTTTAAGTTTGCTGTCAAGAATAAGACTTCCCATGCTCACCCTTTTCAGATATGTAACTGTCTTGCCGAGTTTTTTCATCATTCTCTTAACCTGGTGAAATTTTCCTTCATGTATTGTCAGATAACATGATGATATATTATTCTGAATATCTGTTTTTAATATTTCCATTTTTGCAGGAATTGTATTTTTCTCTTCACCTATATCAAGACCTTTTTCCACTGCATCCACATCAACATCATCAAGTATTCCTGAAACTTCAACATAGTATGTTTTTTCCACATGATTTTTGGGAGCTAATAATCTGTGAGCCAGCTCTCCGTCATTTGTTATAAGTAAAAGTCCCTCTGTATCTATGTCTAATCTCCCTACAGGAAACAGGTCCTTTTTTTCCGATGAACTTATTATATCCACAACTGTCTTATGCTCCCTATCTGTTGTTGCCGATACAAATCCTTTGGGCTTATTCAACATATAATATTCATACTTATTATATTTAATCTGCCTGCCATCTACACTGACTATTGATAATTTCTCATCAATTTTAGTTTCAGGCTTTTTTACCTCATTTCCATCTACAGTTACACTTCCTGTTCTCACTATCTTTTTTACTTCACTTCTTGTCCAGCCGGACATTTCAGAAAGGAACTTGTCTAATCTTATCATATCAGTCTCCTAAATCGGGCTGAACACTCATGTCCAGCCCGGTTCACTTCAAATTCACTCATTGCCGCATAGTTTTGACTACCGAAGTCAAGCTTGCAATAAATAACCAATCAATGATATGCCATTTTTATAGTCTGTCATAAAGTTCGGCATACTTCTGTGCTGACTGTCCCCATGAAAAGTCTTTAGCCATTCCTCTGTCAATAATCTTATTCCACTCGCGTTTACGGTTAAAATATACATCCTTGGCATAACGGATAGTATTTAACATCTCATGAGCATTATAATTGCAGAATGAAAAACCTGTTCCAGTTCCCTCATATTCATTGTAAGGTTCTACAGTGTCTTTAAGACCACCAGTCTCACGCACGATAGGAACTGTTCCATATCTAAGACTCATCAACTGACTAAGTCCACATGGTTCAAAAAGTGACGGCATCAGAAACGCATCACAAGCCGCATATATCTTATGTGAACGCTCATTTGAATAATAAATATTCGCTGACACTCTGTCATGATACTTCCACTCAAAATGACGGAATAAATGCTCATATTTTTCTTCACCTGTTCCAAGCACGACAAGCTGTGTATCCTCCGCACAGATTTCTTCTATGACATAATCTACAAGATCAAGACCTTTCTGGTCTGTAAGTCTTGAAACTATTCCTATCATAAACTTCTTATCATTTTCCTCAAGTCCAAGCTCTCTCTGTAAAGCCCTCTTATTCTTTATCTTTTCGCGTCTAAATGTTTTTACAGAATAATTTTTGTAAATCAAAGGATCTGTTTCCGGATTATACTCATCATAATCAAGACCATTTACAATACCTACAAGCGAATTTTCTCTCGCACGCATAAGTCCGTCAAGTTTTTCACCGTAAAACGGCATCTTTATCTCCTCTGCATATGAATCACTGACTGTTGTTACCAGATCAGCATAAACAATTCCACCTTTAAGATAATTTGCATCACCATATGCTTCAAGTTTGTCCGATGTAAAAAACGAAGGTTTTATCCCTGTTATATCCTTAACCTTTTGCAAATCCCATACACCCTGAAATTTAAGATTATGTATAGTCATTATTGTCTTAATATTCGTATAGAACGGATTTTCCTGAAACATATCATGAAGATATACAGGAATGAGTCCTGTCTGCCAGTCATGACAATGAATAACATCCGGATGAAAATCAAGACTTGGAAGTGATGACAATGCAGCCTTGCAAAAAAATGCAAACTTCTCAATATCTTCGTGTATATAACCGTATGGTTTTGGTCCTGCAAAATAAAATTCATTATCTATAAAATAAAATGTAATGCCATTATACTGCAGTTCCATGATTCCAACATACTGTTTACGCCATGCCAAGTCTATGTAAAAATGTGTTTTGTAAACCATCTTGTTTTTCCACTCATCCGGAATACATGCATATTTGGGAATCATAACCCTTACATCATACTTTTTCTTATCAAAACATTTAGGCAGTGAACCGACTACATCTGCCAATCCTCCCGTCTTGATAAACGGAGTACTCTCCGATGCTACAAATAAAATATTCTTCAATACAACCAACCTCCTTTGCCAATGTTTATATATATTATAAACCAAATCAGCGGCTCTGAAAAGTATTTTATCTGTTAAACTATCATTTTCCTGTTCATTTTATATTCAAGGCGTATTTTATCAGAAATCAATGCGACAAACTCTGAGTTGGTAGGTTTACCTTTGCCCGAACTTACTGTGTATCCAAATAATTCTTCGATTGTATCAACTTTTCCCCTGCTCCATGCCACCTCTATAGCATGTCTTATCGCTCTCTCTACACGGCTTGATGTAGTCTTATGATTTTTTGCTATCGTTGGATATAATCTCTTAGTAATCGCACCAAGCATCTCATCATCATTAACTGACATTATTATTGCATCTCTTAGATACTGATACCCCTTTATATGTGCCGGTACTCCTATCTCATGGATTATATCTGTTACATCTGCTTCAAGATTATATGATTTCTTTAACATATTTTTTCCATTTTCATATACTGTATTTATCACATGATTTTGTGCACTCTCCTCGTTTACTGCCGTTCTAATTCTCGAAAGTACCATCTGAGTATCAAACGGCTTTAAAATATAATATGCTGCACCAAGTGCAAACGCATTTTCCGTTACGCTTTCCTGGCTGACAGCCGAAATAACAATTATCTTTGGAACCGAAGTTATTTTTTTCTTCTCTTTAAGTCTCTCCATAACACCGAGTCCGTCAAGTCTTGGCATTATAAGATCAAGTAAGACGACATCCGGATTATGGATTTCGATTTTTTTAAGTGCCTCCTCACCATCTGCTGCTGTCGCAATCACATCCATATCTGTTTCTTTTGTAATAGCATCCTTAAGTAAATTTACAATTCTACTGTTATCGTCAACTACTAATACTTTGATGTTGTCCATATTTACCTCCAAATTCGACTTTTTGTTTTTCTTCTTCTAGATATTATGCCCTATCACATCATAATTCAACGATAAACACGCTCTACATTTCGACCTTTAAATGCTGTTTTTCTTACACTTTACTATATATCTTCATGTTATTACATAATCTGACAACACCATTCTACTATTTACATCAAATCAATATTTCACGAAAGCATCCTTTCAATGAAAATCCCATATCCCTTTACCGGGTCATTTACAAAAACATGAGTAACAGCACCTATAATCTTTCCATTCTGTATGATTGGTGAACCACTCATCCCCTGCACGATACCGCCCGTTTTATTTAAAAGTCTCTCATCAGTAACTTTTATTACCATATCCTTATTTTCTTTTGAATTTTGATATACACTACACACCTCGACTTCATATTTATCTGTTACTTTGTCTAACTGACATAATATATATGCCTTTCCTTTTTTTATCTCCTGCTTTAATGCAATGGGAAGTGCAGTTTTTTTCTGATATATATAAGCTGTCTCACCGACTGTTATTTTTCCCTTTATACCTGAATTTGTATTGCTTATGATGCTTCCCAGACGGCATCTGTCAGACAATTCCACGCTTCCTGATATTTGTCCGGGACTTCCTTTTTTGCTCGGTATAACCGTGCTTACATCTGCCTTATATAACCCTCCTGCCGATATATCTACTAAAAGTCCCGTATCTGCATCTGCTATGCCATGACCTAAAGCGGCATACATATTATCCTTAGTAACATATGTTATCGTTCCTATACCCTCTGTATCTTCTCTAAGCCATGTCCCTATCTTAAATTTTCCGTCATCCGCTTCAATACACTTCATCTTTACGAATATATTTTCATTTCCTCTGCGGATTTTCATCCGTATTGAAGCTTTATCTTTGTTTTGCAATATACTTTCTATGTCATCTATTGATGAAACTTTCTTTCCATCGACCTGGTATATATAATCACCCGTCTGAAGTATATTTTTTGCCGGACTGTACTCAACACCATCCTTTCCACGCACATTTGCCGTCCCAAGAACCATTACTCCCCTCGCATTTACATAAATGCCTACCGCCCGTCCCGACGGCATTAGTTTTTGTTCTTTGACGACATTAAACTTAATATTCTTATAATGTATAATGCCAAACAGCTTAAGTTCTGCTTTGCAGCTTCCATAACTTTTTCCCGCTGTCACTCTCATCATACCATCCGTTCCCGGATTGCTCATAACTTTTATGCAGGTATTTGAAGTATTTTCACATTTAACCGGAAGATTAAAATCAAATGATTGCTCAGAATTTGCAACTATGTTTATATCTGTAGGTATTTTACGGTCAAGATACCAAATATAGTATAATACCGATACAACTATATCCAATACCAGTGCCCCGATAAGAAACAACTGATAATACTTCTTTTTCTGCATCTTTATATCCTCCAACAAAAAGTATATTTCCAATTTTTGTTTTTGAAAATATACAATATTTATATTTGATATAGTCCGCAAAATACAAAAAAGTATTCAAAAATATTAAAACTGTTCATTAACATAAAATTGTCAAAAATATTTTCTCGTCTTAAAATGCTGTTATTAAAATATATTTTCTTTCTAAAACTCTTTATGCCGGGCGACTTACTTTTTTATAATTTATTTTTTCAATATCTGCAAGCTGTTTCATCTCTCTTGCACTCTCAAGTACGGCATCGGTAATCTTTGCTCCTCCGAGTATTCTTGCTATCTCCTCTACTATCTCATCACCCTCTAACTGCCTTATGACTGTACTCGTCTTATTTAATGAATTATTTTTTTCAATAAGATAGTTATGATCTGCCATTGCAGCTATCTGTGCAAGGTGTGATATACATATAACCTGATGTGAATGACCTATAAATGCCATCTTTTCAGCTACTTTCTGTGCTGTGCGTCCACTGATACCAACATCTATCTCATCAAATATTAATGTACCTATCGAATCATGTTCGGCTAGAACGGCTTTTATTGCAAGCATGATTCTTGAAAGTTCGCCACCTGATGCAGCCTGACCGATTGGTTTTAAATCTTCACCGGGATTTGTGGAAATCATAAATTCAACTTCATCTTTTCCTTTTAAATTAAACTCATCAAGTTCCCTGACTGCTATTTCAAATTTTACCTGCAGGAAATTTAAGTCTATAAGTGCGTCGGTTATCCTCTTTTCAAGTTCGGCAGAACACTTTTTTCTAATTTTTGAAATACTCTCTCCGAGTTTCTCCAGCTTAATTTTATATATCTCTATCTTCTTTTCGAGATTTGCCCTATATTCTTCGTATGCTTCATATTTTTCAAGTTTATTTTCAAGGTCTTTTGCATAATTTTCAACCAGTTCAGTTGTCGCACCATATTTTGATTTAATTGTCCTGACAAGATCAAGCCTCGTTTCAACTTCTGCAAACTCCTCACCATTTTCATCCATATCAGACGCATATTCCTGCAAATCCCTGTTAAAATCCATGATAAGCTCATCAATATCTGCTATCTGTCTCGCCAGCTCCTTAAGCCTTTCATCATAACCACTTATCTTTGCTAATATATGGGAACTTCTTCCAAGCATCTGTGACACGCTCTGACTGTCACCGTAAGAATCTTCTACAAGTGAATACACCTCATTTATACCACTCTTTATCTCATTTGCATTTGAAAGATAACGGTATCTCTCCTGAAGCTTTTCCTCTTCACCCTTTACTAAATGTGCATGTTCTATCTGCTCCAGCTCATACCGTATAAATGATACTTCTCTAAGTCTTTCTTCCTCTGACATTTCTTTTTCTGAATACTTGACAAGCATATCCTTATACTGTCTATACATTTCTGAAAACTCCATGTCTCTCCCACACATTTTTTCTGCCGCATATCTGTCAACAATCTCCATATGTTTATTCTTATACAGTAATGACTGCTGCTCATTCTGGCCATGAATATCTATAAGTATATCGGCAATACTTTTAAGCATAGAAACACTTACCGTCTCACCATTGACCCTGTTTATAGTGCGGCACTTAGTTATCTTTCTAGATATTACTACGACATCCTCCTCTAATGTAATCCCCAGCTTTTCAAGACTATTTATCTGTTCACTGTCCTCAGCTAAAAATGTAAGTTCCACGAGTGCAAACTCCGTACCTGTCCTGATAATATCCTTTGAAACTTTTCCACCAAGTGCAATATTTATAGAACCGATAATGATGGACTTACCGGCACCGGTCTCTCCTGTAAGAACATTAAGTCCCTCGGAAAATTCAACTTCGATCTCATCAATAATCGCAAGATTTTTCACATGAAGATTAAGTAACATGGATACTCCCCCTTTATATTGTACTGAACATATTTTCGCTCTTGTTATATGGATAATATCACACTGAACACCCGTTTGTCAAGAACATATTTTCGTTTTAATTCATAACAATTCACCCCCCCAAAAAAAATTGACAATACAGTGAATAAACTCAACTATTGTCAATTTTTTTCCGCTGAACTGTTGCACACAAAAAGAAAAGTACCACACAAAACTTTAAGTTTTATATGATACTTTTCCATAAATCATATATTAGATATTAATACGTAATACTTTATTTTTACATCATATCTTATCGTTTATTGTTGTTTACTGAAGAAACATTTATCTGGCATCCTACCTTGCATCCGTTTACATATGCATATATATATGCCGTTCCCGTTCCTTTCGCAACAACCTTACCATTTGTTACTACCGCAACTCGTGTATTTGATGAATACCATGTAACTGTATCTGATGTACCATGAACTATCAATGTCTCTGTATCATACTGTCTGAGATTGAGAACTGACTTGTTCATCGCAACTACATTTACATTTACCGTAGATGTTACACCACTTGTCGCAAGTATTGTGATAGTCGCATTACCTGTTCCTACCGCTGTTATATTACCCTTTCTGTCCACTGTTGCAACTCTCTTATTATCACTTGAGAACTTAATACTATCTGAAGTATCAGATGGAAGCACTGAGTATGACAGCTTCATCTTATCTCCACGCTTCATCGTTACATCCTGCTGTGCAATAACAATACTTGTAACCGGTACAGGCTCAACTACCTTAACAAAACATCTTGCTTTCTTATTGCTTCCATCCGTAGTAGTTGCAGTTATGTATGCATCTCCCTCTGCAATACCCCAGATTTTTCCTGAACTGTTTACCTGAACAATCTTGTTATCTGAACTTGTCCACTTAACACCCTTAACAGATGCAGATGCAGGTTTCAATATAGCATGGAGCTTTTTGCTTCTTCCCACATAACATACTGTATAATTTGTATTAAGTCGGATACTTGATACACGCCTTATTACTCTTACTTTACAAGAAGCTTTTGCATGAATTGCATCTTTAGTCATTACGGTCACTCTTGCAACTCCGACACGCTTTGCTGTTATCTTACCGCTGCTTGATACTTTTAATACACGCGAATTTGAACTTTTCCATGTTACGCCCGGAAGCTTGCCCGCATTAGATTTAACAGTAGCTTTAAGTTTGTATGACTGTTTCAATCCTATACGGATATTACTCTTGTTGAGTTTTACCGTTGTATGAAGTTTTCTTACCTTAACCTTACATTTTGCTGACTGTTTATATTTTGTAAGTGTGCATGTAATAGTACATGTTCCTATCTTTTTAGCCTTAACCTTTCCAGAAGAACTTACTGTCGCAATACTTGTATTTGATGATTTCCATGTTGCAGTTTTATTTGCTGATGTTGGTTTTATAACCTTTTTTGGAGTAAAACTGTGCCCCAATGCAAGCTCTCTTGTAGAAGGTGACAATTTAAAATCAACTGCCTTTTCTACATGAACTGCTACAGTAGCATTAAAACCTCCATCTTCTGCAGTACACTGAACAATGGCATCTCCCGGTCCGACACCTGTTACAACTCCCTTTGAATCAACAGTAACAACCGTCTCATCAAGAGACTGGTAAATTACATTCTGGTTTGTTGTATCTTCCGGAGTAAACTGAGGTTTTATCGTAAACTTCTTTCCACATACGATATTTTGTGTAACCGGTGTAACTTCAAATCCCGTTGCTGAAACAGGTGCTTTCTCAACCGTTACGATACAGGTTCCCGTCCATACACGGTTATCATTTGTCGTATCTTTATATGTAGCAGTTATTACGGCTGTTCCTTCCTCGACACCAGTCACGACACCATTGGCATCTACTGTTGCTTTTGTCTCATCTGAAGTTGTCCATGTAACATCTCTGTCTGTAACATTTTCAGGTGTAAACACAGGTGTAAGCTGTAATGTCTTTCCAATATAAACAGTATCCTCATTTGGCACTATCGCAAAATCCGTTGCCGATACCTGCGAAGAAGTTACATAGACCATACAGGTTATGGCACCCTCCTGACCTAAATCCTCGGCAACACAGCTAAGCATTGCAACACCTTCTTTGACACCTGTTATAACACCTTCTTTTGACACGGTAAATATTGTCGTGTCTGATGATGAAAATGTAACATTACTGTTTATATTCTCACTTGGCGTAAACTGAACATCTACAGTTTTCGACGATCCAACTGAAATATACTCAGCCTTTGATCCAAACGCAATAGAAGTAAGCCTGTTTCTTACATTTACTACTATCGTTGCCGATGCTGTCGTGTGATTGTCATCTGACTGTGGGAGAACTGCTGTTGCTTTAATCGAAGTAGTTCCCGGACCTACTGCCGTAATCACTCCTTTATCATTCACTGTAGCTACTTTAGTGTCATCTGAGGTCCATGTCATTCTTGTATCAGATGCGTCTTCAGGTTGATATGATGCAGTTACCGCATATGTATCACCTTTTATCATATTAAGACTTGATACATCGGTCGTTATCTCTGTCATTGGTCGTGACTGGATGATAAGATGACAGGTTGCATACATATTAGCACTCTGCACCCTGATATACACATCCCCTTCTCGTTTCATAGAAACCTTTCCCGATGAATCTATCTCAGCAATATCTGTAGGATTCACATCTGAAAGTGATGTTCCCTCTACACTCCACTTAAAGTCTGTCTCTTTCTCTGTTGTGTCTGATGGGCCAAAAATAGCTTTCATAAATACATATTTTTCTGCAAGTGTAGTCGTATATGTGTCATACTGGACAACTTCTTTTGTTTCCTGATCGACAACACCTATCGCGAGCTCCGTAACAGGCTGCGTTACGGTTATCTCACAAGTCGCATAAACATTATTGTCAGGATTAAGTGCTGTAATCACTGTTTTTCCCGCTTTAAGTGCAGTAAACATTGCTGATGGATTAGTCGTACCTGATATCTGTTCAATAGTACCTACTGACGGATCAGAAGAAAGCCATATAAGATTTCTTTTCTCTGTCAAATCTGTTGCTATAATGCTCTGCTGTCCCTGCTCTATAGTCAGAGTGTCAGGAACCATATGGAATTCTTCAACACTCTTTCTTACTGTTACATTACACTTTGTGGTAAGCGTAACACCGTCAGGACTCGTCCACGAAAGCGTTACCAGCACCGGTGTATTTGCCGGAGTTTCTTTTTTGGCTACTATCGTTGCATACTGCCCGTTAGGTTTAACCGTGATATATTCATTTGAATCATCCGAAGGTTCCCATTTAAACTGACTTGTTTCTGTTGTGACATCTTCGCCAAAAGTACCATATAACTGCTCACTTGCACCTATCGCCATATCAATGCTTGATACATTCATTGAAAATGTCTGCATTACAGTTATATTTACTTTTACCGTTTGTAATGTATCATATTCCGGAATATTTGTATTTGCTGACTGCTGTGGATATTTTGTCACTGTCAATGTTGCTTTTCCTGTCGACTTTGTCGTAATATTCCACGATGCATTATCAAAGTCAATTATCTTACTGCCATCTATTCCTGCTGAAACATCTGTATATATTTCACCTTTAAAGTTTTCCGTCAATCCTTTTAATGAAATATTAAATGCATCTGTCAAGTCATAATGACCACCAATATTTATGGTTACATTTTTTTCTTCATAATTTGTCTTGACCTGTACTCCACCTGCTATATTTACAGGATCACAGTGATATTTTTTTCCTGTTGAAACTTCAAGGTTTTCAAATCCCGGATAAGTATCAGCTACAAAGAACTGTACGACATATGTTTCTGCCTTTGCCTTGAGCTGATATTTTTTAAGTGCAGGATACCATACAAGCTCAGCATCATCCTTATCCTCTGAACCAGTATTTCCTAAAGAATCCTTTATTAAAACTTTTTTACCTGTATTGCCACCTACTTCCTTTGAAATAACCCAGATAAGTTTCTGGCTTATAGATTCATTCGGATTACTGTCAAACTTTGCCTGACAGTCAAGGTAATCGCCTGTTTTTACAACAAGTGACTGCGTATAAACATCTGAGTTTACTATCTTTCCGTTTCCGGTACCTGTACCATCCCCTGATTGATATATGACCTCAGGTCTTACATATACCCATATCTCATCTGTATCAGACTTAGTCATATCAGTATCCTGATATGTGACCGTCAGCTTTGCTTTACCCGGACCTGTTGCCACTATACCATTACTATCAATCTTAACAACATCCTTATTACTGGTATTCCAGCTTCCTTTTGTAGCATCACCGAACATAAGATTAAGTTTCTGACTCTGCGAACTATCGGTAGCATCCGTACCAAATTCAAGCTTTGTTTCCGTATCTCTGTGATAATCCATGATGATTGCTTTACGCTCATCGGTATCAAAGATCTTGTTCATCTCTACACCGGTAGATTTTACGAGATACTCGTTCACGGAGAACATTATGTTTATTGTAAATGTAAATGTTTTTGAAACATTTGTTCCATTTATATTCTCAGTAATGGTAAGCGTCAGACCGACCGTACCATATTGAACTGCCTGAGTGTAAAGTGTACTGTTGATTCCGGTAGTCGTCACTTCAGCACCATAATTTCCCGGAGTAGCACTAATCTTTAATTTGGTTGCATCCAAACTCTGCCATGTGTATTTCGTATTGCTATCCTGTGCTCCCGATGCACTTAACTGATCCTGTTTTCTACGCATGGTGTATTCCTGACCTGATGTCATCTGTCTGCCGGTACTGTCAAGAACAACATAATCACGGTCGTCATCTGCCGCCCTTGATGTAAAATGTGCTTTTGCCGCAAAGCCAACCACAAAAACGAACATAAGCATAACTGTCATTCCCGCCATGGTCTTCCATTTTTTCTTAATCTTATCCTTTAATCGATTCATAGTTCCTCCCCTGACTCAATCCGTCTTTTTATTTCTATCGGCATAAAAAGCACAAATTATTACATTCGGAAAGTGAAACATCCTGCATAAACTTTATGATTATGCACTATGTTTACTCATCCCAGTTATGAAAAACATCCTGTACATCGTCGTCTTCATCAAGAAGATCAAGTGTACGATTAAGCTGTCTTATATCATTTTCATCCGTCAATGTGACATAATTTTGTGGAATCATCGTAACTTCAGCACTTGCCATAGGATAATTTTCTTTTTCAAGGACCTCTCTTACTGCTGAAAAATCCTCTGGTGCCGTGATTATCTCATATGCTTCTTCCTCGTCTGAGAAGTCCTCAGCACCCGCATCAAGTGCAAGCATCATAAGCTCATCTGCATCAACTTCTATATCATTGTCCTCAAGTTCCTCTTTAGAAATGATTATCTGTCCCTTCTCATCAAACATATACGATACACACCCCTGCGTTCCTACACTTCCGCTTCCCTTTGTAAAAGCATTACGAACATTACTTGCAGTTCTGTTCTTATTGTCTGTAAGAGCCTTAACTATGATAGCGATACCACTCGGACCATATCCTTCATATGTAACTTCCTCGTAATTTACTCCGTCACCGTCACCTGCTGCCTTTTTGATACCTCTGTCAATAGTATCATTTGGCATATTGTTTGCTTTAGCTTTTGCAATAACATCACGAAGCTTGCTGTTATTTTCAGGATCCGGACCGCCATCTTTAACTGCTACTGCAATCTCTCGACCGATAATAGTAAATATCTTACCTTTTTTAGCGTCGTTTTTCTCCTTTTTATGTTTAATGTTTGCAAATTTTGAATGTCCTGACATTTCTCTATTTTCCTTTCTTTAATAACATAATATGATAATTTTCCACCATAACTAATTTATTTTAGCATTTTTCCTGCACTCTTGCAACCTTTGGCTACTTTTCTTCTTTTAAAAGCCTGTCTATCTTTGTCATGACTACAGGCACTTCACCCACGGAATGAACGGCACACATGACCGTATCGTCTCCTGCTATTGTTCCAACAACACCGGGCACTTCCAAATTGTCTATTGCCGCCGCTATCGCCATTGCCATGCCTGAAATTGTTTTTATGACAAGTATGTTTTCAGCCTGATCCATCCACAAAAAACCGTCCTGCAATACCCTTACATACTTATTGTAAAGATTTGTCTCCTTCTCCTGGAGAAGTGTGTATTTCTGATGAACACCGTCAACAGACACCTTTGTAAGTTTTAACTCCCTTATGTCTCTTGAAATCGTCGCCTGCGTCACTGTAAAGCCCTCCTGTTCAAGCCTTTCTCCCAGTTCCTCCTGCGTTTCTATCTGATATTTGCCTATCAATTCTATTATCTTTGATCTTCTTTCAAGCTTCATATTCTCCCCCCTGATATTTTTTAGGATTAACCCTGTAAAAAAAATAAACTGATTATTACAATTCACCGTTTAACTTTTCTCTCATCCTCTCGTAGAAGCCTATATCTGATAATTTTATCAGCTTCGTTGTCGCATGAGGAACTTCGAGTACAAGCCTGTCACCTGTTGAAAGTTCTCCTATCGTTCTCCCGTCAGCAGTTACCATTGCAAGGTCAACACCTACATCCTTTGTCTGACCTATCTCTAATGTTATATTTTCCGCAGCATCGACAACAAGACTTCTTTTATTTAGGGAATGTGCACATATCGGAGTTACGACCATCGCCTTTAAATTCGGTACCATAACAGGTCCTCCTGCCGAAAGATTGTAACCTGTCGAACCTGTCGGTGTCGATATTATAAGACCATCTGCACGGTACACATCTGCAAGCTCATTTTCAAGATAAACTTTTACCGTTATAAGCCTGCCGCTGCCCCTTTTGCTTACCACTATATCATTTAACGCATAACATGACGAACGGCTGTCCGGCTGTTTAAAGTATGATATTTCCTTTAGCATCATCCGTGACTCTATCGTATAATCACCCTCAATAAGCTTGTCAAGTGCATCAAATACATCTTTATACTCAACCTCTGTGAGGAAACCAAGATTTCCGGTGTTTACTCCTATTATAGGAAGCTCCGTGTGCACAAGGTCTATCGCCGCCTGTATCATCGTTCCGTCACCGCCGAGTACAATAGCACATTCCGTCTTGTCGTCTATATGTCTTATATCAGTAAAATGTCTTATTCCTGCCGACTGTGTCAGCTTGTTTTCAAGTATCGTGCATACGCAGGCTTTATTTTCAAGATATTTTTTTATCTCAGATGCCTTCTCATAATTATCCTTTTTATCACTGTTAGTTATAATACAAAAAAATGTCATTTTTTTGCTCATTAGAGACTCTCCTTTGCAGTCGTCATACTTTTTATAAATTTATATATCTAATTTCAGATGTGCCTGCTCTACCGTTTCATGTGCAAGCTTCTCATATTTTTCACTAAATATTTCCTCTGCCTTGCTTTTTTCTTCCTCGGTAATATCACATACAGTGTCAGTTCTGTTCGTATCCTTTTCTATGTAGAGAAGATATTCTATATTTCCCTCAGGTCCTTTTATAGGTGAAAAGTTAAGTTCAAGTACCTTAAAGCCTATTGCCATAGCGTATATCATGACATTTTGTACTACTTCAAGATGTACTTTTTTATCTCTCACCACACCTTTTTTTCCAACCTTATCCTTTCCGGCTTCAAACTGAGGTTTGATAAGACATACTACTCTGCCGTTATCCGCCAACAGATTTCTCACCGGAACAAGAACTTTTGTCAGCGAGATAAAAGCTACATCTATTGAAGAAAATCCTATATTATCAGGCACATCCTCATGTGTTACATATCTGATGTTAGTCTTTTCCATTGACACTACTCTCTCGTCCTGCCTCAATTTCCACGCAAGCTGGTTTGTTCCAACATCTATCGCATACACTTTTGCGGCTCCGTTCTGAAGCATACAGTCTGTAAAACCGCCTGTCGATGAACCTACATCCATGCATACCCTGTCTGCAAGCGGCACCTGCCAAAGTTCCATTGCTTTTTCCAATTTGTAACCGCCCCTGCTGACATATTTCATCGGAGTTCCTTTTACTTCAATCTCCACATTCTCATCAAATGTACTTCCTGCCTTATCTTCCCTCTGTTCTTTTACAAACACATTTCCTGTCATTATTATCGCTTTCGCCTTTTCTCTCGATTCCGCAAAACCTCTCTTTACGAGAAGTACATCAAGTCTTTCTTTTTTCTTATGCTCTTTCATGCTGCCTCCAATTAATCATTTACCATTCAAACCTGCTGTATAAATAGTGTGTTGCATCATTGATACAATACACCTGTAAAATCCATTATTTTTTCTGCTATGCCCTCTGCATCTATCTTATATTTCTTCTTTAACATTTCAACACTTCCGTGCTCGATAAATTTATCCGGCAGTGCTATGTTTCTTATAAATGGCATCTGCGGTGCATTTTCCTGATACCAATGAGAAACACTCTCTCCAAAGCCGCCTGTGAGAATTCCCTCCTCCATCGTTATTATATAGCGGTGGTTTCTGCCTATATCAGAAAGCATTTCTTCATCAAGTGGTTTTACAAATCTTGCATTTACTATAGTCACATCAATGCCATGCTGCAAAAGTATTTTTCTAACTTTTACAGCAGTTTCTACCATACTTCCAACAGCAAGCAGTGCAATATCAGCACCGCCAGTTATTTTTTCACTCTTTCCGTACTCTATTTTTGTGTCATATTCCTTAAGTCCCGTATATGCCTTCCCTCTTGGATACCTTATTGCTATCGGTCCGTCAAACCCTGCCGCAAATTCAAGCATTTTTTCTAATTCCAAAACATTTTTAGGTGCCATAACCGTCATATTGGGCATACTGTTAAAATATGATATGTCAAACATTCCCTGATGTGTCTCGCCGTCACTTCCGACAAGCCCTGCCCTGTCAACTGCAAATATTACCGGAAGTCTGCCAATACAGACATCATGGAGAATCTGGTCATATGCCCTCTGGAAAAATGTCGAATATATTGCGACAACCGGTTTCATGCCTTTTGAAGCCATGCCTGCCGCAAAAGTAACAGCGTGCTCCTCCGCTATTCCGACATCAAAAAATCTGTCGGGAAATCTTTCTGCCATACGGTTTAGTCCTGTTCCTGACGGCATTGCCGCAGATATTGCAACTATTTTTTCATCTTTATCAGCAAGTTCAACCAGCTTTCTGCTGAACACATAAGTATATGTCAAATATTTTTCCTTATTTTTGAGTGTTCCGTCACTCGGCTTAAAAGGTGCAATTCCATGAAAGGCTGACGGATCTTCCTCAGCCGGAAGATACCCCTTTCCCTTTTTGGTACAGACATGAACTATCACGGCTTTTTGCATTTTTGAAGCACTTTCAAATGCACTTACCATCTGTTTTACATCATGTCCGTCTATAGGTCCGATATATGTTATCCCCATATCTTCAAACAGCATACCCGGAACAAAAAGTCTTTTGACTGCATCCTTTGCACCCTTGATACTGTCAGCAAGTGCATTTCCTATATGTGATTTTCTCAACTTTGTCTCAACATCCTCTTTAAGCTCCGTATAATTGGTGCTTGTCCTGATATTTCCCAGATATTTTGACATTCCACCTACATTTTTAGATATAGACATCTGATTGTCATTGAGAACGATAACCAGATTGGATTTCAATCTCGCCGCATTGTTGAGTGCCTCAAATGCCATTCCTCCCGACAATGCTCCGTCACCTATAACAGCAAATACATTATTTTTTTCTTTTTTAAGTTCCCTTGCTTTTGCCATTCCTATTGCAAGACTTATAGATGTTGAACTGTGTCCCGTATCAAATGCGTCACAATTACTTTCACTTCTCTTTGGAAATCCACTCATTCCTCCAAACTGTCTGAGTGTGTCAAACCCCTCTTTTCTGCCTGTAAGAAGTTTGTGCGTATAACTCTGATGTCCTACATCCCACACCAGACTATCATTTGGAAAATCAAGACATAAGTGAAGTGCCATTGTAAGCTCGACTGCACCGAGATTTGACGCAAGATGACCGCCTGTCATGCTTATCTTGTGAACTAAAAACTGCCTTATCTCTTTTGCGAGCAGCCTGTACTCTCTAGGGTCAATCTTTTTTATATCATTCGGCTCGTTTATCTGATTTAATAATCGTCCCACTTTACTCTCCATTCTACTGCTTCTCTTTTTATAAACAGTAATCTATTTTCTTCTGTTTATCAGCTTTTCTGTCAAAGTATATAAAAACTCATTTTTTACTTCTAATGTATCAAATATCGAAAGTGCCTTTTCAGAATATTGTTTTACATCACTGTGAGCCTTTTCGATACCATAAAGCGATACATATGTAATCTTGTCATTTTTTTCGTCACTGTGCACCGGCTTTCCAAGCTCTGAGGTTGTGCTTGTAACATCGAGTATATCATCCTGTATCTGAAATGCCATTCCTATGTTTAGTCCGGCTTTTTCCATAAGCTCTATGTCTTTGTCATCTGCTCCGGCAAGTGCCGCACCAACCATAAGTGATGCTTCTAAAAGTGCACCCGTTTTTAATCTGAAAATAAAATCAAGCTGATCTTTATCAGGCTTTTTCCCCGTCAGTTCAACATCGACAACCTGTCCTCCGACCATTCCCGTTATTCCAGCCTTTTTTGCCAGTATCTCCAAAGCCTTGACGGCACTGACCTTATCCCTGGCAGCCATAACACCTTTAACAGCCGTTTCATAAGCATAATTTAACAAAGCATCACCGGCAAGTATCCCCATATCCTCACCGAACACTACATGAGTTGTCTTTCTTCCTCTCCTGTACTCGTCATTGTCCATAGCCGGCAGGTCATCATGCACCAGCGAATATGTATGAATCATCTCTATCGCAGCCATAAACGGTTCAATAACTTTTTCGTCCTTACCGCCAAACATTATATATGACTGGTGCATCATCATCGGACGAAGTCTCTTTCCCCCCGCCATAACACTGTACTCCATTGCATCATATATAGTTTTCTGATATGACGGTGTTTTAGGAAGATAATTTTTTAAAACCTCTTCTATATATGAAATAATTTTTTCCTGCTCTTTCTTAAAACTATCCTGTTCCATTAACTCCATCTTCTAGTCCCCCTATTCATCATCAGTTTCAACAACCGTCAGTTTCTTTTCAACTTTATCTATCGTCTCATTACATTTTTTAATGAGTTTCATTCCATCTTCATATTTTTTAAATGAATCCTCAAGCGAAAGTTCTCCACTCTGTAATTCAAGTATAATATCATCCAGACTTTCAAAACATTCCTCTAATGACATTTTCTTTGCCGCCATATCTGACCTCCAAATCTCACGCTTTTTCTTTCGACGAGATAACAGCCTTTGCATATCCGTCTTTAAATGCAAGGTTTATCTGTTCGCCCTTATCTATATCATCTACTGAATTTATATTTTTTCCGTTTTCATCCGACACATACGCATAACCGCCCTGCAGCTTATAAAGAGGTGAAAGACCTTTCATTTCCTGTACATACAGTTCTAACTGGTGTCTTGACGATATAAGTTTCTGCTTCATAAGCCCCTCTATTTTTTCCTGCATATCAGTAAGATACATCCTGCGCTCATTTATAAGATTTTGCGGACTTTCATGTGAAAGCATCGTCATATACCGGGCAAGTTTTAATTTTTTTATCTTTAATAAATTTGTCATCTGCCAGTTCAAAGAATATTCTGCTTCTCTTAAGGCAATGACCGTCTCACGGTACGAATACACTGCAAGTTCTGCTGCCGCAGACGGTGTCGGTGCACGAAGATCCGCCGCATAATCAGCTATTGTCGTGTCTGTCTCATGCCCTACCGCACTTATCACCGGCTTTTTGCAAGCCGCTATAACTCTTGCAAGCTGCTCATCATTAAATGCCTGTAGATCCTCTATTGAACCGCCGCCTCGTCCTATTATTATCGTATCAACATCCGTTTTTTCAAAATATCTTATCCCTTTTATAATAGTATCTGCTGCCCCTGTTCCCTGAACTTTGGCGGGATATAAGATTATCTGCACATACGGATTTCTCCTCTTTGAGACATTGCATATATCCTGTATGACTGCCCCTGTTCCCGCAGTGACAACACCAATCTTTTTTGCATAAGACGGTATCTTTCGTTTTCTTGTATCATCAAAAAGCCCCTCCGCTAAGAGACGCTTTTTCAACTTCTCATATTCTTCATACAGCTTTCCTGCCCCCTCTTTTGTTATGCTCCTTGCATAGAGCTGGTATTTTCCGTCTCTCTCGTAAACACCGATATTGCCATCCACAACAATACTCTGCCCTTCCTCAAGGGTAAACAAAAGATTTTTCCTCATGGATGCAAACATTACGCATGAAAGCTGCGATGCCCTGTCCTTTATAGTAAAATAAATATGTCCCGATGAATGATATTTACAATTTGACACTTCGCCTTTCACTGAAATATTATTTAACATATAATCTCTTATAAACATATTTTTTATATACATATTTACCTGAGATACCGAACTTACCTGTCCCATCTTAAAACCTTTCTTATTCTACAAAAAGGGCAACATCAGTATGCTGCCCTTATAAAGAAATTTAAGCTACTCTGACACTTCTTTTACAACAGATGCAAGTATTCCGTTGATAAAACCAGATGCCTTGTCTGCTCCATATGCTTTTGCAAGCTCTACCGCCTCGTTGATCGCAACCTTGTTTGGAACATCCTCAACATAAAGCAGTTCATAAACTCCGAGTCTGAGTATCGTAAGCTCAGATTTTGCAATCCTGTTTATCGTCCATCCGTTTGCTTTTTCCTCTATCTTTGCGTCAATATCCTCTAAATTTTCAACAAGTTCATTGAATTTATCCCTGAGTTCTCTTTTATCTTTTTCATCTGCCATTTCTAAATCTTCAAGATAAATCTCAATCTGCGTCCTAAGTGACTCCTTATCATGAAATTCAACCTGAAAAAGCATCTTATACAAATTTTCTCTTATCTGTCTTCTAGTCATATATAACTCCTTAATTTTATGCGTCAAGATTTACGCCGGCTACTCTGACATTTACGCCTGACACTTTAAGTCCGGTCATAGTCTCTATCTGCTGGCTTACTCTGCTCTGTACCTGTTTTGAAATTTTTGGAATACTATAACCGTATTTTACGATTATCATCATATCTACATGAACACGACCCTCATTCATGAGCACACGAACACCTTTTGTATTTTTAACGCCAAATTTATTCATACCCGCCATAGAATTTACACCCTCGACCTCGGTAGCCGCAAGTGCTGCTATAACAGACACAACATCAGAAGCAATCTTTACTTCACCTATATCTTTTTTTTCCATAATGATGTCTTCTGTCATCTGTTCTTTTGCCATAATGTTTACCTCCTTCACTATACAAAACAGTGCATTATAAATTGCTGCTCACGATTTTCCCGCAAACAGCAACCGTTATGGTACTATTATAGCAAAATCACAGACTTTTGCAATATCATTTGACATTTACAGGTGTAATTACTATTTTATCAGCCGTAATGCCTGTTTTTCTTTTAACTATATCCTCTATCTGGGCTATCTGTTTATTTGTAAGCCCCTCTGAACTAACAATAACATCTGCATTTCCACTGCTTATGCTTACCATTGCATTTTCAAATCCTTTAGCCTGCAGCATAAGCTCTGCGGCATTTTCTTTTTCTGAAATCTTAGTCATGGCTGCCACCTGTTTAATTGCACTCTTTTTGTCAGCAGATGCAATCTTATCATCATTTATTATGTTCATAAGTGTCTCTTTATTTTTGGCTCTGCTCTGCTCCCTGTTAAGCTTTGACGATGCAAAATAATCAGAACCTATGTTATTTGAAACCATAACGGCCTCCCCCGGATTTTCCTCAGATGCCTGAACCTCGCCGCTGTCTGCCAATTCATAACCATCCTCTGAAGAAGCATCATCCTTTGACGATGCACTTTTCTCTTCCTTTGCATCAGAATCCGATGCCTGTTCATCCTCCGCCGAAATATCAACTGTCGTATCCTTAACCGTCTCCGGAACCACAGTTGTCTTAGCCGAAATACCATTCGTTGTAATCTTCTGCCCCGTAAAATTCAAATAACCTGCTGCAATTATCATCAAAGCCAGTGCCGTGATGACTATTCCGTTTTTACGACTTGATTTACTCATAATATAATCCCCATTTCTGCACACATATATAATATATATCAAGTTTGTGTCAAGTGTGCACAGACACAAATCTTGCGTGTGAAAAATCTTGCATATATGGATTTTTCACGCTGTCATTCTTGTTATTTTGATTTTATGTGACTCAATGTCAAATAATGCCCCTATCATCTCAATTATCTCACTGTCTTTTTTCCCGCCGTCCGCACCCTCGCACACGACAGCAACTCCTGCTATCTTAGGTGCGGTGACACTGACAACATATGGGTTTTCATCACCATTATTTTTTATTAGCACGCTCTCACTTTTTTTGCTGACCGAGTCTGTGTCTTTTCCCTTGTTTTCTCCTGTCTCCGTATCTTTAAGTGCAACCTTTTCCTCAGATGAAGCAAGCGTTACCATCACTTTCACCTCTCCCACCCCGTCCATACTCTCAAGCATCGTCTTTAACTTAATTTCCTGTTGTTTTGCATATTTGTTCATAATATCAAGTGCGTCATCTTCACTAAGTATATTTTCATTTTCCGTATTTTTTCCACTGTCACTCTCCTTTACCACACTGCCGCCGTCAAACAGACTCCCGGCAAGTATCACAACACCACATATTATGATAATAACTATTCTGCCTATGCCAAAATCATGCATAAGACTTCCTTTTATTTTTTCTCCTGATAAATTTTTAAGCTTATCCTTTATATTTATTTCCAAATCTTCACCTTCCCCCCGTCAAGCATGTAGCTGTCACATATATCATTTTTTAGCCTTTTCTCGTTCTTATCAAGTTTATCCCTGCTCCCTGATATATCTGAATATGCTGCCACTGCACCATCTTTCATGCTGACATTTACCATGACTATTTCAAGCTCCTCGTCAGACATTTTTGTCTCAACATCAACGCTATTGCAGTCAACGCCGTCTTTTTGTGCCATCTTTTTTATCTGCCCCTCAATCTTTGACTCACACTGTCTTACAAGCACATCCCTCATCTTTCCGTCGGCTGTTTTTATACTGCCTATCGAATCCTTTATTTCTAAGCTATATATATTTTTTTGCAATATATCGTAATAATCATTATCGCTGCTCAAAAAATCTATAAAAGGCGTTATTACTATCAATATCATTATGAGTCCACAGAAAAATTGAAAATACTGTTTATATTCATCCTTGATAATAAGTCCTTTTAAGACAGAAGTTATGATAGTAAAAACCAAAACATTACAAATAATTTTTTCCATATTCATTTGGCATCCCCATTTCATACTAATTCACATTCCTAACACACTTTTTTCATATTAACTTTGTGTCAATATGTACAGACATAAATCTTGTTTATTAATTTGTCATTGTACTTATGACTGCTATTGATATTGCAAAAAACATCGCCGCAAGTCCCACGGCATATGCCAGAAGTTTTATTGCATCAGAGGTCATCGAAAGACATTTGATTATCCGCTTGTCTGACACAGGCTGCAACACAGCCGAAAGCCCCTTATATGCAAACTCCGATACCCACAGCCTGATTAGCGGCATTGCACATATGATAATAAGCACAACTATCCCAGCCACACCGACTGCATTTTTTACAAGACTTCCTGCCAGAAGCACCGAACTCGCCGCACTGCTTATCGTATTGCCTATTCCCGGCACCATGCTGCCAACCTTTACCAGTGCGGAATTTTTTGCCTCTGCTGCCAGCGGTGCAATCATTCCCTGCACGACATTTACCCCCATTAACACGACTGACATCGTTTTCATAGAAAAACTCAATATATCTTTTACAAACTCTGCCATCTTTGAAAACATTTCCTCCTCTGACAACTGGTCTGCTATCCGAAGCCAGAAATATATCTTTACACCCGGCAGCACAAACTTCAACAATATAAAATCAGCAACCGTCAGCATAAGAAGTGTTATCTGGTAATAACCGGTCCCAAGTCCCGCCCCTTTTGTAAATGACAGACAGGTAAAATATGTAGGGGCAAGAACTTTCATAAAATCAAATATCTTTGTAAGCGTCTCCTCGGCTATTGTACTTGTCCGCATAAAAGAAACCGAAAGTACAGAAAAAAACAAAACATATATTGTATAAAATCCCATCTGTGCCACTCGCTTTCCCTGAAGCAGCTTTGAAAAGTTTGTTATCACGGCCCCCGACAAAGCTATGAGTATTATATTTGTGTATAAACTCTTTTCATCATTAAGATTTGATACTATACCATCTGCTATCTGTTTTAATATGTTATTGAAATCTATGCCCTTTCCCGAATTTATTGTCTTTCCGACAAAATCCCCAAAGTCAAAGGACTGATTTTCAAGCAGCTTATCCATCGTACTCTGTATATCCCCTGACGATATTTCGTCCATAATGCCATTATATAATTCTTCATCATCGACGCTCTCCACACCTTTTCCTCCTTTAGACCGTTTATTTAACACTACCATAGAAGTTCCCCACTTCTATTGCGTAGAGTAATACATAGATACAGAATCTTTATTTTCCCATAATACTGCTTATCGTCTCAAACAATGTTGTGATTATCGGCATACTAACTGCAAGTATCATTATCTTTCCGAAAAATTCAACCTGATTTCCTATCGCACTGTACCCTGAATCACGGCAGAGTGATGCTCCAAACTCTGCAATATATGTAATCGAGATAATCTTAAATAATATACCGAGATATACTGACTGTTCTCCCATATATTTATTTATCTTTGTTATCACCCTGATTATCTCAGCAATCTTCGATACCGCACAGCCGAGTATAAGCATACACCCGCTTATAATTATCAATGTTGAAAACTCAGGTTTACTTTCTTTTAAAGGCAGTGCGAGAAAAACCGCCATCACACCTATTATCGCTATTTTAAGCATATTTTCTCATCTTCCCTATCTTATTTTGTCAATTTTTTGATGCACTTTCTTTTTTTATTTTGACTGCTTTTTGATACATTTAATATTTTCCAAGTCAGCCATCTTACCCTATTGAAAACAATTTTTCCACTGTCTCAAACAACTGCTCTATATACGGAACTATCCATAAAAATACAAGTATAAGTCCTGCAAGACTCACCAAAAAAGCCTGTTCATCCCTGCCCGAATGTTTTAGAACGGTTCCAAGCACCGATACAAGTATTCCGACCGCTGCAATTCTAAAAATTAAATTTATAGTCATTTATCTCCCCTTTTAAAAAAGACATATTCCCGCCATCAGGCCTGATATAAGTCCCATAAAAATACATACTTTTTTCTGCTCTCTCATTTTTTGTCTTGCATCTGAAATATTGCCCTCTATTCTTTTTTCGTACATCTTTATCTCATTTATCTGTGAGTATATGTCAAGTGTTCCAAAACTCTCCCCAAAACGATATATTATATTTTTATCCTCAGCACTCAAAAGTTCCCAGTATTTGTACCCATCAAGATACTCTTTCCAAAATGTCCCTATAAGCCCCTCATTCTTATATTTAGTCTGCTTTGACATCTCACCCCAGAATTTTTTTCCATATACACTCATATTTTCAATGCGGCTGCATATCTGCGACATACTTTCCGCTGAATAATTTATCTCCCCGGCTATCTCAATAAATATGGTCTGCCACTCCTCCAAAACCCTGACACGCAGCATATACCTCTCCCATGCATAAATGCCTGCCATAACACCTCCTGCTGCCAGCATTAGAAATCCTGCCAGTTTTACCGTTAATATATGACATTCCCCCTGTCATCAAATATTGCAGCTATCTGTCCCATCTTTCCTCTTTTCAGGACAATATAACGCTTAAATCTCCGTTTTCTCACAAGTTCACCTATCACCGGCTTGTTTATCACCTCATCCATATCAAGACCATGAACGGTCGCTATAACATTTATCCCACAGTTCATCACATACTCTATCGCCGCCGCATCATCCTTTGAGCCAATCTCATCGACCGCCACTATCTCTGGTGCCATAGAGCGTACCATCATCATCATGCCCTGCGATTTTGGGCAGCCATCGAGCACATCCGTACGGCAGCCTATGTTATTTTGCGGACATCCTAAATGACAGGCACCTATTTCTGAACGCTCATCCACTATTCCTACCGTCATACCCCTGTCAATATCACTTCCATCAGCCGCTATACGCACAATGTCTCTCAAAAGAGTCGTCTTTCCGCATCTTGGCGGTGAGATTATAAGCGTGTTAAAAAATTCACTCTCATCCCTAAGATACCTCATCACACCTCTTGCACAGCCTATTACTTCATGGGACACTCTTATATTTATAAAAGAAATATAGCTTATATTTCTTATCTTTCCGCTGTCCCATATAATCTTGCCTGCTACTCCTACCCTGTGACCGCCCTCAACAGTGATAAAACCCTGTCGTATCTCCTCCTCAAAAGCATATCTTGAATAATTGCTTATATAGACCATTGCTTCTTTTATCTGTGCACAACTCACCCTGTAGCCGTTTTTTCTCTCTTTTGTCATCTCACCTCTGCACGAAATAAAATATTCCATGGAGTCGTACAATATCATAATTGGCATATTCACACGCAGCCTTATCTCCTGCAATTTTGAAAACTCAATATCACAAAACTTAAAAAGTTTTCTTATGTCAAGCGGCAGAAGTTTTATTATCTCATCTTTCTTTTTGTCCACCGTATCACCTCCATATCTGACATAAAATAAAAATACATCCCCCTAGTGTACCAAAAACTACTGCCAGTCATATTGCGTTTGTATGAACAATAACCGGCAACTCATCTACATCTTGTCTGTATAGTTACATTTATATGTCCGTCCCTCTTAAATATGTTATTCACTCTCAATTATGTTAAATTTAATATTGCCATTCACACTTAAATGTCTAAATTTTCCAATATTTAATCACCTGATTGCTAAACATCAACAAGTTTATTGCTTATATTTATTAAATGCTGTATTATAATAATGCTGAAGTTTTTTACGCCCTTCTCTTTAGTGCCAGATATATAAACTGCCGCCATATATTTACAGATGTAAAAAACTAAATTTGATTTACAGCAAAAATATTATCATCCAAAGACTTGAAAGTGAGGTTACAAAATGGAATACGGATTAATTGGAGAAAAACTCGGACACAGCTATTCAAAAGAAATTCATGAAAGTCTCGCTGACTATACATATGAAATACATCCGGTCAGCAAAGAAGATTTTAATGATTTTATGAGTAAGCATGAATTTAAGTCGATAAATGTCACTATCCCTTACAAAAAGGATGTAATTCCTTATCTTGATGAACTTGATGAAAATGCGAAAGCAATCGGAGCAGTAAATACTATAGTAAATAAAAACGGAAAACTTTACGGACACAATACTGATTTCTCAGGGTTTATGTATATGCTCAAAAAGCATAATATCAAGATAGAAGGTAAAAAATGTGTCGTACTCGGTGACGGCGGTGCATCAAAGGCTGTTGTAGCAGTCCTAAAAAAAATGGGAGCAAAAGAGGTTATCATCGTCGATATTATAAAGACAGATTCAGCAATTACTTACGATGAATGTTTTGCAAAACACACAGATGCAGAATTTATAGCAAATACAAGCCCTGTAGGTATGTTCCCTAAATGTGACGCTTCACCTGTTGACCTTACAAAATTCCCTAAATGCGAAGCAGTTGCAGATGTTATCTACAATCCGCTTGAAACCAAACTTGTTGCACAGGCAAAAGAACTCGGAATGACAGGTGTAAACGGTCTTGAAATGCTCGTCGCACAGGCACTTTACGCCGTAGAATTTTTCCTTGAGAAAAAACTTGATGAGGCTGAGATAGATAAGGTTTACAAAAAAATATATACAGATAAACTTGCAGAACAGGAAAAATAATTTCTGCTTTTATATCGACATAACAAAACCCGACAGCAATGCCTTTTAACATTACTGTCGGGTTTTCTATATTTTATCAACATATGCTATAGATTATATTTATCTTATTTTGCATATCCATTCGGATGATTTTTATGCCACTTCCATGCTGTTGCAATTATCTCTTCTAGGTCTGCGTGTTCAGGTTTCCAACCAAGTATGCTCTTTGCTTTTTCGCTCGATGCGATAAGTTTTGCCGGATCTCCTCCACGGCGTGGTGAAATAACTGCCGGAATAGGATGTCCCGTCACTTTTCTTGCTGTCTCTATTACTTCTTTTACAGTAAATCCTACACCGTTACCGAGGTTAAAAACATCACTCTTTCCTCCGTCCATAAGATATTTAACAGCAAGTATATGTGCCTGTGCAAGATCTGTTACATGAATATAATCTCTCACGCATGTACCGTCTTTTGTATCATAATCATCACCGAAAATGCTTATTGATTCTCTCTGTCCGTTAGGTACCTGAAGAATAAGCGGAATAAGATGTGTCTCAGGATTATGAGCTTCTCCTATTTCGCCGCTGACATGAGCTCCGCAGGCATTAAAATATCTGAGTGCAACATAATGAACACCATGTGCAACATCTGTCCACTTCATCATTTTTTCCATAGAAAGTTTTGTCTCTCCATATGGATTTGTAGGCTCTGTCTTGTCCGACTCAAGAATAGGAATACTCTCAGGCTCTCCATAAGTTGCTGCCGTTGAAGAAAATACGATTTTCTTAACATCATGTTCTACCATACTCTGAAGAAGCACCTTTGTACCATAAAGGTTATTGTCATAATACTTCAACGGATTTGTCATACTCTCACCTACAAGTGAGTTTGCGGCAAAATGAATGACTGCATCTATTTTTTCATTATCAAAAACACTGTCAATAAACTTCTTATCTCTTATGTCTCCCTGATAAAACTTTGCTTTCGGATTTACAGCCTCAATATGTCCTGTCTCCAAGCTGTCAGCTATAACTACTTCTTCCCCTGCATCCACAAGCTCGCTGACTGTATGTGAACCGATATATCCAGCTCCGCCTAATACTAATATTTTCATGAAAACCTCCCTTTCTGCGATATAAACCGCTATGCAACATTTTATAATTCCCTGAGTAATAATTATATTCCAACCGTTTTACTATGTAAAGTTGAAATTCCTCAGAATTTTCTTACTGTAACAGTTCAGCTATAAAAAATAATTAACAGTACCGAACTTATTTATGGAATTATGAATATAATAAATTAAAGCCTAATCTGTTACTTTTAAAATCTGTCAAGCTCATCCAATAAAACCTGCTCAGATAAAATTTTTACTGACTTCATTCCAAATTTAATGGCACCCTCAACATTTTCTGACCTGTCATCAAAGAAAATGCTCTCGCTCCTGTCAAGCCCGTATTTATCACATAATGCCTTATAAATATCCTCTGCCGGCTTTGCTTTATGTATCATATAAGAGACCATAAGTCCGTCAATATCATCCATAAAATCAGCATATTCCGTGTGCTTCTTAAACAGTGATTCAGGATAATTCGACAAAATATAGATTTTATATCCTTTTTGTTTTAATTCATGAACCTTTTTCCACACTTTCGGTCTTGGCACCTGCATATATTCACCATGTCTTATAAACCATCTGATAACATCCTCATCACCAGGATATTTTTTGCAGAATATATCAGTAATCTCCTCATCAGACTTTATACCAAGGTCAAAAATATCCCATGTCCTGTCAGGATCATTAAACATCTGAGTTCCGACTCTTATGGCATTGTCCTCGTCAAGACCATAATCCATAAACATCTCTTTCCATCTGTAATCAAAAAGCACTCCTCCTACATCAAAAATAAGATTTTTAATCATATCCTTATAACCCTTTCTAATATACATCCATTTATTTAATTGCAAAACTACTTATCTAATTTCCGATTTTAAAACTACATATCTATACATTTTTTAATCATTTTCTTCTTTATTTATACATTGTCATTTAAAAAAATTATTTAATGCTTCAAACATAACAATCTTTATTCTATTTTCTCAATCCTTACACTGCTGTTTACAAGACCATCTTTCCATAACATAACATAAACATTAAATTCCACACTGTCACAGTCATAGACAAACTGTTCTTCTTTATATACAACAGCTTCCATACCGGCTTTTTCCAACTCATTTTTTCTCTTAACAGCCTTATCCAGCAATTTTTTATTTCTTTCATCAAAGCTTTTTCCAAAACTTCTGTCTGGATAAACTGCTGCCGCTTCTTCTATGTATTTCATAAGTAGTTGTATTACCTTTTTATGCTCTTTTCGCCTAAAAAGTTTAGCCATTTTTTTTGCATTTTTTATAGTCGGATTTTCTCCATATTGCAAAAGTTTTTCTTCTAATTCAGTGTCCCCTGCTTTTTTAGCAATTTCCATCATAAAATTATTAGCATCTTTAGATAGATGCCATTTATCCTCAAGCGGCACCTGATAGATATCAGGAACACAAGGATAATTGCAATAATTCAGCGGTGGAAACTGCTTTAAAGATGCGATCTTTAATTCATTGTCAGTGCAGGATTCTTTTCCTATATAGCACATCTTATCCCAGACAATAGCCACCTGATACTCAAGCACACGCAGATGTTCATAACCCTTTATCCAAAAATGTCCTATTTTCCCATAATTATAATAATAATTTTCAAGTTCCACATCATCAAAAAAGATTAAAAAATATGACTGTTCCTGCTTAATTATAAGTACATAACCCTCTTCTCTCTTTTCAAGTTCAATATCCGTAAACCCCTCAAATTTATCATTGTATTCACCGGTGTATTTTGCATTTTTAAATACCAAAAAACTTTCAACCGTATCATTCATAAGATAAATAATACGGAAATCTCCCCTGCCATTTTCATCAATAATATTTTTCTCATCAAGCACAACAGGCTCAAACATTCCCTGCTCAATGAGCATATTTAATTTATCTATATTGGTCAGATTCACCTTATCTTTGCTCCCTCTTTACTTTTTATATAAGTTTTACGCATAAATCTTTTTGCGTATTTGTTACCTACGCGTTACTTATGTGTTACCTTTAGACCCTTTTTAGCACACCTTTACATCAACTTGCACAAAGGGCGCAATCCTTGAAAACACGGGGTTTCCATAGAATTACGCCCTTTTAAGAAATAAATTGAATTAAACTCTCTTAAGATATTCTCCTGTACGTGTATCGATACTGATACGGTCTCCTGTCTCTACAAAGAGAGGTACACTTACCTGTGCTCCTGTCTCTACTATAGCAGGCTTAGAGGCACCCTGTGCAGTATCGCCCTTAAATCCAGGCTCTGTCTCTGTAATCTCTAACTCTACAAAAAGAGGCGGCTCAATAGCAAATACCTCACCATTGTGCGAAAGCATCTTAACCATCTCATTCTCTTTAACAAATTTAAGAGAATCACCAACCTGATCTGCTGTCATATCAATCTGGTCATATGTTTCTGTATTCATGAAATGATACATATCGTCTGCATATAAATACTGCATTTCCTGACGCTCAATGTGAGCCTGAGGACATTTCTCAGTTGGACGGAAAGTTTTCTCAACAACACCACCATTTTTGATGTTCTTAAGCTTTGTTCTTACGAATGCAGCACCCTTACCAGGTTTTACATGCTGAAACTCGATTACCTGATATACATTGCCTTCAAACTCAATAGTTAAACCATTTCTAAAATCTCCTGCTGATACCATTATCAAAATCCTCCTTAATGTGTGACTTCTGCGTCCCATTGTCTGCATCATAAAATGCGACAAAACTCTTTTACTATTTTATCCTATTTTTCAACTTATTTCAAGTATTTATTTTTCAGAAAATATAACATCTATGCCAATAGCATCGTTTCAAGCCTATTGCCTTAGCAAAACTAATATATAATACAATAACAATTAACTATTCCATTTTGGACATCGAATTCTCTTTTACTCTGGCAAAACTATTATATTAAGTAACAAAGAAAACACATTATGCATATTGATATTATAACCAGTTAGATTGCGAGTATTACCTGATGAACCGCGTTGCTTCTGTTATAAAACTCGATTATGCAAGAAAACAAGGACTTACGGGCAAAAATGTAGGTATTGCAGTTATGGATACCGGTATCAGCCCTCACCCTGATATAGTATATAATGATGGTCCTTTTGTTTCATTTTTTGATACCATAAATCACCAAAACAGACTTTATGACGATAATGGACACGGCACCCATGTCGCAGGCATAATAGCAGGAAATGGCATGATGTCTAATAAATTATATGAAGGCATTGCACCAGACTGTAAACTTCACATAATAAAAATACTTGACAAAAATGGTGAGGGAAACATTAAAAATGTGATGTCAGGAATCAACTGGCTATTAAAGAACAAAGACAAATACAATATACGGATTGTAAATATTTCCGTTGGAAGCGTATCCATAAAGAAATTTGATGAAAATTCTCCTCTTGTAAGGTCGATAAATACACTTTGGGAAGCTGGATTAATTGTCGTAACGGCTGCTGGAAACAATGGTCCGGCTGATTATACCATAGGTGCTCCCGGAAACAGCAGAAAAATAATCACCGTAGGGACATCTGACACTGTTTTTGGTAGATTTTCGCATGATTTTTCAGGTCGTGGTCCGACATCAAATTGTATAAAAAAGCCTGATATAGTAGCCCCGGGACTTAATATCATAAGTTGTAATAACAAAACAACCCCTGCCCTATACATCCCCAGAAGCGGAACTTCAATGTCAACCCCTATAGTAAGTGGATGTATTGCACTTCTATTAGAAAAATTTCCTTATATGACTAACAAGGATGTAAAACTCCATCTGAAACGAAATGGTATTAATCTCAAACTTCCACACACTAAACAAGGATGGGGCCTAATACGCTGTGATACGCTGTTAAGGTAAAAAGGGCAAAACCAGCGTTTTGCCCTCCAAGAATTGCTTTGCAATTCTCATTGGTGTCACGCTACTTTACGAGCTTTTTACTACTATATTTAAAAAAGACTATTGCAAATCGTAAAATCTAATATGCAACAGTCTTTTTACTTTTATTTGTTTTCGTTTTCTTCTTCTGCTTTTTTCGCTAAAATCTCATCAAGTTTCTTAATAAATTCACCTATATCATTCTTAGATAACTGTGCATCTGCTCCAAGCGACTCGCCTTTTTTCCTCATTTCTTCATTTATTAACGATGAGAAGATTATAACAGGAATATCCTTTAAATCAGGATCATTCTTGATAAGTTTAAGCAATCTGTGTCCATCCATCTGAGGCATCTCAATGTCAGTTACAACACATGCAACATTTTCCTTAACGGTTCCTTCTTCTTTATATTTCTGAAGAATATTCCAAAGCTCCAAACCATTATTTGTAGGAAGAATACGTGTATAACCGGCTTTTGACAGACCATCATAGATAAGTGTACTGAGAAGCTGTGAATCCTCTGCATATATAATAGGCTGATTGTTTTTTCTTCTATCTCCAAGTCCATCAATATCTTTAAGGTTGATACCCACATCTGGTGTGATGTCAGCAACGATTTTCTCAAAGTCAATTAAAATTACAAGTTTATCATCAATATTTATAATACCTGTAGTCACTCCCGTCTTTGCATTATTTATCATGCTGTCAGGCTTTATAATCTGTGACCAGTTTACTCTATGTATTCCGACAACTCCATTTACATGAAATCCTGATAACAGACCATTAAAATTTGTAACAAGAAACATATCCTTTGATGTATCAGTCTCTTCTTTCATACCAAGACATCTCGCCAGATTAATGATTGATATTGTTTCTCCTCTGGTACTAAATGCCCCCTCTACATTTGGATGTGCCTTAGGTACCGGAGTAAGTGGCTGGTATGTCATAATCTCCTTTACTTTAGCAACATTTATACCATAATAATTGCCACCGACCGTAAATTCAAGTATCTCAAGTTCGTTAGTACCGCTTTCTAATAATATATTTGTATCCATTATTGCCGACCTCCTCAGCTTTTCTTCTTATTATTGCAAAATGTCTGTATATACAAATATGCAAACTTTAATAATCATATATATTATATATTACATTATTAGCACATATTTGTAAACCGTCACAATCGACATAATAACGGTTAATAATGGATATTAAAATCAAAATGCTTCTATATCATATCCACCCTTAAATGTTTTTCCAGCTTCAAACCTATTACCCCATTTCCGTTTTTTCCATTCACCTTTGTAGTTTATACTATCACATCTTCCATACCACGATTCTATACATACAAAAGGTGCATTTTTCTTTGGTGGTGACCATAAAACAGATATCGGAGCTGTTCTTACCCTCAAACTTTTGAATCAGCCTCCCATAAAAATTGCTGCTATCATTTTTTCTTATCAAGGACTTATCTTTTTGACATATCCTGTCTTTCGTATTAAAATATTATACATTATACAGTCACTAACATGCATAACTCATGTATGATGATCATCAATAAGGGGGAACTAATATTAATGACTACCAAACCATATAATAAAGATAATCTTATCCTAATAGGTATGCCGGGTGCCGGAAAAAGTACAATAGGCATTGTTCTTGCAAAAGTTATTGGATATACTTTTATAGACTCGGACATCATTATTCAAAATGAAAAAAATATGCTTTTACACGAACTTATTGACAAATATGGTCTGGATGGTTTCAACTCAATAGAAAATGAAATCAACTCTAAAATAAATGCCCACAAAAGCATTATTGCAACAGGTGGAAGTGCTGTTTACGGTAAAGATGCCATGACACATTTAAGCTCAATCGGTACCGTTATTTATCTTAAACTTCCCTACGAGGAAATCGAAGAACGTTTAGGAGATTTGACCAAACGCGGTGTCTCAATAAAAAAAGGACAAACTTTAAAATCATTGTACAATGAACGCATAGTACTATATGAAAAGTATGCTGATATTACTATTGAGTGTTCTAACAAAAAAATTGGACGAATAGCCGAAGAAATAAAGACACTTTTATTTTAGATAGCATAACCAGTCTAGTTAATATAATTATTAAAAAAGTATTCTACATAATAAAAAATCTCTGCGATAAATCCTCTACTGAAATTTTATATGGATTTATCATAGAGTTTTTTTATCATATATGACTTATTAAATAATATCGAGCAATATTTACATTATATAATGTTCAAAAGCAGACAACAATATATATAAACATACAACAACTATATCTACATTCATGTATATAGAACTTATATTGCTTATTCATTAAATAAAAATAAAAAAAAAGAAGCCTTACGGCTTCTAAATTACTGATACATTCAAAACTGTATATTGAATATTTATGACTTCCTTTTTATTGCAAGAAGAATCTTCGTTCTGTTCAGGTGCTCTAAGCTTCATGTCATTCATATGCTTCGCATATTTCATGTCATTCCACTCAAATACCGGTCTGACTACAAGTCAAATCTGAAAACAAGTTTTCACTTTGCCTTGTCTGTCATCCCTGCACCTTCACTCCTTTGGTCAAGCCCTCGACCTATTAGTGACAGTCAGCTACATGTGTTACCACACTTC
>NZ_QUJS01000007.1:173794-179919 GCF_003480745.1 Clostridium sp. AM27-31LB | reverse complement strand
CGTGATAAGGGTTTTAACTGCTCGGTTATTAATCCTATCATCACTAAGAATAGCACAAATATCAACATACGAAAAGTACATAATAATCGTTTTGATTCTAAAAAAGCTACTTTAGTTGGCTTGAAACCTGATTTAAAGGTTTCACTTATGCCATCAGACCTTGCTCTAAACTGCCGTAATCTGTGCCGTGAATACTACGATTTAATGGATAATCGCAGTGCCTATGTGAATAAACTTCAGGGTGAATTACGCATGGCGTTTCCTCAGTATCTTGGCATCTTTTCCAAGGTTACTATCAACACTTCTCTTACATTGTTGGAAACTTATACATCTCCATCAGCTTTTCTTGAAGCAGACAAGCAAGAGATTATTGATATCATCAAATCAACAGCTCGCTTTGGACTTACATATGCTCAGAATAAGTATAATGCCATAATTCAGGCGGCAACTGATGCAAATCAGTTTGGGTACATTATAGACAGTAACATCAAGCGTATTCGCCTTTATATCAGCTTCATACGTAAATATGATGAAGAAATCAACAGCATTCTTGAATCGCTCCATGAGCTTGTTGATGCTAATGAAGATACCGACTTTGTTAAGCAGATTCATTTGATTAAAACATTCAAAGGTGCTGGTTTCTTGTCTGCTGTATCCATCATGGGTGAGATTGGTGACTTTTCAGCATTTTCAAAGCCGAAACAACTTTTCGCTTATTTTGGTCTTGATCCAGCCGTAAAGCAATCCGGTAAATTTGAAGGCACCAAGGTTCAAATGTCTAAGCATGATTCCGCCATCGCCAGACGTGTGATTCACACATTAACCCTACAAAGCATCAGTATCTCCCGTAATGGAGAAGCTAAAAATCCAGTTCTTCGCGAATACTATCTCAAGAAGTGTGACTCAAAACCAAAGCTCGTAGCAATGGGCGCTGTTTCACATAAGGTATGCAATATGATATTTGCAATACTCAGAGACAACAAACCATTCAAAATCATTGCTCCTCAGGAGCATATCAAACAATACAATGCTGCCAAATGCGACATGACTGCATAAAATACTATGAACCCAATGAATCAATATCTTTCAAAAAACGATATTTTCACCAAGGGGAAAGTCCGCCATTTTTTAGTCAAAAAACAAAATAATTTTTTTCACATCTAACTATTGACATTTATTAGCTGGACTCTTAGATAAAATATCTGTCTTATATTTTATAATTGTACCTATAATATAAGACAGATATTTTTGGGTTTTGTTGCATTTTTTTAATCAATAACTATTATATTATTCATTTATTGTTGTTGATAATTGATCTATACTTGTCATATTTGATTTAAAATAACTTGGACTAATATTACATACATACTCTGCATATCCAAGTAGTGAAAAACCACCACCATATGGTTTATACGCAGAACTAAAATTAAAATCTGATACTGTCATTTCATATCCTTTACTATATTTTCCCAATATATTTTTTGCTACAGCTACTGCACAATCTACCCTATTAGAATAATAATCTGGATTATCTGCATTTTTGCTTTTATCCGAAACATGGGTAATTAATTTTCCATCCCATGTACACGATGAATGTGAAAATGTATCCATCGCATTATGCAATGCCAGTCCTAAAATTACTACTGAGCGATTTTTATTATTATTAGATATTATAATACTGGTATTTCCCTGATACTGTCTTACACAATAATGAAAAATTTTATCCCAACTAACTGTTTTTGGGGTTATCGTTTTACCTATTATATTACCATACTCATCTTCTGCACCACTAGGACGCATTGTTTTTACAATTCCCTTTTTTGAATCTGCATTTAATCTACTCATTATGCTCTCATAATCCGTATCATTTATTCCAGCTACTTTGTCAGGCTTTGTATATACTCCTTTTTTATAATTTAGTGACAAATTATATATTTGCATAGTATTAGAAATATAATTAGAACGATGTTTTATTTTATTTCCGTTTGTATCCTTATCATCTACAAGCTTCCCATCACTTCCAAAAAAATTATGCTGTCCATATCCATAACCATGAAAAGTCCAATTATATGTCATTCTGGAAATTCCGGCATCATCTCCTAATGTATCTGTAGTATTTGATTTATCCTCATCATGGTCTGAATATATCAATGCTCCATACAACAATTTTAATTCTACTCCTGTCAATCCACTCGAAGATGAAACACTTGTATGTACAGCATCTCCCCATAATGCTTCAGCATTATCAGTTTCGCTAAAATTTTCTACTTTCTCAGGATTTTTCTCTATAATATCACTATTATCAATCCCTTCCTGATAATTTTTTGAAAACTCATCATACTTATTTTGGGCATATTGTAAGTCTATTAATCCACTTCCATCCTCTAGTTCTTTTGATGTTTCTTTTAATAAATCTCTTATAAATTCCTTTGATTTACTTTTATCTTTTGCCCATAATACTGCCGCTACTCCCGTAACATGAGGAGCCGCTACACTTGTTCCGCTCACCTGCAGCGTACCATCTAAAAAACAGGCCGATTTAACAGCTTCACCCGGTGCAGCCAATTCTACTCTCTCGTCATCGGCACTATTCTTTGATATATTTCCATCCTTTGATACCGAACCAACTGCTATCACTTCATCATAAGCTGCCGGATATTGAATTTGTTTATCATTTCCTGCTGCCGCTATTATTAACACACCTTTTGAGTCTGCATATTTTATTGCCTGTTCAAGTATATCTGCATTGGTTTTTGTTCCTAAACTTAAATTGATTATATTAACACCCTTATCAACTGCCCAATAAATTCCATCAACTATTCTGCTTAAAGGTGCTTTATTCTCGCAGTCTAAGGCTTTAACTGAATATAATTCAACATTATCAGGTGCTATTCCTGAAATTCCATCTTTATCTTTTGAATTTGCTGCAATAATCGCCGCCACTGCGGTTCCATGCCCGGTTCTGTCCTCATATATAATATTTATATCTTCTTCACCCGGTACAAGATTATATCTCTCTGCAACCTTTATACCATTAGTATAATCTACACCTGAATCAATTATTGCTACTTTAATCTTATCTTTGCTTTTTTCAGAATTTTCATCTGCATTTATCATCTGCATATTCCACTCTGATACATCCGTAATATTATCTTCTGTTTCTCCTAATCCCTCCATTTCACAATCAGGTTCTATCGTTATCCCCTGCTTTTTTTCCAATTGTTGAGCTTCCTTTTCAGACAGTTCTAAAACAGTTGTATTATGTTCTTCTAAGCTCTCTGCTTTTTCAGCTTCGTCCGATATACAGTCACCATATTTAGTCTGTATATCCTTAAACAATTCACCATTTTTTGTAGAAACAATATATTGTTCACTAGCTTCTGTCTCATCAGCATCCACATTTTCAAAATTCATATTAAATGATGTTATAACCATAGAAAAAATAATTCCTATTGTTAAAAGAGCTTTCTTTTTCATACGCACTTTCTCCTTTTTTCTTTTACAATCCCTTATGCTTACTAATGAAATCATCAAGTCCCTCAGGTTTCTCCGGCTCATAAAAAAGTATTCTGCAAGCCCTACCTGCAATCGGTGCAATAAGCACTGCAAATGCACATAAAACATTTGCTGCCTTATAAGTAAATTTCTTCACATTCTTCACCTCCCATTTTACTATAGTCCAAAAAAAATATTAACTCCCACATTGTCCTATTTATATTTCATATATCATACCACACTTTCATCTAATATCTGTTTTTTTCAGACGAATGGTCAAATTTTATCGACTTTCGGTTATAGTTTTCTTTTCATAATAACACCACTTATCCACTATTTTTAACCATTCGTCAAAATTTGTAGCTTATAGGTATATTATCTGATATAATAACTCCAAAATCCTATATCATAAATTTGTGCATTTATTTTGCATACAATAGAATTTTGCATAAACTCTTTATATTACTGCTTATGCGTTCATTATTTTATCCACTTGGAGGCTTTCACATGATACTTAATGTTGCTATTTGCGATGATGAAGAAAACGATATTGACATAATATCAGATTACCTTTTTAAATATCAAATGATACATGATGTTGATTTTAATATCAGCCGCTTTCAATCCGGTCAAAACCTTTTAAATACATACTCAAAGCATGGCGTGTTTCAGCTTTTATTTATTGATGTAGAAATGCCTGAATTGTCCGGTCTTGATGTTGCTAAACGAATAAGAAAACTTCCTGACCGTGATGTAAAGATTGTTTTTGTGAGCAATTATCCGGAATATATGCAAAACAGTTTTGATGTTCAGGCTTTTCAATACCTGTCAAAACCATTATCATATGAAAAATTCAACATGGTTATGAACAATATAATTGAAGATTTTAATTTGACACATACAGTTCAATTTATTATAAAAACTGATTTATCAGAAGAAGTCATATATTCGCACAAAATAATTTACATACATACGATTGATGCACATTTAAAAAGACTCGAAATAGTGTTAGAGGATCATTCTATAGAAACTATAGGCACTTTATCTGAGTGGGAAATATCTTTAAAAGATTATAATTTTATATTGTCCCACAGGGGGTACCTTGTCAACACTTCACAAATACATTATTTTGAAGATAAAAAACTTATTATGAATAATGGTGATGCAATTCCCGTAAGCAGGCGAAAAGAAAAAGAAATCCGAACTCTTTTTGCCCATATATGTATAAGCGGAGGTTTATAATGATTTACACTTTAACATCTGATATTTTTGATATTTTTACTATGAACATATTTTTTAATACTATTTTTCAAAAGCGTAATAAAAATATTCCTTATCCTATATTTATATCATTCTTTGTACTATATGAATTTATAGGATTTATAACCAACAGTTACTTTAATCTGTCAGGCAGTAAACATTTGTATATTGTCTCTTTAGTAAGTATATTAACAATATTTTTACTGACATTTTTATATAATGCAAACCTTAAACTGCGTTTACTTAGTGCCATATCTTATCATGTTCTGGGCGGCTTATCAGAAGTTGTGATATATATTATTATATCCTACTTTCCAAAGGAAGACAGAGCTAAAATACTCTCCCAAAACGGTATCTGCCTTGCTATATCACAAATTTTATTTTTTGTGTTTATAATGTTTGCCGTTCTTTTTGTAAAAAGAAAAAAGAGTGAATTACTTACATTACAATACTCAATACTTATTTTGTTTACACCGGTTTTAACTAATATACTTATTTTAAGTATCTCTAATGCACCAAAAAATAATATTTTTCATAAAACAATGAATACACTTGCAATAATAGGACTTCTTGCTGCAAATATAGTCAACTACTTTTTACTTGACAGCCTTTTAAAAGTAAAAGAATTGGAAATCACCAAAAAACAGTTAAATGATAAACTTGAATATCAGACAAAGAAATATCTTCTTTTATCAACAACTTATAAAAATTCACGCAAGATTATCCACGATGTTAAAAAGCATTATTTTTTCATCAGGGAATGTCTGCACAAACAACACTACAGTGAAATTGATGATTATATTAATACATCTATCGGAGATATGGAGCAGACTTTCAACCGCATCAATACCGGAAATCTTGTTATTGACTCTTTTGTAAGTAACTATATGATGCTTGCGGAACATAATAATATCGTATTTAAAACAAATATTAAAGTTGACCTTGACAATATACAGATATCCGATTATGATTTCAGCATTATTCTCGGAAATCTTTTGGATAATTGCTATAATGCGTGTGAAAAAATAATGCCACCAAGAAAAAGAGAGATTGATGTTGATATTTTCACAACAGAGCGTGAACTTGTAATTCATTTATACAATACATTTCTCCCTGACACGATAAAATACGATGATGATGAACTTGTTCACGGTTATGGTACTGCTAATGTTTTTAATATCACACACACTAACCGTGGTAATTATAATAATTTTATCAAAGAAAATTTTTATCATGCCGTTGTTACTATTCCATGTAATATTGATAAATATAAGAAAATATAATTTGATACTATTCAAGGATTGGTACAAAATAGTAACAGTTCAGCCATAAAAAGATAATTGGCAATACAATGAGCTTGTTCATTGTAT
>NZ_QUJS01000007.1:167164-173784 GCF_003480745.1 Clostridium sp. AM27-31LB | reverse complement strand
AAAGATAATTGGCAATACAATGAGCTTGTTCATTGTATTGTTAAGTAGCTTTTTATGGTAGAATAGCCTTTCATTTCTTACATCTGATATTACCGATAATAATTTCAGCCATATACATATTCAATATATATGGCTGAAATCATATAAATTTTATTAAGTTATTTCCTCAAAATACTGAAAACTTTACCACTACTCCGAGCACTACCGCATAGGCTGCTACCGTCAGGTAAGCTATCACATCCTGTTTTTTATATTTTAAAGGCTTCATCTTTGTTCTGCCCTCTCCGCCGTGATAACATCTCGCATCCATCGCAAGTGCAAGGTCATTCGCTCTCCTTGCCGCTGATATGAAAAGCGGTATGAGTATAGGAAGCATTGCTTTTATCCTCTGAATGACATTGCCCGACTCAAAGTCTGCTCCTCTCCCCATCTGTGCTTTCATTATCTTGTCCGTCTCATCGACAAGTATCGGTATAAATCTGAGTGCTATCGACATCATCATTGCAATCTCATGTACTGGTACTTTTATCTTATTCAACGGTTTTAAAAGTTTTTCAAGTGCATCCGTGAGCTGATTTGGTGTTGTTGTGAGTGTCATAAGTGATGAACCTATGATAAGAAATGTAAGTCTGAGTGCCATAAACACTGAGCGTTTGACACCTTCAAGCGTAATAGTAAATACCCACGCTTTTACAAGCACTACCTCTCCGGGTGTCCAGAACAGGTTTAACGCCGCCGTAAATATAAGCATGAACATTATAGGCTTAAGACCTTTTACCATGAACTTAAATGGCACATGGGATATTTTTACAAGTATTGCAAAAAATAATGCTGCGATTATATATCCGCTAAATTTATTAAAGCAGAATAATGATATTAGATATGCTAATGTTCCAACCACTTTTACTCTTGGGTCAAGCCTGTGTATTACTGAATCTGTCGCATAATATTGTCCAATGGTAATATCTCTAATCATTTGTTCCCTTTCATATATTTATTAAAAATAGCTTCTGCCGCTTCTTTCGGTGTTATACATTCCTGTTCTATCCCTGCTCCAAGTGCATTGAGTTTGTGTATGACATTTGTTGCCTGCGGCACGCCCAATCCGATTTCTTCAAGTTCCCTCTGATATTTAAACACTTTTCTGGGTTCGCCGTCAAGAACTATCTTTCCGTCATTCATTACAATCATTCTGTCAACATATTTTGCCACATCATCCATGCTGTGGGACACAAGTAGTATCGTCATATCGTTTTCACGATGAAGTTTTGCGAGAAGCTCAAGTATCTCGTCCCTGCCTGCCGGGTCAAGACCTGCCATCGGTTCATCGAGTATGAGTATCTTTGGTTTCATCGCCAGCACACCCGCTATCGCAACACGCCTTTTTTGTCCTCCCGACAGTGCAAACGGCGACGCATCAAGAAGGTCATCACCTATGCCGACCATTTTAAGAGCCTCGAAAGACCTCATCTCAACTTCAAGATTATCAAGCCCTAAGTTTTTCGGTCCAAACTTCACATCCTCTATAACAGATACCTCAAACAACTGGTGCTCCGGATACTGAAACACAAGACCGACATTTCCTCTAAGCTCTTTCATCGAAAAGCCTTTATCATAAATATTCTTCTCTTCATAATAAATATTTCCCGATGTTGCCTTTTCAAGACCATTTAAAAGCTGTGTCAAAGTCGATTTGCCCGAACCCGTATGACCGACAAGCCCGATAAACTCACCATCATTTATTTTTAAATTTATATCATCCAGAGCCTTCTTCTCCTCAGCAGTCCCTGCGGCATATACATAATCAACATTTTCAAGTCTAATTCCCATATGAGCCTCCAAACCAACATATGATACACATTTACAATATTAATATATAAAAAATTATATACTATTTCACATACAATAAATATATCATACAATATACTTATTAAAAATAAAATATATTTCCATTTCATACGCTATAATACAAATATCTTAATCAATTTTTTTCAATACCGTTAATAGATTACTCAAATAATCCACAAGCTCCTCCGCACTCAAAATATCCTTTGGTATATTCATACCCTTTTTATTTAATTCAAGTGCTATCTTTGTTATCTCAGGTATCGTAAGCCTGTACTGCTCAAGTTCCTCCGCATTTGCAAATATCTGTCTCGGTTTTCCCTGCATCTGAACTTTTCCGTCTGACATTACATACACATAATCTGCTCCGACTACTTCCTCCATGTAATGCGTTATGAGTATGACCGTTATCCCCTCTTTTTTGTTAAGTTCGGTTATTGTATCTATTACCATCTTGCGGCCTACCGGGTCAAGCATTGCCGTTGGCTCATCAAGTATGATGCACTTTGGTTTCATTGCCATTATACCTGCTATCGCAATCCTTTGTTTCTGACCGCCTGACAAATGATTTGGTGAAGATTTTCTATATGAATACATCCCTACTGTCTTTAGACTTTTTTCTACTCTCTGCCATATTTCTTCTGTTGGCACTCCGACATTTTCAGGACCAAATCCCACATCTTCCTCAACCACATTTGATATTATCTGATTATCAGGATTTTGAAAGACCATTCCTGCAGTCTGTCTTATCTTTAGGTCATTGTTATAATCAGAGGTGTCCATTCCATTTACAAACAATGTTCCCTCTGTTGGAATAAGAAGTGCATTGAGATGTTTCGCAAAAGTGGATTTTCCTGAGCCGTTTGCTCCAAGCACTGCGATAAAATCTCCTGCTTTCACTTGGATGTCAACACCGTCAAGTGCCCTTTTTATCTCGGTTATTTCTCCATTTTCATCACGCCTTGAATACTCGTGCACAAGACCTTTTGCTTCTATCATATTTTCCATGCTGTCACCAACTTTCGATTTGCCAATTTTCATATATCAAAACAGGCTACCACATATGTGATAGCCCTATTTTATATTTTCTTATTTGAATTATACTAACTCAATAAGTACTTCCATAGCTGCGTCACCTTTACGCTGACCAATCTTTACGATACGTGTATAACCACCGTTGCGGTCTGTGTACTTTGGTGCGATATCATCGAGAACCTTAGATACAACATCAACTTTCTTTGTATCTTTTCTGCGGCTCTGCTTGTCAGTAGGAACTTCTGTAACTGTGAAAAGAGTTTTCTGCATCTGTCTTCTTGCATGAAGTCTTGAAGGCTGATCTTTCTTAATCTCCCTCTCTACTTCGTCATAAACTGTAACTTTCTTACCGTCTACAACTTCTTTAACTCTCTTTCCATCTTTATCTTTACGAGCTACCTTAGCAGTAACTTTCACTGTATCAAAATTATTGCACTCTTTTACGCCTAAAGCAATGATACCTTCTGCAATCTTACGGATTTCTTTTGCCTTAGCTTCCGTCGTAACAATCTTGCCATAGTATAACAAATCTGTTACCTGATTACGAAGCAATGCTTTTCTCTGACTGGAAGTTCTTCCAAGTTTTCTATAGCCTGCCATGTGTGCTTACCTCCTAATTAATCTTCGCTTAAGTTAAATGAAAGGTTTAACTCTTTCAATTTAGCTATAACTTCTTCTAATGACTTACGTCCAAGGTTTCTAACTTTCATCATGTCCTCAGATGTGCGGTTGCAAAGTTCACCGACAGTATTGATACCGGCTCTCTTTAAACAGTTGTATGAACGAACTGAAAGTTCAAGTTCATCAATGTTCATTTCCTTCACCTTATCTTCAGTATTGTCCGGTTTCTCGGCAATAACCTGAATATTAGATGTCTTATCTGAAAGGTTGATGAATGATTTTAAATGATCGCTCTGAACCTTTGCTGCAAGACTTACAGCGTCTGTAGGCTCAATAGTACCATTTGTATATACTTCTATTGTTAACTTATCGTAATCAGTTATCTGACCAACACGAGTATTCTCAATCTTGATGTTTACTCTCTCTACCGGTGTAAAGATAGAATCAATTGCAATTACATTGATAGGTAAATCTTCTCTTTTATTTTTATCAGAGCTGATGTAACCACGACCATTTACAATTGTCATCTCGATATATAATTTGCAATCAGGTCCGCCACTAAGTGTAGCTATAACCTGATCCGGATTCATAATCTCGATATCCTGATCTACCCGAATATCTGCCGCTGTTACCACGCACTCACCTGACGCTTCGATATAAGCTGTCTTTGTCTCATTTGTCTCGCTGTTGTTTTTGATAGCAAGACTCTTGATGTTCATAATGATCTCAGTAACATCTTCCTTTACTCCCGGAATTGCAGCGAATTCATGAACCACGCCGTCAATTTTAATATGACTAACGGCTGTACCCGGCAATGATGAAAGCATAATTCTTCTAAGAGAATTACCCAAAGTTGTACCATATCCTCTTTCCAGAGGTTCAACTACAAACCGTCCATATCTTTTATCTTCTGAAATCTCAGCTATCTCAATATTTGGTTCTTTAAAATCAAGCACTCTAAGTACCTCCTTTTGGGTGTTATGCTTTGCTGCCAGTTAATATTACTTAGAATATAACTCGACGATAAGCACTTCATTTACAGGAACATCAATCTGCTCTCTTGTAGGAATTTCCTTAACAACTCCTGAAAGTTTTTCATGGTCTGCTTCAAGCCACTCCGGAACGATTCTTCCGTCTGTTACTTCAAGGATATCCTTATATCTCTGAGCACCTTTGTGCTTCTCTTTGATTTCGATAACATCACCCGGCTTTACTTCATATGAAGGGATGTTTACGCACTTGCCGTTTACAAGTACATGCTTGTGATCGATAATCTGTCTTGACTCTTTTCTTGTACGACCATAACCCATTCTGAAGAGTACATTGTCGAGACGAAGCTCAAGAATAATCATAAGGTTTTCACCAGTTGTACCGTATTTTAATTTCTGAGCTCTTGCAAAGTTGTTTCTGAAAGGCTTCTCTAAAACACCATAAATGAACTTTGCTTTCTGCTTCTCTTTGAGCTGAAGACCATACTCGCTCTGCTTTCTACCAGCTCTAGCATTTCTATTAGACTTCTTATCAAGACCAAGGAATGTAGGGTCAATTCCAAGACTTCTACATCTCTTGAGTACTGGAGTCATATCTCTTGCCATGTTTATTTCCTCCTATATAATAATACACAAATAATTATTCATCTTTATATCTGCCACTGTAGACAGACCGTTCTTAAAATCCTGTGGTATATTCCACAAAAATCATACACGACGACGCTTTGGTGGGCGGCATCCGTTATGTGGTACAGGTGTTACATCTCTAATGCTTGTTACATCGATTCCACAAGCCTGTAATGCACGAATTGCTGCTTCACGACCAGAACCTGGTCCTTTTACCATAACATCTACAGAAGTTAAACCATGAGGTACTGCTGCCTTTGCTGCAGTCTCAGCAGCCATCTGTGCTGCATAAGGTGTAGACTTCTTTGAACCTCTGAATCCTAATCCGCCTGCACTTGCCCAAGAAATTGCATTTCCTTCAGCGTCTGTGAGCGTAACGATTGTATTATTAAAGGAAGACTGAATGTGTGCCTGTCCATGTCCGACATTCTTCTTGACACGCTTCTTACTTGCCTTTTTTGCTACCTGTTTAGCCATTGTCAAACCCTCCTACTAGAATTTGTACATATTATCTATATTATTTCTTCTTATTTGCGACAGTACGCTTTGGACCTTTACGAGTTCTAGCGTTTGTCTTTGTCTTCTGTCCACGAACCGGAAGACCTTTTCTGTGACGAATGCCTCTATAGCATCCAATTTCCTGAAGTCTCTTGATGTTCATAGCGATTTCTCTACGAAGATCACCTTCAACTGTCTGTGACTCATCGATCACACTGCTAATGCGCTTTACTTCGTCATCAGTAAGATCCTTAACACGTGTGTCAGGATTGACATTAGCTTCTGCTAAAATACGATTTGAGCTTACTCTACCAATACCATAAATATAGGTAAGTCCGATCTCAACACGTTTCTCTCTTGGTAAATCTACACCACTAATACGAGCCATGTGTACTTTACACCTCCGTTAATTTTCTAGATTGTTAGTTAAAATTGATTACAGTGCATTTGCACTGTCAGCCGCTTTAAATTGTAATCCTATTGCATAGACGATTCCTTTTCGGACACCACTATGGTGAACAAATGTCGAGCTGCCTGCGAAATGGCAGCCGGTACTACGCCGCAGTCATCAATCTGCCGTTGATAAGACCAGCTCCAATTGAAATGACACAACCTTCCGCTGAAACAGGTAATCAGCCTGTCTACAATATCATGATACATATAGTATCATAACGAACAGAAAGCAAGTTCTATATTATAACAACAGAAAAGCCAAAGTAATACTGCTTTGGTTTCCGTCAACTAATTAGCCCTGTCTCTGTTTGTGTCTAGGGTTTTCGCAGATAATTCTGACTTTACCCTTTCTTTTGATGACCTTACATTTTTCGCAAATTGGTTTTACTGAAGATCTAACTTTCACAGCAATAACCTCCTTTCATAAAGTCCATTTGCTATTTTACCATATATTTTCATTGGATGCAAGCACTTTTTTTGATTTTTCATTTATTATGTAACAGTTCAGCCATAAAAAATAATTGACAATACTTGAGCTTGCTCATTGTATTG
>NZ_QUJS01000007.1:0-167154 GCF_003480745.1 Clostridium sp. AM27-31LB | reverse complement strand
ATTTTTCATTTATTATGTAACAGTTCAGCCATAAAAAATAATTGACAATACTTGAGCTTGCTCATTGTATTGTTGATTATCTTTTTATGGTGGAATAGCCTTTCATTTCTGAAATGAAATAAACCAAAGCTGCGAAGCAGCGACTGACAGCTTGCTGGCAGGTTTATGAATCGAGGAAATAAAAGGCTGAACTGTTACTTTATTATCGTCGCCACTTAACATAATAAACTCTATCCTTACCCCAGCAGTCTCGCTTCTCTTATCACAAGACTGTAATTTCTTCTCCACACTGAACCAAACTGTGAACTTGGGAGAGGACAGCCGCCGACACCTATCTCAAGAGTGATACTCGGTACTTTCATGTTATACATTGTGTACTCTCTCAGTGCACCAACACTTTTTCCTCCTCTTTCATAGCTGGCACTGCTCGCATACCCCGTAATTTTTCTGGCAAGGTTATACATTTTTATTGTAGTCTTTTTTGTAGTTTTTTTAATTCCTCTCCGGACACTTCCAAATGCTATAGAACCCATTGCGTGATAATTTACCGTGCCTTTTAATTTTGTATTCTTCTTTAATGTATTTATCAGTTTTACAACTGCTTTTGTCTCAGGCTCACTCTCCGCATATGGTCCTGAATATCCTGAACCGCCACGCCTGCCGCCGTATTTTGCATGATAGTTGTATTTATAATTTCTGTTGAGATCTACACCTCTTGCATTTGCTTTCCATGAAGAGGTACTTTTTGCACCCGGCATCCTGTAAAGTGCTTTACGAAGTTTGCTGTCTCTTATCTTGGATATACCAAACTGCGATATTGTCACACCGTCAGGATTTGTCATCGGTATATAGTGTATCGCAATTTTGTTTAATGTGCTCTTTAATCTGACACCTTTCACACGACCGTTATAATTTTTGAGATAATGTTCTATCTGAGCCATGCAAAGCTGTGCCGTCATATACTCCCTTGCGTGTATCGAACTTACGACAAGCATTGTTTTCTTTGCCTTTGGATTGCCTACCACAACATCATAGATATTTCTCTTGTCATTTGATTTTCCGATTACATTTACTTTTACATAGTCAGAATATGTATTTGCAAGCTGTTTAAGATCACCGCTCATCTCATGATAACTGTATTTCTGGTGACCCGTGCTTACAAAATTTGCAATTACAAAACTTTTTGCATTAGACTCTGTCTTGAATGTTTCATTATTATAAATGCCTACGGCAGCTATACAATATTTATACCTTTTACCTGCCCTGACTTTTCCATCGTTATATCTTAACTTTTTTGTCTCAGCAAGTTTTCTGTATTTATTATTGTTTACCTTCTTATATATAATGTATTTTTCTGCACCTTTTGATTTATTCCAGCTTAACTTTACTCTTCTTGAACTAAGCCTTGTAAATCTGACACTGTTCTTTTTAGGAATACAGCTTGTAAGTCTGTCTGTCCTTGCAACAGCATCATCCGCACCCGAATATGCAACAACGCAGAATGAATAATTCTCACCTCTGCTGACATTAAGTGTAAACTCTGTTTCATTGTATAAAGTTTTCTGTGAAAGATTTTCTGTTTTTCCATCATTTGTGCTTTCGGATGTATTACCCGAATTATCAGGAGTCTGATGAAAACTTCCTTTTACATAAAATACGGTATAATACGCTGCACCCTCATATGAATTCCATTTTAATTTTATCTGTTTTGAGCCACCCTGCTTTATGGAAACATCCATTGTCGGCAATGTATCATCATAAATAGCTGAGCCGGTTGTAACATCTGCCGCTTCTGAAATGCTGTCACCTTTTAATTTTGCTTTAACTTTGTTACTTTTTTTAACTGTATTTTTGCCATCTGCAGTCTGTGTCCTAACGGTTACTTTATTATTCACCGCCGTCTGTGTCTTAACTGCTGCCTGTGCTTTCACACCCGACACGGCAGTCTGCTGTAAACCACCTAGCAAAACCGCAAGAACCAGAAACATCGCTATCAGTTTTCTTTTTCTTTTTAACATTTGTGTTCTCCTATTATAATGTATTTTTATGCTTATACATAACCAATTATATTCTGTTCTAATTGTACTTCCTTATATTTTTATACTTAGATGTTTGCAAAACTATCATATATATATGGAATTAAATTGTGCAAATATCTAATTAAAATAAACAAAAAGACAAACCACCATGATTTGTCTTTAACCCTAATCTTATTTATCTCTCCATGTGATGCGTCCCTTTGTAAGGTCATATGGTGACATTTCCATTGTAACCTTATCTCCCGGCAATATACGGATAAAGTTCTTTCTGAGCTTTCCGCTGATATGTGCAAGCACCTGATGACCATTTTCAAGTTCTACCTTAAACATGGCATTTGGAAGCTTCTCAACTACAATTCCTTCAATTTCAATAACATCTTCTTTAGACATAAATAACCTCCGTCTTGATAAATCATTTATTGTTACTGTTTATGGCAAATATTAAATCCATCATCAAACAGTAAACATTTTCTATAACCTGCCTATAAAATAATCGGCAATTTTTTTACTTATTTTAAGTCAGACAATGATACGAACCTTAACATATGCTGTATCGGTTACCTGCCGCTGTTTAATTATATTCTAAACAGTGACATGATATTTTCTGCATCGCTGCCTGACCCTATTTATAACTTCAAATCTTATACCAGATCCTTATTGTATGATAAAAGTTCCGGCTCTCCTTCTGTTATAAGAAGTGTATTTTCATAATGTGCTGAATTCATACCGTCTCTTGTGACACAAGTCCAACCATCGTCAAGTATCCAGATTTCTTTCTTTCCTCTGTTTATCATAGGCTCAACTGCAAATGTCATGCCGGCACGAAGCTTCATTCCTCTGCCGATTGGTTTAAAGTTTGGTATCTGTGGTTCTTCGTGCATCTCTTTTCCTATGCCGTGACCTACCATCTCTCTTACAACTGAGAAACCGTTTGACTCAGCATAATCCTGAATTGCCTTTGAAATATCATAGAGATGATTTCCGGCTTTCGCCATCTTCATTCCCTCAAAGAAACTCTGCTTTGTAACATCAATCAGTTTCTGATCCTCAGGTGAAATCTCACCTACTGCATGAGTACGCGCTGCATCAGACTGATAACCTTTATAAATAACACCCGTATCAAGACTGATGATGTCTCCATCTTTAAGAATGTCTTTCTTATCTGGAATTCCATGTACTACCTGCTCATTTATTGATGTGCACACAGATGCCGGAAATCCCTGATAATTAAGAAATGATGGGATACAGTCATAACTTCTTATAATTTCTTCACATTTTCTGTTAATCTCAAATGTACTTATACCCGGACGGATAATCTTTGCAAGTTCGTCATGAACTATCGCAAGAATCCTTCCTGCCTCACGCATCAATTCAATTTCATGTTCTGATTTAATTGTTACTGCCATAATGTTAATGTGCCTTCTTTCTTTATTTTTTTGATATTGAGACAATTTATATCATGCACATATAGTGTCCGTTATGCTATAAATACTACAATTCTTTATTTTATATGATGCAAGGTTCAAAACCGGATAAAAATAAATCAATCCGTGGTATAAACTCATGGCAAAATACCTTTTGAACCCCATGCATCATTTTATGGGGATTTCAATTTTTCTAAAATCATCCCTCAAGAATTCCGCAAATCTCCTCAAAACAGGTATCAAGTCCCTTTGAACCGTCAATAACTTTTAAGATTCCCTGTTTCTTATAGTAATCAATAAGTGGAGCTGTCTGCTCATGATATACATCAAGTCTCTTTTTAACAGTCTCCGGAGCGTCATCATCTCTTACAATAAGCTCGCCATCGCACTCATCACATACTCCCTCTGTTTTTGGAGGAATATTTACTACATGATATGTTGCTCCACAAGACTTACAGACTCTTCTTCCGCTCATTCTGTCTATGATAGCCTGATCCTCGATGAAAATCTCAAGTGCATAATCGATGGCATCGTCATTCTTTGCAAGTGCCGCTGTAAGTGCTTCTGCCTGAGGAATTGTTCTTGGAAATCCGTCAAGAATATATCCATTTTTGCAATCATCCTGTTTGAGGCGGTCTACAACAAGGTCACATACAAGTTCATCCGGTACAAGATTTCCTGCATCCATATACTCTTTAGCCTTCTTTCCAAGCTCCGTACCGTTTTTGATATTTTCTCTAAAAATATCTCCTGTAGAAATAGCCGGAATACCAAATTTTTCAGTAATCTTCTTTGCGTGTGTTCCTTTACCTGCTCCAGGTGCACCTAACATAATAATCTTCATATTTTGTTCTCCTCTCAAAAAATCAGTTTTTTACATTCATGTGTTTTATACTGCATGAATGATATTAAATTTGCCATACTATACACATATCGTGTATTTCACATCGTAACAGTTATGTTACTTTGCATCAATTTTATTGCTATCAACTGTTATCATCTCTGAACATAAAATTTTTATTCAAAGAACGCTCAATATATATTCTATCCTAAATTGTCAGTTATTTCAATACAAATTTTTTGACTCTGCTCTTACCATGTAAAAGTTCAGCCTTTTATTTCTTCAATTCATAAACCTGCCAGCAAGCTGTCAGTCGCTGCTTCGCAGCTTTGGTTTATTTCATTTCAGAAATGAAAGGCTATTCTACCATAAAAAGATAATCAACAATACAATGAGCAAGCTCAAGTATTGTCAATTATTTTTTATGGCTGAACTGTTACATTACCATGTCAATTATTTAATTATTTTCAACAAATAAACTTTAGTCTGCCAAATACCATCTGACCGTTTGGTATAAACTCATTTATAGCTGCACATCAGTGCAGCATAATCTTTTGTTTGCAAAGCACCGCCTGACAGCTATGTTAAACTTGTGAATGGGCAACAGCCCAAAATACTACTGCACTTGCCGCCGCAACATTTAGCGAATCGACTCCATGTGACATTGGTATCCTGACAGTATAATCACTCTCAGATATTGTACTCTGTAAAAGTCCGTCACCCTCCGTTCCGAGAATTATCGCAAGTTTTTCTTCTGATATTACATCTTTATCATCTATGCTTACAGAATTATCATCAAGTGCCATTGCCGCTGTTTTAAATCCGAGGCTGTGAAGTCTTTTTATATAACTCTCTCCATTGTCATCATCTGATATATTTACAAATGTCCACGGTATCTGAAAGACTGTTCCCATGCTAACTCTTGCAGCTCTGCGATACAAAGGATTACTGCTGCCGTTTGTCAGTATTACCGCATCTATATTGAGTGCCGCCGCTGAGCGGAATATAGCCCCCACATTTGTCGGATTCATTACATTTTCAAGAACAGCTATCCGCCTTGCATCCTTGCAGATTTCTTCAAGTGCCGGAAGTTGTCTGCGGTGCATCGCACACAACATTCCTCTCGTTAGTTTAAATCCCGTGAGTTTTGTGAGAATCTCAAATTCTGCCGTATATACAGGGAATTCATGTATATTTTTTTCTTTGTATCCGGTACTTTTTAAGGCATATTTTTCTTCTGATACCGTATTTTCTCTGTTGTTTTTCAAAACAAGATTTTCCTGTTTTTCTGCATCTGAATATATTTTTCTGTTTTGATATATCCTGTCGCACTTTTCTAATACAACTTTCCCCTCGCCCTCAATATGTTTTTTCTCAATAAGACATGAAATCGGCTCATATCCTGCATCAAGTGCCCTCTCTATTACTTTCGGACTTTCCGCTATAAATATTCCCTTATCAGGCTTTGCTCTGTTTAAAAGCTGTCCCTCAGACAATCTTGCATATATATCAAGTTCTTTTGCTTCAAAATCTTTTATCTCTATTATGTTCATTTTGTTTCCTCATTTCCGTACAACCTGTTAAAAGCAATGCCTAAAAATTTATCTGTCTTATCTGCCAAAAATAATTGATATTTATGTGAATTTTTCCACATTTTTATATATTTCACTTATCCTTTATGTTTTTTTCGTTTTACTGACAATACCGTTATCCTGCATTTTTTCTTTATTCCGTTAGCCGTAACAGTTATCTTTGCCTTTCCCTTTCTTACTGCGGTCACTTTTCCTTTACCGTTCACTTTTACGATATTTTTATTACTGCTTTTATACCGGACTTTCCTGTACGGACCTGTTACTATCGTTTTTAAACGAATACTCTTATTGCCTTTCAGATAAAGCGTTCTCTTAACCGGTTTTATCTTAAGTGATATTTTTTTCACCGTGACCTTACATATAAATTTCTTTCCATTAACCGTAACTTTAACTACTGCTTTTCCGGACTTTACCGCCGTAAGTTTCCCTGCTGCATTAACTTTTACTATTTTCGGATTACTGCTTTTGAAATTCGCTTTAACCGATTTCCCGTCTACCTTAGCTATCAAAGTAAATGTTTTATATTTCGGCAGATACAGTACAACTGAAGTTTTGTTCAATTTAACCATACTGTTCGGAGACACCGTTGGAGTTGTGGTTTCATTCGGCTCTGTTGTTTCTGTTGGTTCTGCCGTCTGACCTGGCTTTGCACTTGCTGTTTCCGTTGGTTTCTCTGTCTGACCTGGCTTCGCACCCGCTGTTTCCGTTGGTTTCTCTGTCTGACCTGGCTTTGCACTTGCTGTTTCTTCCGTTGGTTTCTCTGTCTGACCTGGCTTTGCACTCGCTGTTTCCGTTGGTTTCTCTGTCTGACTTGGCTTTGCACTCGCCGTTTCTGTTGGTTTCTCTGTCTGACCCGGCTTTGCACCCACTGTTTCCGTTGGTTTCTCTGTCTGACCTGGTTTCGCACTCGCTGTTTCCGTTGGTTTCTCTGTCTGACCCGGTTTTGCACTCGCCGTTTCCGTTGGTTTCTCTGTCTGACCTGGTTTTGCACTCGCTGTTTCATTCGGTTCTGCCGTCTGACTTGGTTTTGCACTCGCTGTTTCCGTTGGTTTCTCTGTCTGACTTGGTTTTGCACTCGCTGTTTCCGTTGGTTTCTCTGTCTGACTTGGTTTTGCACTCGCTGTTTCCGTTGGTTTCTCTGTCTGACTTGGTTTTGCACTCGCTGTTTCCGTTGGTTTCTCTGTCTGACTTGGTTTTGCACTCGCTGTTTCCGTTGGTTTCTCTGTCTGACTTGGTTTTGCACTCGCTGTTTCCGTTGGTTTCTCTGTCTGACTTGGTTTTGCACTCGCTGTTTCCGTTGGTTTCTCTGTCTGACTTGGTTTTGCACTCGCTGTTTCCGTTGGTTTCTCTGTCTGACTTGGTTTTGCACTCGCTGTTTCCGTTGGTTTCTCTGTCTGACTTGGTTTTGCACTCGCTGTTTCCGTTGGTTTCTCTGTCTGACTTGGTTTTGCACTCGCTGTTTCCGTTGGTTTCTCTGTCTGACTTGGTTTTGCACTCGCTGTTTCCGTTGGTTTCTCTGTCTGACTTGGTTTTGCACTCGCTGTTTCCGTTGGTTTCTCTGTCTGACTTGGTTTTGCACTCGCTGTTTCCGTTGGTTTCTCTGTCTGACTTGGTTTTGCACTCGCTGTTTCCGTTGGTTTCTCTGTCTGACTTGGTTTTGCACTCGCTGTTTCCGTTGGTTTCTCTGTCTGACTTGGTTTTGCACTCGCTGTTTCCGTTGGTTTCTCTGATTTTGACCAATACGGATATAATTTAATAGCTTCGTTTTCTTTATATTCCCCATTTAAATCATATGTCTTTTCGCCACCCTCACTGAGCGACCAGCCTGTCTGAGTATATCCTGTTTTTGTATATAATGCAGCTTTTAAGTTCAGTGATGTATCTTGCAATTTGCTTATTGACTCAACACTTCCAACCACATCATTTCCGGGAAGATATGTTACCGAATATGTCTTTTTTCCAATTTTTACATTTACATTTATCGTTATCGTTTTTTCATCATTTTTTTCAGACTTCCCAACTACTTTCAACACACTTGTCGGTGATTCAAATGCCCCTATTTTCAGTAGTCCTGTCTCATAGTCAATTTCTGTGTCCGCTGCTGTTTCTCCGCTTACATACCACTTTATGTCTCCATCCGATATTTTCTTTCCGTTTATCTGTGCAAGGAACTGAATCTGACTTCCTCGTACGGCAGTCATCTGAAGATTTCCACCAACTTCTGACGGTGCTAATAATGTAACACCGTTTGCTGTCGGTTTCCCAGTATTTTCAGGCTGCTCTGTCGGTTGCTCGCCATCTATTTCCTTTCCACTTACATTAAATGTTATTTTTTCTTTTGTAAGCTCTGTTACGGATATTGTGTATCCACCGTATGTTATGTCTTCTCCAACTGACATTGGTGCATCAATTCTTGTGTTATATTGTCCGCCTATTGCAGATAATTGTGTCACACCACTTAAATTTTTAGGAAATCTAACACTCATATCAGAATCACAGACAAGAAGCCCGGATTTCTTTAGTCCATTTGCAGACACATAATTTCCAAGTAAATTATATATTTTACGATTTTGGGCATTTAAATCAAATCTGTTTATTTCTCTATCGTCCACATAGCGATACTCCAGATATAGTTTATGATTATTAGGAAGTTCCAATGTATATGCCACCGTCCCATCCTGTCTTTTATCCTTTGTCGGCGGAAGTGTATATTCACCTGCCTTTGTAATAGGTGTAATATTATCTGCATCGAGCCATCCCACCGCCTCTCTTTCACGGGATGTCATAAACTGCACGACCGGAGACAATGCTTTCGCCATAGCCGACATAAAACACACCGGTTCACTTTTTCCCGAAGCTGTATAAAGATCTAATAAACCAAATATATGTCCCATCTCATGAATAAGCGTTTTATTATTTACAAAATATATATCGCTTCCGGCTTCTTTATAAATACTCACCGGGTCATTCTGAATTGGAGCCTGATTATATCTGTTGCTTGTCAATGTCCCTTTAGCTGTTTTAATAGTGATACGATTATTTATCGTATGATAAGCCCATAGAGGTATAGTCCCTCCATCCCATGAACTTGCATACTTTGCATCAGTCGGTGTAAACAAAACGGTAATGGCATCAATATAACCGTCGTTGTCTGAGTCAAGCTTATCAAAGCCAATTTCCTCACCAGCCATATTTTTTAATTTTGCACCGTTATCTACTGCCTCCTGTACTTTATTACTCCAATCCCTTAAAAGCTCTAATCTTCTATACTCTTTGTCTGTAGTATAACCCTCTGGATTCTCATCTGTCTTTGGTGAATAATATCCTCTGGTGTGAGCAAGCTTTATAGATGTAAATTTGTTATCATTTTCTGAAAGGTAAACCGTTCTTAAATTTAACGTCTGATTAGATACTGCTCTATAATATTCACGCACAGAATATTCAGACTTATTATATGTATTATCAATGAGTTCTATGTTTGTAATATCATTTGTTTCTGTTACTTTCCCGTTTAAATACTCATCCTCACCATCAAACCTGATAGGTATTGCCATATTATACATATCCCTTACCTTATAGGCAGTGTGCACCTGTGTTTCTTGAGATTCATTTGCATTTGTATATTTTATGCCTGTCTGAAACATCAAGGCAAATACAAGAATAAGTGCAATATATCGTTTTAAATTTGTTTTTTTAAAGCAATTTTTTTTCATCTTTGTATTCCCTTTCTTTTTAAGTTGTTATTAGTAAAAATATTCTAACACCCTAATAGCAAAATATCCACTACTTTTTCACTTAAAAAAGAGCAAAAACAGCGTTTTGCTCCTGCAAGAATTGCTTTGCAATTCTTGTTGGTGCCACACTACATTACGAGCATTTTCCTATACAATAAAAAAGAAAAAGCCACACATACGGTAACATACCTCTGTATAACAGACGGTATATCACCTGAATGTATGACTTTATATTTATAAGTACGATGTCTTTGCATCAGTAACAACTCTGTTACTTTACAGACCTAACATTACTCACTGATGAATCCTCTATAATGACGAACTAACATCTGCGATTCTACCTGCTTCAATGTCTCAAGTACAACACCTACAATAATGATAAGTGATGTTCCACCGAATGATACATTTGCACCAAACGCACCTGAGAAGAAAATAGGTACTACTGCTACGAATGATAAACCAATTGCACCGAGCAAAATGATGCTGTTAAGAATCTTTGTAAGATAATCAGTCGTTGGCTTTCCAGGTCTGATTCCGGGAATGAAACCACCCTGTTTCTTCATGTTCATTGCAATCTCCTGTGGATTGAATGTTATTGAAGTATAGAAGTATGCAAAGAATATAAGCAATACTATATAAACAACAAGACCAATTGTGTATTTGAACTCGCCTAAGCTGTCAAAGTTGCACCATGAGTTCTGGTTTAATACCTTCAATATCTTCTGTCCAAATGAAGCACCTGCACCTGATGCCGGCTGAATACCTGCAAATCCTGCAATAACAATAGGCATTGAAAAAAGTGAACCTGCAAAGATTACCGGGATAACACCTGCTGTGTTTACTTTAAGCGGAATATGTGAAGATTGTCCACCTACAAGTTTTCTTCCCTGTGTCTTCTTTGAATACTGTACGCTGATTCTTCTCTCACCATCTGAAAGAATAATGATAAATACAACCATTCCAAGTAAGACAGCTAAGATTATAACAGCTCCCAATAAACCATTTGTTACTGTAGTCGCACCCTTTATAAACTTCTCGTAGAGATTTGCCATATCGTTTGGCAGTCTTGATACGATGTTGTATAAAAGGATAATAGATATACCGTTTCCTACACCCTTTTCAGTAATCTGCTCACCTAACCACATTAAGAAAGCAGAACCTGCTGTCAATGATACAATGATGACTGAAACTGATGTGAATGTAATCTTATCGTCAGTAAGATATCCGCTGTTACCAAATCCGATAGCCATAGCAGCACTTTCTAATACTGAAAGTCCTATTGTCACATATCTCGTGTACTCTGTGAGTTTCTTTCTTCCTTCTTCACCATCTTTGTGTAATTCCTCTAAGCGTGGAATTGCAATCGTAAGAAGCTGAATAATAATGGAAGCTGTAATGTATGGTGTAATGTTCAACGCAAATATTGACATCTGCTCAAATGAACCACCTGTCAACTGGTTAAAGAAATCAAGTGATTTCTGTGAATTGAACATCTCCCTGATTGCCTCATACTTAACTCCCGGAACTGGAAGCTGTGAACCAATACGGACAACTATCAAAGCAAAGAAAGTATAAAAAAGTTTCTTTCTTAAATCTTTGATCTTAAATGCATTACGGACTGTTTCAAACATCCTTAGATCACCTCAGCTTTTCCACCAAGAGCCTCAATCTTTTCAACAGCACTCTTGCTGAATGCGTTTACCTGTACTGTAAGCTTCTTAGTTAATTCTCCATTTCCAAGTATCTTAACGCCATCCTTAGGATTGCTGATAATACCAGTTTCAAGTAATGCTTCAACTGTAACTACATCACCATCTGCAAATTTCTCTAATTTGTCAACATTAATAGCAACGATTTCCTTAGAGTTGATGTTTGTAAAACCTCTCTTTGGAATACGTCTGTAAAGTGGCATCTGTCCACCTTCAAAACCAGGACGTGGAGCACCAGAACGAGCCTTCTGACCTTTATGACCCTTACCTGCTGTCTTTCCGTTTCCTGAACCATGACCACGACCACGTCTAAAGTTGTCGCTCTGTTTTGAACCTGCTGCTGGACTTAATTCTGATAAATTCATTATTTAACCTCCTAAAACTACGGGCTGTACCCTACAGCCACACAAATCACTAACGGGCAAATGTAAAACGCTCACTGTTAAAAAAGCTGTTCTTGCTCTTTCTAACGACAAACTTCACAACTTCGGAAAAAAGCTGTTCTTGCCTTTTTCTAACGGCAAGCTTCACAACTTCGAAAAAAAGCTGCTTTTGCTTTTTCTAACGGCAAACTTCACAACTTCGGAAAAAAGCTGTTCTTGCTTTTTTCTAACGGCAAGCTCCGCTTGCCATTGCCCTCGCTACAGTTCAATATTTTACCACAAACACCACCCGTTTGTACAGTAAAATTTTTATTAAATCTATATTTTAGAATAAAGGATTTTTCTCTGTTACTATTTTAGCTATTTAGCAAACCATATACAATCATAATCATGTGGCAATACAAATTTTGCTTAATTTCTTTGACTGTATATTTATCTTCCATACATCTGACACCAATTTTTATGAAATAACTCTTCATGTTTAATAATTGCTTTTTTCTTTCTTCTTCATTTTCCATTTCAAGTTTTTCTATCTTATTTATAAAAGCCTTTTCTTCCTCTTCCGACAAACTCTTAATAAAATGAACTAAAGATGAAAAAGCCTTTGGATACTCAAAGTCTGTTTCCCCCATCATTTGTTCCCATTCTATATCAGATATTGAAGCATCATTCCATTTACAATAATTTTCTTTTTTCATTATTCCCCCCCTAATTTGCTAAATACCAAGAATAAAAATGATATGTTTTGCCTGAACTTCTTAATGGATGATAATGCTTATAATACCCCTCAGAATTATCATGAGTATCATGATGTACAACTTTTCGTGAAATATAAAAAGAACGCCGCAGGGGGCTAGTGAGTTATTTAAAATAACTCTCCCCTTACCGCGTTCTTTATTCACGAATCTATATTAGATTTCTTCGACCTTAACAAGGTGTCTTACGTGCCAGATCATTCCTCTAACTGCTTCGTTGTCAGGCAACTCAACTGTCTTGTTTACTTTCTTTAAGCCTAATGCTTCAACAGTTGCACGCTGTTTTGGAATGGCACCGATTGTAGATTTTACTAATGTAACCTTTAACTTATCTGCCATAATAGCCTCCATTCAGTTTAAACAATTAGCCTAAAAGTTCCTCCAATGAGATACCACGAGCCTTTGCTACATCTTCAGGTCTCTTGAGGTTGCTGAGACCGTTTACTGCTGCAAGTACTACGTTCTGCTTGTTGTTAGAACCAAGAGACTTTGTACGGATGTTTTTGTAACCTGCAAGCTCAAGTACGGCACGGGCTGGACCACCTGCGATGATACCAGTACCTTCCGGAGCTCTCTTAATAAGTACGGATGCACTACCAAACTTACCTGTTAAGTCATGTGGTACACTGCCGTTCTCGTCGATAGGAACTTCAACAAGTTTCTTGATGGCGTCTTCTTTTCCTTTACGGATAGCTTCAGGAATTTCTGTTGCTTTTCCAAGACCAACACCAACATGTCCGTTCTTATCGCCAACTACTACTAATGCAGTAAATTTCATGTTGCGTCCACCTTTAACTACTTTGGTAACACGCTTGATTGTTACTACATTATCTTCCAGCTCTAACTGGCTGGCATCAATAATTGTACGTTTCATGAGTTTTCCTCCTAAATCAATTCACGAATCCCAACCAATATTAGAATTCTAATCCTGCTTCTCTTGCTGCTTCAGCTAAAGCTTTAACCTTACCCTGATATATGAAACCGCCTCTATCAAAGACAACAGTTGTAATACCTTTATCTAATGCTTTCTTTGCGATTACTTCGCCAAGTTTAGCAGCTGCTTCAACATTGTTAGTTTTCTCTAAACCTTCTTTAACATCTTTCTGTAAAGTTGAAGCTGATACCAAAGTATTACCAACAGTATCATCGATAACCTGAGCGTACATATGATTGTTGCTTCTAAATACAGCTAAACGAGGTCTCTCGGCTGTGCCTGAGAAACGATTACGAACCTTCATGTGTTTCTTCACACGAACTTCACTTCTTGACTGCTTTTTAATCATCGTATATTCACTCCTTATACTTTTTTTGTTTGCCTGTTCAGACAAAAGCTCGAAAATACTTCGTATTTCCTCGCTCGCGGGCGCGTTCGTATGCTCTCCACAGCAATATTGTCATGTAAACATGACATTTGCTGTCAAGACCATCCTCACTTTTGCCTTCACGAAATTTATTTTTTACCTGTCTTACCAACTTTACGTCTGATAACCTCATCAGAGTATTTGATTCCTTTACCCTTATAAGGTTCCGGAGCTCTCTTTTCTCTGATTTCAGCTGCGTACTGGCCGACTTTTTCCTTATCGATACCTTTAACGATAATTTTGTTCTGTCCTTCAACGATTACTTCAAGACCTTCTGGATCTTCCATCTCAACAGGATGAGAATATCCAAGAGAAAGTGTAAGTTTCTTTCCCTGTTTCTGAGCTCTGTAACCAACACCGTTTACTTCGAGCTCTTTCTGATAGCCCTCTGTAACACCTACAACCATGTTGTAGATAAGAGTTCTAGTAAGACCATGTAAAGATTTCATTTTCTTAAGATCGTTTGGACGGTTTACGATAACTTCCTCGCCCTCTTTCTTAATTTCCATCTCTGCAGGTAAAACTCTCTCAAGAGTTCCCTTTGGTCCTTTTACAGTCACTTTATTATTTTCTGCAATATCAACAGTTACACCTGATGGTATCGCGATAGGCATTCTTCCGATACGTGACATATGCCGCACCTCCATATTTTCTTTCGGTTTATATTAAGCTTAGGGTTGCATCGTCCGGATTACCAAACAAATGCAAGAACCTCGCCGCCAACATTTTCTTTTCTAGCTTCCTTGTCTGTCATAACACCCTTGTTTGTAGAAATGATTGCAATACCAAGTCCACCAAGTACCTTAGGAAGTTCATCTTTTCCGGCATAAACACGAAGACCAGGTTTAGAAATTCTCTTGATTCCTGTAATAATCTTCTCGTTCTTGTTTGCGCCGTATTTTAATGTGATGTGGATCATCTTGATTCCATCAACATCTATCATTTCAAAATCCTTAATGTAACCTTCTTTTTTGAGGATTTCAGCGATAGAAACCTTCATTTTTGAGCCAGGTACATCTACTGTATCATGCTTTGCAGTGTTTGCATTACGGATTCTTGTAAGCATATCTGCAATAGGATCGCTCGTCATCATCTTAGTTTACCTCCTTACCAGCTTGCTTTCTTCACGCCTGGAATCTGTCCTTTATAAGCTAACTCACGGAAGCAGATTCTGCAAATTCCGTATTTTCTTAAATAAGCATGTGGACGACCACAAATTCTACAACGGCTATACTCTCTTGTAGAGAATTTAGCTTTGCGCTGCTGCTTAACTTTCATAGAAGTCTTAGCCATGAAATTACCTCCTTATTTCTTGAAAGGCATACCGAACTGTGTTAATAATTCACGAGCCTCTTCATCAGTTTCAGCGGTAGTAACAAATATAATGTCCATACCTCTTACTTTGTCTACTTTGTCATATTCGATTTCAGGGAAGATTAACTGTTCCTTGATTCCAAGTGCATAGTTACCTCTACCATCAAATGCATTAGGGTTTACACCTCTAAAGTCACGTACACGAGGTAATGCTAAATTTACAAGACGATCTAAGAACTCATACATCTTGTCGCCACGGAGTGTAACTTTACATCCGATAGGCATGCCTTCTCTGATTTTGAAGTTAGCAACAGAGTTTTTAGCCTTTGTTGTAACAACTTTCTGTCCGGCGATGATTTCAAGTTCAGCTACTGCTGCATCTAAAACTTTTGAATTTTCTTTTGCTTCACCAATACCCATGTTGATAACGATCTTTGCGAGCTTTGGTACCTGCATAACATTTTTATAACCGAATTTGTCGGTCATTCCTTTAACGATCTCATTCTGATAAGTCTCTTTTAAACGAGTCAAAGCTAACTGCCTCCTTTCTGAAATTAGTCGATTACTTCACCAGTTGCTTTTGCATAACGAACCTTCTTGCCATCTTCAATCTTGAATCCGACACGTGAAGCTTTTCCATTGCTAACATACATAACATTTGATACATCAATTGCTGCATCCTGCTGTACGATACCACCCTGTGGATTTGCCTGGCTTGGCTTAGCATGTTTTGTAACCTGGTTGATGCCCTCAACAACGACTTTACCATTCTTTACAGAACTTACTTTGCCTTCTCTGCCTTTATCTTTACCAGCGATAACTCTTACTGTATCGCCCTTTTTAATCTTGCTAGTTGCCATTTTGTGTGACACCTCCTTATAACACTTCTGGTGCTAATGAAACGATTTTCATGAACTGTTTGTCTCTTAATTCTCTAGCGACTGGTCCAAAGATACGAGTTCCTCTTGGTGTCTTGTCATCTTTGATGATTACTGCTGCATTCTCATCAAATCTGATGTAAGAACCATCAGGACGGCGTGTACTATTTACTGTACGAACTACAACGGCTTTAACAACATCACCTTTTTTTACAACTCCGCCTGGTGTTGCATCTTTAACAGAAGCAACGATGACATCACCGATGTTGGCATATCTTCTGGTTGAACCACCCATAACTCTGATACAAAGAAGTTCTTTAGCACCTGTATTATCAGCTACTTTAAGTCTTGATTCCTGCTGTACCATGTTTACCTCCATTTTCTGCCGCATAATAATGCGGTTATCAATCACGAATATATATATTAACTTGTCTTACATACGCTCTATATAATATTGATGAATTATTTAGCTCTCTCGATAACTTCAACAAGTCTCCATCTCTTATCCTTTGATAAAGGTCTTGTCTCCATTACTCTGACTCTATCACCAATCTTGCATGTATTTTCTTCATCATGAGCCTTTAACTTGTAAGTTCTCTTGACGATCTTGTTGTAAAGTGGATGCTTTACGTTATCTACGATTGCAACAACGATTGTCTTATCCATCTTATCGCTTACTACTTTACCTACACGAGTCTTTCTAAGATTTCTCTCCACGATCGTGTCCTCCTTTCAAAGTTGATTGCGTTCAACATGTTAATGAGTTATGCAAATTAATTCTGTGCTGCGAGCACTGTCTTAATTCTGGCAATATTTCTCTTAACCTCTTTGATTCTACTTGTATTGTCTAACTGATTTGTTGCATTCTGGAATCTTAAATTGAAAAGTTCCTTCTTTGCAGCATCTAAATCAGCGTTTAATTCTTCAACAGATTTATTTCTTAATTCCTCTAAAAACTGCTTACTCTTCACTGCCCGCACCTCCTTCTAAGTCTGCACGAGATACGATCTTACACTTAACAGGTAATTTGTGTGTTGCAAGACGTAAAGCTTCTCTGGCTACTTCTTCAGATACACCTGAAATTTCAAACATTACACGACCAGGTTTAACTACTGCTACCCAATATTCAAGAGCACCTTTACCTTTACCCATTCGAGTTTCGGCTGGAGTCTTTGTTACCGGCTTATCTGGGAAAATCTTAATCCAAACTTTACCACCACGCTTGATGTAACGTGTCATAGCAATACGGGCTGCTTCAATCTGGTTTGACTTAATCCAAGCCGGCTCCATTGCCACAATACCGAAATCACCATTTGTGATCTTATTTCCTCTGAGCGCTTTTCCTGTCATTCTACCGCGGAACTGCTTACGATGTTTAACTCTCTTAGGCATTAACATTATTTATCGCTCCCTTCCTTTTTGGCATTGTTCTTTGTTGGAAGTACTTCACCATTGTAGATCCATACCTTAACACCAACTTTACCATAAGTTGTGTCAGCCTCTGCGAAACCATAATCAATATCTGCACGCAAAGTCTGAAGTGGAATAGTACCTTCGCTGTAGAACTCTGTACGAGCCATATCAGCTCCACCAAGACGACCTGAAACAGATGCCTTGATACCCTTTGCACCAGTCTTTAATGTTCTACCCATTGCAGACTTCATTGCACGACGGAAAGAAACACGGTTCTCTAACTGTGCAGCAATGTTCTCAGCTACTAACTGAGCGTGTTTGTCAGGGTTCTTAACATCCATAATCTTGATGTCAAGTGCTGTCTTTCTAGCAATAACTTTTGCAAGCTCTTTCTTTAATTTCTCTATTTCCTCGCCGCCCTTACCGATTACGAAACCAGGCTTAGCTGTATGAATAATAACTCTAACTTTGTCAGTAGGTCTTTCAATCTCAATTTTTGAAATTCCGGCGCTGTATAACTTCTTCTTTACGAACTCTCTAATCTTGTAATCTTCTACAAGGTAATCTGCAAATTTCTCCTCTGCAAACCAATTAGAATCCCAGTCACTGATAACGCCGACTCTTAAACCATGAGGATTAACTTTCTGTCCCATTATATTCTCCTTTCATAGACCAGATGCAATTATTAACGCTCGTTAAGAATAATTGTAATATGGCTCATTCTCTTTTCGATGCGGTAAGCTCTACCCTGAGCTCTTGGTCTGATTCTCTTCATTGTCGGTCCTTTATTTGCGAAACACTCTTCAATGTATAAATCAGCAGGATTCATTCCATTGTTGTTTTCAGCATTTGCAACTGCAGACTGTAATAATTTTAAAATGATGCTTGAAGCATATCTTGGGTTGTATGTTAAAATACCGATTGCTGTCTCTACATCTTTGCCTCTGATGGCATCTAACACATAACAAGCCTTCTGTACTGATACTCTAGCGTATGATAATTTTGCTGAAGGTCTAGTGTCTTTCTGGTTCTCATTTCTCTCTCTCTTTATTTGAGATCTATGTCCCTTTGCCATTTGATGAAGCCTCCTTTCAAGTTCTGTGAAATTGCTACGGTGGCTTGTGCCACACATAGCATCATCAATTTATATATTATCTCTTCTTTTCGTCTTTACCATGACCTCTGTAAGTTCTTGTAGAAACGAACTCGCCGAGTTTGTGTCCAACCATATCCTCTGTAACATAAACAGGTACATGCTTTCTTCCATCATGTACTGCGAATGTCAAACCTACGAATGATGGGTAAATAGTGGAACGACGAGACCATGTCTTAATAACCTGCTTGTCACCTGATGCTACCTGAGCATCTACCTTCTTAAGAAGGCTGGCATCAGCAAAAGGTCCTTTTTTTAATGAACGTGCCATTGTATCCTCCATTCTGCCGGTATAATGATCACCGGCTAATCCAATTCAACTCATGTGGCTGCCTGTTAAATAAATTATTTAGCTAAGGCTGAAACCTTACTTCAACATTTCTCAGCTTAAATTATTTAGCTAAGGCTGAAGCCTTACTTCAACATTTCTCAGCTTAAATTATTTAGCTAAGGCTTTACCATCTCTTCTTCTAACAATCATCTTATTTGACTTGTTGTTCTTCTTACGTGTCTTAAGACCAAGAGCAGGTTTACCCCAAGGAGTACATGGACCCGGACGTCCGACACTGGTCTTACCTTCACCACCACCGTGTGGATGATCGTTAGGGTTCATAACAGAACCACGAACTGTAGGTCTGATACCCATGTTACGTTTACGTCCTGCTTTACCGATGTTTACAAGTGCATGCTCACCGTTTCCAATAACACCGATTGTTGCACGGGCACCGATAGGTACCATTCTCATTTCGCCTGAAGGAAGTCTGAGCGTTGCATACTTTCCTTCTTTAGCCATAAGCTGTGCACTGTTTCCTGCTGCACGTACAAGCTGTCCACCCTTACCAGGCATAAGCTCGATGTTGTGAATCTGTGTACCAACCGGAATATTCTCAAGTGGGAGACAGTTTCCAACTGCGATCTCAGCATCAGCACCGTTCATAACTTTCTGTCCAACCTTAAGTCCTTCTGGAGCAAGGATGTAAGCTTTCTGTCCATCAGCATATGCGATAAGTGCAATGTTTGCTGTTCTGTTTGGATCATACTCAATACTCTTTACTGTTGCTGGAACACCATCTTTATTTCTCTTAAAATCAATGATTCTGTATTTTCTCTTTGAACCGCCACCGCGATGTCTTACAGTAATCTTACCCTGAGCATTACGACCAGCGTTCTTCTTCAATGACACTGTGAGCGACTTCTCAGGTGCAGCCGTTGAAAGCTCTGTTCTGTCAACAACTGTCATGTGTCTTCTAGAAGGTGTATATGGGTTAAATGATTTAATTCCCATGACATTTTCTCCTTTCAATACTCATTATAAAATGATTCGCGCGATAGGTTTTCCACGCGATATTTCCGACCTCTGGATGCTTTATCTCATCTTTAGGGCTGTATCTTACAGACCTTCAAAGATTTCGATGTCCTTGCTATCCTCTGTCAACTTAACAATAGCTTTCTTAGACTTAGCTGTCTTTCCAACTGTTCTACCACGGCGACGTGTCTTTCCGTCTAAGTTCATTGTGTTGACTTTAGCAACCTTTGTTCCCTCAAAAAGCTTCTCAACAGCTTCTTTAATCTGAGCCTTAGTTGCTTCTGTGTGTACAGCGAAAGTGTACTTCTTTTCTTCCATAGCTGTCATAGATTTCTCTGTGATAATAGGCTTCTGGATGATGTCATAATACTTTAAATCTGCCATTATGCGTACACCTCCTCGATTTTAGCTACAGCACTCTTTGTAAGAATAACTGTCTCATATTTCATAATGTCATATACATTGATTGCATTTACAGGAACAGTTCTTACTCCTTCAATGTTTCTTGCTGAAACTGCAACATTTGCATTGTCCTCACCATCAAGGATTACAAGTGCTTTGTTTACTTTTAATGCATCAAGTACAGCAACCATTTTCTTTGTCTTAATCTCATCAAATTTAAGAGAATCTAATACGAAGAATTTTTCTTCATTTACTCTTGTTGTCAAAGCAGACTTAATTGCTCCTGCTTTCTCTTTCTTGTTCATCTTGAAAGAGTAATCTCTAGGAGTTGGAGCGAAAACGATTCCGCCGCCTGTCCACTGTGGAGCTCTTGTAGAACCCTGTCTTGCATGACCTGTTCCCTTCTGTCTCCAAGGCTTTCTTCCACCGCCTCTGACCTCTGAACGAGTCTTAGCTTTCTGTGTGCCCTGACGTTTATTTGCAAGCTGTAAAACAACAGCCATATGCATTAAATGTTCATTTACTTTTGCAGCGAATACATTGTCATTTAAGTCCATCTTGCCAACTTCGCTACCTTCCATATTATAAACAGATACGTTAGCCATCTGTGTTTTCCTCCTTTCTAAAAGAATTATTTAGAAGCCTTAACGCTTTCCTTTAATACTACACAAGCTTTCTTAGGTCCCGGAACAGCTCCCTTAACTAAGATTAAGTTCTGCTCTGCATCTACCTTTACGATTTCAAGGTTCTGGATAGTAACTTTTACTGAACCCATCTGACCAGGCATCTTCTTACCCTTGAATACACGGCTCGGATCTGAACAAGCTCCATTTGAACCTGCGTGTCTGTGGAACTTAGAACCATGTCCCATAGGTCCTCTGTGAAGACCATGTCTCTTGATTGCACCCTGGAATCCTTTACCTTTTGAAGTTCCTGTTGCATCGATCTTGTCGCCTGCTTCAAAGATATCAGCTTTGATTTCCTGACCGAGTGTGTACTCTTCAGCGTTTTCAAACTTGAATTCTTTCAGATATCTCTTTCCAGAAACACCAGCCTTTGCAAAATGTCCCTGTAACGGCTTATTAACACCATGACTTCTCTTGATTTCTTTTTTACCTGAGGCATCTTTTGTGATAACTTTATCTTTCTTATCAACAAAACCTACCTGAACTGCACTGTATCCATCATTGTCAACTGTCTTTACCTGTGTTACATAGCAAGGGCCAGCCTGAAGTACAGTGACTGGAGTTAAAACTCCGTTTTCATTAAAGATCTGTGTCATACCGACCTTTGTAGCTAAAATAGCTTTATTCATTGTTTTGCACCTCCTGTTAATCTACAGCGGATTTCAAATTCTAAAAAATTTGAAATCATCCTAGACGGTCTATAATGTGCAAGTTCGTAAACCAAAAACTCGAACCGCATATTACGCGATTTATATATAAACCCTAAGGACTTACTCATTTCAAATAGGAATTCTTTCTTATAATATAAGAAACATTCCAAACTGAGATATTCTCAGAATTATTTTTCTTTCATTTTAAGATTGACTGCTACGCCAGAAGGAATATCCATCTTAGTAAGAGCTTCGATAGTCTTCTGTGTAGGAGCGATAACATCAATCAGTCTCTTGTGAGTTCTCTGCTCGAACTGCTCTCTGGAATCCTTGTACTTATGAACGGCACGAAGAATTGTTACAACTTCCTTCTTTGTTGGAAGAGGTACAGGACCGCTAACCTTTGCCCCGTTTTTCTTCAATGTCTCAATAATCTTTCCAGCAGCATGATCGATCTGATTGTGGTCATACGCTTTAAGTGTAATTCTCATTACATTTGTTGCCATAAAAAAAGCCGCCTCCTTTTCGCACTTTTTGCAGACATACTGATCTGGCTTTTTGCCAAGTCTGCTAATTTCAGCGGAACAAGTGGTGACTGTACACTTATCCGGGTGTTTCCTGCTATGGTTTACAATTAAGCCGCAGAAAATCCCGCCTTATCTAAATATGTTTCCTAATGTTACATATAAGATATCAAATTGTTGTACAGTGACTTGTCGCCAGTTTCCTAACTTGACATTCGCTCCACGGAAAACCTGCCATCAAGGCAGCAACCTCACGCTTCACAGCTATCAATGTCACAGCAGTTGCTATTATACACCGACTCAAAAGGTTTTGCAAGCCTTTTTTCAGTTTTTCACAACTTTTTTCATTTTTCTACAAAATGCACAAAAAGCATCGTTTTTATACGATGCTTTTAGCGATTTTTACCTTATACCATTTTTATATTTTCTAGTTTTACAGTATCACATACTAACTGCTGCCGCATATTATTCCTCAGCAGTTTCATTTTCCCTGCTTTCTTTAACAGCTTCTTCATACTTTGCAAGTATCTCACTCTGAAGCCTGTCACGCATATCTGAATTTATAGGATGTGCTATATCACGATATTCACCGTCTCCCGCACGTCTGCTTGGCATTGCAATAAACAGTCCTTTGTCGCCATCTATGACTTTTATGTCATGAACAACAAATACATCATCAAATGTAACCGATACAACAGCTTTCATCTTTCCTTCTTTTGTAAGCTTTCGTACTCTTATATCTGTTATCTGCACAGCTTAACCCCCTTTTTTCCTTTATCACCACAACACATCATGACAAACTGCCATGATGTGCTAATGCTTTATATATTCTTTTTTAAATGTATTTCTTCCTATTATAGTGCATATCTTTCATTCTTTTCGATAACAATCTTTATCTGACCATTTTCTCCTACATAACTTGTATTTGCCCTGATAGTATCACGGCTCTCAACTATGCAGTTTTCAATGTGAGTATTATCTCCTATATATACATCATTTAAAATGATGGAATTTTTGATAGTACAGTTATTTCCAACATACACCTTTTTAAACAGAATAGAATTTTCTACCGAACCGTTTATTATACAACCGCTCGAAACAAGACTGTTCTTCACATTTGAACCGAGATTATATTTAACCGGTGGAAGATCTTCAACCTTTGAATATATATCAGGATACTGTCTAAAGAAGTAATCTCTCACATCTTTCTTAAGAAAATCCATATTTGTATTGTAATAAGAATCAACTGATGCGATATTGCTCCAATATGTATCCATCTTATAAGCATATATCTTCTTGACATTTTTATATCTTATAAGAATATCTGTTACAAAGTCATGTCTTTCTTCCTCAGCAGCTTTTTCTATAAGTTCTATAAGCTGGCGTCTTCTTATTATATATATACCCGTTGAAACCTGACGACCGTCTGTCGTGATAGGCTTCTCCTCGAAGTCAGTAACTCTGCCGTCAGCATCGGTATTTATAACACCAAATCTACTTGGATCATCTCTCTCATCAACCGTCGATGTAACTATAGTAATGTCTGCTTTTTTTGCAATATGGTATTCGAGCACTTTTGCGTAGTCCATTTTATAAACGCCATCACCTGAAGCGATTACAACATATGGTTCATGGCTTGATTTGAGAAAATCAAGGTTCTGTGCTATAGCATCGGCAGTTCCTCTGTACCAATAGCTGTTTTCCGGTGTAGTCGTAGGTGTAAACACATACAGACCTCCCTGCTTTCTTCCAAAATCCCACCACTTTGATGAATTGAGATGTTCATTAAGTGATTTTGCATTGTACTGTGTAAATACAGCTACTTTCTGGATATGCGAATTGCTCATATTGCTAAGAACAAAGTCAATACTCCTGTATCCGCCGGCGATAGGCATAGCTGCCACTGCCCTTTTGTTTGATAACTCTTTCATTCTGCTGCTGTTTCCTCCAGCAAGCACGATTCCTATTGCTCTCATACCTTATCACCTGCCTTAATCAAACTTTCACCACTGTCGAGCAATCCGTTTGGATAATCGCTAAGTTCCGTCACTCCTGATATAGCCGTATTCTTTCCTACACTTACTCCATCCGGGATAACACTATCCTCACCTATAGTCGCAAGTCCGAAAGCATATATATCAGGCTTAAACTTGTTTGGTTTTTCTTCACCGACACCAATCTTGCAATTCTTTCCTATCTTTACACTTTCTGCAATTATAGCCTTGTCTATAACAGTGCCCTCATCAATATATGATGAACTCATAATGATGGAGTCTCTTACTACAGCTCCGGGTGCAATATATACACCGGTACCTATAACAGAATTACTTACATTGCCATATATCTCTGAAGCTTCACCTATAATCGATCTGTCAATAGACGCTTCATCTGATACAAACTGCGGTGGAATCTTATCACTCTTTGTATAAATCTTCCAATACTCCTCATAAAGATTAAATACAGGTATAAGGTCTGTAAGTTCCATGTTTGCTTCCCAGTATGCTCCGAGTGTTCCTACATCTTTCCAGTATCCGTTGTACTCATATGCAAAGATGCGTTTTCCCTGCTCATGGCAATAAGGAATAATATGTTTTCCAAAATCACACGCCGGCTGGTCTTTAAGCTTTATGAGTGCCTCTCTTAAAACAGGCCACGAGAATATGTAAATACCCATTGAAGCAAGATTGCTTCTCGGATGCTCAGGTTTTTCCTCAAACTCCTGAATCTTTCCGCTATCATCAGTTATCACTACACCAAATCTGCTTGCTTCCTCGATAGGAACCGGAATCGTTGCAAGTGTAACATCAGCCTTATTTGCCTTGTGAAAATCAAGCATGACCTCATAATCCATCTTATAAATATGATCTCCGCCAAGTATAAGCACATAGTCAGGATTAAAATATTCCATGTATTTTAAATTCTGATAGATTGCATTTGCCGTTCCCGTGTACCATTCACTGCTTGCACTCTTTTCATATGGTGGCAGTATAGACACACCACCTACATTTCTATCCAAATCCCACGGAATACCTATTCCAATATGTGTATTCAGCCTAAGTGGCTGGTACTGTGTAAGAACACCTACCGTGTCTACTCCTGAATTAATGCAGTTGCTAAGCGGAAAATCAATAATCCTGTACTTTCCTCCGAATGACACTGCCGGTTTTGCAACATCAGCAGTGAGAACTCCAAGTCTTGAGCCCTGTCCGCCTGCCAAAAGCATCGCTATCATTTCTTTTTTAATCACACTATCACCCCTTTTATGTTTTTTCGTTTGAAATTCATATATATACAGTCACCCATTACTTGTCCACCTATAAGTTCAAGGCAATGGAATAAACCATTTATGACCTTTTACGAAATTTCATATTTCACAATTACGGATTTTTTTTGTGACAATATAGTATATTCATTCCCCGTGCAATTTATTATAACACATCATGAACAAAATGTGAACAAATTCGTCATTTTTTTTAAACTATTTTTTGTAATATTTAACAAATTTTTTCATGATTTACCTATTATGTATATATATTTAGCAAAAATTTCCTTGTTGTTCCTTTAGTTCATCAGCTTTTTCTCTTTAATTCTAAATTTTAATTCGTGCATCCATAATAAGTTTTTTAATCCCTTTTAATTACAAATAATTTATATTTTTATTACATTTTTATTTTGTAATTGTTTTTTTCCATTCATTGTTTTAATATAAGAAGAGATAACTTATAAAAACAGATAGGACGGTGGAATTATGTATCAAATAAATCTTAATAATCCATGCAAAGTATTTTTTATCGGAATCGGGGGTATAAGCATGAGCGGTTTCGCCCAGCTTCTTCATGAAAACGGCTTCAATGTCTGTGGCTCAGATATGAAAGAAAGCAAGATAACAGATCATCTTGAGAGCTTAGGCATAAATATCATATATGGACAGAAAACCGAAAATATTACAGCAGATATTGACTTTGTGGTTTACACTGCTGCAATTCATCCTGATAATCCTGAATTTGTCAGGGCAAAAGAGCTTGGTATTCCTATGATGGAAAGAGCTGAAATGGTAGGTCAGGTCATGAAAAATTATCCAAATGCCATCGGCATTTCCGGTACTCACGGCAAAACTACTACCACTTCAATGCTGTCACAGATTTTTCTTGCGGCAAAAAAAGACCCTACTATATCAGTAGGCGGTATTCTTGATGCAATAGGCGGAAATATCCGCATCGGCCATTCAGAGAATTTCATCACTGAAGCCTGCGAGTACACAAACAGCTTTTTAAAATTCCATCCTACAGCAGGAATCATCTTAAATGTCGATGCAGACCATCTTGATTTCTTCAAAGACATTGACGACATAAGACATTCATTCCGCAAATACGCAGAACTTATACCAGAAAACGGTGTCCTTGTTATAAATAAGGATATTGACAAATTAAACGAGATAACAGACGGACTCAAATGCAAGGTCATCACTTTCGGTCTTGATGATGGTGCCGATTACTCTGCAGCAGACATCAGCTTTGATGAAAAAGGTCATGGCTGTTACACACTCATAAGAAACGGTCAGAAAACAGATATGCAGATTAAGCTTAATGTAGTTGGCAGGCACAATATATCAAATTCACTTTCGGCAATAGCTTTATCAGAATATTATGGAATAGACGAAGCTTCTATATTAAATGGTCTTTCTGATTTTGTCGGAACTGAACGCCGTTTTGAACTTAAAGGTACATTTAACGGTGTTACTGTCATTGATGATTATGCACACCATCCGACAGAAATCGCAGCTACACTTGCTGCAGCACAGAAATATCCACACAAACACCTCTGGTGCGTTTTCCAGCCGCACACTTACAGCAGAACAAGAGCTCTTTTAAAAGAATTTGCACAGGCTCTTTCACTTGCAGAAAATATTGTTCTTGCTGATATTTATGCTGCCAGAGAACAGGATCCGGGCGATATTTCATCAAAAACACTCCAGGCGGAGCTTGAAAAACTTGGCAAAAAAGCATACTATTTTCCAAGTTTTGATGAAATTGAAAAATTTTTACTTGAAAATTGTATCAACGGTGATTTGTTGATAACTATGGGTGCCGGAAATGTAGTATCCATAGGCGAAGCACTCGTCAACAAATAAGTTATCCACATTATCCACAATAGATTGTTAATAATTCTTCACAATCCATTGTGGATATTTTTATTCCCGGTATAATAGGTATTTCAGGCATTTTGTCCTATTATTAACATTTTCCACATTATCCACATTTTATCAATCCACATAGCTGTTTTACATCAATGACTTGAAACATTTTTAAAACATGATAAAATACAATTCGGTGGACTATGTATATCATAAATTTTATACTACAAAGAAACGAGGTTTATCATGGAAAATGTTTTCTCCTGTACGGGATATATAAAACCGAATACAGTGATAAGCAATGCTTTTATCGAGCATTTTATGCTTGATGCAAACGGCAGTTATGTAAAAGTTTATCTTTACCTGTCAGAATATATCCAGGCTGGAAAAACGGACATATCGGTTTCCGAGCTTGCTGATAAAATGGACAGCACCGAAAGAGATATTATTCGTGCTTTACAGCATTGGGAAAAAAAAGGGCTTATCTGCATCACTGTTGATAATGAAGATAACTTAATTTCCATAGATATGTATAACCCTGATGATGTATATGAATCCATAAAGAAGGATACACAGACTGACGAAGTAATTGATGATATAGCAAGTACTGAACAGATGCCTTTTTCCGGCACTAAAGAAACAGAAAACAGATTTTTAAACAGCAAACCTGTTACTGTCTCTCCTAAACAATTAAAAGAACTTGCCTCAAATCAGGATTTTAAATGGGCATGTCAGGTTATCGAATCGTTTCTTGAAAGACCGTTCAAGCCAAATGAGATAGAACTTATATCATATCTTTATGGTACATTGCACTTTTCTTCCGACTTACTTCTTCATCTTTATGAATATTGTATCTCACTCGGAAAGAGTAATTCAAGCTACATACAGGCTGTTGCATTAGCCTGGCATGAGCGCGGTGTAAAAACACCTGAAGATGCAAAAAAAGAATCTACTGATTACAATACGGCACATACCGCCATATCAAAAGCGTTTGGACTTGGAAGACCTCTCGCAATGATTGAAAAACAGTTTGTTGAAAAGTGGCAGAAAGACTGGAGCATTGACTTAAGCGTAATTCTTGAAGCGTGCAACCGCACAATGTTAAAAATCCAGAAAGCAGACTTCAAATATACAGATGGCATACTCGACAACTGGCATAAATCAGGTATAAAAACATTACTCGATGTTGAAAAAGCTGACGAAATATATGCCAAGAACAAAGCTGATAAAAAATCACAAAAGGATAACTCAAATTCAGGCAGCTACAGATATAACACAACAGGCAGCTCCGTTAATGGTTATGTAAAGAAAAACCAATTTAACACTTTCAGACAGAGAGATACATCTCACGCTGAGATAAGTGAACTCGAAAAAAAACTTTTAAACAGATAATAAAGATTTGCACGCTGAACCAGCAACAGCAAAACTTTCCATCTATGTGCTCCCGGAATTTTCTGAACGAAGAATTTCGAGATGGATTTTTGATACACAATGACATTTTCACAATGCGTACACAGTGTACGAAAAATGAAAACAGTATATCGTAAATCCAGCCAAAACAACTCGTTTTAAGAAGATACCTAGAGTACATATCTTTATAATGGAGGAAATTTATGGGATTATCAAACACTCAATATCGTGATATCATGTATAAGTATGACCAGTTGAGATTAAAAAACAAACGCATTGTTGCAGCAAGATATGAAAAGCTTTTTAACAAAATTCCAAAACTTAAGGAAATTCAAAATGAAATCATCAATCTTTCCACAAATCAGGCACGCATGGAACTTCTTAGTCCCGATGAAAAACTTGATGAACAGACATACCGTGAAAAAAAATCACAGCTTGTCAGCAAAAAGATTGAACTTCTTACAAAAAACGGTTATCCGGCTGATTATCTTTCGCCTATCTATTCATGTAAAGACTGTATGGACACAGGATACATTGATAATAAACCATGCCACTGTCTTAAACAATATGAGATAAATTCTTTATATGCCAATTCAAATTTATCTGATATACTTGAAAAAGAGAATTTTAATACTTTTAACCCGGATTTTTATGATAATAGTCATATTATAGAAAATTTATCATTAACAGCGCGTGAAAATATTCTCAGAGTCAGAGATGTTTGTCTTGACTTTGTTAAACATTTTGACACGGCATATGATAACCTCATCTTTTATGGTGAAACCGGTGTTGGAAAAACTTTTCTTACACACTGCATAGCAAAAGAGCTTTTAGACACTTCGCATACCGTTGTGTACTTGACTTCTTTGCAGCTTTTTGATATTTTAGAAAAAAATAAGTTCTATAAGACTGATGAGTATATTAATAACGAACAAGTCTCATATATTCTAAACTGTGAACTGCTTATCATTGATGATCTGGGCACAGAACTGGCAAACAGTTTTACAACTTCCCAGTTGTATTATTTTATAGAAGAAAGACACATGAAACAAAAATCAACAATTATATCAACAAATCTCTCATTTCAGGAATTGAGAGAACGATACAGTGAGCGTATCTTTTCAAGATTTACCGGATATTATAATTTTTATATGATAGCCGGTGACGATATACGCATTAAGATTGCTATCTCTTAACCTGGGAAAATTATTTATTTTCCTTTATCCAAATACATTATGGAGGACAAACTATTATGAAACGACATGACAAATTAGCTGAAACAATCCCTTATGGTACTCTCGGTATTCTTGCACTTGAGAGCAGCAGGGACATGGGAAAAAGAGTCAATGACTATATTGTTGACTGGAGAAATGACAGAGCACAAAATCATGCTACCGCGGCTTCTTTTGCAGGCTACAACAGAGACTCATTCATCATTGATTCAGCGTGCCCAAGATTTGGTTCCGGCGAAGCAAAAGGTATTATCAGAGAATCAGTCAGAGGTCAGGATCTTTATATCTTAGTAGATGTATGTAACTACAATCTGACTTATACTGTATGTGGTCAGACAAATCATATGTCTCCTGATGACCATTATCAGGATCTTAAGCGTATTATTGCCGCTGTCGGTGGCAAAGCAAGACGAATCACTGTTATTATGCCTTTCTTATATGAGAGCCGCCAGCACAGAAGAAGTGCACGCGAATCACTCGATTGTGCCCTTGCACTTCAGGAACTTACACAGATGGGTGTTGAGAGTATTATCACTTTTGATGCACATGACCCTCGTGTTCAGAATGCCATTCCTTTAAAGAGTTTTGAAACGGTTCAGCCGACATACCAGTTTATAAAAGCTCTCCTTAAAAATGTCGATGACCTCAAGATTGATACTGACCACCTTATGGTTATAAGTCCTGACGAAGGTGCTATGGGACGCGCCGTTTATTATGCAAATGTCCTCGGTATTGATGTAGGAATGTTCTATAAACGCCGTGATTACAGTAAAATTGTCGATGGAAGAAATCCTATTATAGCACATGAATTTTTAGGTTCAGACCTCAAAGGAAAAGATGTTATTATTATTGATGATATGATTTCTTCAGGCGAAAGTATGATAGATGTTGCCACAGAGTTAAAGAGAAGAAAAGCTAACCGTATATTTGTAGCTGCTACATTTGGTCTTTTCACAAACGGAATGGAAAAATTTGATGAAGCTCACGAAAAAGGACTTATCGACAAAGTTCTTACTACAAATCTTGTATATCAGCCTGAAGAAGTTCTAAAAAGAGATTACTATATCAATGTTGATATGAGCAAATATGTTGCTCTTCTTATTGACACACTCAATCATGACCAGTCAATAAGTGATCTGTTAAACCCTACTGAAAGAATACAGGCTGTTCTTAAGAAATACGGACAGATTTAATCATATTTATATATTTTAAATTTTTAATATACAATACTTATACAAGTACAAATAAATTATTTTATTACTTTAAAATAATACTTTTTAAAAGCACCGACAAAAAACATACCTTCTGTCGGTGTTTTTTTAGATTTTGTTTAGATTTAAGGGCTTATTTTCACAATCACTTCATAAATGAAACACAAAACAAACACAATTAACATATATAATGTACTTATAAACATAAATGAAGCGGGTGAGTAAAACAAAAGTAGGAATTTAAACATACAGTGATTCTTATTTTTGTCACCTGTTTCGACAACAACTAAATTAGCTTATTGACTTATGTTTGAGATAGATTCTTTTTCATTTTTTTCATTTGGGTCTGTGATAGCTCCCTCTATCGCAGACCAACTCCTTTTTGTACCGTACTTAATCAACAATTAAGTACACATTTTTTACATTATTTTTTGAACTATCAGCAAAGACTGATAGTTCAATCCTCTTTTTTCTTTAAAGATAGTAAAAGCCTTATCACTGATGATAAGGCTTTTACTATCTTATATTTACTTTTTTCTGAATTTTTCAACCGACTGCATCATTTCATTAGCGGCTGTATTGACATTCACGGACATACTACTGACATTCTTCACAACTTTAAGGACTTCCTCACCGGCTTCCATTGTCTCTTTTACATTTTTCATATTCTTGTTTGCTGCCGTATTAAGTCCGTTAATATCCTCAGCTATATATGTAGTCTCGCCTTCCAGTCTCTCCGTGGCTTCCCTAATATTTGCAACACCTTTTGCTACAAGGTTTATGCGGTCTTTTACCTTTTCAAATATCTTTCTGGTATTGTTCATATCATCCGACTGTCTGTTTATCGCATCCTGAACCATTTCCATAGTCTCTACTGTTCTCTCAGAATTTTGTCCGAGATCCATTATCATTTTTTCTATGTCGGCAGATGCCGCATTACTCTGTTCCGCAAGTTTACTTATCTCAACAGCTACAACAGCAAAACCTTTTCCACTCTCCCCGGCTCTCGCCGCTTCTATGGACGCATTTAAACTCAAAAGATTTGTCTCCTCTGCAATGGACGCTATAAGATTTACCGCTTCTTTTATCTTATCAACAGAAATATCCGTCTCGCTCGTCTGCTTTCTTATCCTCTCTATCGCATCAAGAACTTCTTCGTTTGAATTGTAAAGATTTTTAAGACTGTTATCGACCTCTCTGCCCGTTCCAAGCATATCATCCGCTGCATCTGAAAGTCCGTCTGCCTCGTCCCCGGTCTGTTTGAGCATCATGTTGATATTATTGACATTGTCATCAACACTTGCAGTCACTTCTGCCTGATTTTTGGCACTTTCAAGCACACTCTTAAGATTTTCACTTATCGAGTCCATAGCGTCACTTGCCTGCCCTGCGATATTACTCATATCCTGAGATGCAACATCAAGACTAAGTGTATTATCCGATATTGCACCTATCATATTGCCAAGACTTTCACGAAGGCTTTTCGTACCGGCTGAAAGTTTACCTACTTCATCTTTTCTGCCGAGATTTTTCCGGTTTATACTTACATTTAAATTTCCCGATGCCATATTTTGTACGACAAGTACACTATCCTCTATCGCCGATGCAATTTCCTTTGATGCAAGTACACTGACAAATATCGTTAAAACAAGCACAATACCTAATATCAAAAACAACAGTCCGCTAACGAGATTTATTGTCTTATCAACTTCCCTTGCCGGCATACCGGCAAATATCATTCCGATTATGTCGTCACTGTTATTTTGCTTTACCGGGATGTAATAGCCATAATACATAGTCCCTTCTACGCTGACACGACTTGTAAATACATCCTTTCCTCCCTCAAGAACATTTTTCTTTAGATAATCTCCTGCTTTTGAACCAAGAATGTAATCGCCTTTTTTATCTTTTAGGGAAGTTACAAGCCTTTTGTCTCCATAGAAAAATGTGAGACTGCTTCCCGTTTTCTCGCTCATTTCCGTAACCAGCTTCTGTGAAAGTGATACATTGTATGTACCTTTCCATATTTCGCCGTCATCATTTTGGAAATACTCACCTGAATTTTGATTGTAAGCGGCACTCAAAGCCTCTGCCGTCGCCTTAAGTTCATTTTTTGTCTTGTCAAGTAAAGTATTTTTTATAACCGTATTATTAATCACCATCACGGCTATACATACCACAAGAATTGGCAAAAGTGCCACAAATAAAATCTTATATTTTAATTTCCAGTTTTCAAATATCCTCATAACGGCATACCCCCTGTCTATTTCCAGTTTATCAGCGATACATTGTGATAATACCAGTTTATCTTTCCTGTTATAGTGGCATCATCAAGTGTCTTTCCCTCTTTTCCTACAGTCTTTCCCGTGTTTGTCTTTAACACTCCGTCAAACACTCCAAACTTTCCTGAAATGATATTTTCCTTTGCTTCTTTTATCTTATCCTCTGTATCTCTCTCACAAAGCGATGACAGTTCCGTAAGGCTTACAAGGTTCTCTTTCATTCCACCATAATAATTCTTGCCATCATATGAAGCATTGATGATACTGCTTATATATGATGTGTAATAAGCACTCCAGTTCCAGATAACAGATGTGAGCGTTGCTTTTGGTGTTTCCTTACTCATATCTGAATTGTATCCTATCGACCATGTACCGTTGTCCTGTGAAGCTTCCTGTGGTGCTGTCGTATCACAATGCTGTGCCAGCACATCACACCCCGCTGCTATAAGTGCATCTGATGCTTTCTTTTCATCATCCGGTGCGTACCATGAATTTGTCACGGCAACTTTTATCTTTGCAGCCTTGTTTACCGACTCAACACCTATCGCAAATGCGTCAACACCTCCGGTACACTCGCTGTTGTCCGTACCCATAGCAGAAACATAACCTATCTTATTTGTCTTTGTCTTAAGCCCTGCAACTATACCTGATAAATATCTCGTCTGATAAATCCTTCCGAAATAGTTCGTAAAATTTTTACCATTGCTCAGATAACCCGTTGCATGTGCAAAATATATGTCAGGATATTTCTCTGCAAATTTTTCAATCTGGTTCATATATCCCCAGCTTGTCGCAAAGATTACATTACATTTCTTATCAACACAATCCTGCAAAGCTGCTTTTATAGCTTTCTCATCACTGTCACTTACACTTTCTTTTCTTACTATCTGATTATCCGACAAACCGATATTGTTTGCCATACCCTGAATACCTATCTCATGTGCATATGTATAACCTGAAGTCTCCGATGCACTTCCTATATAAAGAACACCTATCTTCAGCTCTTCTTTAGAAATAGTCTTCATTCCGGCTTTGTTCGTATCGGCAGCTTTTTTCGCCGTATCTGAGTTCTGTGATACCTCCGTCTTTTCGCCGGTATCATTAGTGACCATGTCGACGACTTTCCCTCCTCTTCCACAGGATGTCAAAGAAAACACCATACAGAATGTCATTAAAAGTGATAATATTTTTCTTTTCATACATACGCCTCATTTCTGCACACATTTTTGCATCTTTAGTGATTACGCCCTCATATAAAGTGTGAACACTAATACATAAAATTTGTGCCAGGTGTGCCCAGACACAAAACTATTCATGATTTTTATTATTCTATACCACTATAATCACGGCATATAACCGCTTATTTTTATACATAAACAAGTATTTTTTGTACATATTTTATCATAATACGACATAAAAACAAATAAAATAATCAAATTTTTTTTAATTTTTCTTTTAGTTGTCGAAAAACGACGATAATTTCGCGAGTAATCAGACTCTTTCAATTTCCTTTGCGGTATATTAGGACATTATCATAAATGAATCATAAGCCGTAACAGTTCACCCTTACATTTCTTACATTTATAAATCCGTAACAGTTCAGCCTTGCATTTCTTACATTCATAAACCTGCCAGCGAGCTGTCAGTCGCTGCTTTGCAGCTTTTGTTTATTTCATTTCAGAAATGAAAGGCTATTCTACCATAAAAAGGTACTTAACAATACAATGAACAAGCTCATTGTATTGCCAATTATCTTTTTATGGCTGAACTGTTACATAAATCCAATAAATTTTACAAAAATATATTTGCCCTATTGATATCAATGTGCTATTCTTATAAGTAATTTATGAGCGGCTTTTTAAAAAGGAGGTGGAGCAGATATGCGTTTCAACGAAAAACAATGCAGATATACAAGTTTACTTGTTACATTGTGTATAATTCTTTCCTGCCTTGTTTCTTACACATCAACCATATCCACACCTTTTATTGATCAGGCTGCATCTGTTCATTCTGAAGAGGCAATATATAATTTATCCATAACATCTTCCGGCGAAGATATATGTACTCCAGAGATGCTTGGCAGACAGGAGCTTATATCCCGTCCTGAGATTTCTCATAAAATACGAACTTTATCAAACACCTACAAGTCGCTGCTGTATTTGGCAAATATATCTGATACGATACATATCCCTCTGTATCAAGGTCTTTCTGAATATATCTCAGTCGCTTGTGAGCCGAGGTCAACAGCCTTTATCATCGATTATATACATATGAAGGATGGAAAAAAGAAAATTTAACATAGCTTTTTATCATATGTACGGTTAAAAAAATCACTGTACCAACATATATCAGGAGGGAAAAGTTATGTTACGAATCATTTTGATTATTATCGGTATATTATTCATTGTTGGTCTTACCGCATTTGGATTGTGGTTTTCGGGCAGCGATGTTGATGCTACCGGCGAACATGGCGATGATATGATAAATAAAAGCACTGAAAAGTAAATCGGCTAATCGAAAGGAGCTACTCATCATGAGAAAAACTAAAATTATTTGTACCATTGGTCCGGCAAGTGAAAGCGAAGAGACATTAAAACAAATGTGCATGGCAGGCATGAATGTTGCGAGACTTAATTTCTCTCACGGAACTCATCCAGAACATCAGCAGAAGATAGACAGAATCAAAAAAGTAAGAGAAGAACTTGGTCTTCCAATAGCGATAATGCTCGACACAAAAGGTCCTGAATACAGGATACGCACATTTGAAAATCATAAAATTACTTTGAAAGATGGTGACACCTTTATATTTACTACTGACGAGGTTGAGGGAAACAATAAGCGTGTATCAGTCAGTTACAAAAATCTTATAAATGAGCTGAAAATCGGTGACACCATCCTTGTAAACAATGGCTTACTTATTTTTGAGGTTGTTAAACTTAAAGGAAATGATGCCATATGTAAAGTAAAGGTCGGAGGAGAAATGTCCGACCGAAAGAGCATGAATTTCCCTAATCATGTGATGACAGGGCCTTATCTGAGCGAACAGGATAAAAAAGATTTGCTTTTTGGTATCAAAAATGAGGTCGATTTTGTTGCAGCATCTTTTGTTTCAACAAAGCAGGATTTACTCGACCTTAGAAACTTCTTAAATGAAAACGGCGGTTCAGATATTGATATTATCGCTAAGATTGAAAACCGCTCAGGTGTCGAAAACATTGAAGAACTTTGCGAGATTGCAGATGGAATCATGGTTGCAAGAGGTGACTTAGGTGTGGAAATTCCATTTGTAGAAGTTCCCGCCATCCAGAAATATCTTATCAAAAAATGCAGACTTCTCGGAAAAAGAGTTATAACTGCTACTGAAATGCTTGAATCAATGATACAGAATCCCCGCCCTACAAGAGCAGAAATCTCTGATGTTGCAAACGCAGTCTATGATGGTTCATCGGCAATAATGCTTTCGGGTGAGTCAGCTTCAGGAAAATACCCTGTCGCTGCCGTTAAAAACATGGCAGAAATCGCATTATATACGGAAAAGAATATTGACTATGCGAAACGCTTCAGAACCACTGAATACAGAATAAAAGATAATACTGATGCCATATCGCACGCTACCTGTGCAATGGCTATTGATACAAACGCAAAGGGTATTGTCATAAGTTCACTTTCAGGAAATACAGTTCGTATGGTAAGCCGTTTCCGCTGCCCTGTTGACATAATCGGCATGACAACATCCATAAAAGCATGGAGAAAATTAAATTTGAGTTGGGGGGTAACTCCTGTTCTCAGCGAGGAATTTAACTCTGTTGATGTCATGTTCTATCACGCAATGAATCATGCAAAGAAAATATTTAACTTAAACAAAGGCGACAATGTTGTCCTCACCGGCGGTCAGGTGAGCGGTGTATCAGGAAAAACAAACACTATTCGCGTAGAAGCCGTTTCAAAATAAACCGATGGATAGTATTCATGATGAATAACATTCATCATATGAATATTTATTCATCATGTAAATTATGCTTATATTTTTATATCAAAACCAGTAAAACTTTATCATGTATGGATATTTTGCCTATTGTTCCATGCATGATACAGAACAAAAACATAGAACAGCCGGATTCGATTTTATCGAACCCGGCTGTTTTTATTGCACTTACACATTTATTTTACTTAGCAAGCGTTTTAATCTTTAATGACTTAGACCACGGTGCAATAAGATACTTTGTTCCGGCATCTGTCTTGACCGCTGCCTTGTATCTCTGTCTAAAATAATATGTTGTGTTAGGTTTAAGTCCCTTAATAACAATAGATTTTCTTGTATATTTTTTTACATTTCCACCTGACTTAGTGATAGTTTTAGCATCTTTAAAATTCTTATTTGAAGAATACTGAAGTTGGTGCTTTGCATAATCTGTATAAAAATTCACTATCTTTACTGTATTTTTAGTAATATTGTTTTTCGTAACATACTTCTTCTTTTTCTTGTTATAAGATAATTTCGTTTCTGCTATCGGTTTTACATCTCTCTCAGGCGGTGCAGAAAGCGTCATATGTGCTGTATCACTTACTTTGCTTGACGGTCCGTAAACAAAAATATCTATCGTTTTTCTCTTATTAAAGCATGACTTTTTTACCTTATAATAATTTGTTTCAATATCAGCATCTTCTATAAGTTCATAATTTCTGCTGCCCGGTATCTGTTTACTCGCTGCAAGAAGAAATTTATCCCATGAAGTAATAACTCCCACTTTATATCCCGTGCTGTTGTAAAGGTCATCCCAGCCAACGACATATTGATTATTAACAATATCTTTTATATGCAGATTAGTAACCTTACTTCCACCGCTTACGGCTGTAGACTTTGAAAAATATGAACTCTTTACATATGCCTTTTTACTGTTAAACCATATAGTTGTCCATGTATCATCTGTCTCATCAGCAAAATATTCGACTGTGACATCGTTTTCCATTGAACCCAGAACCGTACTTGTCGTACTCTTTTCCTCATATACATTAAGTTCTTTACCTGCAGCAAGTTTATAAACCTTGCCTTCCTTAGCTTCCTTTGGAACTTTTGTATCTTTATTATATAGATTCACATACTTCGCATTCACATAATAATATCCGGAACTTTTATATGTCATATAATCTACGGAATTTTTACCGTTGAAATATATCTTATAGTATTTTGACTTGTCACCTTTTGTCTTAGATTCTATCGGCTCTGTAGATACAACCTGAAGCTTTGTGTTAATCGGTACACGGTACGAATCCCCCCATGACGGTATTCCGTTAAAAAGTTTTATACCGACAAATGCCTTCGTTGTCTTGCCCTCTGCCTTAATAGTAACTTTCTCCCCATCCTTAGGGGTGGTGCTTTCATAACGACCCATATCAAGCCATACCTGTTCTCTCTTTACACGGTAAAATCCCGGACGGTGTGCCGTCTGTACAAGATAAGTTTTGCACGACTGAAATTCCGTAAGGTTTTTATATGGTGTATATCCTTCACTCCACACGATAACCCACTGGTCATCATAGGCAAGTACCTTGAATTTTGTGGTTTCATACTCTAAGAAAGCTGCACTGGAGTTATGATCACTTATCCAGTCTATTCCTCCACCGACTACATTTCCACTGCCGTTCCAGATATATTTGACAGTCTGGTTATTATCCTGTGGCAGATATTTGGATTTTATCGTTTTTCCCTGAATCTTCGTACCCTCCGGCACCGAATAAACAGTCTGCGTACTTCCTATCTTTGCAACATTGTCAGTGCCGACAAGATAAGCCTCACCCTTTACCGTAAAAGTGTTTGTATCGAGATACTGTTTGTTAAACTGAGACATTGATGTGTCATAAGCCTTAGCTTCAACCCTCTGTGATGATACATATCCTGCACCAAGTGATACTGCCATGCTGAATACAAGTACCATACTGCACATCTTTCTCCATCCGTTGATAAATACAACTTTTTTCTTTTTTTCATTCTTTTTTAGATTATGTTTCATAAGCATTTTCCTCCCTCTTTCAAGCGAATATTTGCAATCCGCTGTGATTCTGCTGTAAACATACCAGAACCCTTCTGATACAAGCAAGCCCTCACCAATCATTTATGGCTATGCACAATAGAAGTTGGTGATTTCCTTGATAGTATTTTAAATTATATCAATTTTCATATGCCCATACAAGCAGGTAATCTATCATTTTTCACCTCTTACCATCAAAAATCTACCTCTTGCCAAAATCCTATTTACATAAAATCTCTCATATGTTTTAATCTTATCATGTAAGGGACATCAATATAGGCATTTGCGAAACTATCATATCTATGACTAAAATAAATTCAATTTTATATTGAAAAATGATATTTTGCAATTACCTGAAATACCATAAAAGGGAGAATGAAAAAATTGAAAATACTATTAGAAGTGACAGATGAAGGCGAACCTGAAATCATCATCAAATGCCACAAACTTACACCGGATATTATCAAACTACAACAAATGCTTGCCAGCTATGATGCCGGAAACGGCAGTTTAAACCAGATAATTTTTTACAAGGGCGATACCGAATATTATATGAACCTAAATGATATATTATTTTTTCAAACAGAAAGTTCTGTTATATATGCTCATACTGCAACAGATGCGTATGAAACCAAATATAAACTTTATGAACTTGAAGAAATCCTCCCGGCAGCCTTTATCAGGATATCAAAATCAGCCATAGTAAACAGCAGTCTTATCTACTCAATACAGAGAAACCTTGCTGCATCAAGTGTTATATCATTTAATAACACGCACAAAGAAGTTTATGTTTCAAGAGCATATTATAAAATGCTGAAAAATAAAATGGAGGAGAGGCGATTTCACAAATTGTAAAATCATCATACACTAAATTATCATAAATAATAGCATTACATATTACACAGCATTTTAAATCATTTGACATAAACCTGTCATATTACGGTACCGGCAAAATTTCAACAATAACTTTACACATTTTAGTGCCATATCAGGCACGGAAAAGAGGTTAAACATGAACAGAAACAGAAATTCAATTTTTTGGGGGCTTATGCTCATCGCAGTAGCCTGCTATCTTATCTTATGCCAGCTTCACATTGTAACACTTGCGGTAAGCATAACTAAACTTATATTAGGTGTTATCTTTATCGGAACAGCGATAAATTCAATTATAGAAAGAAGTTTCGCAGGTTTCTTCTTCTCACTTGCCTTTTTATGGATAATATTTGACAACATTTTAGGACTTCCGCATATATCAACAAAAATTGTTATTATTGTTGCTTTACTGCTGACAATAGGTTTTTCAATGTTGTTTCCAAAAAAGAATTTTAACAATAAATATTCAAACCAAAACAAGCACGCAGAATGGGACGATTATGATGACCCTGACAAAGTTGGCAGACATCAGACTGTATTTAATGAAGATACAAACGATACTTTCTATGGAAGTAACCGCTTTGGAGCATCAGCTAAATATATAAACACGGGTGATTTTAAAAAAGCAGACCTCGACTGCTCATTCGGAGAACTCAAAGTTTACTTTGACAGTGCAAAGATAATATCTGAGTCTGCTGAGATCCATGTCAGACAGAGTTTTGGTTCTACACAGCTTTTCATTCCAAAAGAATGGCAGATTATACCGAAAGCTTCAGTCTTTGCAGGTGCTATAGAAGAACGAAATCGCAATAAAAGTACCGGTTCACCTGTTGTTTATCTGACGGGAGAAGTTAAATTCGGAAGTGTGATAATTACTTATGTATAAAATTTATAAAAGAGCAAGTCTTTCGGCTTGCTCTTTATATAAATTTCATTGGAAAATCATAATGCTCTCTCTGCCATCTATTTTTCCACCAAGTCTTTTTGCATATATCGTACTGCTGCAATCACCCTTATATTTATCCTTAACTTCAATCTTATATATCGTATATGGCATTTTCTCTTTATCTGTACCTGTTTCAAGCATTTTTGTTTCCTGTGCAGCAACAGTTCCCGAAACAAGTATATCCGCCGCCTTTACAAATTTTGAAGCCTTATTGTACTCAGGTTCATCTACACTTATATAATTTACGGTATCGTCAGTCATACTATCTGATATATCATAAGCAGCTTTACTGCTGTATTTTCTTTTTACATTTGAAACATCAAAAACCTGTGGCTCATATATTTTATTTCTGTTTCGTCCATGATTCATAAGAGACACATCATATCCCGCCGGTGACTCAACCGGATTGTCCGCAAGCCAATATAAATGCCCTATTTCATGAAAATCATGTCTAAATGGTCGATTTTAACGCCTAAATGGTTATTTCCATCTTCTAACATCCATCTGTCATAACTTATTACAGTTGAAGAAATATTCCGATTAATTTTTTGTTCTCAAAAAATCGTCCATATCTCTGTTAAGTAACTCAAACTGTTTTACCGTTTCTTTATTAGCAGATTTAAAAGAAAGCATCTTTTTAAGATAACCCTGCTCCTTAACAATTTTAAAACTCTCATTATAAACAAGTTCAAACACAAGTGCCGCATGACCGACAAGATTGTCTATAGGTGTCTTTTTAAGACTTCTAAGTACGGCGTGATGCTCCATAAATGCCGTCATAACCTCCTCAGTCACTTTAGAATTTTTAAGAGCTTCCGTTGTTACATCATAAATAACCTCAAGTGTTACATCATAATTCACTTTTAATATATCTATCTTGTCAGCATCCCTTATAATATTGCAAAACATCTGTACTTTTTCAGGAAGTCCTTCTTCAATGCGATATGCACTGTGATTAAAAATCGCAGTTTTTAATATATCAAGCTCCGAAAATTCCTTTTTTAACTTATCTTCTGATTTATCATCTTCAATATCTGCCTTTGATTTAGTTTTATCAACAAATTTCCATATAAGCCCCTCATCAAGCAAAAGTTCAACTCCATAGTGTGCATGGTCGATAGAGTCGGCATCCGAAAAAGTCCCATAATTTTTTAACTGTTCAAATCTGCCTATATCATGCAGCATACCGATAAGCCACGCAAGGTCTGTATCAGCTTTATCAAGTCCAAGTGATATTGCTATCCTCTCACTAAGAGCCGCCACCCGGTAGGTGTGGTCAACCTTAAGTTTAATCTTCTCATCACTTGTATCATAATTATCAGTATATTTTTTAAAAGTGTCTTCAACATTTTTTCTGTCTATGATCATTAGAAATCTCCTTATTTTACATCGTATTGTTACTTAACTTCTTCCAATTTATTTTTGTTGATATAAATATTATATACCTTTTTTAAGTCTAACAATTCATCAAATTCGGCAGCATACTGAACTTTAGCTTTACCATTGTACTTTTGACCGGATTCGCTGAGTATATTATCACTATTGCTCAGACTATTGACTGTTTTATCATTTTCATCTTTTATTGCGATTACAAGCTCATCCATAGTATTATTTGTCACATATCTCAAACCTAAAGGCGACAGATATAACACACCAGCTTTTGACTTAAATTCTTTGCAATCATCAGCAAATTTTAAATTAAAATTGTACTGCTTATATTTCTTATTGATTCTCTTTGCTGTATCTGTAATCTTTATGCATTTGTTTAAGTCTGTATCCTGCCAAATTTCATTATTTATCTCAAAAGAAACATAAATATATAATTTATTCCCTTTATATTCTGCATATTTAGTAAATGTACCTGTTGCTTCATACTCAAATGTAAAACGATTATCTTTTCCAAATGATTTTATTGTATTATTTTTTTTGTCGATATCTGCATCCACTTTATTACCATTTTTATCGGAAACTGAAATCACCAAATATCCAAGCTGTGTTTTCTTTTCACATAGGCCTTCTTCTAACTCAATAACATAATTATCAATTTCAATTTTTTGATTTTCTCTTGTTAAGAGATTATTTGTTATTTTCTTCTGTACAGCGTTGTTATCAGCAAAGAAAAATTCAAATAAATTTTCATTTGAATATGCGTATGTAACAATATTTGCCACTAAAAATACAAGTACGATAATACTTAATGGTATAATTATTTTCTTTTTCATATCTATGTTCCTCCTCATCCTTATATCCTGTAACATAAATGTAGCTTATTTTATTAAACAACTTGTTCAATGATATTATACTTTATTTATTATATCAATTCCATGCAAAGACTTTTAAACTATTATTTAGTATTATTTATAAATGTATTACTCTCGGACACCAGCCTGTCAAATAATCACAAGAAATGGATACTGAAATAGCAGCTAAAGTGCGAAATCATGGCAAGTATATAGCACTCTACGCTAGTGTACTGACCTGTTGATATTTTTGAAGAAATCAAAATAATACATCATTACGAATACTATTTATCTCCGGGTAACCTTTTTGTAACTAATTGACAACATATTAAGAGTTGAATATGCACTAAGCGAACTCGGTCAGTCACTTAAACCTATTCTTGACTCAATGGTCGATTGGGGTAATGCATATAAGCAGATGCAATAGCAAACTTACTGCCCACTTGCAAACATGAACATGACATTAGCCATTATCTGTCAGACCATGCATCAATGAGTAAATCTTGTAGGATGTGAACAGATAAAGTCATTTTATAATGCCTGCCACAATTCTTTCCATTCACTGCCACTGCATGAAACAAAATATTTCATCCAGTGACTTGTATTTTTGTTGTATTTTTCACCGATATTAACATCGCGACTCATTTCATCTTTTAATATAATAAGATTTTTATATGATATTTCATCACTTGAAAACCTCTTAACATAATACCTGTATATCATTTGAAGCTGTTCTTTTCCCTGCTCAAAATCTATATTTTCAATGCAAAATTCATTCATGTTTGCTATATGTTTTTTTATGATTTCATCATTAGATTTGTTTATATATGTTTTCATTTTTCCATTTCCTGTCATTTATCTCCTCGTAAACTTCTCCACTTTCTTTATCCTTTGCAACCGCACTGTATGTCTGTGCCCTGAAAAATTCTTTTCCGCTCTCCTCTGTAAGAAGTTCATCCTGCGGAAATGCAACTCCATCCTCAACAACCTCATTCCATATCTGTATCATAGTCTTAAGGTCGTTTTTCGTGTATTCTTTTATTTCTATGTTCATGATTTTGTCTCCTTATATTTTTCTCTAATGATTATTATATCACAAATTCATATAACACAAAGTGCTACAGATGCGAAACATCTGGATTTTGGAGTTGAGTATATCATAAATTGCAAACCGCATATAATGGAATATTTTCCATCCAGCCCTGATCAATATACTTTTTTGATGAAAATCGTACTGCTTTTTCGGGATGATATTTCTCACAATATGCTTTCAAACTTTGCAACTTTATCATAATATTTTTTTCCAAATTCTTTCATTAACCATGTTTTTCCAACCTGTCTCGCACCCATTAAGAGCAAAGGTTTTCTGTTTTCTTTTTCTTTCCACTGCAAAAGACTTTCTATCGCAAATCTATACATTCATCATCACCTCTTTAAAAGAGTATATCACATTTTTTCCGTTCTATTCAACATACCGCTCTACATTTTTTCTGACCTAAATCATACTTTATTCTACACTTTTTCCGACCTAAATCACACCTTATTCTACACTTTTTCCAACCTAAATCACACTTTACTCTGCACTTTTTCTGACCCAAATCATACTTTACTTATACTTTCCACTTTATTTCTTATTATTCTCTTTAAAAATACATATCCAACTGCACAAGCTACTACTTCCGTTATCGAAAATGCCCACCATATCAATGAAATTCCCATCTGACCGTTTCTTACAAAAATTGAAAAAATACCCGCCAATGGTAAAATAATCACAAATTGTCTGAGAAGCGAAATAACCAGTGACTCGATGCCACCGTCCAACGCCTGATATATTCCCTGATATGCTACATTTATTCCTGCAAAAATAAAACTTATGGAAATAATTCTCATTGCTCCAACAAAATATCCTCTTGATTGTCCTGCATTAAATAAAGTTGCAAAAGCCCCCGGAAAAATCTCCGTAATTGCCACACCTACAATCATAAGTACAATCGTATAAACAAGTCCGTATTTGATTCCGTCATTTATCCTCTTTTTACTCCTCATTCCATACCCAAAAGCAATAATTGGTGTGATTGCATCTCTAAGTCCAAAGGCGAGGAACAGTACAAACTGCTGTACCTTATAGAACAATCCATATGCTGTCTGTGCTGACGGACTGAACTTCAAAATCAGATTCATCACATATACCATGATAGACATTAATGCCTGTGCAATAATTGCAGGGAGTCCAATCGCATAGATTTCCCTGATAATTCTGCCATTCGGTTTCATGAATTTTACTCCATGCTCAAATTCCTTATTTAATTTAATATGGAAAATAAACAACAATACAGCAGATACAACCTGTCCGATTACAGTAGCATATGCAGCACCCTCTACTCCCATCTCAGGAACCGGACCAATTCCATAAATCATGATTGGATCAAGAATAATTTATCAATATGTGTGATAAGACACACATAAAAAACGAGTAACAAAACTGGATTTACGCTAGTCTGCTACTCGTTCGTTAATTATTATATTTGTGTTTTAAAAAAAAGTCAAACAAAAATCTTATTTCAACTTCGTCCCATCCTCACCTAATACGCTCTCATCAACACTTACATTTTTAATTCTGCCAAGATACTTATTGTCATCTATGACTTTGATAAGTTCACATTCAAGAGCTACCGGAAGTTCCTTGATAACAGAACCCGACATTACATTTTTTCCCTAATAGCAGACTTTTATCTGCTGACAAACACGATGCTATAAAGCGTACGAACACTCCTATAAAATACTTTTAAACCGGCTTTATGTTCCCTTTAACAATGTTCTCCTTTATAATTCTGTCAATAACCTCATACAGACGCTCAGAGCCAAGTTTTGTTTTGCTCTGTCTGCCGTACACCTGCTCTGCCGTCACACCATGTTCTATCCAGTCACCGCCACCGTTACTGTTATTTAAGATTAAAGGCTGGAGATTGTCCATCGCATGAGCAAATTTTGACTCCGCTGTCTTAAATTCCTCAAACTCATCAAACAGCTTTATAAGTTCGTCTTTCTGTTCCTCCGGGAGTATTGAAAATAGCCTCTCTTTTGCCGCATCTTCTCTTGCTTTCTGTGTCTTAAGATTTTCAGCATCGTACGCATATGTATCTCCTGCATCAATCTCCACTATATCATGTATCAGGCACATAAGCATAACTTTTCCAATATCCACCGGTTCATTTGAATACTCTTTTAACAGATATGCCATGATTGCCATATGCCATGCGTGTTCCGCATCATTTTCATTTCTGCCGTGACCTGACAGATGTGTCTGTCTGAATATATTTTTTTCCTTATCTATCTCCAATGCAAAATCAAGCTGTTTTTTTAATCTTTCATCCATAAAACTTTGCCTCCTAAAAATAAATCAAATTCTGATAACCCGTGTCATACTTGCAATTATAGTAAAATTAAAACTTTGCTTTTAACAACTCCGCAAAGTATTCAATATAATACCTCAAAGTATTCTTATACCTCTGATTGTTACATTATTATTTGATTTCAACCTTTGCATTACATTATAACATTGCTTATTTTTATTTTCTACCTTTGCAAAAAGCAAACACAAAATGGTGTCTTCTCTCTTTATTCAGATAAAGCTTTACGCTAATAAAATCTAAATACAAAATAATTTCTTTTTTGTTTATCCAAATAAAATTCAAACACAAAATAATTTCTTTTTTTGTTTATCCAAATAAAATTTTACGCTGACAAAGAAAAAAAGACAGAGGTTTCTGCCTACTATTCACCTATATATCTCCAGACATTTGCAAAACTTTCATATATATATACATAAGTCAAGCGAATATTTGCAATCTGCTTTTATACTTGCTCATAACACAATATATAATTAGTTTCTTTATTGCCCGATATATAGTGTAAATGGTAACAGCTCTAAAACCCTCTGTCTGTTTTGTTTTAACGGTAGTCTTTCTTTATTTCCAGACTTCTTCTGCTATCTCTTTCACAAGTGCAAGTTTTGCCCACTGCTGTTCTTCCGTAAGTTTATTTCCAATCTCACACGAAGCAAATCCGCACTGTGGACTTAAACATAAACGGTCAAGCGTAATGTATTTTGCAGCCTGTTCAATTCTTGCCTTTACGGTTTCCTTGTCCTCAAGTTCAGGTTTCTTAGTTGTTATAAGACCAAGAACAACTTTCTTATCAGGTGAAACTTTTGCAAGCGGTGCAAATCCACCGGATCTCTCATCATCATACTCTAATAAAAGTGCATCAACATTTTCCTGTGCAAATACATAATCTGCAACTGAATCATAAGGTCCGCTTGTAAAGAATGTAGAATGATAATTACCTCTACAGATATGTGATGTTATAACCATATCTTCCGGTTTCTTTTCAAGTGCAAGATTATTTACTTTCAAAAGCTGTGCCTTTACATCTTCAATATCAAGTCCGAGTGATTTATATCTCTGTTTTGCGGCATCCCCTACAATCGCACCCCATGTGCAATCATCAAACTGAAGATTACGGCATCCAGCCTCATAAAACTGTGCGATAACTTCCTGATATGCTGTTCCTATATCCTGTATAAGCTCATCATCCGCCTCATAAAACTCTCTTGTCTTAGCAATATTCTGAGGAACTATCATCTGCTGGTACATCTGTGCAGGTGCAGGAATCGTGTATTTAGCCACTGTATTCTCATCCTCAAACTGCTTAAGAAATTTAAAATATTCCACAAATGGATGTTCTTTTGCCTTAACCCTGCCAACAAGATAAGTGGCTTCAAGGTCTGCCATCTCTCCATTAAACTGAACTCCGCCGCCCTTTTTCTCATGAGCAACACCTTCAAATCCCCACATAAAATCAAGATGCCAGAACTTTCTGCGAAATTCTCCATCTGTTATAGCATGAAAGCCTGCTGCTTTCTGCTTTGCGACAATGTCACGGACGCAGTCATCTGTTATTTTTTCAAGCTCGTCCTGTGTAATCTTACCTGCCGCAAAATCAGCCTTAGCATCTTTTAATTTCTGTGGTCTTAAAAAGCTTCCTACAAAATCATATCTGAATGGTGTTTTTAATGTACTCATCTGTATAACCTCCTGTTTGTTTCTTTGTTCATACTTATGTTAAAGTTTTAAATACTAATTTACGAGTAACAATATGTTAAGCGTATATTTGCAATTTGCTCTGCTGCTTGCTCGTAACAATACTTTTGTTTTTCTGAAGTTATATTATCATTTCACCATTACATATGTATAATATCTTTATTTTGTAGTTTGCCATAGTTTAAAACTATGGCAGGAAGTTTCATTGCTTCACTTTCATAACTTTCAACATACATACCGATATTACCAGAACTATCGGAAATACACATCCTGCAAGCATTCCTGCTTTGAGATTATTACCGGCATTTTGTGTTACAAATCCAACTATTGCAGGTCCTATCGAACCTCCCATATCTCCTGCCATTGCCAGTAATGCAAAAAGAGCTGTTCCTCCTGCTTTTATCCTTACTGATGTTATGCTTATCGTACCAGGCCACATTATGCCGACTGAAAAACCACATATTATACAGCCTGCAAGACCGGCAATGGGATTGGCTCCAAGTCCCGCCAGCAGATAGCATACAAGACACAACACGCCTGAACCTGTCATAAATTTTATAAGGTCAACTTTTTCTCCGTACTTTCCATAAAACAATCGGCTTATCCCCATTGCGACTGCAAACAGACACGGTCCCATAATGTCTCCGACACTCTTAGAAAGTCCTAGTGCCGATTCTACATAGGCTGATGCCCACTGTGCCATTGAGATTTCGCTTGCACCTGCACAGACCATTAATATTATAGAAATACAGAATATCGGAAGTCTGCACAAGTCTCTTATTGCAAGCCCCTCTCCTTCTTCTGTCAGTCGTTCTATCGGACAACTAAGGAAATTAAATACATTATAAATAGGAACTAACGCCCATATGCAGGCGAGTATCCGCCAGTTTTCTATTCCAAATACAGCAAAGAACGCTGTCGATAAAAGTATGACTCCTACCGCCCCCCAGCAGTAAAATGAATGAAGCAGGCTCATTACACTGCCTTTATTTTCAAACGGACAGGCTTCTACTATCGGACTTACAAGCACTTCTATAAGACCGCTTCCCATAGCATAAACAATAACGCTTATAATAATTCCTGCATACGCATTTGGCAAAATCTCCGGCAATATTGCAAGTCCTATAAGTCCTGCTGCCGAAAATATTTCAGATGCAACAACGCACTTTCTATAACCGATGCGGTCAACAAATTTGGCACAGAACAAGTCTATTAAAAGCTGCGTGAAGAAAAATGTTGTTGATATAAATGCTATCTCGCTTATCGGTATTCCATATGTTCTTTTAAAAGTTAAAAACAACAATGGTGCAAAATTCGCCGCTATCGCCTGTGTAATAAAGCCAAGATAACACGCAATAAGAGTTTTTCCGTATTTGTCTTTCATTTCTGTTTCCTCCAATTTTTCCTATGTTTTACCGCAAATGTAAATATCAGCAACTAATTATGTATTGTGCTGTTTGAATATTTATACTTTTGCAGTTTTACCATAACCTGTTTATGTATTTATATTTTTTTGTATTATATTACATTTTTTTAGGAAATAATTGAAATATACAGTTAATTTCTAACATTATTTTATTATTTATATTTTAACATATGTTATCTTACGCAAACAATATTTTACTAAGACTTCCCATACCTAAAATGGGATTCGCACCTTATTGGTGTGGGAAGTTTTAGTTATTAATATTTCCAGCTTCTCAAACACTTTTTCAGCATACAACAACTTAATCTCATGTCTGTCCATGCCCTTAACATCAGCATCAAACTCAAAAGAATTTACTTTTTCACCTGCAATTATACAAAAATATACTTTTCCCTGAACACTGTCTGCATTATTGGGGTCAACATTTCCTGTCGTTCCCGTTATACCGATTGCTATATCCGTATTCAATTTTTCCTTAACAGTCTGTGCCATTGCCTTAGCACACTCGTTTGAATACACACCGTATTTATTTATTATACCTTCATCCACACCGACAAAAATCTTAGTCTGATTAAGATAAGTCACATATCCGCCCGGAAAGATTGCTGATGCCCCTTCCGTGTCGGTTATCATGGATGCAATAAGACCTGATGTGCAGCTCTCCATAGTTGAGATTGTGGTGCCGCTGCTTATCAGTTTTTTTATTAAATTGTCAATTTTATTTTTCATGTTATTCCTTACTATCCCCCGTAAATCAATCTTAAATGCTTTTACTTATGAAACTTAACAAAAAATCTCTGAAATCCATTTTCAAACATTGAACTACCTGATTTCTTTCATCATAATATACCGCTGCAAAAAGAATTTCTTAATTCAGAAATGAAGATTAATATGTTGGTAAAAATAAAATTAACAAGGCTGTCACATTAAGTATATTCTATAGTACTGCTTGCGACATCCCTGTTAATTTTTTGTGCAGATAAATTATAAATTTTATCTTACATTATCATAATGAGTCCACATTCGGATAATTTTTATTGTTCCCTGATATTTTATATCATCTTCTGTAAACTCATCTTCATATACCTGATAGACCAACCGATGTTGTATATTTATTCTCCTCGAAATAATCCCATCAAGATTTCCCACCAGTTTCTCATATCGTGGCGGAGTCTGATAAGGGGCATTTTTAATAATATCTACCAGTAATTTTGCCTTAGATGAAATACCTGCCTGTTTTAATTTTTCTAAATCTTTAACAGCCTGTTTAGTAAAAAAACTTTATACATCACCATTGTACCATATCTTCTGAAATGCAATCCTCCATTGGTTCTTTTACTCCATCCAAAATTGATTTTGTCATACCTGGAATAGAATCTAAATACAATGTTTCCTGTATTGCATTCCAATCATCTTCTGAAATTAACACAGCGTTCCCTTTTTTGCCAACAATCAATGCCGGCTCGTGATAAACACTGACATTTTCCACAAGATTATAAAGATCCTTTCTTGCATTTGTAATATTAATCGTTGACATAATAAATCTCCTTTAAATAATCAAGTTTCAATTTTAAATTAAAAATAATAATTTTCAGTAAAGTAATCTCTACATCTCTTTAAATAATAGTCTCGTCAGTAAAATTTTTTTAATAATAATATATTATTGTCATCCGTAATTGTAAATCTATATATGTTTTGCTAATAAAACAAATATAGTTATCATTTTCGTCAATAGTACACATACTTTTACAAATTGACGAAATCTATTATGTCATTTATATTATAGCGTACGCTTTGCCGTACATCAAGTATTATTTATAAAATTGCAGAAAACCTATTTCGAGTCCGAGAATTTTTCCAAGTGCAAAGTATGTCAGACACGCTGTTACAAACAGACAGGTCACATCAAATGTAATCTTTACTCTTGAATACGGTCTGTTTATTATGATTGCCAAAATAAGTGCTACCTCTCCTCTAAGTATAAGTCTTTTGTCTTTCATGTCTTACATCTCTTTTCTTTTTTATTGGATTTTTCCGCATGAAATTATAGTCCTTTTTTAGGAGATGGCAAGAGATATATTCACCAATGATTCCTAATATTTAAAATGCTTAACAAAATTATTTTCCAATAATTCAGGAGTATAAATATATGCTTCTTTAAAAATATATTTTTCTAGTTTTCTCATGTAATCTGATTGAAACTTTTGACCAGCCAAAAGACATTTACGCATCTTATCAGCATCTACAATATTTTTTTCCTCACTAACCACCAAAATATAAACTACATTTTCTTTTGCAAACGCAATAGGATTATCATAATTAAATGTATTATATTGCATATTATTCTTATCTTTAAGTTCATATAATATATCTACAATCCAATACCAGTTTTGAAACGCTTTTTTTGTTACGCTGTCTTTTGCTTTTGATATTTTTTGATTTTTAAATTCTATAAAATACCATATATCCTCAGAACTGATTGCAAACGCATCTGCTGAAGCAAGTGATTCACTTTCCTTAACAGAATCCGGAAACCGTGCAATACGATATACATTATGTGCAATCTCATCCATATCAATTATTTTCAAATCCTGCCTGTTATTTTCATAAACAAGTTTCTTATCACCCGTTCTTTTTGTTTCTGCCTTATCCTCTGAAGCACTTGAAAGCTCTGTTTCTATACATATTTGTCGTTTATATTTGTCTGCAAATTTCTGAAACAACCCTTTAATCTGCTCATAATTCGTCATCTTCTGTTTCCAGTTCCTCTCTTAACCTGCTTAATAATAAAGTTGGGTCAACCATCTGTTTATATATCTTACTTATATTTTTTGTTACATTTTCAAAAACTGCTCCATTCTCCTGCATATCTGCCAGATAATAATTACATCTTTCGGATATTTCATATTTTTTTGAATATAACTCTAAAGCCTCCATAAAATGAGCACTATGCGTTGTTACAACAATATGAAAATCAAATTTTTTCTGCAACAATACAATTGTTTCTGCATATAACAACTGCCATTCCGGATGTAAATGTATTTCAGGCTCATCTAATACAATAACATCTTTATCGCTCAGATTTCCATTTAATAATAATTGTTTCAAAATCAAAAACGCTTTGACTCCCGTTGACAATGAAGCAACATCCAGTTCCTTAGAAGAATCATCAGCAAACTGGTACATATATTTTTGTTTTTTTACTACTTTTCCGGCAGCCACTCTGTTAATAATCTTGATAATATCCTCAAGTTTATTTGCTACCAATAAATCAGAAAACGCCTTTTCCTCTACTTCTTTGTCTTCTTTTTGAATCAACTTTCGTAAAATATTTCTCTTATGAAGCGAAAGTTCTGATATTCCAAATGTTAATATATGATTCATTTCGTCTATAACAAAAGGGTCATCTATATAAATGGAGTTATTTAAAATTTCAAATTGATGTTTTTCTTCTATACACTCATCTTTTTTAAAAATTAATCGAATATCTTTTTCTTTTATTGACAAAACTATTTCTGCCAGACCCTCTTTATCATATAAAGAATTTATCTCCCCATGAAATGATTCATCAAAATAATTAGTATATATCGTCCTGCTAAATACTTCATCCGATATTTTTTTATTTTCCTCTAAATAACCAATTACCTTTTCTACAAAATCTGATTCGTCATCACTTTGTGGAATCATACGCTCTTCATATTTTCTGCAGATTTCTTCCCGTTCTGCTGATTCACATTCTAAAAGGACCTTAGCAAATTCACTATAAGTACGCATGGTATAATGTCTGAATCTTAAATCATGTTTATATCTGTTTTGCTCAATTTCATTGCGTAACATATGTGACAACGAATCAATTCTTGCATTATTCATCTTTTCATCTATATTATATGTTGCATTGAAAACAGCGTCTAAAGTTTTGCCTATCGTACTTTTACCAATATTATTATTTCCCGCAATAATTGTGATTCCGTCAATCTCAATATCAGCTTTTAAAATTTTTGCAAAGTTTCTAATACTTAATTTCATTATCCTACCTCATTTTTAGCAACATTTTTTATTCAGTTATTATATCCTATATTATCCCAAAAATCCATCCGAAATACAAGTTGTAATTCACTATTTCCTCCCCATCTTAAACCTATGTGACGGACAGTAAGATTAAAAATATCGCACCAGCCGTCACTATCGCATCCTCGATAATACATAAAATAAGCACTTTCTTACATCTTTTTAATTGCCCTGCACCATAATTCTGTACAGTAAATATTGTGCACGCCTGGCTGAACGAATTTAACACATCAGAGGACATTTTATCACTTGTCGAGTCTTCACCGCCGCATCGGTTTGCAGCAGAACATTGCAGACTGGGCAGATACGGATGTAGACCGTCTGAATATAACGGCAACTTACAATGTCGTACACGGAAGTCCTGCCACATTTGTTAAAAATAATTACTTTATTTTTTTATATGCATGACTTTCTCTATTTCCTACCCAATATCTCCTTAATCTGCTCAAGGTTTTCGACGAAATATATGCCCTCCTGCCGTTCCTCTGAGGACAATCCCATTTTAATCATATGTTCAAGAAGTTCTTTAAGTCCATTATAATAACCGTTCAGATTATACAATATACATGGTGCATCAAGCTGCTTTAAAGATACTTTTGACATAACCTCTGCAATTTCTTCCAAAGTGCCTGTTCCACCCGGAAATGCAATAAATGCGTCCCCAAGTTCAATCATCTTTGTTTTTCTTTCTTCCATATTTTCTGTGACTATAAGCTTAGTTATCTCATCGTATTGCAATTCGGCATCAACAAAAAACTGTGGTTCTACACCCGTCACATCTCCACCTGCTTCTAATACGCTCTCAGCTATCACCCCCATAAGTCCCGACTTAGAACCACCGTATATAAGTGAATGTCCACTCTCGCCAATCCATGTTCCAAGTTTCTTTACTTCATCTGCTAATGCCGGGTCATTTCCCTCAAAAGCCCCAAGATACACTGTAATGTTCATCTTTAATGTTCTCCGTTCTATTTTCTATTTTTTCTAAATACACAAAACCTTTATTCTCTGTTTTTGTTTTCTTAAATCTCACAAAACCTGACTTTTCGTACAACTCAATATTCTGTGAATATCTTTTTATCTCCTTAAATGCATTTGCACACATAAATAAAAAGCAGAAAAGGGACGGTTCATCCTTTGCGAAATGGATATACTCCATATCATAATTTGTCTGCTATCACATCTCCTCAGGATATTTAAAATTTCTGACACCCGTCATCATATCCATAACATCCCATGTATAATCAAGATGCATACATTCATGTTCACCATTTATTGCCCTCTCCATATCTTCGAGTTCATATACAAGGGCATCTGCATTTTCACCTGCAGTTATCTTTTGTGTTTCACCTGACTCGACATAATGTATCGCTGCTTCCCATGCTCTCGGATATTCCATAATCTCGATATATCCTTTCTCGCACGAAATCATTCCTCTTTTCGGCTGCTTTGAATGAAGCGAGAGCATGACCGACGCCATCTGACCTTCATCATTCATAAGGAGTAATCCAACCTGTTCATCAACTCCAGTCGGTGCACTTTTTGTCTGTGACGCACATTTATCCGGTCTTGAATCCATAAACCAGCGTATAAATGAAAGGGCATACACCCCTATATCAAGCATTGCTCCTCCTGCAAGATTTGGATTAAAGAAACGGTTGTTCATATCATATTCCTTAAAACTCCCAAAATTCATTGTGATAAGGTTTACTTTTCCAAGAACTCCCGATTTGAGCATTTCTTTTAATTTTTTATAAATCGGCATATGATATATAGTCATTGCTTCTGCAACTACAACTCCCTTTTGTTCTGCCAAATTGATTACCCGGCTTAACTCACTTGTATTTAATGTTATGGATTTTTCCACAAGTATATGTTTTCCATTATTTATTGCCTTTATCATAAATTCATAATGAGTATTGTGCGGAGTTGTAATATATACAACATCCACCTCTGGATCTTCAAAAACATCATTCATATCCTCATACACTTTGTTAATATTGTATTTTTTTGCAAATTCAACGGCTTTCTGATGTGTCCTGTTCGCAACTGAATATATGCTCTTTCCCTTTTTTATCAAAGCTTGTGCCATCTCATTTGCGATTACTCCCGTACCTAAAACTGCCCATTTAATATCTTTCATAAACAATGCCCCCTTAGATGCTTAAAAAATATATTTAATTATTTGCAAAACTACTTATAAGTTGTATTATATTTTTTGCAATTTAATTACGGATATAGACAGTTTTACAAATATCTGAGTTTATAAGATATATTTTAAATATAGTTTAAATCATGCTATAATTATTTTCAACATATAACTGAGCGAAAGCAAGATTTGTTCTCTAACTGAAAATCAAGATAAAAACTATAAGTTGAAGGCAAATACTGTTTCTTCCACAGAAACTCAAAATAATGAATATTTAAACAAGCAAAAATACAAATGAAATCGAGGTATAATCATGAAACGCATAAATTTTGAAACCGGCACTGTAACAGGAAATATCTTAAATGCCGCTCTCCCAATGCTTGTAGCACAGCTTTTAAGTCTTCTCTACAATATAGTTGACCGTATTTATATCGGGCGTATTCCTGAAATCGGAACTGCCGCTCTCGGAGCCGTCGGACTCTGTTTTCCTTTGATAATGATAATCACAGCGTGCAGCAATCTTTTCGGAAGCGGCGGTGCTCCGATTTTTTCCATTAATCGCGGCATGGGTGACGATAATAAGGCAAATACTATTTTAAATACATCTTTTACAATGGTATGTGCAAGTGCAATATTCCTGATGCTAATCGGCATTGTATTTTCAAAACCGCTGCTCGTTCTTTTTGGAGCATCCCCAAACGCATTGACTTATGCAAGACCATATATTGTAATCTATTTGCTTGGAACTCTCCCCGCCATGGTATCTACCGGCATGAATCCGTTTATAAATGCACAGGGATATTCTACAACAGGGATGTTCTCCGTAACAATCGGTGCAGTTGCAAATATTATACTCGACCCGCTGTTTATCTTTGTGTTCGGGCTTGGAGTAAACGGTGCTGCCATTGCCACCGTAATATCACAGATACTCTCTGCTGTTTTTGTTTTCTATTTTCTTCGCAAAAAAGCTGAGATAAAGGTCAGGCTGCTGCATAAAAACGAATTTTCTTCCTGCCTTTCCATTGCCAAAAATATCATAACTCTTGGCACGGCAGGATTTATAATGCAGCTCACAAACAGTCTTGTTTCAATCTGCTGTAATAATGTACTTTATGTTACCGGCGGTGATGTGTATATCTCCGTTATGACTATTGTTTCAAGTGTACGACAGATGGTCGAAACTCCTATCTATGCCATAACAGAGGGTTCTTCACCTATCATCAGTTATAATTATGGTGCAAGACGCCCGGAGCGTGTAAAAAAAGCCGGCATAGTAATGGCTATCATGGCACTTATCTATACCGGCATAATGTGGAGTATTATCATACTTGCCCCTAAATATTTAATTATGATATTTAGTTCCGATGCAACACTTATAAAAGATGTTGTGCCTGCATTGAAACTTTATTTTGCTGCATTTATTTTTATGGATTTGCAATATATCGGTCAGACCGTTTTCAAATCACTTAACAAAAGAAAACAGGCAATTTTCTTTTCACTTTTACGCAAAGTGTTTATTGTTGTGCCGCTCACATATATACTTCCATACGCTCTCCACATGGGAACGGACGGTGTATTTATGGCAGAACCTGTATCTAATGTAATAGGTGGAAGTATGTGTTTTATAACTATGCTGTTTACGGTACTGCCTGAACTTAACAGGATGAAAGAGTGAACTTTCACCTGTTAAGAACTCTTACACTTTCTGTATTTTATTTTGTTATCTTAGCTTTTTTATTCAATCCTTTCTGATACATGAATTTCTTGTAAGTCTTTAAGCTCTTTGCAAGCTTTTTAATACCATTTTGTCATTTTTTCCTCCTTAATTCAAAAATCTACTTTATTCTTTCTGATTCTCTTTAAAAATATATATCCTGCCAGGCATGAAATCACCTCAGTTATTGGGAATGCCAACCAGATTATAGAAACTCCCATCTGACCATTTCTGACAAACAGAGAAAAAATCCCAGCCAGTGGCAGGATAATGATAAGCTGTCTCAAAAGCGAGATTACCAATGATTCAATGCCCCCATCCAATGCCTGATAAATTCCCTGATAAGCAACATTTATTCCAGCAAACAGAAAGCTTACTGAAATTACCCTCATTGCTCCAATAAAATATTCCCTTGACTGTCCTGCATTGAACAAAGTTGCAAAATCTCCCGGGAAAATTTCTGTAATTGCTACACCAACAATCATAAGGACAATCGTATATATCAATCCGTATTTGATTCCATCATGAATCCTCTTTTTGCTACGCATTCCGTATGCAAAAGCAATAATCGGTGTAATTGCATCTCTAAGTCCAAAGGCGAGGAACAATACAAACTGTTGTACTTTGTAGAACAATCCATATGCAGTCTGTGCGGAAGGATTGAATTTCAAAATCAGATTCATCATATACACCATAATAGACATAAGTGCCTGTGCAATAATTGCAGGGAGTCCAATAGAATATATTTCCTTTATAATCCTTCCATCCGGCTTCATATACTTTGCTCCGTGCTCAAATTCTTTGTTAAGCTTTATATGGAATATAAACAAAAGTACCGCAGATGCCACCTGTCCAATTACTGTTGCATATGCAGCTCCATTCACCCCCATTTCCGGAACTGGTCCAATACCATAAATCATAATTGGATCAAGAATAATATTCAACACTGCACCCACAACCTGCCCTATTGTAGAATATAGTGAACGCCCTGTTGCCTGTAAAAGTTTTTCAAATAACGAAAAGAAAATAATCCCAAATGAAATTACGCAGCATATTTTTAAGTAGTCTGTTCCCATTGAAATAACTTCAGGGGCAATTGTCTGTGATGAAATATATGCTCTTACTCCAAAAATTCCAAACAACAGGCACACCGCATAAATAATCACTCCAAGAAACAAACTGTTTCCAGCAACTTTTGCTGCTTTTTTGCTATTTCCCTGTCCAAGTGTTCTTGCAAGAAGTGCATTGGTTCCAACACCTGTTCCAATTCCAACTGCTACCATGAGCATCTGAACCGGAAATACAAGTGTAAGTGCATTAAGTGCTGCCTCACTTCCTGATCTCATATTTCCAACAAAGGCACTGTCTACAATGTTGTAAACCGCCTGCAATGCCATAGATAAAATCATTGGTATTCCCATCTGAACCATGAGCTTATTTACCGGCATCTCCTTCATCTTGTTACTTTCTGCCATTTTATAATCCTCCTTGTTTTGCGAAGCAAAATCCGAACCTTCTGGTGAGGAGAGGATTTAGCCTCCTTTTTCTGCATAAAAAAAATGCGTAGATATCACATAAGCTGGACTTACGCTGATAAGCTACACACTTTTAAATGCATTATATATTTTCATAATGTGCGACAACTGGTGCACAAAAAAGCGAGTAACAAAACTGGATTTACGCTAGTGTACTCGTTTAGAAGTTATTATATTTTTATTTTTGAAAAATGTCAAACAAAAATTTCTTGCTTTTTTGTCTTTATGCATTATAATAAGCAAGAAATTAAAAAAAACAATTTTGCCTGTTTTGAATCACATCATTTCATATGCTATACTAACACTAATCATTAAACCTTACTTTAAGTCGATATATTCAAAAAAATATTTTGGAGGTATGCCATGTACACAATTGGACAAGTAGCAAAAATGTTTGATTTGCCAATTTCAACACTTCGCTATTACGATAATCAAGGACTTTTTCCGCAACTCATACGAGAATCCGGTATTCGTAAATTTAGCGAAAACGAAATTGAGGCATTACGGGTAATCGAGTGCCTAAAGAAATCCGGTCTTGAAATCAAGGATATCAAGCTCTTTATGGATTGGTGTGCAGAAGGTCCTGCCACTTATTCCGATCGCTTTGATCTTATACAAAAACAAAAAGAACGCGTGGAAGTAGAAATCAAACAACTACACAAAACTCTGGATATGCTTAAGTACAAATGCTGGTATTACTCTCAGGCAACGAAAGATGGCAATGAGGACACCGCAAAAGCATTAACCCCAAACGGTCTTCCGGAAGATATTCGCATAGCATATGACAATTCGCACACACACTCCTCTGATTGAGATAGTTATTCACCTGCAGTCTCTTTCTTACTCATATGAAAAAAAAATATAATATTCAAAACAATTCCGACAACCGTTGATGTAGGTGCTGCAATTCCGATATTTGTAAGGCTTGCGTTAGGCTGGATACTCATGATATAAGCCATCGGCAGACGCACAAGAAGTGTCTGTGTAAGTCCCTGTATCATTACCCATAATGTCTTATTATTTCCGTTAAAATAACCTATCATACTAAACAACACGGCGGTCAATATCGTTTCCGGTGCAAATCCTTTCAAATATTCAAATCCCTTTTGTATAACTGCGGCATCATTTGAAAAGCATCCGGCAAGTACATCGCCCTTAAACATTACTATACAAAACACAACACATCCAAATGCAGCACCGATTCCAATTCCTGTAAACATTGCCTGTCTTGCTCTTTTTTTGTTTCCTGCACCGACATTCTGCGATACAAAAGATGCCATCGACTGCATAAGCGAACTTGGTATCAGCATCGCAAAGTTTACTATCTTGCAGGCAACTCCATATCCCGATGATGCCTCAAGACCAAGCCTGTTTACAAAAGCACAAAGTGCTAGAAATGAAAGCTGTGTCAGGAACTCCTGCAAGGCAAGCGGCAGACCGATTTCAAGGAATTTACGGCACTGTTTGTTTAATCTAAAATCTGATTTCGCTATTGAAAATGGAAGTTTTTTCCTGAATAGCATCACAATCGCACACACAACGCTGACAGCCTGAGCAAGAACGGTGGCAAGTGCCGCACCTGCCGCATCCATATGAAGTCCAGCTACCAGAAGCATATCACCAACAATATTTACAATGCAGGCAACAAATACAAATATCAATGGGGACCTGCTGTCCCCAAGTCCCCTGAAAATTGCCGCAAGTACATTGTAGGCAACAATAAAAAATATTCCGCTTCCACAGATACGGACATAAACCGTTGTAAGACTAACTGCTTCCGTTGGTGCCTGCATCAAAACTGAAATAAGTCTTGCAAAACATACCATAAAAATAAACAATCCTATTGATATTATCGTAAAGACAACAACACCCCCTCCAAGTACCTTTCCTATCTGCCCCGTTTTCTTCTCTCCAATATATCTTGCTATAAGAACCGTAATACCCATAGCAAACTGTGTGACAACAAATGTCACCAGATTAAGTACCTGACTTCCTGTTGAAACCGCTGAAAGTCCTGCTGTCGAGCCAAATTTTCCTACAACAAGCAAGTCCACTGCACCGTAAGCCGCTTGCAAAATAAGTGCCCCTAAAATCGGAAGCATAAACCAGAACAATTTTTTTAATATACTTCCCTGCGTAAAATCTGTTTTATTATTACTACTCAATTGTAACACTCCTCTCTGACATAACTTTGTAAAGTTTTTCAATAGTCCTTATTGTACATTCCGCATCTTCATCTGAAATATCTTCAAGAAGCGGAAGTAATCTGTTAAAATACTGTGTATTATATATCTTGGATAATTTTTTTCCATCCTCTGTAACAGTAATATAAGTAACACGACCGTCACTCTCGGATGTCTGTTTGCGAAGATAGCCTTTTGCCTGCATCTCTTTTACAGTGCGTGTCACCCCCGGTCTTGGAATATCAAGTGCGTCACTTATATCCGATACTTTTACGCTTACACCCTGTTGTCCAAATGACTCAATCACATCCAGATAGTGAATATATGAAGGTGTAACACCCTTTGGAAGGGGAGGAAGTAAATCCCTTGACCGCTTTGCCAAATAGCACGCATCAAATATTGCTTTTATCTTTTCGATAGTCATAATAAAACCTCTTTCCACGATTTTTAAATAAACAAGCCCATATAATTACCTTTGTTAATTACCTTAGATAACTATATAGACTTTCATTCTATTTGTCAAGTTTTAAATGAATTTATCAGTTCATATTTGCATTTCCTAAATTCATATATTTATATACAATTTTTATATTCACTTTAACTTTATGCCATAACACCTGATTGTGACAATTTATTTTTAATCTCCCTGATTTCATTGTCCCCAAAACATCTCTCAGGCAATATAAATGCCTGCATTGCACCGTAAAATATGTAGATATAACCTTTCTCCTCATAAACATTAACTATATCACTGTATTTAACTACAGTTTCACCCTGCTCGCAAGTTTCAACAATCCTGTCATCTAAAAACTCAACCGAAGCTTTCTCATGATAAGGCAGCTTTCCGTCACTTTTCATTTTCATAATATTCTTTTTAATATTCCTACGCATCAAAACAGGCACGATAAACCACCACAAAACAGTTGATAAAACTGCAACTGCAGCAACCGATATGACAAGACCTATTTCTATCTTGATAATCAGTAGTGCCAAAACAAAAACAAACATTGCAATAGGAAAAGAAATTCTTGTAGCTAAAAGAGAATACTTCCCAATCTTTGAATGTTTCAGATACGAATAATTAAACTCAATGTAATCGTTGTCATTTAAATCAATATTGTATTTCATAAAAATCCTCCTATCTTTTTACACCAATCCAAATTAAAGAACTTACCAGCAGAAAAAACGGATAAAACATATATGGGATAATATCAAATGCCGATATACTTTCCCCTAATTCCGTAACCGCTGATATTGCAACAAGCATCTGTGCTCCATAAGGCAAAATCCCCTGTGTTATGCAGGAAAATGTGTCCAGCAGCGATGCTGTTTTTTTCGGTGTAATCTCATATGTCTGTGCCATTTCTTTTGCTATCGGATTTGCCATTACTATAGCCACCGTATTATTAGCAGTCGCTATATCCATAGCACCAACTAAAATCCCCATACCAAGCTGTCCGCCCCGTTTTCCTTTGAATACATGATGTATTCCATGTAAAAGTGCATCAAAACCGCCATATACACGAATTAATGCACACAATGCAGCTACAAGGACTGCTACGATACAGGTTTCAAACATACCCGATACACCATTTCCCATATTTGTGACAAGTTCCACAGCAGAAGTCTGTCCCGTAACTAACATTATAACCGCTCCTGATACAATACCCGTCAGCAGTACAAGAAACACATTCCAGCCGATTATCCCTCCCATCAATACAAGTACATACGGTATTATCTGTACCAGATTGTAATTATGATGCACGCTTCCGTTTATATTGGTATTCATCGATAAAACCCCGATGATAATAACAGTCACAACAGCCGCTGGAAATGCAATCCGGAAATTCTGCCTGAATTTATCTTTCATTGCACAACCCTGTCCATTGCACGCAGCAATAGTCGTATCTGAAATAAATGACAGATTATCTCCAAACATAGAACCACCCATTACCGCAGCCACGCAAAGCGGCACTGAAAAACCAGAAGCATCCGCCACCGCAACAGCAATTGGCGTTATAAGTGTTATTGTTCCAACAGAAGTTCCCATTGCAACAGACACAAAACACGCAACGATAAAAAGAACAATAACTGCAAACCGTGCCGGAATTAACTGCAGCATAAAATATGCGACACTTTCTGCACTATCCCGACCTACAACACCAACAAACACTCCGGCTGTCAGAAATATAAGCAGCATTGTTATTATATTTTTGTCTGCCATTCCCTGTGCCATGATTTCAAGTTTTTCATCAAAAGATACCTCTCTGTTTTGCAGACAGGCAGTTAAAATAGCTACTAAAAAAGCCACAATTATTGGAATATTATAAAATCCCATTGGAATTTTCATTATATATTCAAATACAATTCCAAGCCCCAGATATAATGCCAAAAATACAAAAATCGGCAAAAGTGCCACCGGATTTGCTTTCCTTTTCATGCTCTATCCTCATTTCTAAATACATTGTAAACTGCACACGAAACTAATGCTCCGATACTTATTGTTCAAATATTTCTGTTTTTATATTTAACTATTTTTAGGTTATTCTGTCAAGGATGCAAACCTATAAAAAGAGCCGGATATTCCATAACATCCCAGAACCTTACAAATACCGAAGCCAGTCGATAACAAAGTATTTTTAGTAAAATTATACAGTCCTGAACAGATAGCTACTTTTACAGACAAGAGCATTGGTGATGTAAAAGCCATCATAGAGGGTAAAATTCCGGCTACAGTTGATTAAAACAACTATTGTATAATAGCCAAATCCCATAAACTAAAAACTGTGGACTGGTTATCCATTAAAAATTCTTAAAAGATAACAATCCACAGTTTTTTTCATAGCATAAAACATCATTTACATTTTGCCAAACAGCTTGTGAAAAATCACAGTCCGATGCCGCCCAAAATTAACATTTTCAAAATAAATGCCGCCGCAAAAACTACTTAGACGGAATTCTGCTTGCAACCCTTCCCGCAAAATCATTAAAGTTCTGCGTCTGGAGTATAACCTTTCCCGGTCCTACAAGTCTTGTCAGGAAAAGTCCCTCTCCGCCAAGGAATATGTTCTTAAGACCTTTTACTGTCTCTATTTCATAGCTTACAGTCTTTTCAAATCCGACCACATTACCGGTGTCAACTTTTAAAACCTCACCCGGTGCAAGTTCTTTTATAACTTTATCACCGTCAATTTCAAGAAATACCATACCTGTTCCTGTAATATCCTGGAGTATAAAACCCTCTCCGCCAAAGAAACCTGATGAAAATCTCTTTGTAAATGCAACTGATAGTTCTACTGAAGGCTCAGCACAAAGAAATGCCCCTTTCTGGCAGATAAACCCACCTGTCTCGCCAATATTTATAGGAAGAACTTCACCTGCAACAGTTGATGCAAATGCAATTTCTGCCCCTGCTTTAGTTGCCGAGTATGTTGCCATAAACATTGATTCACCCGCAAACATACGACCAACACCCTTTAAAAGACCGCCTTTCGTATTTGTGTCCATCCGAATCCCCTCGGTCATCCATGCCATGCCACCTGACTGTGTGTACATAGACTCTCCCGGTGAATCAAAAAGCACCTCAACTGCCGGCATTGTATTTCCTACTAATCTGTATTGCATAACTCCCTCTCTTTCCGCACTTTAAGTGCAATCTTTTCAACCAACTTCTTTATCACTTAGTGTAAGGTTCTAAAACATACATTGACATTTATTTTTGACCCTTGCATCATTATATTAACATATATTGGTATTTATGAAAAGAAAAACTGCTGTCACTGACACATCTATCCAGTGTACTGACCTGCTGACTTTTAGCTAAATAACTCAGGATAAATTTTCAGTCTGCAAGACGGAAGAATGAGTCGTAGTGGGCTACGGCGATTGATGACAACGAAGCAGATGGAAATTTATACAAGTTATTTGGCAAAATATCAACAGGCAGTACACTAAGTACAGTAACAACAGTTATCAATTATATTTAACTCTATCAAGGAAGTAACAGAGCAGGTTACGAATATCCGCTTGTCTTCTAAAAAATATCTATTTCAAAAGCAACAGAGGATCTACGCTCTTTCCGTTTTCTTTAACTTCAAAATAAAGATTTGTTCCTTCTTCTGTATAATATTTCGTAGGTTTTGCTATATGACCTACTATATCACCTTTGGCAATCTTCTGACCGTTCTTTACATTTAAGTTTTTAAGCTGACCATATATAGCTTCATATCCGTTTCCTATATCAACGGTTACCGTTGTTCCTGTTTCGTCACTTGTCTTTATACTTTTTACAATACCTGCTGCCGCAGCTTTTACCTTTTCATCAGCTTTTGCCGCTATAACGACGGCAGGATTTACTTTGTACTGTGCAAGTGTCTTAAAATATACCGTATTGCTGTTGCTAAATTTAAGGATTATGTCCTTTTCGCCGCTTCCAACAGGCCATATCATTCCCTTTTCTGCATCAAATTTAAGAGAATTATCCTTTGACATTGTGCTTACCGTTTTATTCTTATCTGTGTTTCTATTCTTTTTTATGTTGCCATCATGCTGTTTTGTATCTGTACTTTTCTTTTTATCATCCGTTTTAGCTGCTGTTTTTTTTACATAAACATCATTATTGTTTTTGTCAGATTTAATTTCTGCCTTTGCATCGTTTAATTTTTCTTTTGCACTTTTAATATTTTTCTTTTTGATGTTTTTTACAGCACCCGAACCTGCCGCTACTGTTTTATTTTCCGTATTTTTGTCTGCTGCATTGTCTTTTTTATCTGACGATGTTTCCTTTTTATCATTTGTATCTGCTGATTTTGTACCTGTCGATGAGTCTGAAAAAAGTTTTGTCCCGTCACTCTGCGGTGCTTTATTCATCTTGTAATATACCCCGCCTATTCCAAGACCACATACAAGTGCAGCACATAATGACACGCAAAGCCCTTTTTTCTTAAAGTTGTTTTCTTTCTTATCATACATACGGCAATCCCTCCATTAGTTATTGTTCACACCTACGGTGCGACCGGCAACAATTACTTTTAAACAAAACAGACACCTCAATGCCATTACTGCTCACCCTTGCAGTGCGACCAGTAATGATTTCAGTCCATTCAAAATGCATCTTCGATGCATGGGGCTGAAATCCTATAAAGCCCATTCATTGGCGTATGCCTGACAGCTAATGTCAGGCATACGAATGAACAATAACTCAATGCCATCAAGTTGTCTGATAGTATCTGTTAATATTCTTAACAGATTTCTTTTTTTTATTCAAAATTATTGTTTAAAATATAATTGCCATATGACTGTATGATTACTTCTCTATTTCACAACATCCTCAAACTGTAAAAAATATCATGTTGCAGCCAAAATGCCATTGTATAACTTTCTCTACGCCACAACATCCTCAAACTGTGAATTATAAAGATTTGCATAAAATCCGTTTGCTGCAAGAAGCTCATCGTGATTTCCCTGCTCTATTATATCTCCGTCTTTCATAACAAGTATAAGGTCGGCATCACGAATTGTTGAAAGCCTGTGTGCAATGACAAAACTCGTGCGTCCTTTCATAAGATTATCCATAGCTTTCTGTATCTCTATCTCGGTTCTTGTATCAACCGAAGAGGTTGCTTCATCAAGGATAAGTATCTTATTGTCCGCAAGAATTGCTCTCGCTATCGTAAGAAGCTGCTTCTGTCCCTGTGACACATTGCTTGCATCTTCGTTAAGTTCCATCTGGTAACCGCCCGGAAGTGTCTGAATAAAGTGATGTGCTCTCGCCGCTTTTGCCGCTGCGATTACTTCCTCGTCTGTCGCATCAAGTCTTCCGTAACGGATATTTTCCATTATCGTTCCTTTAAAAAGCCAGGTGTCCTGAAGCACCATTCCAAATGCGTCGCGGAGTTCACGCCTGTTAAAATCTTTTATATTGCTGCCGTTTAATTTTATCGCACCGTTGTTTACATCATAAAAACGCATAAGAAGTTTTACCATAGTTGTCTTTCCTGCACCGGTAGGGCCTACTATCGCTATCTTTTGTCCCGGTTTTACCTTTGCACTGAAATCGTTAATGATTATCTGCTCAGGATTGTAACCGAAATGAACATTTTCAAATGATACCTCTCCTGTTACTTTTGAAATGTCGGCAGGATTTTCTACTATCTGCTGTTCTTCCTCCTCGTCAAGAAATTCAAAAACTCTCTCCGATGCCGCAGACATTGACTGAACCATGTTTATTACCTGTGCTATCTGCTGTATCGGCTGTGTGAAGTTCTTTACATACTGGATAAACGCCTGTATATCACCTATCGTAATGACATTTTTTATTGCGAGCATCCCACCTGCAAGTGCAACTGACGCATAGCCTAAGTTTCCGACAAACATCATTATAGGCTGCATCATTCCTGAAAGAAACTGCGATTTCCATGCTGAGTCATATAAAATTTTGTTTGTTTTTTCAAATTCCTCTATAGTATCTTTTTCACGGTTAAATGCTTTTATTACAAGATGACCGCCGTAAACTTCCTCGACCTGACCGTTTATGTGACCGAGATATTCCTGCTGTGCACGGAAAAATTTTTGTGATTTCTTTGTCACGAGACTTATAAGTGCAAGTGATATAGGAAGTATGACAAGTGCGATAAGTGTCATAAGCGGCGAGATACTGAGCATCATTACAAGGACACCGATAAGTGTTGCAACGGATGTGATTATCGTTGTTATGCTCTGGTTAAGACCCTGTCCGAGTGTATCTACATCATTTGTAATTCGTGATAACACCTCGCCGTAAGTGCGGCTCTCAAAATATTTCATCGGCATCCTGTTTATCTTTTCTGATATTTCCTGTCGAAGTTTATAACATACTTTCTGCGTGATGCCGGTCATTATCCAGCCTTGAATAAAGCTAAACAATGCACTGCAAAGATAAAGACCGAGCACAATAAGAAGTATGCGTCCTATCTTATCAAAATCAATGCTTCCTGTTCCGCTTATCTTTGCCATAAGACCCTCAGATAATGCAGTTGTCGCTTCACCTAATATCTTCGGTCCTGCTACGGTAAAGACGGTTGAGCATGCCGCACAAAACATTACGACAAATATGCCTGCCTTATATTTTGCGATATATTTTACAAGTGTTTTTAATGATTTTTTGAGATTCTTAGGCTTTTCGCCCGGCTGCATACCTCTGCCCATAGGCCCTCTCCTGCGTGGCTGTGGCTTTTTAAACTGTTCCTCATTACTCATTGTCTGACACCTCACTTTCATCCATGCCAAGTTCTTTAGCAGACAACTGGGATTTTGCAATCTCACGATACACATCACAGTTTTTAAGAAGCTGTTCATGCGTTCCCTTTCCGACTACTTTTCCGTCATCGAGAACAAGTATCTGCTCTGCGTGTAATATTGTGCTTATTCTCTGTGCAACAATGATAACCGTGCTGTCCTTTACATTTTCAGATAACGCTTTTCTAAGTGCTGCATCCGTCTTTAAATCAAGTGCCGAAAAACTGTCATCAAATATAAATATCTTTGGATTTTTGGCTATCGCTCTCGCTATCGCAAGACGCTGTTTCTGACCTCCTGATACATTACTTCCACCCTGTGATATTGAGCTTTCGTATTTATCATCTTTCGCCTCGATAAACTCTGTCGCCTGTGCTATCCTGGCGGCTTTCTTTATCTCCTCATCAGTTGCATCATCATTTCCAAAGCGGAGATTTGAAGCTATAGTTCCTGAGAAAAGAACTCCTTTCTGAGGTACAAAACCGATTTCTTCCCTGAGATCTGACATTGAAATATTTCTTATATCTTTTCCGTCAAGCAATATCTTTCCATCCGAAACATCGTATAATCTCGGAATAAGATTTACCAATGTTGATTTGCCGCATCCCGTACTGCCTATGATAGCAGTTGTCTCCCCCGGTCTTGCCACAAAATCAATATCGTGAAGTACATCTTCCTCTGCTCCCGGATATTTAAAGTTTACATGCTCAAATGATATTACACCGTCATGGCTTGTAAGTTTTTCCGGCTCGTCAGCATCTTTAATAGAAGATTCTGTGCGGACAACCTCGTCAATACGCTCTGCTGCGACAGCCGCACGAGGGAGCATTATAGACATCATCGTAAGCATAAGGAATGACATGACTATCATCATCGCATATGTTATAAATGCAGTCATAGCACCGACCTGCATATTTCCACCGTCAATCTTTTTAGCACCAAACCACACAATGCCGACTGTAAGAATATTCATTATCATCATCATGCCCGGCATCATAAATGTCATAACCCTGTTTGTAAAAAGCATTGTCTTTGTTAGGTCTTTATTTGCCTCGTCAAATCTTTCTTCTTCTTTTTTCTCCCTGCCAAATGCACGGATAACTGAAAGTCCGGTAAGAATTTCTCTCGAAACAAGGTTGATATTATCGACCAGCTTCTGCATAAGTTTGAACTTAGGCATAGCGGCAGACATAAGTACCATGACATATCCGAGTATAACAGCTATCGCAAGCACGATTATCCATCCCATGCCTGCTCCCGTCTGCACAACTTTTAACACACCGCCGATTCCAAGAATAGGTGCATATGCAACCATTCTTAAGAGCATTACCGATACCATCTGTATCTGCTGGATGTCATTTGTACTTCTCGTGATAAGTGATGCAGTTGAGAACTTATCCATCTCGGCATTTGAAAATCCGACAACATTTTTAAATACTTTTTCCCTGAGTGTCATACCGATTCCTGCTCCGACTCTCGAAGCAAAGAAACCGACGAGCACTGTCACCACACCCATAAGAAGTGCCATTCCAAGCATTTTTAGTCCCGCAAACAAAAGATATGATTTCTGGATATGGTCAACATCAATGCCTGCCGCCTTATCACAGGAAACCGCATAGGCAACACCCATTGATTTAACAAGAGAACTTCCCATTGCATCTATAGTATCACTCATCTTATCCCTCATAGACAAAATGCTCTTTTTATCCATCTTGCCACTCTGCATCATTCCGGCAAAAAACGGTCTTGCGTCAACACAGTCAACCTTAACTTTGTTTCCGTCATCATCCTCTTTTTCCTGTTTGAAACTCTTAAGTTTCACACCGAGTGACTCGCCAAGCTGCTCGACACTTACATTTTCAAGTTCAGACTCTTTCTTTCCCATCTGATTTGCAATCGTCTTTTTGAAGCTGCTTACCTCTAAAGTGCTCATCTGATAATTCATGATAAGCGGCAAAGTAAGTTTTTCATCCGCTTCATCAAGCTCCTTAGATGACTTATCCTTAAGTTTATAAAACTCTCCATCCGCTTTATACAGACCTTTCCACAAATCAGCTTCATCATCCGTCATGATAAACTGTGCCGCTTTAAACTCACTCTTTGTAAGTTTCTCAGGCACAATATGTTCAACACCGCTGTTCTGAATACCCACATCGATAATATCCGATGTGTAAGACGGAAGCGACAGATCACACCACGCCTGCACAAACAGCAAAGCAATGATAATAATAACCGCTTTCCGGTAAGGAAGCATATTTTTAAAAATTTTACCCATTGTTCTATCCTTTCTTTACTTTCTATCTTCTAATTCTTATAGACATTTATGAAACTGTCATAATTTTAAATTGATTGTGGAGATATAACAAAGAATGTTAGCCGACATTTTTGTCACCGTCAGAACTTAGTCAGTGTCTTTTACTGACTTATGTACTGCTACGAGTGACAACATAGCGCAAGCGTGCCGGCGGTATTCTTTGCTATATCCACACAATCTTCACAGCCTGCAATCAGTTTCGCATCATATCTATTTCTTAATCTTTCTAATTTCAATCTCCTTTTTCGCAATATCATATATGTTATTCAGATATGCTACGAGTTGTGAAAGTTCATCCTCATCAAGTTTTGATAAAACTGCTTCTCCGAAATTATGCATAGTTTCTTTTACTTCCTGCATAACTTCTATTCCCCTGTCAGTCATCTCAACATAAGTATTTCTCCTGTCATTTTTATTTATTGTCCTTTCGACATATCCTTTGTCCTCAAGACCTCTGATAGTTCTCGATATTGCAGATGGAAGTACATTTGTCTTTTTAGCAAGTTCAGAAATGGTTATCTTTCCATCTTCGCTCTTATTTACAATATTGTTCATCGCCCAAAAATCAGCACCGCTGACATTTGGCATCATCTCACCAATCCTCAGTTTATGAAACTGATGCATAGCCTTAAAAAGTTCCTCAAATTTATCATTCATCATCTCACCTCATCAAAAAAATAATAATGTTTACACCTGTAATGTAATCAGTTGGCAGCAAAAAACATCATTTAAAAACTTATCATATTTAATATAATGTACTGCATAATATATAACCTTTTCAAAACTTAACATTGTTATATATTGCGTATGTGAAATAATAACACCGTTAATTGCAAATGTCAACCACAAAATATCCATGCACCACAACAACACCGAACTCAGCACTTTTACTTTATCTGTTTTAATGCTACAATTAACTTAATACTTTTAAACAACACCGGCATACTATATCACTGACTTACATTTAAATACACGACAATCTGTAATTTATATATTGAATATCAATGACACAATAAACATATATTGAGGGGATGAAGGAGAATATATATGAGCACATACATGGAAAATATTTATAATAACAACGAAAATAATAATTTTCAAAGTACTTACAATTCGATAATCAATGAATTGATTAACTTAGAAAATCTTACACCAGACAAAAGCAGAGCAACATTCTTAGAGTCAATTTTCAAACAGCTTTGCACTGTTACAAACAGCAGTGCAGCTTTTATTTTTGAATTATTTAACAAAAATATATATGAACTTAAATTTAAGTATTTGAAAAACGGCTATCATTTATCTGATACTCTGCCTGACATATTTTCGGCAGAAACAATCCCTGACTGGCACAGCCGTTTGTCCACGCGTCAGATAATCATCGAAACAGATATTAAGGACAGTCCTACTGCCATGACTGATGAGAATAATAAACTTCTTAATGCCGGTATAAATTCTGTTATTGCATTTCCTATATCATATGCCGGAAACCTTCTCGGATATATCAGACTTGATGCACCTTCCTTTCCAATTTCGCCTTTCCACCTGATGCTTATGCGTACGATAGGTATGCATCTTGGCAGTATATGGCAAAATATAGATAAGGATTTTCTCCTTATGCAGCGTCAGGACATTATAAATGAAAATAAATCTGAGCTTGAAAAAGAAAAACAGTTTCTTGATGTTTTGTGCCGTGACTATACCTCCGTGTATTATGTCGATCTTGAAAAAAACACTCTGGAACTGCTCAAGCTTGACAGAATTGCAAATGCCGCTAATTTCATTCCGGTTGAAAATCCAAAACCGCTCGACTATACTGAAACAATTAAAATTTACGCTGAAAAATATATAGCATCTGAAAGTATTGATTTCTTTAAGAAAACAATGGATATACAAAATCTTAAAGATGAGCTAAAAAATAAAGAACGATTGGTATTCAGATATCGAAGCGTACCAAATCTTTTAAGGCAACAGTATTTTGAAACTGTCATTGTACGAATTTCACTAACTGTTTCAGACTACAAACTCTTACTCGGTTTCAGACATATTGATGACATTGTGGCGATTGAGCAGAAAAAACAGTTTGAACTTGAACAGGCACTTGCAGAAGCCAATCTTAAAAATGAAGTTATATCTGCACTAAGCCAGATATATTATACAATTTTTCTTATAGACTTGGAAAAAGATACATTTAAAGAAATATCCGGAAAAAGCGGCTCCCATAGACTTGCAGGAAAAACAGGCTGTGCATCCTATGAAATGAACAAATTGTGCAATGAATTTATTGTTCCCGAATACAAAGACAGACTGCTGCAGTTCTTTGATATATCGACACTTGCAAAACGCCTTGAAAATGAGGAAACCATAGCAACAGAGTACCTGACTACTGACAATAACTGGCACACTGCAAGATTTATAGTAAGAAAACGAAACGAAGCAAATACCGTAACGGATGTTTTATATGTCACACAGATAATAAGTGCGAGCAAACGCCGTGAACAAAGCTGGATTTCAATAGCTGAAGAAGCAAACAAAGCAAATGTTGCAAAAACAGAATTTATATCACAGATAGCACACGACATAAGAACACCGATGAATGCAATTATGGGATTTACAGATATAGCCGCAACGCATTTAACCGAACCTGACAAAGTAAAATACAGTCTTGAAAAAATTAAACTTTCAGGCAACTTTTTATTAGAGCTTGTCAATGAAGTTCTCGATATTTCAAAAATAGAAAACGGACAGATGAAAATTACACCAAAGGAAATAAATATCTGTGAAATTTTTGATGAATTTCCTCCATCATTGGAACAGATAAAACTTGGTAAAGACCTTGACATCAAATGTTTTAAACATGATATTTTATATAGTGAATTATTTGCCGACCCACTCCGTATCAAGCAGATATACACAAATATACTATCTAATGCCATAAAATACACTCCTGACGGAGGAAGTATTGTTTTTGAAATGTATCAACAAGAAATACCAGGCAGCAAAAACATACGGCTTATCGCTAAAGTAAGTGACACCGGCATCGGTATGTCAAAAGAATATATTGAAAATATGTATTCAAAATTCACGCGTGAAACTGATTCAAGAATAAATAAAGTTCCCGGATATGGGCTTGGTCTGTCGATTGTTAAATATCTCACTGATATAATGAACGGCAGCATAGATGTTCAGAGCGAACTCGGCAAAGGAACTACTTTCACCGTAACATTGGAACTTCCATATCTTAAGGAGCGTTCAAAAAATGCCACTGAAACTTTGACAATAGAATATTATTCAAAAATCTGCTCCGGAATGAACCTGCTTATAGCGGAAGACAATGAATTAAATTACGAAGTCATATCTGAACTTTTGAAAATGCATGGCATAACCTGTGAACACGCCTCCGACGGTTCTATATGTGTTGAAATGCTTAAAAATTCTAAAAAGCATACCTATGATGCGATACTTATGGATATGCAAATGCCCGTAATGAACGGACTTTACGCAACAACCGCCATAAGAAACATGAATAGTTCCGAAGCTCATACTATTCCTATCATAGCAATGACTGCAAATGCCTTTAAAGAAGATATTGAAAAATGTCTTAATGCCGGCATGAACAAGTATTTATCAAAGCCTGTTGATATTTTCAAACTTTTAAAAGTACTGTCAGAATTTAGAAATTAGAAAAAAAGACCCCACTCACCACTTCTATTGCATAGACCAATAAGTGGTGGGTGGGGACCTATTAAAATAAAACTTTTACCTGATTTTATTTTCCATCTTTATCGTCAGCTTCCTCAAAATATCCACTCGGCATATTCTGTGGATGAACCGTTTTTTCCGATGATACTTCAGCATTATTCGTATTGTCAAAATCATCCGTATCATTTGAATATACAGATTTATTATCCTGATTTTGTGGCTGCGTATTTACTTTTTCATATGGATTTTGGTTCTGTGGCTGCACATTTACCTCTCCATATGGATTTGAACTCTGCGGCTGTACATTCACTTCTCCATATGGATTTGGACTTTGTGACTGTGCATTTACTTTTTCGTATGGATTTGGACTTTGTGACTGTGCATTTACCTCTCCGTATGAATTTGGATTCTGTGGCTGTGCCACAGCCTGCACATTTGCATCAACCATGTTTCTGTAATGTATATCCGCATGAGTGTAAACCTTTTTCTCATGATAATATACAACATTTGTATCACTTAAAATATCGTGAAGTCCTCTTTTTTTCTTGTCAATAGCAATCATGATATATCCTATCGAGAGTATAAGTGCAGACAAAAATCTTCCTACTGTCTCTCTGAATGTCACTTCAAAAAATGTCATTTTTCTATCTTCGGCACTCACCACTCTTATCTGAAAAAGTTTCTTTCCAAGCGTTGAACCCGTAAAATATGTGAGCAGGACAAAGTATGCCGCCTGCATAATGTAAAACAATATATCTTTGATAGAATATTGAAAGATAAAATCCTTTACTAAAAAGTTATCGGGACTTGAAATCGTTGTGACCCATACGGGAATCCTGACGATAAGCATAGCCGCCCAGACAATTACAGTATCAACTATATATGCTGCAAGACGAACAAAAAAGCCTGCATATATACGATTATCCGGTCTATTTTGCATAATATTTAAGCACCCCATTTCCATTGTTTTGAACAATGTCCTCTGCAAGATCAATATCTGACTTAGGAACAATGTCTTTTACTGCACCAAATATACTGCTAAACATTCCTGATAATGAATCCTTTTCAGGTGTATAATAAGTTATGTCCTCCGAAAATCCTACTTCTTTTGCAAATGCTTTCTTTTCGTCTTTGAGAGAGCCAACCTCATCCACGAGATTTATTTCCTTTGCCTGCTTTGCTGAATAGATACGACCATCTGCTATTTTCTTTACTGCCGACTTATCCATCTTTCTGCCATCAGCAACAATTCCCACAAACTGGTCATAAGCTTCATCTACAAGTGACTGTAAGATACCTCTCTGTTCTTTTGTAAGCTCAAGCCCCTGTGAACCCATAGCTTTATTTTTTCCGCTTGTTATATCAATCTCTTTTATACCAAGTTTGTCATAAAGTTTCTTGCAATTTGTAAGTGAAACTATAACGCCGATAGAACCCGTCCAGCAATTCCTGTTTGCATAAATCTTATCTGCCGCCATTGAGATATAATATCCGCCTGAGCAAGCCTGTGATGCAAAATATGCCCATATCGGTCTTTTTGTCTTTTCTTTATATTCCATAAGTTTAAGATACATCTCATCACTCTCATAAACAGCTCCTCCCGGACTGTCAACATAAAGAAGTATTCCCTTATTTTTATCTGACTTTTCCATCTTTTCAATATATTTTAAATAAAAGTCATGATTGTATGTGCTGTCTGATGTAAGACTGTTAGATGAAGAAGCTCCGATTTCCCCCTCAATATTTATGACACCGACAAAATCTTTATTCGGAAGCTCTATATTTGAATCTCCCGAAACTGACGAAAACATATCTTTCACTATACTGCTTGTTTCTGTTTTGTTTTGCTTAATAAGTTTTGAACCTATCACATTTGATGCAACACCTGTGATTCCAACCGCTATTATCACAACTCCGGTAATCACGATGCTGATAATTTGTTTTGTTTTCATAAAATTTTCCTTTCCCTACTAATCTGCAATATGCACTTTCATGCATTTTGTGCACTTTCATGCATTTATTGTATGCAACATGGATAATTTTACCACAATGAAGCTATTCGGTCAAAAAACATAAAATCACTTACACTGTAGTCCTGTAAAATCCGGTTATTTTGTTTAACCGGCAGCTAATGATAAAATTTAAAAAACGGCATCACACTATGTTATGTGCTTTTTCCTATACATTTAAAAAATCCCCCGTTACTGCTATCGCAGTAAAACGGGGGATGATTTGTAACATTCTCTTTTGCACATTTTGAAGTCTTTATTAAACCCATTAATATATGCAATTTAGAGTGTAACAGTTCAGCTACAAAAATATAATCGGTAATATCAGAGCTTGCTCATTCTATAATAATTTGCTATTACACATTATAATGAACCAGCCGGCACTCATATAGACTCACAATTAGTCTGCGTCCGTAACCTCAACTTTAACTTTGTCAAGATGCCAGATTTCTTTTGCATACTCCTCAATAGTTCTATCTGATGAGAATTTACCGCTCTTTGCTGTATTTAACATAGCTGAACGAGCCCACTTCTTCTCATCCTTGTAAGCTGCTTCAACTCTTTCCTGGGCTTCTGCATATGATCTAAAATCTTTAAGGATAAAGTACATGTCAGGTCTGCCGCCCTGTCCGTCAAGAAGTGAATTGTAAATATCTCTAAACTCTTCAAAATTGCCCTGTGAGTATGTCCCGTCTACAAGCTGTGTAAGAACGGCACGGATGTCTGCATCCGAATTGTATATATCTCTTGGATTGTACTGTCCGTTGTGCTCATATGCGATTACCTCATCTGATGAAAGACCGAAGATAAATGCATTTTCCTCGCCAACTTCGTCAACTATCTCAACATTTGCGCCATCCATCGTACCAAGTGTGAGTGCACCGTTTAACATAAACTTCATGTTTCCTGTTCCTGATGCTTCTTTACTTGCTGTTGAAATCTGCTCTGAAACATCTGCTGCCGCAAAGATAATCTCGGCATTTGATACTCTGTAGTTCTCAATAAATACAACCTTAATCTTTCCATTGATTGAAGCATCATTATTGATAACATCACCAACGCTGTTGATAAGCTTAATGATTGATTTTGCTCTCATATATCCTGCCGATGCCTTTGCACCGAATATAAATGTTCTAGGATAGAAGTCCATTCCCGGATTCTGTTTTAATTTATTGTAAAGGTACATTACATGAAGAATATTTAAAAGCTGACGCTTATACTCATGTAAACGCTTTACCTGCACATCAAAGATAGAACGAGGATCTACTTCGATTCCATTATGCTCTTTGATATATTTTGCGAGTCTTACTTTATTCTTATACTTGATATTCATAAACTCTTTCTGGCTGAGTTCATCATCAGCATAAACAGAAAGTTCATTGATATGTTTAAGATTTGTAATCCAGTCATCACCAATCTTATCTGTAATCCACTGTGCAAGCAACGGATTTCCATGAAGTAAAAATCTTCTCTGCGTGATACCATTTGTCTTATTGTTGAACTTCTCAGGCATCATCTCATAGAAATCTTTAAGTTCCTGATGTTTAAGAATCTCAGTATGTAGTTTAGCAACACCATTAACAGAAAAACCTGCTGCTATTGCAAGATGTGCCATCTTAACCTGACCGTCATAAATGATAGCCATTTTCTCAACCTTGCTGTTATCATCAGGATATGCAGCCTGAATCTGAAGTACAAATCTTCTGTTTATTTCTTCAATAATCTGATAAATTCTTGGAAGAAGTCTTGAGAACAGCTCTAAAGGCCATTTTTCAAGTGCTTCTGACATGATTGTATGGTTTGTGTATGCACATGACTTTGTGGTAACATCCCATGCTTCATCCCATGAAAGATTATACTCATCCATAAGGATACGCATAAGCTCTGCAACAGTAACTGTAGGATGTGTATCATTTAACTGGAATACGACTTTTTCATGAATTTTACGAATATCATCATGCTTTTCCATATATTTCATAACTGCACGCTGAATACTTGCAGATACAAAGAAATACTGCTGCTTTAATCTAAGCTCTTTACCTGCCATATGGTTATCATTTGGATAAAGTACCTCGCAGATAGTTCTTGCAAGATTTTCCTGCTCAACTGCTTTCTGATAATCCCCCTTATCAAATGAGTCAAGATTGAATGTATCAATAGGCTCTGCATCCCAAATTCTCAATGTATTTACAACATTATTATTGTAGCCAACGATTGGAAGATCATAAGGAACGGCTCTTACTGACTGATAATTCTCCTGAACAAACTTATCCCTGCCGCACTCATCCTTGCGGATAGCAACATAACCGCCAAACTTAACCTCGACTGCATACTCAGGTCTTTTAATTTCAAATGGATTTCCATATTTGAGCCAGTCATCCGGCTTTTCAAGCTGATAACCATTTTCAATAACCTGCTTAAACATTCCATACTTATAACGGATACCACATCCATATGCCGGATATCCAAGTGTTGACAACGAATCAAGGAAACAAGCTGCAAGTCTTCCAAGACCACCATTTCCAAGTGCAGCATCCGGCTCCTGATCCTCGATCACATCAAGATCCATACCAAGTTCTTCGATAGCATCTTTTATTGCCTGATTTCCTTTTAAGTTAATGATAATGTTTCCTAAAGCTCTACCTGTAAGGAACTCCATTGACAAATAATAAACTGTCTTAACATCCTGTTCCTCATAAGTTCTGTGTGTAGCCATCCACTGATCTACGATAAAATCCTTAACTGCATATGCTACAGCCTGAAACTTCTGCTGATCATCAGCTTCATTGATAGATTTTCTAAATAAAACTTTTAAATAATCCTCGACTTCCTTTTTAAACTCTACCTTGTTCAATTCTTTCATACTATTTACTATCCTCCTGCTTTTACTTCCACAGCCAACTATGTCTGATATTTACTATTATAAACCACAGTCCTCTAAAAATCAACGAAAGCAATTACAACATATAATATCTTTCTGACGCTGATTTTTGATAATTTTTTCGGTTCTTTGTACCTTATTTCCTTAAAAATATACATAAAAAGCATTTTTTATTCATAATATTTTACTAATATAATAAAGTGAGGCAGCCCTATGTTCAATCGAAACAAAACCTCATTTCACCGAATTCAAGTTTATATTTTTCTCCTATCAGCCGCATTATCATCAACTTTTTTGTTTAGCGGATGCAGCAAACAGGATGATTATCCAAAAACTAGGGATATAGATTACACTGTCGTAACTGGTAGCGAAATCCCACAGGAACTCAGAAAAATGATAAGGGAACGCAAAGAAAATGCCTTTGAACTCAGTTTTTCATGTGAGGGAGAACTCTATATAGTAAAAGGCTACGGCAAACAGCTTTCACCTGATTTCAGCATAACCGTCAATGAACTTTATCTTTCAGATAACTATATCGTATTTGACACGGAATTATATGGTCCTAAGCAAAAATCAACTTCTAAAGCCAAGAGTTATCCGTATATTGTAGTTAAAACAGAATATATCAACAAATCTATTGTTTTTAAGTAGTATTATGCAAGTGACAAAATCAGACAGCAATGGAACAATACACGGCATCAGTTGATTTCAAAATGTCTTTTAGCTCCAGCACCCTGGTGTACTCAAACAACAATAAAACATATATCCGCAAATGTAATCTCATCCCTGACACTACACTTTGTTTTTACATTTGCGGCAATTTTTTTGCCATTTATAAAAGTCCCGTTTAAAGAACCTTTATCGGTAACATACAAAAAATTTTCATCTGCCTCAAGTACTGCGTGTATCCTGCTGATATAATTCTGTGGAAATACAACTTCATTTTTTACACTCCTGCCTATATGCACACACTCCTCCATTCCACAGCCAAACGAAACAGACTTCTTTATATCTATGGCTCTTGGAACGAACTCCCTCACCAGCACATCTTTTATATTTCCTCTCACCAGCGTGAATTTTTTACTTCTATCCCGACAGACTTCGCCAACTTGATAATCTTTGCCCGTCATGCAGATTTCACCGTCTTGATAAGACTTTCTATTTTTAAAAATCTTACTATATTTAGAGCTTTTTCCTGCCTTACGGACTTTGCCATCGCTATAATCTTTTCTGTACGAACCTGTTTTATTAACTTTACAGACTTTTTCCTCCACACCGATTATATCAGATTGATAAATTTTATCATTACAGTTATTTCTTTCTCTCCGGCACTCACCGGAAAGTTCCTTTTTCGTCTGCTCCGACTGTATTCTTCTGCCTTTATCTTCCACAGATATTTTGTCTTCACATATCTCACTATTCTTTAAATCATGAATTTTCTTTTTTTCATCTACAAACTCCTCAATGTCACCGATAAAAAAACTATCTGTTGAAACAATTTCATATAATTCATAAATAAATTCCGCCCCCTCCCTGTCCTCATGCTCCACTGCCCTCATAAGTTCTTCCGTCATATCTTTCAACTGTTTTCTATATGAAATATCATGGTCCGGAAAAATACAGAAAGCAAACTCCCTGAACTTTCTTTTAGTATATATAAGCTCCATTTTAAACATAATTGAATCAAATGATATAAGATATTTTTTACAACTTTTTGCAATCTGTATAACCGCAGTATATATACGACACAGCTCATTATACCCAACACTTTTTATATTTATCGCATCTTTCATGGAAATCATATCTTTTATATCATAATACAGACAAAATTTATCATCCATATATCTAATGTCATATGTAAGCACTCCCGGTATCTTGTTATTTTTAAGCATTTTCAGTTCTATCGTTTCATTTTCTGCTGTTTCACTATCCACATCATCAATCTCATACACAATATATGAACCAAATGCACCATCTTTTTTTTCATATTTAACCATAATTTTTATTTTCACCTCCAAAAGCCATTTGCAGCTTTTTACTGCTTAGTATTTTTTCTCCAAAGCATACTTTCCGGTTTCAATTTCAAGCATCTTGTTTTTAAGCAGATTTTGTTTTTCTTTTTCATAAAGTAAACTATAACGGGAATATTCATATTCGCAACAGCATTTGCCTTAGCTGTCACATACTTAATACCAACATTGCAATCCGCATTTTTGACTTTTAGGACTATTAAATTTTTTGATACCTGTTCTTTATAGCCTGTTACGGTATTTACCTTTTTTCCTAACGAACTCTCAGCACCTTTCTCAATCTTTTCTGCTAAATTTTCAGTAACTACATTCCTGCCAGATACATTTTCATTCTGTGCAGCACTCAACACTACTGTCCTTAGATTTTCCTGCAAAACCACTTTATCATGCAGAAAAAAGAGCATATACATGATTGCAAAGACAATACCCAGTATCATTGGAACAATAAAAGCAGCTTCAACCGTGTAATTACCTGATATATCATATTTTTTAACCATTTTTCTTTTTTTGCCTACCTCCTCATATTCAACAGATGTATCTTCTTTCTGATTTACATCCTTACATTTTTCAACAGATATATCTTCTTTCTGATTTGCATCTTTACATTTTTTATAACTTCTCATATTTTTATTATTATAATCAATCTTTTCCAATAACCCTCCCCCTGTCAAACCATAAAGCTGCTTACATATGCCATAAAAATAAACGGTACCAGCGGTATTTCATATTTTTTTTCTTTTCTTTTAACTATCACAAGATATAATGCAGCAAAAAACGCAAACATCACCGACATAAAAATAATGTAAAAAGCTTTTTCCATGCCCACAAAACACACAATACATGAATACAGCAAGGCATCTCCCATGCCGATTGCTCCTTTTGAAACAAAAGATAATGCCGCAAATAAAGCAGCCGCAAACAAACCTGCTGTAATATTATGAATACTGATGTTTTTTTCAATAAATCCACAAATCATAAGCATACAAAAAAATAATATCAGCACTCTTATATCAACCGTTCTTTTTATAATATCCGTTATCATACATATAGCAAGACATAATCCAAGTAATATCGTTACTGCCATATATCTATCCCCTTTCCATACATTTATTGCACTCTGACATTCCTCCTACTTTTGATTTTTTTACCTTTTTTATATTTCTTTTTATTCCTGAACAATGTCCTGACATATGATACCGGTCTCCATAATCTGTTATGTAAATATAAGTCCCTACAGTTTTAGAATGCTTTAAACAATGCTCACATCTTTTGTATTTCCCTCCTGAAAGATTTCTCATTCCGTCAATTTTATCTGCAAAAACTCTCTTTACACTCGGTTTTAAATATGTGCAGTCAGAATGTGTATGATAGACTTTGCCTGTCTCCGTTATATAAACATCTTCATCCCCTGCCGTTTCATCAGTCAGCATACTTTTTCCAGCATACTCACTCACAACCATCTGGTGGTAAAAATTCTGTCCAAACCCTGCCATTCCAAATGGAACTTTCTTTTTGTATTTCATATAACAGACCTTATATCTGCCTTTATCTATCCAGCTTATTATATTTTTACCATTTAAAAACGAAGCTATATTATCTGTAAGCATTCTGATTTTTTCATATGAATATTCAGCTTTGTCCAAATTATTGTCATTGGTATCATGACTGTATATCGCATATCTGTCTGCCGCATCATACAATTTTGCATAATTTTCATTTATTCCAAATAGAATATTAAATTCATACAACAATGAAAACAACACCAGAAAAAATATAGGAACACAAAATGATGCTTCAACCGTAATTGATGCTTTTATATTTTTATCCATATCTGTGACTAACGCTCACCTGCCTTCTAAATTTTTTATACTTCAAATCCTTTCCATACATATTCCATAAAAACGGAAATGCAAATTTCATACTATATGTAATATTGTAATCCGCTGCTACTATACAATCATGGATGCGAAAACTCTCATTATATCTTGTTCTCAAATCATGTTGGATAATATCAAATAGTCTGCTTTTTATTTTTTCTTCCGGAACCACCGCAAGAAATGCAAAAAGATATTCCCTGTAATCTATAAAATTTGCTGTTATCTTTCCATCACTTTCTTGATACTGCCGTGCTTTCTCTCTAAAAAAACCACCTGATACGGTACATATTTCTTCATATTTTATTTTTATATCAGTTGTATTTTTTAACAGTGGAATTTTTTTACCGTCAAGAAGTGCTGCTGTATCTATACATGACTCCTCAAATGCTAAGATTGCAATTATTGCATACTGAACCCCTTTTATGACCGGCTCTATTCCTGTTATTCCTGCTATTGCAGTCGCTGTGGCAAGTGCTTTTGCTTTTATCACTTCATCTTTTGAAATGATTGCAAAATTTATAAGCATACGCATAGAAATTATCCTATTTATAACTCCAGTCAGATTATCCCTTTCGTTTTCTTTTCCGCATATCAGATATTCCATACCATAATCAACTGCACTTGCAGAACTCTTTGCATAAGATGTAAGTTTCTTTTCCGCATAAATCATCTCTGACAATTTATTTGTTCCACAGCTTCCTATAGCCTTAAAGTCAGTATCCTGCATATCAGTGTTTGAGAATATATTTTTTAAAAATGAACCGGCACTCTCATAACCCTCTGTTTTCTCATGTTTTTTTGATTTTGAAATTTTCTTCTCTCCATCTTCCGATAAAACATTTTTTCCAGCTTTATTCTCTCCACCGCCTTTCAATAAAACATTTTTTCTGACTTTATTTGTTTCACTGCCTTCCAATAAAACGTTTTTTCCAGCTTTATTCTTTTTACTTCTTTCTGATAAAACATTTTCTTTAACTTTTTTTTCTTCACTGACATAACCATCTTCTACAAGTGCTTTTTCTATGCTCTCATTTGAAACTTCAGAAATATCACACACCAGCGAAAGATAACCATTCTGTACCAGTTCCTTAAACATTTCTAATGGGTTTCCAATATCCGCATCTTCCATGTCATTTCTTTTTTTATCGGCTTTATCCTTTTGGGCTTCTGTTTTATCGTTTTTCTCAGATTTATTTCCATCTTTATCCGAATTTTCAATCTCTGTTTTTCCTTGCTTTTCATCACTCCCCTTTTCATTCTTATCAGCATATTTTTCCTTATATTTTCCCGTTTCATAACTGTCTGCATCATCAAGTTTTTTATAAACTTCCTTTTCATCATATGTACCATCCTCAGAATGTTTATTTTTTATCTTGTCTGCAATTTCATCGACAGTATCATTCACAAGACACGCCTTTATCTGCCTGTCCCAATTATCACCATCTTTAAATCCCTGACTTTTTTCAGTCTTTACAGCTATACTTTTTATTTTATATATGTCCGTATATGTCAACAACGCATTTTCCGGCTTTACGCAAAGATTTTTTTTAACAATTTCCCTAAATTCCTGACACATATCATCGTAATCAATCCCATTATAACCACCATATCCAAACAAGCCATACTCCTTATAAAGTTCCAGATTATAATCACCAAATAAGGTCTTTTCTGCACTCAACGATGCATTTTTCATATAGCCTGTTGAAGATATGATTCTTGTATTTTCAAATATAGCAAGTATGAGACTTAATATAATCATAAAAATAAAGGTCATAAAAACGGTTATGCTTCCCTGTGCTGTTAATTTTTTCTTATTCATCAAGTTCAATATCTTCATTTATCGTTTCCGAATCCTCATTTATATTTGAAAATGCACTGCTTACAATACCTGTTATCTGTTTTCTAAATATAACCACCAGCATTATAAGCACTACAAGAATAAGAATAATCTCAACCACACCTATTCCATCTTCCTCATAAATCAAATCTCTTAAATCGTTCTTTCTTATCATAATTTTTTCCTCTCTTTCTCTACAATGTACTCTCGTCATCTCCTTAAAACGAGTCATTTCGACTAGATTTCAAATATACTGTTTCCATTTTCTTGTCGCACACACCGTGTACGCATACATACTTTGTATGTATTGCGAAAATGTCATTGTATCTCAAAAATTCATCTCAAAATTCTTCGTCCAGAAGATTTTGAGAGTACATTACATACCTGCAAAAGCAGCGTACATTATTATTGCAAATATTATCACCATCATTATCATCATGGGAAGAAGAAGCTTTGTTCCTGCTTCCTCTCCAAGTATTTTGACATTCTCCTTTCTCTCGTTAAATACATCTGCGGATTCATACTCCAAAATCCTTATCAGGTCTGCGGTTCCTTTTTTCATATTTTGCACAAGTAATGTGCAAAACTTCATATAGCTTAAAAGTCCTATCCTCCTCCCGAACAGCTCATATGCCTTTTCTTCACTAAGTCCATTTTCCATCTGCCTTCTTGTCAGAAGCATTTCTTCTATAAGATAATAATTATCCCGATAATTCTTACTCAAATAATTTTTATCAGTATAATTATTAGCTTTTGATTTCTCACCCTCTGTTTCCGTTATACGAATCCACGCATTTTTTACCGGTAATCCTGCATTTACCAGCAATACAAACTTTTCTATCATCTCAGGATATGCAAGTTTTAACTGCTTTTCCCTGTCTGACACTTTACTTTTTGTCATGCTTTCAAGTAAATATGGAACAACAATAAACATAACTGCCATAATTGCCGTAAGTTTCCACAAAGGCTCATATCTATTTATGCCATATTTGATTTTTTTCCCTGCGACTTTTTCAGGAAGTTTAAAATATCTCAGACTTTTTGTTTTTTCCATAGCATCTGAAAGAAGTTTATCCAACTCGTCCCATATACTTTGTTCGTTTCCTTTTTTTACTGGAGTTACAATAACATTAAACCTTAATTTTTCCTTGAATGCCTCATATTTTATAACAGCCGTAAGTCCGACCTGCTGCGGCTTACTTATCCTGCTGCCATATACTTTTCCCTGTTCCGATATAATTTTCTCATCATCAGAAAACCACGACACCACAAACATACTTCCTTTAACTTTTTTCATAAGATACAGATTTTTACAGACTTTATCAGAGGATTTATTTTTTCCAAGATAATGTGCATAAATATATTTTTTTACCTTTTCTGACTGTATCTTAATTTCCTCGTCACTATATTTTCTCTCTGGTAATGTTATATCTAATTCTTTTTCTAACCCACCTATTTTTGTCTCTACCTTTATCTCTTTTTGTTCGCCACCAATGTCATTTTTCTCAATATAATAACCGCAAACCAGTTCCCGGTCATTCTGACATGATAACAATGTCACCAAAAACAATACCTGACATATTCCAAGCATATATAAAAATACCGATATATGTTTTATGTAATAATCCCGTTTTATATCATCATCACTTTTTCCAACATACAATTTTCTGTATCTTTTTAAGGATTCTTCCTTTAACTCCATATGAAGTCTATTCTGCAAAATACTTAAAATCCTTTTTGCCGCCGGTAGTATAAAATTATATGTTTTATCAGTTTCAGCCCGCATTTCCTTTTTATTTAAAAACCATTCATAAAGCAGAAATGCAAAATATAAACATAATACTCCGACACTAACACCAAATAAAATAATATCCCTCAACATACCCCTCCTTCTTATTTGTAGATTTAAATCTTGTCCTAATCAATGCTGCAGCCTGCCATCTGCAGCCAGGCGGATATTCACAATCCACTCTGCCATTTCCCTGATAGCGTTAAATTTTTATATTTGCTATCTTATTGCTGAGCATACAGCCGAATATGTATATCAAAAACAATATTGTCATAAAAATATGCCCGCCCACCGTATAAAGGCAATCCAAAAAACCTGGTGAGGTTATCCAGAAATATACGATTATCAAAAGCGGTACTACATTCATTATCCTGCTTTCCATCTTTTTTGCCGCTATCATTGTTTTTATCTCCCTATTGACTTCTATCTTACTGCTTATCTTATCTGCCGTAGATTTAACTATTTCAACCATATTTCCACCTGTTTTCTGTGCAATACAAAATATATCCGAAAAGCACTTTATATCCTCAACATCACACTCTGATGCAAACTCCGATATTGCCTTTTCTATAGGAATACTGTTTTCTACGGATAAAATCATTCTGTCTACCTCAGGCAAAAGCAGCGATTTTTTCCCATACAATAATTCTATGTCTTTTCTTGACTCCCTTATGGAATTTTCAATAGAATAACCCGCTGAAAGAGCAGCCGACACACTCAACATCATTTCCTTAAATTCAAGATTTACATTCCATTTCCAGTGTTCATTATTTCTTTTTATTTCAACTTTTATATTAAGCCACCCATATATAACAGATATGAATAAACATATGATAACTGACTTGTAAAATAACATTGATACCAAAAACATCTTTCCAAATCCACAAAAAAAGTATTTTATCAACTTTGTTTTATCTGATTTGAATAAATTTATAACTCTATCCCGGCTCTTTGAAGCTTTTCCGTGTGGATAAGCCCCTTTTCTCTCCTGCATAAACTTCCTTTCACCCTCCCGTCTTTATCCTCACCTTCCTCAACGAACTCAAATAAAGTCTGAAGCTTTATCCTGTCCCCATCCATGCCAACAATCTCTGCTATCTCTAAAACCTTTCTGGTCTTATCACGAATCCTCCCAAGATGGATTATTATGTCAAGTGCAGATGCTATTTGATTTCTTATTGCCATCACCGGTATATCCATTCCTGACAATACCAATGTTTCCAATCTTGAAAGCATATCCTTTGAACTGTTTGCATGACCGGTGCAAAGACTTCCGTCATGACCGGTGTTCATTATGTTTAGCAGTTCACACGCCGCAGCATCTCTTATCTCGCCCAAGATTATTCTGTCAGGCCGCATCCTCAACGATGACTTTAAGAGGTCTCTTATTGTTACCGCATTTTTGCCCTCAACATTTGCATTTCTTACTTCCAGCCTTACAAGATTTTGTATATTTCTTATCTGAAGCTCTGCCGCATCTTCTATCGTGATTATCCTTTCATCTTTTGGAATATAATCTGACAGTGCATTTAAAAATGTTGTTTTGCCACTGCCTGTTCCTCCACTTATAAAAATGTTGTATCCCGCTTTCACAAGCTTTTCCAAAAAGTTCGCTGCATCTTTTGTAAGTGAGCCAATCTCTATAAGCTTCTCCATTGTCATTGGACTCTCCGGAAATTTTCTTATAGTTACAACAGGTCCGCTAAGGCTTACAGGCGGCAGTACAACATTCACTCTTGAACCGTCAACAAGCCTGAAATCTACAATAGGACTTGTCTCATTCACAACCCTGTTTACCTTTGATACTATCTGCTGGATAACATCTTCAAGTTTATTAACATCTACAAACTTTTCCGGATACCTGCTTATCCTGCCATTCTTTTCAATAAAAATATTATCGCAGCCGTTCACCATAATCTCAGTAATATCAGGATTATCTACAAGTTCCTGAAGTACATCCATTCCGCGTATTGAATTAAAAATTCCTCTGACAAGTATTTCCTTATCATTCTGTGATATGTATGTACTATGGCTTTTTTCAAATACCCGTTCCTCTATCAATTCATATAATTCTTCATCACTGCACTCCCCTCCATCAATCATTTTTTCAACAAGTTCCCTATAAATCTCTGTTTTTATTTTGCTTATATTCTCCATATATCCACTTACAATCCATGTTTTTACTCTGATTATACTGTCAATGTTTTTACCTTAAATCAGAATTTTTGTCGTAACAGTTCAGCCTGTTACTTTTTGTCAGTTATTTAAAATTTTTTATTGCTCATATTTTTAACTTTTAATCAGGAAGTTCCTCTCTTTTTTGCTCAATCAATCACTGATTTTTCTGATGCATAAAACATAATATTATCAAGACTCCCTGCCAGACCATCACGCATCAGCGTCTTTTCAAAAGAACTAAATCTCTGCCTGTCAATCTCATCCTGCACAGCAGAAAAATACAATTTATCACACCTTTGCATCAACTCAATAAATGTTTCATTGAGATAACCTATTACAAAAATAATCGTTTCATACTCCATCTGACCTGAAAGAATACTGATAAACTCCTCTACTCCCTCAATATCAAAGTATTTAAGATCTCTGTAATCTTCCACCGAATATATACAATCCACGCCACCTCTGTGACATATTATAGACTGTAATTTTAGGGCAAGCTTACTGCCCTTTTTATTCAGATAATATATGACTTCTGACATTCCTCTTACATATGAAGTTTCATAAGTCATATTCTCTCCCTCATATGAAAAAAACTGTTCACACATATTGTTTTCCAGCCTTAATGCACCATCAAGACCGTTTAACTGGTCAAGACATACAAGAAGTGTCTTTTTTACTTTTGCCGTCTTTATCGCAAGATCAACACCATATTTCAATGCCAGATTTACGCTGTCTGACGAATACACTCCTATTAACTCCGTATTGATTTTGACCGGATTTTTCTTGTTTTCTTCCAATCGGATTTTCTCATCATCAGCTATATTTTCAAGCACCTCATTAATAATATTTTCTACCGACTGATACTTAAACACAACCGGATATTTTTCACCCTCCATGACATAATTTCCTTCTGACAAAACAATTATCTTACCAATTTCTTTTGTATTTTTAATCTCATCAACATACTCCTGACCCAAAAGCAATACATCCAGCTTTCCCTTTTTTACAAATTCTGAAATTTTGTCAAACACTGTAAATATCCTGAAATCTATACAATTATTTTTATTATTGCAAAAGTATTCTGCAAACCTCTCTGAATACACCGTCTTATCATATAGACCTATTACTACTTTCTCCAAACTATCCCTCCTCTTACAATAAGTTTGTCTTTGTCTGCCTGAAAAACAACTTACAAACTCAATTTTTTAACAAATACAACAACACTAAAAAATATGCTGCTGCCGTCAATGGTGCCATGCGGATAATCACTGCTCTTTCTGACTTATCCGCTGCAAAATAATGCCCGGTACCACAAACACCATATAACAGATAATTTTTTAATTCAAAAAATCTGTTTAGCAAATACGGATACTTTAAAACACGATATACCGCCGCGACTCCTGCAAACATAATAGTGAGTGCAGCTACTTTTATACCAAAAATAAATCCGTAGAATCCTGTAATCATACAAAATAATTTTATATCTCCTGCCCCTATTCCCCGCAGCTTAAACACCGGTAGAAATATCAGACATATTAAAGTCATATCTTTTATCCCACGCATTGCATACAAAAATCCATCAAAATACACTTTGTATATAACCGACAAAATTATTGCCGGAATCACTATACAATTACTTATTCTGTTTCTTTTCATATCATCAATTCCTGCCATTAAAAGCATACTGCACACAAATATTTCTCTCATGTCTTTCACCTCCTCCATTTGCGTGGGCTAACTTTAACATCACACAAAATGTATGTCAACACCCCCTGTTTTTATCTAAAATCGCCAAAATTTCATCTTTATTTTTGTTAATATCTGACTAAAAATTTTCTTAGTTTGTTATTTATTCTGCACAACATCTGCCTCACTCCTAAGGCAAAAATTTCGTTAAACTTTTTTTAATTTTTTTGATATGATACTTCACTGTATTTTGTAATCACGTCATCTTCTCTTTTCTAAAGACTTAAATTTTAATTTGTCGTTTTTTAAGGGAAAATGACAAAAAATTTTTTTAACTTTTTTATAAAATTGCATATTTTTTCCAACCCTTGTCTATACTTATTTATAAATGATATTAGAGTCAAATAATGAGAAAGGAATTTTTATGATTTTTTCAAACAAAAAAAGAAACCCTCCCAAAAGAGAAGAGTTCCTTAAAAATGCACTAAAAGAGACACAAAAAAGCTTTGAAAATGCTTACAAAGGACTCGAAAGTGTAGATGACCCGGACCTTATAGACCTTTTTATATATGAAATAAATGCTGCAAACCTCAGATACAAAGTGCTGCTTCGTGACATAAAAAACTCTGACACTGGCAACACATAAACCATCAGTGCAGTAAATCCATAAATTTATCCAAAAAATTACAACATAGTCAAACTGAAATAGGATACACCTGTCATATGATAAAATATATTAAAATCATATTCTTCCCCGCATTGTCTGAAACACACCATAAAGATCAATGCCGCCGTAACCACATATCCTGTTTGGGACTTCCACCCCCGTGTTTATCGTACCACGGATAAGATATTTCTTGACGGACACGGTGTCCATCGTTATGTCATTTTTTCTTATTATCCCCCATTCCATCAAAAGTGCTGCTGCCCCGGCTGTTATTGCCGTAGCGGCACTTGAACCGCTCATATAACCATATCTTGCCAATGACACATCACCTTTTTGTGTCCTGTCTGTAATGACACTTGCCATCGGTCCAAATATGTCTATTCCCGGACTGCATATATCGGGTTTTATATATCCAGACCTTGTGTAGCCACGGCTTGAGTCTGCAACGGCACTAGTCGTATATGAATTATAGTAGGCATTTGACAATATAGCTATATTGTTTGCCGGATTGCATATCGTCACATCAGGGTCACTTTCAAGAAAATAAGTTTCATCAGTTATAAAATTTTTTATCGGCAGCCACATATCAAAGAAACCATCACCCCGATTGTCATTGAAAACCCTTATTTTCCATAACCCCGGTTCAACTGAGCTGAATCTTAGCCTTACACACTCGTCACCACTCTCATATGCCGTTATCAGATAATCTATGTCAACCACTGTTTTTTCAAGTACAAACCTTATCCTGTGCTGCTCACCGAGTTTTGCCGTTGTCTTTCCGCTATATTCACCGCTTGGAGATATGATACCTATCGCATAAAGATTTGGTGCATCTCCCCACAACTCTATCGTAAATCCATCATCACTTCCCGTCCGCAGTTCGACCTCAACATCCTGCCCCGACCTGAGCAGTCCGCTCCTATAATGATGTCCGGCATTAGCTTCATTTCCACACGCAGCCACCGCACACACACCGCTGTAATTTCCTCTACTTTCGAGATATTCTCCAAGACATCCTCCTCTCTCATGCCCTCCTATATTTGTTCCTATTCCAAAGCATATGATAAGCGGTTTTTCGGCTTTTACTGCAGTCTGCCACAAATATTTTATGCCAAGCATTATATCCTGCTCACCGAAGACTACTTTATCACCGCCTATGCGGAAATATCTTTTAAGACCGTCTTTTGCTTCACGGCACTTAACGACGCATATATCGGCAAGCGGGGCAACCCCCGAAAAATTTCTCTCATCAATCTTATTGCCACAGGCAACCCCTGCAAGAAATGTTCCATGTCCGTTTGTGTCTACACTCGGAACTATGTTTTTAGGATTATCAGACATAAGTGCTTCATTAATATTACTTCTTAAATATTCTGCCCCGAACAAAAATCCGTCGGGAATTCTGCCGCTTTTCATATTTTCAATGGGTATTGTCTGATCCCATATTGAATATATCCTGCTTGTTCCGTCAGCATTTAAAAAAGCGGGGTGACCGTAGTCTATCCCCGCTGGTGTGCGAATAAAAATATTATTATTTGCCCTGACCGTAATATGCGTTAGCACCGTGTTTACGATAGTAATGCTTGTCCTGAAGCTCCTGTGGTGCAGGCTGGATTCTAGGATTGATAGTCTCAGCACGATATGCCATCTTTCCGACTTCCTCAAGAACTACTGCATTGTGAACTGCCTCGTGAGCATCTTTGCCCCATGCAAATGGTCCATGGTTTTTGCAAAGAACAGCAGGAACAGCTACAGGATCAAGATTTCTTGCATTGAACTCGCTAACGATAAGTTTTCCCGTATTCTCTTCATATGCATCCTCAATCTCGTCCTTTGTAAGACAGCGTACACATGGAACTTCACCATAAATATAATCAGCGTGTGTTGTTCCATAGCATGGAATTGATCTTCCTGCCTGTGCCCAGCTTGTAGCATATGATGAGTGAGTATGTACGACTCCTCCGATGTCCTTGAATGCTTTGTAAAGCTCTACATGAGTTGCCGTATCTGATGACGGATTATATTTTCCTTCAACTTTGTTTCCGTTGAGGTCAACAAGCACCATATCTTCAGGTGTAAGCTTGTCATATTCAACACCACTTGGCTTGATAGCAAAAATTCCACTCTCTCTGTCAATCTCACTTACATTTCCCCAGGTAAATGTTACAAGACCGTACTTTGGTAAAAGCATATTTGCCTCATAAACTCTTTTCTTTAATTCCTCTAACATATTTTTCCTCCTTCTCAGTGAAAATTTTTAATAAGTGTTATAAAAAAAAGTAAATTTATTTAGTTTTTTCTATAATAAAGTTCTGTAACAAGTTTAACTCAAAATAAAGACAATGTAAAGACCTTTCGGCTCTAATCTTTGATGCAATTTCATTCATTATATAAAGACAACACAACAGTTCGCTCTCTGATATATCCTCCGCCGAAAAAGCAGCCTTTTCAAGTATCTCCCTAAGATTTCCTATATCACACACCTCGGACAGTTTTTTGATATATTCATCATCGGAAAGCCTTTCCATTTTCCTGCCTTCACATCCCATATACAGGGTCAAAAATCTTCTTGCCACAAAAAGCTTTGCTGAATTGTTTTCTGCTCTTGAAATCTTCTTTTTATATAAAAGATAAAACATTTTTTGTCTGCCATAAAAAATATATATCACAAAAAGTACAAATGCCACCGCAAAAACAAGCAGTAATCTTACATACAACGGCAAGCCTGTTCTGTTTTTTGCTGCAGTCTTTTCCGACTGGCTTTTCTTAATATTGCTTTCCATCTTGTCCTTAACTTTTGTTTTGTTCTTTACTGTCTTGTTATCGGACTTTTTCCTGTTGTCTTTTTTCTTTTTTACATTCCCGTTATCATTTTTAACTTTATTTTTCTTTGGCTTTGCCGTATTTTTTGCCCTGTGTTGAGCTTTATCTGCCGCTTTAGTGCTTTTCGGTACAGTATCAAAAGAAACTTGTGGCGGTTCTTCATCGGCATATTCCTTTGAGATTGCAGATGTTTTTGTCATATCTACCGGCAGCCAGCCCACCCCCTCTTTATATATCTCAGACCATGCGTGTGCATCCTCATCATGTACCTGTGCCACATAGTACACTTTATTTTTCCCAAAAGCACTCTTTCTCACTACCTTTTTAAACTGACTTGGAAAAACCATATAACCTGCGGCATATCTTGCCGGAATATTTTTCAATCTTAAAAGAATCGTCGATGCCGTTGCATAATGCTCACAGTAGCCCTTTTTATTTTCAAAAAGAAAATAGTCAAGATAATCTTTCGTCAGAGGAAGTCTGCCCGGATTTTTTGTATATGTCGTATCAGCTTGCAATGCAGACTCTATTTCCTGACATTTAAGGCTTAACTGTTCAGACAATTCTATTTCATCTGCAAATTTTTTTAACTTGTCATCATCAGGCACTCCAAGGTAATTTTCTCTGACATATTCGCTATATTTTGTATCTGTCACATAACTTTTATCACTGTTTAAAAGATAATTATATTCTGAATACGCCACATCATAATACTTTATATTGTAATCATCAGCTTTTCTTGTTATGCTTCTCTCCAAATCATCTAATTTTATCCCATTATCAACAGTTGTTACATTTTTATCATCAGATTTTTTATTTGTATTTATATTTTTTACATCACTGTAATAAGGCAGAGCCAGTTTTTTATCTCTCTGATTTGCCTTATTGTCATATTGGACACGCATATTTATAAGTTTTGTTTCACTACTTTTGTCCGCCATATCCTTAACAGACTTGTATCCATAAGAAAAAATACTTTTCAAACGATAAGAATAAAATCCTGATTCCTCTGCTTCACTCGTCCATTTGCCGTTATTGTATGTGTCCGCACTAAATTCTTTAAAATAAATTTTTGACCCGGGCTTTTTGTCGAGCACTATTTCAAACATATTTTTCCCCGTGTAAACAGGTGAAACATTTGATAATCTTCCACGATAACTCATATCCTGTATCTGTTCAACGATATTATCAGCAATCTTTTTTGCAATCTTTTCATATTGCTGTTGTTTTCTTAAAATCTGATTGTTTTTCGACATAATCTTTTCTTCGGTCTGATCTGTAACACAGACTGAAACTGCCATACAGGCTGCCATTATAACTGAAATGACCGCATATCCCACCGCCTTATTTTTCATTTTACGGTTTGTAATAGAAAATGCTATACCCGCACCACCTGCAACAAGCATCGCAAAAGTCTCCACAGATGGTGTTTTTCCGTACATCATTCCCATGATAACCACTACCGCCGCCGGAATATAACTCCACACCCTGCTTTTCAGACTAAAAATACATATTGCCATGGCAAGAACCATCATCCCTATTATCACGATAATGGCTGCTTTTCCACTATTCCCAAGCCGTGAACCGTGCAAAACGGAAGTTACATCTGTCATTTCATCAGACTGTAAATACTCCTGTTTTTTTATGTTCACATAATTAAGAAGTATATTTAAACTCCCTTTCAAATAATCACGCCTTAATAGCATAAAACCAAAAAAGGCAATCGTATATCCGGCAAATAATATATTTTGGGGAATTGATTTTAACATCCCCGTCAATGTAAATATCAACGAGAAGATGAAGATTGCCAGATACACCTCTCTATAATTTGCCGGATAACTAAACTCATCACAAAAACTGCGGTAAACTCCAACGGCAGTTATCGCCATAAAAATCCCCGCTAAAGGCATTGTCTGTCTTTTCTTTTGCCTGATTCCATACAATTCCATAACTCTAACCTGTTTTCTCCATTTCTATAAGCGTATCTTTATCAATAACAGGATTATTTCCTGTTGACCGCAAATTCATTTCATCATAAACATTTATCTCACATAATGCCCGGTATAATTCTTCCTCATTTGATACATATGCTTTTTTCACCTGCTTCTGTCTTGCATCATACCAGACATAGACTATATTTTCACCATTTTCGATAGTCCCAAATCCTACCTTGTTCCATTTATCAAATTCTCTTGCAATCTCTTCTCTTTTTAACGGTCTTGTCTCAATATAATAACAATAATAATTTTTACTATCATCCAAAAATTCCTTTACATAGAGTGTATTACTTTTTGATGAAAGCTTCCAATGTATATTTCTAAGCCTGTCGCCATTTCTATACTCTCTGACATGGCTGAAATCTCCGTTATTTTTCTTATTCTCGCTAATCATAACACAGTTGTCATCACTATCTTTTTCTGCGGTTTCAATATATTTTCCATCTGTCACAGGCACTATACAAACTGCTTCACTTTTATTTTTCATATGTTTGTTTAACTTGAAAAATCCCAGATAGTCGTATATTCCCGCCTTTTTAACAGAAACTATATAATTTCCGGATAAGATTTCATCATCCCTAAAACTGTACGAACATCTCTCTGTCCTTTTTGCCGAACACCACTGCTTAACAACAACTTTTTTCTGCTTCATATTATATGGGTCAAGGCAGTTCAATGTGAGCAGTATTTTTCCACTTGGCAAAATACTCCTGTTTTCAAGAACAAGTTCAAAATTTATCCGCCCGCATTTGTTTATGACAGGCTTTGTTTCAAGCTTTATCTTAAGCTTGAAAAACAATATCATATTCATGATAAACAACATACTTCCTATTAAAATTTCAGCATAAAACACAAACAAAAAACCATTGCTGTTATATAAAACTGACATATATAAAGTAAACAATACACTCAAAATAAATGTAAAAATCCTACCTGCCATTTTCTCCTCATTTCTTCTTTTTAATTCCTGGTGCTTTTATGCCGTTACTTATTTTTTTGATAGCCATCTGCGAAGAAATCCTTTCTCCTGATGCTCTTCCCGACATGACAATCCTGTGCGGAGCAATCTTTTCAAATGCCTCCTTGACATCTTTTGGTGTCACATAATCTCTGTCATCAAGAAATGCAAATGCTTTTGAAAGCTTCGTAAGTGCGATTGTTCCTCTCGGACTTACGCCAAGTCTTATATAATCGCTTCCCCTGGTAGCCCTGATAAGTCTGCATATATAATCATAAACTTCATCAGCTATAAAAATATCTTTCACATATTTTCTTATATTTAAGAGTTCTTCCCCGTCAATAACAGACGCAACACTTTCTGACATACGCACATTTTCATAATCTTTTTCACAATTTTTTGCAATCTTTATCTCATCCTCAAGCGAAGGATAACCCATGGAAATACATATCATAAATCTGTCAAGCTGTGATTCCGGCAAAAGCTGTGTTCCTATACTTCCCTCCGGATTTTGCGTAGCTATGACTATAAACGGTTCAGGAACTTTTCTCGTCACACCGTCAACGGTCACACTCTTTTCCTCCATCACTTCAAGAAGTGCCGACTGCGTTTTCGGTGAGGTTCTGTTGATTTCATCCGCGAGAAAAAAATTGCACATTACAGGTCCTGGCTGATAAATAAATTCCTGACTCTTGTTGTCATACATATTAAATCCGGTAATATCTGCCGGCATTACATCAGATGTAAACTGTGTTCTTTTGTTTTCAAGACCCATTGCTTTCGCAAATGCCGTTGCGAGCGATGTTTTTCCGACACCCGGAACATCATCAATAAGTATATGTCCCTCAGCCAAAACTGCCGCCATAACACTTCTTATGCAGTCGTCTTTTCCTATAACAACCTTTCCCACTTCATCTAAAACCTTAATACAATCTGAATAATATTTTTCTTTCATACTCCTATTATATCCCTTTCTTCTATTTTCGCACGGCATACCCCGTATCTATAAACCCAACCATAACTCCCTGTCCGTACATAGACAGATTCGGCTGATTTCTGACTTTTGTTATCCCCGCGGACGCAAGAGCCGGCTCTGATGACATAAGACCATAGCAAGCGGGCACAAAAAATGCTCCGCCGTTTATGCCACTTCTAACTTCATCTCCCTTTACATATGCAATCGCAAACCGCTCAGAGATTATCTGATAACATCCCTCACCATATTTATCGGTCAGGTATTTTTCATCTCCATAATACTCTACAAGATAATCCTGATACTCCTGCGAAACCGCCGCCTCCATACACAACCTGTTCATACAAATAATCTCCGCTTCTTTTTCCATATTTTAATAACATCAAATTGCGAAACTCTCATAATACTTTATTAAATTGTGCAATTAACACAACTTATAATCAGTTTCGCAATCACCCTCACTATATAAATATGAAAAAAAGACCGGAGTGACAATCCACTCCGATCTGATATTTAAAAGTCAAAGAAATTCTTTCCAAAACTCTCACGCGTTTTCTTACGGCGTCTTGAATAATTTGTGTTTTTTCTTGTAGACGGCTTATCACTTGTTGAAGCAGATGTTTTCTTTGTATAATGCTTACTATGATTTCTTCTCACATTCTTATTAGAAGAATCTTTTCTGTTCTGCCTTACTCTTTTAGCATGATTTCTTCTACCCATTTTACTCTGGTAGCCACCATGCCTTTTTCTGCTCCTTGACATTACAATGGACTTACCTGTAATGGCAAAAATTATAAACATCACAATAACTATTATCGCTAAAAGTATGACTATCGAAAGAACAATGTTGTTTACGATAAAATCAATCACTCCATAAATTCCACCTGAAATGCCATCTCTTATTCCGGTAAATATCTTATGAAACAATGATGGATTTGAATTTGTCTTTTCGATTGATTTTATTTCTTTGTTTACAACTTTTCTTGATGCTTCATCAAGATATGTTTTCTTTGTACTGTCATAAATAATATTGCTTGAACCAACCGTTTTTCCCGCATAAGTGTAGGTTACTTTTCCTATAATATTCTTTCCAGTCTTAATTTTAACATTTTTATTGTAAATTATTTTCTGCTTAGCCTTTGAAAGTTTAACATTCTTTGGAAGTACAACACTTGACTCACCCTCAAATCTCACCGGAGAATTTGAACTGTTAAAGAAACTTCCGTAATTGTCAAACAAATCTTCACTTATCTTTGAATCGGAACCACCGACATTATGCTTTTTGTACTTTCCAAAACAATAATTTAAAAGTTTAATCGTATCCGTGTACTGATTAGGCTCTCCTGCTTTCTGGCTTGTCGACTTCATGACAACGCAGACAAGCTGCATACCGTCTTTTTCCGCAAATGTAACAAGCGTATTTCCTGCTGCGTGTGTAAATCCTGTCTTTCCACCGATACAATATTTGTATCCGTACTGAGGATACTCGTCCGGATTGATAGCCTCATGATGATTGAGCCATATTCTCTTCATCTTATGCTTATTTGTCTTTGCACAAGTATATCTCGGTGTATTGCTGACCTTTCTAAATACAGAATTCTGTAAAGCTGCTCTTCCTATCATCGCCATATCATATGCCGTAGTATAATGATTAGGATCAGGCAGACCGTTTGGATTATTGAAATGTGTATCTTTAAGACCAAGCTGCTTAACACGCCTGTTCATCAGCTTAACAAAGTTCTTTACACTTCCTGAAACATGTTCTCCTGCCGCAAGACAAACCTCATTTGCGGACTCAAGCATGATGGCATAAAGGCACTGTTCCATCGTCATTTTCTCACCCGGCTCAGAACTTACCGTCGAATCTCCCGGACTTATACCGTATGCTGCCGTCTTTGAAAATGTTACAACATCACTCGGTGAACTGTTCTCAGCAGCTAAAAGTGCCGTAAGAATTTTGGTGATACTTGCCGGATAGCGTTTTTTGTGAATATTCTTTCCATATAATACCGTACCCGTGGAAACTTCCATAACTATTGCCGAACCACTGACAAGACTGTCCGTTGACGGTCCTTTCGGCCATGAACCACCCTTTGCCTGTGCACTGACTCCCGACAACATTGCGGAAAACATGATAATTACAGTCAAAAACGACGATAAAACTCTTTTTCTGTTCATAATCTCCCCACTTCCTGTGTAAATAACATACCTCTTATCTGATAGTAAAGCGGATATTCGCAATTTGCTGTGCTGCTTGCTCATAACACTAAATCTATCGTTTAATTCAATTTATAAAAATCTTAATCTATTTATAAAAAAACGCTAATCTTTTACTAAGTTGCATTGCATATTTTAAATATATAAGCTATCATGATGTTACGGTTTGCTAAATTGTAAACAATTTTGCCACCGCATAAACACATCCAGATAAACAAAAAGCACTCCCAGTAGGAATCGAACCTACAACTGCCCCTTAGGAGGGGGCTGTTATATCCATTTAACTATGGGAGCACACAATTCATATTTTAACACACTACAGCATAGTAGTCAAGAAAAGGAGATAATTTATGTCAGATAATAATAATAGTGATAATATAAACGCATCAGATAACAATAATAACAACGATAGTTATGAAGAAATCTGTTATATATGCCGCCGTCCTGAAAGCAAAGCAGGCAAAATGATACATATTCCAAATAATATATGTATCTGTAATGACTGTATGCAGAAAACTTTTGATTCAATGAACAATATGAACCTGAACGGCACATTTCCAAATATGCCTTATATGGATATGTTCGGATTTGGTATGCCAAATATGCCGGGCGGTGACAATATCCCTAAAAATCAGAAGATTAAAAAGAAAAAAGCTGCAAAAGAAAAGAAAAAAGATAATATACAGACAGGTGTCTTTGACATAAAACATCTTCCTGCACCTCATATAATTAAATCAAAACTCGATGAATATGTAGTCGGTCAGGAATTTGCAAAAAAAGTAATGTCTGTCGCAGTTTATAACCATTATAAGCGTGTACTCTCAGATGATATTGAAGAAGATGACGGAATCGAAATCGAAAAGTCAAATATGCTTATGGTAGGTCCAACAGGCTGCGGTAAAACATATCTTGTTAAAACACTCGCTAAAATACTTCAGGTTCCTCTTGCCATAACTGATGCGACTTCACTTACAGAAGCCGGATATATAGGCGATGATGTAGAGAGCGTTTTATCAAAGCTTCTCGCCGCAGCCGACAACGATGTTGAAAAAGCCGAACATGGAATTATCTTTATAGATGAAATTGACAAGATTGCTAAAAAAAGAAACACAAACAGCAGAGATGTAAGTGGAGAATCCGTTCAGCAGGGAATGTTAAAACTTCTTGAAGGCAGTGATGTCGAAGTTCCGGTCGGTGCTACAAGCAAAAATGCGATGGTTCCGCTTACAACGGTTAATACGAGAAATATTTTATTTATCTGTGGCGGTGCTTTTCCTGAACTTGAAAAAGTTATTAAAAACAGACTTACAAAACAGTCGTCCATTGGATTTGAAGCTGAACTTAAAGATAAATATGATAACGACGAAAATATTCTCTCAAAAGTTACTACTGAGGATCTCAGAGAATTTGGTATGATTCCTGAATTTCTAGGCAGACTTCCTATAGTATTTACACTTCAGGCAATGACTGAGGATATGCTCGCACAGATACTCACACAGCCCAAAAATGCAATCTTAAAGCAGTACAAAAAGCTTCTCGCACTTGATGAAGTTGACCTTAAATTTGACGATGAAGCCGTTCACTGCATAGCAAAAAAAGCCTTAAAGAAAAACACCGGGGCAAGAGCTCTTCGTGCCATTATTGAAGACTTTATGCTTGATATAATGTACGAAATTCCTAAGGATGACATGATAGGACGGGTAACTATCACTGATGATTATATAAACCACAAAGGTTCTCCGGTTATTGAAATGCGTGAAAGTGGCGAAGCAAAAATCCTCACCCAGAGAGATTTGATTGAATAAAGTGCTATTTGCCTGACCGTGATAAATAAACGCAGAATTATATAAATATTGTACTTTTTTAATCCACAAGCACAGCAGTATTTAAAAAAACTGCTGTGCTGTTTTTATTTATCTCTCAACTGCTTTCACATTATAATACAATTTTAGATTTTTCACATCTGCAAACATCAACATTGCTGTCTGTTTTCCTATCTGCACTAATATAGATAATACTTTTCTTTCAGCCCCGGCTCTGCTCCTTTATCCAAGTATCAAGCCTTTCATTTAATAATGAGAAAGGAGCTTCCCCTATCGACAATATATATTCATGAAATTTCTTCGGTGTGAACTTCTTTCCAAGCTTCTTCTCTGCCTTTTTATACATCTGCTCTATCTCTAAATAACCCATAGTATATTTAAGATAATTTGCCGGCTCTGAAACCATACTGTTATACACTGTTTTACTCTGTTCTATATCAAATCCATATGCCGTGAGATATTTTGCCAATTTTGTAAGACTCCAGCCGTTATAATTTATTCCTATATCAGCCTGTGCATAAATACAAAGCGTTGCGATAGTGTTTTCCCGAAGTATCTCTGCCGTTTTCTCATCCAACCCGGCATATTTGTAACTGTAAAGCTCTGCATAAGTCCCCCATCCTTCAACATAACCGCCTATATTAACAACACTTCTGAAAGGAACCGGTGATTTTGAATAGAAAAAGCAGTTCTGGTACAAATGTCCCGGATAACTTTCATGTGCTATTGTTGTAAACGCTTTGCTAAGGTCGTATTTTTTATTTCCGTTAAGATAAACCACATTATTATTATAATTATCTATCGCAGGTGTCAGATAAAAAGCGGGACTTAGACTTTCTTCAAGAGAACGGTCAACATACTTTACCTGACACTTTATGTCATCGGAAAGTGACGGAAAATCCTCTTTCATTGCACTCTTTAAATGTTTTATAACTTCACTTGGCTCAGTATATTTATACTTTACATTTACGGCACTATCATAAATCTTTGAATCTTTTGCAATTATCTCCGAAATTTTCTTCTGTGCCTGCTTCAATTCCTTATCTATTAGTATTTCCATTTCTTTAATGCTTCTGTCAGACCCCGTCTTTCGCCTTACAAGATATTCATAATACTTTTTACCATTTTTAAAACCGCAAAGACCTCCATTATTCTTTCCATTACCCTTAAGTGACTCCAATCCAAATACAAGATTTTTGTATGCCGGGATAACTTTATTAAGTACAGCATCTCTATTTTTAGCAATATAATTTTGTTTATCAGTATCATTTATATTGGCAAATCCTGATATTCTCTTTTCAAAAGTCGTAATAAGATAATTTTTATCCGGATTTTTAACAAACGCATTACACTGTTTTATCACCAGATTCACACAAGTATCACTCATAAAAGTTCCCTTACTTGTCTTATATTTTTCATATTTAATGACATTATTAAAATACTCCGGAATAAGATTTAACAGCTTTATGTAATCTTTAATATCATTTTCCGTATAAAAATTATATTCAACAAGCAAAACAGGAAGCTGTGCCTGGACACCCGAAGTCTCACTTAAATACTCCTCAAAGTCCGGATATTTTGACGATTCCAGATTTAGTTTCATCATGTACTCTGCAAGATCATAACAGATTTTCTGTTCCTCTTTCAATTTATCATAATCAAAACTTCTAAGAGTCTCCATCATATTTTCGTAAACCGAATAAGTCCCCTTCTGTTCATCAAAATCCATATTTCCAAAACTAACCTCCATATTATCAAGACCATATATCTTTTTATTTTTTAAAGTATAATTCATTGTCAGGGTATCCTGCGAAACGCTGTTAATAAAAATCTGATTTAAAAAAGCATCAAAATCCTCCTGCATCTTTTCAACAGACCTTGAATTATCATAGCCGACACTTTTTTGTAAAACATCAATAACAGAAAAATAATCTCCCCTGACTGCTCCTATCGCCAACAAAATAAAACATAATGAAATAATTACTTTTATTATCCTATTTTTCACTTTACTCCTCATTTCTGCACACATTTTTTTGCATATTAAGTTTGTGTCAAGTGTGCACAGACACAAATCTTGTGTGCGAAAAATCTTGTATATATGGATTTTTCGCACTACTCCCCTGATTTATTGTGAATTTTTCGACATGTTTCTGCACAAAAATATAAAATATTTTAATTATTTATGTTACAATTTTACAAAAGTATGTTAAAATAAATATAGAACTAATTTTAAATAGCCTGTGTAACCAATAACAATTTATATAACCCTATTGGATTTAAAATGTATCTGACCCTAAACCGGTACTACGGCTTACAACATTGCTATACCACACAAAGAAATGAGGTTTCAATTTTCATGAATACATACTCTGAAAACCAAAATACATTACTGCAAACCAACAAATACCAGAAAATGCTGGTATCCTTTTTTGCTGTCTTTAAAATTGACAAAACCATAAATCCAATTCAGTATATTATGTCCAATATTGATATACATGATGAAACTGTCCCTGATTATATTCCATTTCTTATCAACTATAACAATTCTGATTATCTCTTAGATATTATGTTATGGGATTATTCTGAACTTCAATCCTTATAATATAAGTTTTCTTAATATCTACCTAACTATCCCGTCAGTAATATGCTATCTCAGTAACATTTTTCTTATTTCTTCATAAAAATATATAGATTAGATATATAAATATATTCTAATTCTTAAAATATATGATTCCGATAACGAAAGGAATTTCCTATGAATAACATGAATTTCAGATTACAGGCAGGCTGTCAGCATTGTGGTAACTGCAGCTGCCGCTCTCAAAAACCAAATAATACGGTTCCGGGATGCAATAGTCATTCTCAAAACCAGAGCAATATGGCTTCCGGTTGCAACAGTTGTTCTTCAAATCAAAACAATATGGCTTCCGGTTGCAACAGTTGTTCTTCAAATCAAAACAATATGGCTTCCGGTTGTAACAGTTGTTCTTCAAATCAAAACAACATGGCTTCAGGTTGCAACAACCACCATCAAAATCAACCACGAACATGCGATTCCGGTTGTGAGCGACCACATTACAGACCACCTGAAAATTGTGCTGATTCAATATCACATATTGATATGCACAATATTCCTATTGGAATAGGCTATGTTCCTTGGCAAAAGTGGAGAAATGTCTATGCCCTCTGCGAAGGTCTTTCACAGGGAACTATTTTTAAAGAACTTGACTATCCGTTTTACGGTTGTATTCCAAATGGATTTTGCAGTCAAAAAGGAGGTGCGAGATGAATAGAGAAAAGCATAACCTCTTGGCATATATCACCCAGGTAAGCTTCGCAATGGACGATACAGTTCTTTTTTTAGACACACACCCATGTGACAAAGATGCTCTGTGTTATTACAACAAATTAAAAAAAGAAAGAGAAGAAGCAGTAAATGAATATACACAGAAATATGGTCCACTTTCTAAATATGATGTCCCGGACTCATGTTACTGGGAATGGGTAAAAGACCCGTGGCCATGGGAATAAAAAACAAACTATTGTTGTTTATTATGGATTTTTTAAAGTTTCTGTAAATTTCACAAAAAACAAATATCATTGCGTTTGACGCAGAAATGAGGAGTTTATGTTTAATTATGAAAAGCGATTGCAATACCCTGTCAATATAACAAGGTGCGACCCAAAAGCTGCAATGGTAATAATGAGTCAATACGGTGGTCTGTAGTCGAGAACCTATAATATATTAAAATGTATTATATTATCTTTTATCGTATTATATTATCTTTTATCGTATTATATCATATTTTATTATATTTATGTATATTGAAATCTGCTTTTACATATGATATAATGTCGTCAGACAAAGAGAAGCTATTGTTCCGTAGTGAACACAAAACAAAATCCCCGATGCTGCCAACATCGGGGATTTTTATTCCTATTTAGCGTGGAAGGCTTAATACCACAGGTTAATTGCCAATCATTTATCACTATCTAACCATTTGATAATGTAATGAGAAATCACACTACCCATAACAGTGACAAAAAGAGCTGCTATATACTCCGTAGTAAACACCTCCTTCCCTTGCCGGTATAGGAGATGGCAACGAATCTATTCTATCATATAAATTGACAATTTTCTACATTCAAACTCAATGCACCTTATTATAATTAAGAATCGCCTGCACTATAGCTTTTGCTACGGCATCTCTGTTCTTCTTGTAAAGTTTTGCATCGTCTGGATCCGATACAAAACACACCTCAATGAGCAAGGCAGGTTTTGCAGTCTTATTTAAAACCCATAATCCCGATGTTGTCTTTACACCACGGTTCTTAAAACCTACTTTTGAAAGCTGGTTGCATATTCTCTTTGACAAATCTCCTTTAATACCGGAGGTATCTCTCACCCATACCTCTGTTCCTGTTGTTTTTCCATCAGTTACTTTCTGATGAACTGCTGAATTAAAATGAATTGAGATGTCAATATCTCTCGTCTTTGAATTGCACTTGGCACAAATTTTCCTGAGCACATCCGTCTGGCTTTTTCCGTTATTCACGGTACAATTATATGCCTTGATACGATTCTTTTTCAAAAGTCTTATTACCTTTTTGGTAATAATTCTATCCTCTCTGCTCTCGTCAATATAGTCAGATGCCCCACAAGCTATTTTACCCTGTGGGTTGTGTCCTCCGTGTACTGTTACTGCTTTTATTTTTGCCATATTATTTTTTCCTCACTTTCCATGTACTTTACATTCTTATTTATTCTATTCTTCACACTTTACTTCCGGAAGTCCTGCAACTGATGTCAGAACACTTACAACTCCGGCTACTACTGCCGAAGATGCTGCCAGTTTCCAATCAACATTTGCCACCGTGCTTCCAACTGCGATTACAGAAACTGCAGTCTGAGCCATTGTTTTAATCGCTCTGACTGTCGCAGATTTCACCCATTTCTGAGTATCAACACTTACCTTCAACACACAATTTTTAAACATAAATAAAAACCTCCTTATTTCTTTTCTAAATCTTCTATTCTGTGATTTGCTACTTTTATATCTTCCGAATTTAAAGCTACTGATTTTTCAAGCTCATAAACCCGGTCGATTACCTGGTTATGTATATCCTGCTTTTTCTCCAACTGCTCCAAGCGATATGCTACAAGAACCGTTGATTTTTTATTTGCAAAATATGCTCCACTCGCTGTGCCGAGCATTGAAATAACTGCTATTATTATTTCTATTGCGTATGCTGCCATTTGTGTCTCCTTTCCTGCCTTTAGGCATTAAAAAAAGAAGCCTAAGCTTCCGTATGTTGTTCGATATATTTTTTTACTTTTTCCTTTAACTTTGCCGGAACTTCGTCGATGCGATTTAAATCGTATGCAATTCTCTCAGACCAAAATTTCGCCATCTCGTCCACCCCCTTTCTATTCACTATAAATAACCTCTGACATCTCGGCAATGGCATCATTCTGAGTAGTCTGCCCTGCTTCGACTGCCGCAAGTCTCACCTCTATATTGCTGAGCTGACGGATGTTAAATGACGCTTCAAAAACACTCTTTTCCTCCGAATACAGATATGACACTGTTTCAAAAGTATAATTTTTGTACTCGCCTATGATTTCGCCAGTATCGTCTTTTATGTACCTAAATGCTGACAGATTTTCGTCAGTCAGTTTCTTGCGGAAGTTTTCAATATCTTCAGCAGAAGAAAAATCTGCTGTGATTTTTGTTGCTGTGCTGCTTTCGGTAACGGTAAGTTCTGTGTTATCTTTTAATTTGATTTTCATAATGTTTTTATTCCTCCTAAAAATTATTCTATATAATTTGATATAATGATTTCGTATATTCTCCCCTGGCTCCTGATGGTATGTTTAATTTTAATCTAGGCACATAAACTACTTGCGTCCCATTTGCTAAAAAAGAAGACTCAACAGCAAATGTTATCGTCTTTTCAATTTTACCTAAAATAATAATGCCTGCTTCTTCTACACTTCCAGAACCGCTTACTAACAATAAACAAGCTGATGATGTACCATATGCAATACAATGACAATTAAAGTAGTATATTCCCGGATTATTAAACGCATATGCAACCTCTTCCGTACTTGAAATAGTCTTTGTCAATTTTTCATAAATCGTACTACTTTTAATTCTAGAACTAATGTAAGATAATTTATTAATTATTTTCTCAGCAAAACTTCCCTTTATACTTTCATTTAACTGTCTGGCATCTGCCACATATCCCTCTTCAGTCGTAACAAGGTTGTTTGCTATATTTGATTTATCGAATTTAGAATTCAATATTTCTTCAACACTTTGTAAAGTCCCTGTATTAGTCCATGCCTGTGCACCTCTATCTGTATATCTTGTCATAATATAAGTGTTACCTGTTTTCACATCAAGATAATGAGAACCCGTATTAGCCCCATTAACTGTTGACGGTGCTACTATTCCATACAATGTATAAAGATGACTTCCAACCCATTTTTGTGCCATTCTTTTTAACATTTCTTCATAAACTACTTGATTTTGCACAGGATTTGAACTATATGAATTTAGTTCACTGTCTATCACTGTTTTATTCGCTCCCTCATCTATCCCATCCAACTTCTTTTTATCCGCATCCGTAAAATCGTTATGTGACAGTCCCTTTCCTTCCTCTTTATCTACCTTGTCACCCACCTCCTCTCTTAACTCCTCCAAATCTTCCGCAAGTGCATACAGTCCTTGTTCTACAACATTAACCACTCCACCAGCGTTCACCTGAATATTTAATACAATAATTGCTTTGAACTCATACAGTCCACTATATTTTCTTATCATATCTGCGTCTTTATTTTCTGCATAACAAACAGCATATAATATCTCTCCCTCGTCAGGATCTGACGCATATATACCAATTTCCGTGAAAAGATAATCTTCTGCTAATTCTTTATTAGACATAACAAATTTGATTGCATATGTTGTGTCTGTTTTCTTCTGTGTGCTGGTTATCTGAAATTCCTGCTTTTCAGATTTTAATTCAGTCATAGCACCTATATCTGCATCTGTCTGATATTCACCATTTCCGGTTTTTACTTTCGTGACTGTTACTGAAACTCCTGTTTTTGCAAGCAGTGCAAGTCCCTTATCGGTCAGTCTTGTTTTTGTAAAATTTGTCACTATATTTCCTCCAATCTCTCACTATGCCACTCACCTGTAGATATAAAGCTTTGTAAATCAAATATATGTGTTCTTGTTTCCATTCCATCTATTATCGAACGCTGTGGCTTTACATACTTAAGAATATCTGCAAATCTTTTCACAAGCTCCTCCGTCGGTGATGTATCTGTTACTATCTTAAAATGAAACGGTTTTCCTGTTTCCTCATATTCATACCACGGTACAAACTCTGCCCCCGGAAAGACCGTTTGCAATAATTCTTTTATTCCCTTTACCGTTCCTGCATATGAATGTGACTTTAATGTTGTTTTTATTGTTTTGAGTTTGTCGGATTCCGACAAGCTGCTTAAAAAATATGGTGAACGAAGCATTGCCGCCATATATCCGTAATATTTTGCATCCACGCTATCCATGTCCGCCCAGACTGCTACGCTTTTTGCTTTTTCCATAACTTTCGCCAACTGCCTGTCTACTGCGTAACCGAAACACTTATCTTCAATATTTTGAAAAGCAGGAGGCATTGACAAAAATGTAGTCCCTGTTTCACCAAGTTTTCCCATGTTTTAATCATCCTCCAATCCGCCATAAACAAGCTCTACACTATCGCATATGGCAATCTGTGTTTCCGTTACCTGCGTAAACACCGGACTTGTTATTTCAAGCCTTTTTGCTCCTGCGACTCTTGCTACCTCAATGAGTTTATCCGGGACAATGTCTACTCCTATATTTTCATGACATTCTGATACAAAATACTGTGCTGCTTCTATAACAGACTCTTTAATGATTGTTTCATTTTCCCTATTTGATTCAGATATATAATATTTTCCTAAAATTTTATATCTTATAACTTCAGGAGCTTTAACATATATCTTGTCATCCGCCGGGGTATTCTCAAGTCCTGCAATATAATCAGCAACGGCTTTACAATATTTCTCATCCGGTATTTTTCCATCGGCAAGCATAATATAAATATCAACCTCTGCTGTTTCATTATTTTGAACCACATTAACAGAAACTATATCTGTACTATAAGCCTTTACAAAAAACTCATATGCAGCATTAGGACCCGCAGTTGAATAAGTAGATGGAAACATAAAAATATTTTCACGCAGCGTTTCATCGTCATATTCATCCTGACCGCCCGATGATTTCGTACAATTTACAACACCAGATATATTTAAGACCAAATCTGCAAGTACATTTATCTGACCTGTCACATAATCATTTCCGACCGTTCCTTCTTCTGTGCAAGTCGCAGACACTTCTACAAAGGACTCTCCCGCTTGTAATATGCAGCTTTCATCAGTAGCAAAATAAACATCATCACCGGCAGTGGCCCTTGTCCCGGCAGGTATTTCAACATCAAAATCAAGCACATCATTAACACTAAACTGTAATATACAAGTTGCCGCTTTTATGTTTGTCTCAGCATATCCAAGCGTAGCCCCCCAGTTTTCCAACACTTCCCTATCCATGTACTGTATAAAATTCTGACTAAATAAATAAGAAATATACTCATATATCTGATAAATTTCTCCAGCTACAATTTGCATCTTCAATCTTTCGGTATTGGCAGGATATAATGTTATTTCTTTTCCTGTCAGTTCTTCATATTTGCTCTGATAATCTTCAAGCATCTCCTCCGCTATTGTTTCCTGCGTGATATTAAGATCGCTCAAAAAATCAATTTCAGGCAAATTTTGCAACGCATCCAATTTAATCGCCATCTTTTAGTGTCACCTCCGAATCTAATCTTGCATTTTTTCTTGATAAACTTATTTCATCCACAAGCACCCTTTCATCCCAAAAGGATATTTGATCTTCGACTTCTGCCATATAAATTCCCTCGATAGAATTTTCCGGAGAACTGACAACGCTATCATCTATCCCCATATCCCTTGCATATGGAATACTTCCTTTTATACTTGATATAATATTCCCCACGCAGCCAACTATATCTGGTGCATCTGCCCTGTCTCCCGTGTAAATAACATTCAATGCACATCACCTCCCTATTTTTTTGGTATTCTAATAGTTGAACCGGGTTTTAACTTATAGCCTTGCTGCAGGCTTTTGTTCGCATTATAAATCTTCTTGTATTTGTCACCTGAACCGTAATATTTCTTTGCAAGATTCCAAAGTGTGTCGGTTTTCTTTAATGTATATGTAATATATCCACCACTCTTTTTACTGCTTACACTCTTCTTTTTAGACTTACTGCTGCTCGCTTTTTTACTTTTTGAACTGTTTGTATTCTGTTTTTTATTGCTGCTCGTTTTCGCTACTTTCTTCTTCCTTTTTTTATTTTTAACAGCCACTCTTTTATGCTTTGACTTCTTTTTCTCTTTTACTGATAAATATTCCTTAAAAGTTACATTAGCAACAATTAAAATTGGTTTTCCATTTTTATAAAATGTTTTCAGTTCATTTGACACACTGCTTATAATCCATTTATTATGCCCTGCCTTTCTGCCGCCAAGATACAGTGGATACACTTTTGCTTCAAGCGTATAACTTCGCAATTTATTAAGCATTTTCCACGGCGACACCCCAAGTTGAGCCCACAAATATATTGTCATCGTAAAATCATCTGCATTTCTTGATGTAAATTCAAGCAATGGCTTCTTTCCATGTCTTTTGTGCTCTGCAATATTTATTGATGAACTCCATGTCGCATCAGAAAAAGATAATGCTTCTACTTTTCCACCGCTATATGGAAGTTCCAGATAATTACCTTTAACTGTTTTCTTCAAAATAGGTTTACTCATCTTTGAATAAAACTTTATTCCACCAAAATGCCCGACTTGTCCCATTTTTTCTCCTTTCTAATCTGCATTAAGATTTTTTAAGACTACTTTTCCGGCAGCAATCTCAATCTCATCCTTTTGTGCATCATATTTTATATATGCCGTGTCAGAAAGCCTTTTAAAAAATCCTTTACCTGTAAACTCCGGCTTGTTTTCATCATTAAAATAAGGTCCTAATATAAACCCTGTTTTCTTCTGAGCATATTTCTGAGCCACTACAAGCACTAAATCATTGACTTTTGGCATATTATATTCAAATGCCAAAAATGGCAGTTCTGAATATATTACATTCTCCTCATCCTCAAAATAAACATCCGCACATCCTTTTTTATAGTCGATAGAAGATATTCTTCCAACCCTTATCGAATCCAAACTATCACCTCCGAGCTAACACTTTTATCTAATATTGGTTACACATTTATGACATTCTATAGTGCTTGTATAACCTTCATCTGAAAAATTGTGCGTAACCTTGTCAATAAAATATCTGCCGTTAAACTTTCCAAAGCCGGTTACCCTAAACACCCTGCACGCACGATATTTAGGGTCTCCCATAACTGTAAACGATGCTGTTATTGCCTCTCTTAAAGTTGATGCAAGCTGTGCTTTTGCCTTTTTCTCTGCATCTGCATGGCTGTCTGCCGAAGATGATATAAACAATGTCCTCCTCCCGGTTCTTCCCGGAATATTATAATTGTATGTTATATTTTTTCCTTTTTTATTCTGATACTGGAACTTAACACTGTCATAAATCTTTGATACACTTCTTGTAAAATTATATGTACTGTCATCCCCAAGATCCGACTTATTCAATGTAAATCGACTTGCTTTTCTCTCGTATGCCGTCTGGTCATATATAATCATTTTTCCGTTGTAAAGTTTCATGCAGCATCCATAATCGCTGCATATTGAAAAGGCAAATTCCAAATCAGTATTTCCATCCTGACTGACCTCATCAGCCTTATGATTTGACGCTTCAAAAACTAACTTTATGCCCGCCCTTTTTGCTATAATCTGTAAAATACTTTTCAGAGATGTTTTCTTGTATGTCTTGCTTCTCTGAGTGACATTAAATCCTGTATGAAGCGGAATACTCATTCCCTCCAAATCAACCGTAGCCGGAAATCCCGATGCTGCAAATTGATCTGCAACAAATTTTCCCTGATAAACTTCCCGATGTTCACTATCATTTTTCCATTTATCAACGACTATTGTTGCCCTTATATAATCTGATGACTTCGGAAAATAATTTTTCTTAAACCATTTTCCACTCTTATTAAACAGGCTTACGGATATTGTGTCAGCTTCCCCTGAAGCACAATCTACAATAGTACAACCGCTGCTTTCTTCTGTTATATCCATTGTTCCGCCGCCTTTATATCTAAGCCTTACATAGGCATTTCTAGCTTTCATCTTCTTCGTCTTCATCTCCTTCATCAGATACACCGTCTAAAGCATCTTCTTCTGCATCCTCATCATCTTCGTCCTCCTGCCATTCAGGAGCATCTTCGTCCTCATCTTCATTTATGACTTCAACCTCCGGACAATACAGCTTCACACCCTCATCAAAAATAAATGTATCAAGATACTTGGGATTTTCACGATAAAGTAAATATACCAAAGACTCATCACCATAAACTCTCCACGCAATATAATCCCACATATCTCCCTGTTTGGTCGTGTAAGTAAAGCCGCCCATCATGTTTTTATCTCGCCCCCTAACTGAATTTCACACGCTTATTTGACAGCATATATTTCTGCATCATTTTCGCAAACTCTGCCTGACTCATCTTTACTACCTTAGTCAATGTCTTTTCATCTGCATTTCCTGTAACCTGAATATTTGGCGAATAAGTTATATTTATTTTTTCACCACCTATACTAGGACTTCTCTTAACGGCATTGTATAACCGCACATCTCTTCTCTGTTTATAAGATGTGTTATCGTCCGTAAACGACATTCCTAACAGCTCACCTGTACGCTGATAAAGAGCCTTTGAACGTGGACTGCTATTTAAAGGAATGACAGCTTCACTATCCTTTTCAGCAAGCATCGAAATAACAGGATTTTTGTAAATTCCACCTTTTGCATTTTTCTTTGCTTTGATTGTCTTTTGTCTGCCGCCATATTTTTGCTGTTTTGGTCCTATTGAAGCAGGGTACAACTTTTTGACACGGTTGTCTGACTTTGAAGAAGCAGATGCATTAACAGCCATATCCAGTGTAATCACCGGACTTAAGTTTTTGTCATTAAAAGCATCTTTAATCTGATTATTCAATCTATTTGCTGCACCACTAACCTTTACTGAATTTTCGTCTATACCATTAGCTATTTCCTGTGGTATATCTGCGCCGTTTTTCTTACAAGCCTCTATAATTGCTGTCCATTCATCGTTGCCACCTATCTCATCACCAAGTATTGTAAGAGCATCTCTTGTAGAACCTGAAACTGCTGCAAGCCCTTCCATATCATTAATTCCATTTCCAAATGCACTTGTAGTTTCTATACCTTTTTGTTTCATCTGATTTTGTAAATCACTCATTTCTGATTGAATGTCACTTAATCCATTTTTAAATAATATAGAAATACCCTCAGCATCCTCTCCTAAATCTATACTAGATAATGCCTTTTCTACAGCCGCATTTAAATATGACAATGGTTCTTTTGCTGATATTCCCTGATTAGCTATATCCTCAACTTCTTTCTTTAAATTTGTTCTTAGCTGTTTCATGGCCTTTTTAGCTTTAGGGTATGTTGCTTCTATAGTGGATACAATATAATCAGAACCCCTTGCCAATGTGTTCTGCTGTTGCTTATAATACGCTGCATCAATCTTGTTTTTTTCAGCGTCATATTTCTTTTTTGATAGGTCACCGTTATTTCTTCTTTCATTCAGATTTGTCAGAGAAGTGGTGTGGGCTTCCTCGTACCCTTCCATCGCCTTTTTCTCATAATCTTTTACATCTTTTGTCAACTGTTTAAAATCTTCAGCCGTCAGACTTTTTCCTGAATATTTTAAATCAATCGTTTGAAGTTTAGCTTCATTCTCCGCTTCGGTTACAGAAGATGTTATATCAGATATTTGTTCTAATATCTTCTGTACGGTTGAGTCTGTATCTATGTCAATTCCATTTTTTACAGCATAATTTATTTTTTTATTTAATCGCTTTTGTAGAGTATCAAGTTCAACATCCAATCCGGCATAAAATTTATCATTTTCTTTTCCTATTTTTGAATTATTTCCGAGCAAAAGTTTTGTTGCAATCGACACCGAGTACCCTTTGCTCTCAACAGCTTCTTTTGCCGACTCCACATATTTTTCTACAGATACTTTATACTTATCAATATCGTCCTTATCAATCTTAAACCCAGCCTTGACTTTCCAGCTTATCTCACTAACCGATTTAAAGCTCTTACTCATAGCAGATATGGCATCTTCAGTTTTTCCGACCGACTCCAGCATTTCAGAAATCCGTGTAAGTTTTTTCTTTCCAACAATCTGTTGTGCCACTTCATCCAGCGTATCAAGCGACAATGATATATTTCCGAAATGTTCTGCAAGATTTGCCTGTGCAAGCCTTTGTTTTGTTTTATTTGCATAAATGCCAATTCCTGTGATTGCTGTAGCCGCCGCTGCACAGCCAACCCCTACCCATCCAATAGGTCCTGCGCCAAGAGCAGCTATAGAAGCTGCCAGCGATGAAATTCCTGAAACCACTTTGTATGTGATAAGTGCAATACCTATCGCCTCAACTCCCGAGGCTATTGCATCGAAATTGTCAACTACAAATCCACCGACATCTCCTACAAAGTCCGCCGCTTTCTCAATGTCCTCATAAAATGTTTCAAACACATTATGTATCTCTACCTGATGCGTATCTGCAAAGTCCGATATATTTTCAGATGTTTCATTTATGAACTCAGTCAGCTTTTTAATGCCATCAGCAAGTTCTCCGTCAAATGAATCCGCAAATGATATTTTAAGGTCATCAAGAGCAGAGTTCATAATTTCTCTTGTGGCAGAAAGTGTATTCGTCTGCTTATTATACATATCTTCAAGCGAACCATCTGAATTTTTGAGTTTCTTGTCAAGGTCATCCCAAGCACTCTTTGCACCGTTTGCCCCTTCTTTTACTCCATCGAGAAGATAAGCCATTTTTGAGTAATAATTTGTTCCGGCAATCTCTTTAAGTGCCTTTGCCTGGTCTTCCGTACTTAGTTTACTTACTCCTGCATTGATACGCTTCAAAGCCTCCTCAAGACCTACAAATTTGCCCTGTGAATCAAAAATTGATATTCCCAACGATTTCATCATGGTAAGTGCACTCTTGTTACTTCCAATTCGTGTGAGCATTGCATTAAGAGCAGTTCCGCCCTCAGCACCCTTTGTACCATTGTTGGCGAGAATACCAAATGCAACACCTGTGTCCTTTGCACTTACTCCTAATGTTCTCGCTGCACCTCCGGCTTTTATATATGCCTCCATCATCTGCTGGGAGTTCATATTGGAGGAGTTTTGTGCCTTTGTAACCATATCAAGATATTCGGGTAAATCTTTGACTTGCAATTTTAAAGCACTCATTGAGTCAGTAACAAGGTCGGAACAAGTAGCAAGATCCATATTCGATGCCGCACTAAGTTTTAGAACAGGCTGCAATGCTGATGTAGACTCTTTTACATTCCATCCTGCGAGTGCCATATATCCAAGTGCATCCGCACTTTCTTTTGCAGTTTTTGTCGTAGCTTTTCCTGCTTCTCTCGCCGCTTCGTTAAGCTGCTCCTGCTCAGTCTGTGTGGCATTTGCAATAGCTGCAGTATTGGCAAGTGACTGTTCATAATCAGAAAAAGTATCAACTGACTCTTTGACAAAATCTTTTATCTTTATTGCTCCAAAAGCCGTAGCAATAAGACCTGCCACTTTTTTTGCTGTAGAACTCATCCCCTGTAATCCACTTTTAGCACCATTTATACCGCTTTGAAAACTTGATGTTTTTTTAGCACCAAGCAAAATCTCAAGACTGTATTGTGATCTGTTTTTAGCCATTATTCCTCCCCTCTGACTATTTCAAGCAAGTCCTCATATATCCTTAAAAAGTCAATCACCGGCACCTTTTTGATATACTCAATGCCGCTGTTTGTGGCAAGAGCCAGACGCATTGCCGTTTTGGAAAGCATTACTGCCCAGTCATCACTAAGCCCTGCCCGTACATAAAAAAATGGTTTATAAGTGCAATAACTATCATCATGTCTCTTATTCCAAGCATATTAAAGAACTCTGCCGGACGATTTGTCACGTGCATTGCCACATACTTGCAATATGTGAAGTCCGTAAATTTATTCTGAGGTCTGTGACCTACCTTGATAAGAAGTCTGTCAAAATATTCTCCATCAATCGTAGTAAGATCTACAAGACCTGACAGATCAAGTGAAGAAATCTTTTCCATCTCCCCCTTATCATTCAGCCAGTCATACTCCCTTGAAAATTCAACAAGATATGGATTTTCCTTTTCTTCATTCTCATTGTCGGAATCCGACAAATTTCTTCCGCTGCTCACAACCTCATCACCTGCCGCTTCAAGTTCTGCCTTTTCAAGCAATTCGTCCAAATTTTCTTCTTTTACATCCATAATATTCCTCCATTCATTACATCAAAAGAGAAGATACATCTGCTTTTCAATGTATCTTCTCTGATTTTTGATTAACTATTTATTATAAGCTGCTGTCAGATTTTAACTAAATAAGGCTGGCAACATTACCAAGTACATCTTCGCCATTTATAACAGCCTTGCCGTTGAATTTGTCAATTTCCTCAATAACATCTTCGCCAACCTGATCTTTGTAATATATGACTTCTTTTTTGATAGTCGGATTGCCATATCCACCCTTTTTCAGCTTGCCATAATCGTGACCTTTAGTCATTCCCTTGATAGTTATTGTCCTAACAACATATATCTTTTTATATGTCTCCGTATCAAGGATTTCCTGTGCACTTTTAAGAATAATTGATGTACTGTCGTCACACATAATTCCAAAAGCTTCTTTTGACACCTGTGTAAATGGGATGTCAATCGTAGCACTCTTATACTGACCTGCTGACGGGCTGTCAATCTCACCTACCATTCCAGCAAGATTAAGTGTTTCTGAAACATTTTCAAAGTTTGGCAGAGTCATTTCATCAGTCACACCTGCAAGTCTTGCGTCTTCACTTACCTGACCGTAATATGCCTTAAAAATATTAGTCTTATCATGAATTTTTGACATTACTCATCGCCTCCTTCCATCGCATCTGTAAGAATCTGGGCATCATATACAAAGTCATTTTCAATGTACTCCGCCGGAGTATAATCAGCATACCTCGTCGAGAATATATAATGACCCTCAAGCATACTCGATGGCGGATTTTTTGCGGTATCAAAAATAATCTCACCACCTGCAAGATAATCCGGAGCAAGGGCATTAAGACTGGCATTATACTCATCAACTATTCCCTTGATAAACTTAACTTTAGCATTTCTTCCGACCTTTGAAAGATATTCCGTTTTAAAACGGTTCTGGAGATAATTAAGCATCATGACACATTTCGACCATCTTTTTGTCGGGTCTTTTGATGCTGGATACATTGCAGTATTATTTCCCCACGCTTTCCACTCAGGCAGTCTTATTGCCGTAATAATTCCATTGGCATTAAGATATGAGTTTGCATCACCCTGTATCACTTTCACCGGAGTCCCGTCTTCCGTACAAATACCATCAACAAGAAGTTCCCTATTGTCGATACCGTCAGGAATATCTCCGTTTTCAGCAGCTACAGCCTGTGCAAGTGCCGCAGCGAAACTTGAAAATGCAAGCACATTTCCATTTTTGTTTACCATAGGCCAGCAGGCATCAATAAGTTCACTCTGAGGAACATTCTTTTCTTTAACTTTGGCAACATTAAATACATTGACTGCACCACTTTCTGAACTGTCAATATCAACATATGCCTTTGCATTGTGCAGACTTCCAATAAGCCGTACCTTAGCTTCAAGTGCCGCCGCAACTTCCTTTTGCTTACTGAAAACAGGTGCAGTAACAATCGCCGGAATAACTCCTGTATTGATGAATACCTCGTCAAGAAGTTCAATACCGCTTCTCACGCCATTTTCATCAACACCTCCGATAATATCCTCCGCCGTAACTCCATCAGGATTCAGCTTTGCATAGCTTATATTAAGTTTCTGCAGCGATGAAGCAGCTCCGTCATTCGTCAAAGCAATAACCAGATAACCCTCTGAGTTAATCGACGCAACATAATCATCATCTGCCTTATAAGTTGTTTCATTTTCAGACACCACAACTTTATCAAGTAGCACACCCGTATCTTCTATAACCACCATCTTATTTACTACATCATATTCTTTTCCGACAACAGCCTGTGTATGCTGACTTTTATCAGGGTCAAGAACATTGATAACAACAACCGGAGCAACCTTGTGTACTTTGAGTGAAGCATACACACCCTGCATTGCTGTGTACTTTTCAATCTCATTAGTTTTACCAACAAGATTATCCATGTCTTCGGAATTTTCAAGTAGAATTATTGAGTTTACTGCATCCTTTGGATTTTTGAGTGTATTTATCGGCAAAGTTCCAATAATAACCTGTGCTGAATATGTTGTTTTACTCTGAGTTATTCCAACAGCACCACTTGACTTAGTTGCAATACCATGTTTATATATACTCATTGTTTACTCCTTTCCTGCTCTGCAAGTTCTTATATGCTGCATACTCCACTGAGCCCTCAATATTAAGTCTCTTTTTAGCCTCCAGCACATCACCTATCGGTATGATAAGCCTTGCAATGTTTTTGTTTTCTTCTGCTTTTTTCTCAATATGCTCCGGAAGTTTGTCCTTAAAAATAGTCCCATTTGTCACCACTCCCGGAATAGTAGGACCAATATAAATCTTCTGCGTCATCAAATACTTACCTCCATCTCGTCAAATTCTTCGCATGGTGTTGGCAATGTCCAGTATGTAATCAAATCTGACTCAAAATAAGGATATAATACATTCGGATTAAACCGCTTATGAGCCTTTCTTTCCATCCTTGTATGTCTGCCAACAATTCCAACTTTTATAAAATGCCTATATATCTCATTCATAAGATACATAACATTTACCCATCCAGAATGATCATTATCCATATCTTCAATATTGATTGAAAAATGAACTTCAACACGCCATTCATCATCCACCACATCTTCATCCGCTATCATTACTACAACATAGTTACGAAGTTCTTCGTCATCCTCGTCATATTTTTCAGGCAAATCCTGTGGATATACCTTTAAATCTTTATACTCGTTTCCGAGTTTCATCGTTATAGCATCACTTTTTACAAACTCCCTAAGTGATTCAACAATGTTATTTAACAACTGTAAATCTGTCATAAAATCCCCTTTTCTGTGCATTTTTTTGCACATAACAAGTTTGTGTCAAGTATGCACTGACACAAATCTTGCGTGTGAAAATAAGCTATCAGGCTTATTTTTCACACTAACCTCACTGCATTACCCTGCTAAGTTCGTGTTCTATACGCTTTTCCAAGGTTTCATTTGCTTTTTTAGTAACAGCCTCCATAACTTCTTTTTTACCTGCAAGCTGTGGCACTGCCGGTCCCATCATGCTATCTATAGGGTAAGCATCCCAAGTTTCCCTAATAAATACACCTTCATGACCATTTGGCATTATCGCTACAAATGGTTTGTTTTTTCTTCCGAGAATATTTTTTCCGGTAAGAGGCTTTAATCCTCCTGCTTTTTTTATTGCTGCCTTGTAAACTCCCGGTGTCCTTTTTCCTTTCTTAGAAAGTTTCACAGGACGAAGCGGACTGACTTTAAATTTCTCCAACCCAAGTTTTGACCCCTGACTAACAACTAATGCTGTAAGATTACTTGTACTTGCATTTTCAATATGCAAGGTTTCTGATATTTTTTTCTGAGAAATAAAATATCTTGCTGACACTTCTTTTTTCACAGAAGTATTAACCACACTTGCTGTTCTATTCATAGCACGCATCATAACCAGCTTTGACTTATCAGTTATTTCCGCTAATTTTCTTTCCACCTCATCAGCATTCGTGGTTATATCAACAAATGTTGAACCCATCAATTTCCGCTCCTTCCCATTAAAATTTTCCAAACACCATCCTGTTTTGAAATCTCCCGTATTATGTGAGGTCTTCCGTCGTACTCAATAACTGAACCGACAGACGGCTTTCTTTCTATGTCACACTCTTTGACATAAAGAAGGACGGGCTTTTTTACAAGCTCGTCCCGCCAGTTCTTTTTTATTTCCTCAAGTGCGTCCTCATCCACGATTACAGTTATCTCCTTATTATCAAGACTGTGCTTACTTCCGAAAAAGCCTTCATCAAAAAATACTTCATCAATATCTTTTGATACCTGTTCCACAAAACCCATGTTATTTAACCTCTGTATCAACAATTACTTTGTTTTCTGAACCATTTTTCAAAATCTTGCTATCTTTTTTTGATGTGTCGGATTCCGACTTTTTATCTTTTGATATTTCAACTGCCTTTTTAGACCCTACATCATCTTTATCTTCAAGAGAAATATAATTTCCCGACAACAAAAATTCTCTGTCAATTTTACTCAACGGTTTATCAATACTTTCACCCGGTTTATAAGTTTTATCAGCAACAGTTAATAATATATTTGCAATCATATCCCTGTCACCTCCTGCTACTCACCATAAATTTCTTCCTGATAGTTAAGAATTGCGTCCTGAAGTTCATCAAGCTTCATTGAATTATCAAGACCACTGAGTCCGATTGATGTTGCATACGCAATAAGCTCCGCTTTCTTTGTCATTGCCGTAATCTCAGCTTCTGTCTTTAATGTACTCACATCTGCTGTCGGAGGCTCATGCGTATCCACGCTGTTGTCCGCTTCTGTCTGAGTAGATGCAGTCTCATCATAAATATTTGCCACAAGCCAACCATCCATATCATTTGGATACATAACAGGTCTTGAAAATGCCTGAACCTCTGCCATGTTTGACTTTTCATCCCCAACTAAGCGTGGAACAATCTTTTCTGCATATGACTTAAATCCATCTTTTGTATAGAAAGTAACCTGAGCATATACTGTAGTTCCCATGTTAGGCTGTAAAAAAGCAATAGTTCCTGCCGGAAGAATTGCTTTTTCCTCACCATCTAAATCTTCATAGATTTCATCATATGTAAACAATGTCATAACTACACCGTTTATATTGATGCTGCCATTTGATACCACACCGTCTGGAAGTTCTGTCGGATTGATTTCACCGATATTTACTTTTGCCTTGTTATAGAACTCTAAAAAGTCCTTATCCGACATAAGAAGCATTGACACATCAGATGTCATAACAATATCTGTTGCTCTAACACCCCTCTTGCGAAGAACTGTAGCCATTTTGTAAAACTCCTGAATTTTTTCGGCTGTTGTCATGTCCTTAAACTTCTTTGTGAATTTATATTTATTTTTAAACTCACCCTCATAAAAGCGGAGATATTTAAAATCATAATTTTCACCCTTTGCGGCATCTTCCGCTGTTGCATAATGTTTCATTATAACCTGTCCCGTCAAAAGAATATCTGCACACATCTTTTCATGTCTTCTGAGTATAGATATACGATTATCGTCAATAAACTCCGACTCAAGTTCATTTTCACGCTGTTCAGGACTTCTTCCTGACTCAGGAGACTCTCCAAACGCTTTCTGCTCAAGTTCCTTTGCTGCAATAACCCTTTTAGGTGCAATATACGGCGCATCTACAATATCCGTTCTGTAACCGTCTTTTTCCATGACTATTCCGTTTACAAGTGGAATAACAAAAGGCGCAATCTTTCGTCCTTTTTTCTTGAACTCGATTAACGCCTTTTCTGAATAATAAACAGGTCCATCCGGGAAGTATCTGTCTTTTAAGAACTGTACTACCGGATACATTTTTTTAACTGTTTTTACAAGTTTGTAAGTTTCTCTTATCACTCTGTTTTCCCCCTTTATTTGAGATAAATATTTCTGATGCGTAATGTGTCAATATCATCCGCTTCAAGTTTTCCGTCAGAAATACATTCACTTTCCCTGAATGTTCCACTTATGTATGACTGTACCGCAACCTCTGTGTCATCCTCTGCATAAGATGTATCTTCTGCAGCAATAACTGCTGCCACACCATCATCACCCTTTTTCAGAACATATTCTTTTTTGGTCGTATCAAAGTAAATAATCTGACCTCTTTTTACTGTTCCTGCTGCTTTTGATTCCGTAGGAAGCGTCACTGTAAAAACTCCCGCATCAATCTCATGTGAAGAATCATAAATCAGCTTGTCACTATAATGTTTTATACTACTGTTTAAGCTCATCTCTTGCCTCCTCTTCTGCCATTTACATATGCTGCCATATTTTCAACATCCTGCAGGTCCTTGTCGGAATCCGACAAACTCGCCCCTACATCAGTAGCTCCCGACTCCTTAGAATCAGCCATTGCATCACGCATATATGCAACCGCCTCCTGTTTCTGCGCAAGCATAGCCTGATAAGCAAGTTCTCTCGCATCAACCCTCGCATCAGCATCCCCGTACTTTGCATTTTTAAGCATTTCCGCAGATACATTTGCCGCAATCTTATCAAGATTTTCAAGTCTGTCTCTCTCTTTGTCTGCTCCCTCTTTTTCACCCTCTGCTTTAGCCTCAGCTTTTAACACATCAACCTCAGCTTTAAGCTCCAGATGCTCCTTTAACATTTCCTCTAATGTCATGTTCTGCTCCTTTCCGTTGTTTTCGTTAGTTATATTATTTGTATCAGCATTTTCAGATGGATTATCCGCCTTATTGCTGTTCAAATCATCAGGTACTTTTCTCTCCGGCAATTTTCCACTGTTTAACAAAAGCATAAGTTCATGTGCTTTTTCATCTGAAATAACCGGAAGTGTGCTGTTATATACAGCCATCTGCTTTGATGCCTCAATAAAATTCATCTGGCTGCTTTCATCGTCCTTTTCATCCTCAAAAAGCATACCGTCAGCAAATCCATTTTCAATCGCAGTCTGAGGGGACATAAATGTATCATTATCCATCATTGCCTGCAATTCTTCCCTGCTCTTTCCGGTTTTTTTCTCATAGACATTTAACACACTCTCGTTAAACTCTCTTAACATATCAGCAGTCATCTGTGCATCTCTGTAATCACCACCACCCCAAGAACTTTGAGTATTATGTATCATTACAACCGCTGCATCTGACATAAGCACCTTATCCGCTGCACAAAGGATAAACGTGGCGGCAGAGCAGGCATTTATAACATGAACTTCTACATTTCCCTCATACTGCTTAATAGTCGAATACATTTCAAATCCGGCTGTGCAAAGACCGCCCTGCGAATTAACCTCAATTACTACATCATCACCATTTGCACTTTCAAGTCCCGTATTAATATCATTAACACAGCAGGCATCCCACCCAAGCCAGCGGTAAAGCCACGCTGAGTCATTTGATACTATCGGACCTTTGACATTTATTTTCGTCACTCTTTTACATCCTCACTTTCATTTTTATTTGCATCAGCAAGCATCTCATTTTCACTCTTTAATGCCCTGACATTATCTTCAAAATCAGAGCCATTTAATGCAATACACTCATCCTCATGCGTTGAAAGCCCTGCCTCAATCCTCTTTGCAGCAGCCACGACTTCCTTGCCCGGATCCAACTGACCCTGTGCAGGTCCATTCCATGTACAGTTGAGATATGCTTTTCTTACAAGAAGATTTTCAAAATACCCCGGTGCATTTATACGCCCTGTGCTCACTGCCTCATTAAACCAAAGTTCATAGATTTCCTTGCAGAAATCATTTACAAACCATGTGCGGCGCATTCTGAAAGCTTTCCATGTTTCATTCATTGCACCTTTGGATGCTGAGAAGTTATTAGAAAACTTTTTAAGAAGCACCTCCGGAGCTATCTCCAATGCGGCACCAACATGAGTTGCCATTGCCGTTGCAAATGTATCAAAATTTGCGTTTGGATGTGATGATTCAACAGTCTTGACACTCTCGCCTGTCTTTAGAAAATTGACATTTCCATAACCAAGTTCGACCTCGTCATCTTCTGTCTCTGCTCCATCGTCATACTCATCCTCTCCGGCAAATCCACCCATATCCTCGCCACTCTCCGTCTGAATAAAAATGGTAAACATTGAATTTATGACTGCTGCCATTATCTCAGCTTCGGTGTATCTTGTAAGCTGCTTAATCGTAGAAACAACAGGTGCTAAAAAAGGAACGCCCCTGTACTGGTCGGCACGTTCCCCATTAAACATATGTAATATATTTGGATTTCCTGTTTTATCACCACGTTTTGCAACTCTCGTCCATTTTGTTTCTGCAGAGTTATACTCACCCGGAAACTGTGATGATATGTGATAAGCTACAACCTTGCCGTTTGCATCAATCTCAACGCCGTTTATTATCGTGTTGCCGTTTGCTGTTTTTTTATCAAAACCATCATATTCTCCGTCAATACTTCCCGGAGTACATACCCTGTCAGCTTCTACAAGTTTTATCCTAAGACGATACGGCATATTCGCTGTAGGCTTGTCATATTTTATCAAGACAAACTCTTCACCATTACGCAGCCAATCATTAAAAGCTATCTGTTGCAATTCGTAAAAATTATTCTGGTCGTTATTATCGCACATGGTACTTTCCGCCCAGATTGCAAATTCTTTCTTGATATGCCTTTGAATTTCCTTTGCTTCATCCTCTGAAATCCCTAAAAATTCATAATCAATCTTAGGCTTTGGAACAAGACCAGCTCCGACACAATTTGTTCTTGTACTCGCAATCGCCGCTGATGCAAGCGGAGCGTTCATGGCAAGATCTCTCGACCTCTCTCTTAAAATTTTTCTGTTTTCCTCAATATCCGACTTTGGAGATAAACTCGTTGAATGATATTTCTTCGCCCAGCTTCTCCTTCTTGATGCGGCTCCATGAGAATATCCGCTGTTTGTCACATCTTTTCCGCTGTCTGAAATAATATCATTCAACATAGTATGTTTCATTTTGACCGCATCAATCTTCATGTTTGTTTCAGCTATTTTAAGCTTTGCCTCTGCTCTCTTTGCCACACCGCCCGGATTAACAACAGCCATTATATTTTCAAACATATGACCTCCTATCCAAGTGGCACAACTCTGACGCTTCGCCTTTTGCTATTTCCTCTTGTCTCCAATGCAGAAATCTCACTCTCAAGTTCTTTAATTTTGCTCTGAACATTCGCAAGGCTTGTTCTTGTCAATGTTCTCGAACCGATAGTGTAAGACTGCCCCTGCAATATCTTTTCTTCTGCTTCGTAATACATTTCAAGCCTTTTCTTCAAAAAAGTAATTCTTTCTTTATTCTTTTCCACAATAACCCTCCAAATAAAATTGAGCATCAAAAAAAGAGAAAACCTGCGTTCTCTCCTCAAAATCAACAATATTTCTCTTTCTTCACCTCTTGCGATATTAGCATTATATCACAGAATTGGTGTCCCTGCCTCCCAACTTTTTGAAATTTTATAAAAATTTTTCTCAAATTGACAGACCTTTTGTGCTTTTTCTCTGTTTTCTAACCTTTTTAACCGCTTTTGTATAATTTATTCCTTTTGAAATTTTTAGTTCTAAATCACTCCACACAGGACGCAAAAGTTCACATACTGCAAGATTATAGTTAAACAGGTCAAGCGGTTCATTTCTGGCACCGCTTTTCTTTACCCACACATCTTTAATAACATCTCTGACTTTCTTTTTTATCTTTTTTTCTGAGAGAAGTCCCTTGTAATACTCTCTGTCATAACCTTTTCCGACATTATTCGGAAAGTGACAATATCCCTCGCCTTTTTCCTCAATCGTCAGCCAGTTTGTTATATTTTCCTTGCCTGCATCAACTCCAAGTATCCATATCGTTGTTGAGTCCACAACTATATCTCTCTTGCCGTCTCTGCTCTTTTCCTTAATCTCGACTTTGCTTCGCTTATATAAAAGTGGTATGCCGGGCTTTCCGGCATATCCCTTAATTCCATATGCTTTCTTGCCCTTTTTCTTCATTGCTTTTATCCACTTATATACTCTGTTTGTGTGATTACCACCCGTATCAATAGCAAATGCAGCTATATTAAGTTCCCTGCCATCCTCAAAGCAAAAAGTTGTTTCAAGATATTCTTCCAGCTCATTCCATACCTGTGATGTTTCAAGATTTCCATAAATCTCTGTCTTATGTATGCCCCAGCTTTCGTAATCCCTCGCCCAGCCTTTCACTTCAACCTCAAAACGGTTGTTCTGAACATCTACTGCTGCCGTCAGCAAAAGAACTCCCTCCGGTATCTCAGCTTTGTAATGCTCCGCACGCTCCAAAAGTTTATCTTCGGTGGTCGATTCTTCTGCGACCTCGTCCTCTTTCCATGTTTCGCCAAGAGTTGTGTTCACGAAAGCCTGTAACCTTTCTGTATCGTGATATGTCTTAAACTCATCCATTGCACTTTGAAATTCATCTATAATATCGCTCCAAGCCACCCACGGCGATGCCATTGCATTGAGGTGAAAACTTCTTTTATTTTTTCTTTCCGGATGTGCAGCTATCCACATATGCTCTGATTCTTTCCAATATTTTTCTTCGATTACTTCCTCACAGTATTCGCATTTCATTCCGACTATGTTAAAATCCACTCTCTTAAACGAATACGGCTGATACATACCACAGCAAGGACACTGCACACACCATTCTTCCTGAGTGCCTTTTAAATATTCTTTATTGATACGACCATTTTCTGTAGTCGGTGTTGATGTTTTAATATATTTTTTATTCCAGAATGTTGTTGCTCTCTTTTGAGCAAGTGTTACAGGGTCACCCTCACCGCCTGCACTAGCCGGAAAGCGGTCAACCTCATCCATCCATACAACCCTGATAGGCATTGATGATAGTGAAGCCGCAGAATTAGCACCCGACACAACGATATAACCGCCTGCGTACTGTTTAAAAAGAATCGTGTTATCAGAGTCCTTTGACTTTGCAGGTGCTATCTTATCACGAAGCACCGGAATATCTCTTATCATAGGTGCAAGCCTTGTCTTTGAGAATTTTTCACCAAGCGATAAAGTTGGAAGAACCAAAAGCTGTGTACTCGGCTCATGCTCTATATAGTATGCAATACCACACAATACAATAGTTGTCTTTCCTATCTGAGCCGATGACATAACAGTAACTTCCGTTACGGCAGAATCCGTAATCGCATTCATTATTTCTTTCTGATACGGAACAGAATCACTCCTAAACTTGCCAGCCTTATTACTTCCCCCCGGCAAAACCATGTGTTTGTCCGCCCAATCGGAAACCGACATTTTTTCCTTAGGTCTTAGAGCTTTTGTAAGAGAACATATAAAATGCAATGTGTGGTAAGCTACCTTTTCATTTTTCTTTTTAGTCCTCATCTGCCTCACCTGCTTTCCCTGCTGACTCGTTAAAAAGGTCATCCTCTGACAGCTCTATATACTCATCCGGATAATAATCAGATGGATTATAGTCTGCCAGCTCATTAAGAGCATTTTCAAGCTCATCACGCAAAACCTCCATAATCTCACTTTTACTCTTTCCCTCGACTGACGGAGCAACCTCCGCCGGGATAGCCAAAATCTTGCTTCTGAACTTAGTAAACATATCTGTAATCACATTTGCTACATCATAAGACTTATGAACCTGTCCTTTGATAAGTTGCAGCTTAATTTCTGAAATCATACTTTTTATATGCTCATGCCTTGCCTGTTCCTGTTTAAGATCCAGTTCACCGTCTTCAAAATCGCTGGTTACTGTTTCACCGACCTTTGATATTTTAAGATTCATAATATAATTCTTAACAGACTTCTCAAGCAAATAGCGACCATGACTATTTCTGACAAGAATTCCCTCATCTGCAAGATTTCTCACCTGCCTGTCACCAACGCCTATTATGTTTGCAAGCACCTTTGCTGATACTGTCACCGCTGATACATCTGTTACCTTTGTGCTATCTGCCATCTTTACCACCACCTTTCTTTAAAAACGGAAACGGCAATGCAATATTATTTTTATAAAAAACTAGCCAAGAATCGGGCTCACATGACCCTCAATTTTTTTCAGACCCGTCACAGAACCTAAATTTTTTCTGCGGAATTTTCACAAAAATTTTCAATTTTCCTAGCTTTTTTCAATTTTCCGTTTTTCTTCAAAATAGTTGACATATCTAGTAATTTTGTAAACTTCTTTTAAACTGTATTCTTTCATTAAAGTGCAGAAAAAAATATTCATCTAAGATTACATAGCCACAATATGACAACTAGCACATGAAAAAATAAATCTTATGCCAATTTTTAGATTTAACATCAATAGAGAGCCTTATGCTCTCCACTCTTTCTAAACGATAAACCTTTTATCGCTTTGTCCTTGTTGTCCTGATTGATACCAATGTATCTCAATGTCACACTTATATCTGCATGATTTAAAATCTCTTTTATAGTGACTGCGTCGTGTGTCTGCTGGTACATATGATACCCAAATGTTTTTCTGAGTGTATGTGTTCCCACCTTATCAATGTTGAACTTCCTACCTGCTACCGACAGTATTTTGTATGCCTGCTGTCTGCTTATTGCTTTATTACCACTCCTGCATGATTTAAAGAGATATTCATAATCTTTCTTGTCAGATATATAATCTTCAATAATCGGTTTTAGTTCAGCATTAAGTGGAAACCGTTTTTCTTTCCCTGTCTTTTTTTCTCTAAGATAAATCGCATCTTTCCCTTTAACATCTCGCACACGAAACTTAAGTATGTCCGATATTCTAAGTCCCGTATAAATTCCAAACATAAACATTACATAATCTCTTTCATTCTTGCTTTTTAGATAATCAGCAATATCCATCACCGTGTTTATATCACGAATTGGTTCAACCGTATTCACTCCTCCTCACCTCCTTAAATCAAGCATTAAAAAAGAGAGAAAACCTGCGTTCTCTCCCTTTGTTTCTATTTTTGCGATATTAGCATTATATCACAGAATTGGTGTCCCTGCCTCCCAACTTTTTGAAAAAATTATTTTGTCGGAATCCGACAGGGAATTTATTTTTATTTCTGCTCATCTATAAACTCACGCATCATCTTGGAAATCTGTGCCGCCTGACTCACTCCAGCTTTCTCACAGGCTTCCTTAAATTCGTCAGTCAGTTCTTTTTTCAGCTTGAACGACTTTGATATTATACCAACCTTTTTCTGCCATTTATCTGTAGCTTTCGTCTGTGCCTTTGGCATCATATCACCTCTTTACTTTTTTTTATTTTCCTGCTATTATTTTTATACCAAGGACAGATAGCAGGAAGTTGTAGGTCTGCCCTCGGTGTTTTGGTTTGTGTAAGCTCTACTTTTTAAGTAGGGCTTTTACTTTTTCCTTTGCCTCTTGCAAGTCTTTGCTTTCTTCCAAGATTGCTAAGATTTTTCTTGTTTGATTTTCCTCTGCTGTATCTTTTAACAATTCCGCTAAGTTCATTTCTTCGTTCTCCATTTCTATCTCCTTTCCTGCCATTCCCTTGCTACAATTATATAATACCATACGGTGTCCCCTATGTCAATACTTTTTAAAATTTATTTTATTTTTTCAAAAAAGACGGTCTTTCGACCGCCTTTTATAATATTTTTATGATACTATCTCAGCATCAACTAAAGATAAAATGCTTACCCCATCTTGAAAAAATTTACCTTTGGATATGTCTATATCCGTCATTTTAGATGGCTGTATTACTTTCTTTCCTGCTTCTTGTGCTTCGCTGTTGCTCAGTACAATAGCATCTCTTGCCATTGTAATTGCATCTGCCATACTTCCCTTTGTTTTACCTTCCTCATTTGACTCTGTCAGAATACCCAAATCCGGTACTTCAATCAAAATATTTGTACCGACATCTGTAAAAATAACCGGATATGCAACTTTCATAAAATCTACCTCAAATATTTATTTCTGCTCGTCTATAAACTCACGCATCATCTTGGAAATCTGTGCCGCCTGACTCACTCCAGCTTTCTCGCAGGCTTCCTTAAATTCATCGGCTAACTCTCTTTTTAACTTAAATCCTTTTGTCATATATCCGGCTTTCTTCTGCCATTTTTCAGTTGCCTTTGTCTGTGCTGTTGGCATCATATCACCTCTTTACTTTTTTTTATTTTCCTGCTATTATTTTTATACCAAGGACAGATAGCAGGAAGTTGTAGGTCTGCCCTCGGTTTTGATGGTTAATGCTTGAAGATTTTATTTACGAATTTCTTCAAGCATTTTTGTTATGTGATTTACTGTTGCCTGTTCATTATTTGCTTTTGCTACTTCTCTAATTGATACCAATATTGCTATCAAATCTGCTTTTGTCATTTCTTCAATCTCCGTTTCCATTTCTATCTCCTTTCCTGCCATTCCCTTGCTACAATTATATTATACTATAAGGTTACCCTTATGTCAATGCTTTTTTATAAATTTATTTTATTTTTTAAAAGACGGTCTATCGACCGCCTTTCCTTAATTTTTAAGTATTTTAAATTTACCCTTTGTCATAAGCTCCCACTGTTTCTTTTATACTCTTAATACAATTCTGTATTGTATCATACACAGCTTTTGATATTCTTCTTTCTCCTGGACTTTCATTATCGTTTGGTGCTTCCTGCAAAGCATAATCGTTTAAATGTTTTATCAATTTATTCACATCACAAGCCGTTGGTTCTGCGTCTATTATTTCACAAAATCTTCTGAACTCATCTTCTGATAAGCAATATTCACTTGCTCTATCTTTTAAATTTTCATCACTAATCAATCTCATCTCCGGCACTCCTCCCTTATCTTCACTTTGTCACAACATATTCCATTATCCTCGGCATTTTCTCTCTAAAAGCCGTTCTGATAACCATAATTGCTTGTTTAATGCCGTCACAAAATCGGTCATTATATTCCGCATCAAAGTACGGTGCAACCTCGTCCACATATTCATCAAAGTTTGCATAAGAGTATTCCTGTTCATCCTCAAGTTGTTTTATCAAATCGACAATTCCACCGATTAAGCAATTAAAACAACTATCATACAATCCGCACTTTTCTTCCTGCTCATCGCAAAACGCTTCTTTTGACTCCTTTATATCGTCCAGTCTGCCTAACAGCTTACACTCAAAGCTCTTTATGTGTTCCCGCCGTTCTGCCTCCTGCCTTTTTGCTTCTGCCTCAATCAACTGTATAATTTCTCTCTGTCCCTGCACTGCTACACAATCTTTCTGGTCTGGGTGCTGCTTTAAAAATGTATCAATCCTGTTTTCAAAAACTTTTATAAGTATGTTTTCATCAATCATTCTTCTGTTCCCTCCTTAACTCTCACCATGATTCTGTTTTCCGGGAATGTTTCCAAATCCTGCACATATCTAAATCTTTTTACCATCTTTATCAACAATTTATTCAACATATCAACATCCTCCTAATCACTTGTTTTATCTTATTTTTGCTCTTTCTTCTCTGTCTTTTTCCGTCTGCAGAAAAATCATATATTGTCCATATGTAAGTCCCATCTGCTTTGCTTTATCATTAAATGTGGCAATTTCTCCCATATGTACTTCTTTCTTTTCTTTGACTTTGCTTACTTTTTTCTGCCTTTTTCTTTTCTTGTACATTTCCGCATGTCTTTTTCTGCGTTCATTCTCTCGGCACTCTACAGTGCAATAAACTTGATTCTTTGCACTTACAGTAAATGTTTTGCCACATCCTATACATTTTTTCTCTAGCTGACCCATATTCACTCCTTTCCGGGAGCTGCACCACACTCCCAATATTTATTTGTGATAGTTAATTTTCCTACAGCTATTTTTTTGCTATGTAAAGGTGCATTTAAATTTTTTATCTTGTCGGATTCCGACAAATCAACCACGATTTAATAATCGCTGTTCAAGTTCGCTCATATCTGAGGAACTTATCTCTCTCTGGTTAAATAAATTAAACTGATTTTTCTTTTTAGTTGAATATCCTGACTTTGTATTGCCTGACGGCTTTTGGTCTGCCCGCTCTGTCTTATTCCAATAATCAGCAGTGCTTTTCCAGTTTATTCTCCTGCCATACTTGTCTTTCCAATCAATACGGTCATAATATTCATAAAACTTTTCAGGATTGATTTTAAGATTGTTTAAAGCAACATAATCTTTTACCTCCTGAAGCGTTGGCACTATAGATAGAGTGTTAGTATATTTACTATTACTTTTACTATGTTTTAAAATGTCTGCATTTTCGTCCAAAATGTCTACATTTTCATCCAAAATGATTACATTATCCGGCAAAAGGGCGACTTTAACTAAGAGGTATGCTCTCTTCATTTTTACAGATTTTCTTCTCTTTGTTGCGAAAAGAAAATTTTCTTGAATTTCCTCGGAAGTTAATATTCCGTTTTCTTCAAGCTGTTCCAATGAAAAGACACCCCGCCTTGCACAGCAGTTCACTATATGATTTATACGACTGACTGCCCCGTCACCACCGCCAAACATATTTGACGCAAGTAACAAAGCGTCCTCTCGCTGCCATTCACAATAATACCCATGCTCACCATAAATCTTTTTTAACATGGTAAATATGACGGCATATGCTTTTAACCCACATTCTGCTGTTACAAGTTCAATTGCTTTATCAGCCGCACATTTAACTGGAAAGTAGTCAATACCTTCCTTATGGTTCATTAGTGCGTCCTCCTTTTAATTAAACGGGCTATTTTACAAAAGCAAAGAGAAACATCCGACCAACTGACTCCGTCCGAATAGTCGGCATCCTCTTGTATCACAGACCAAATATGCTCACCATAGCAAAGCATACAAGTCCCATAAAAATAAAATAATCAAAAACTATATTGTTAACCCATATACTTTCACAATATTTTTAAAGAAACCATATAAGCTAATAAGTAAATAAATCTATCATGAGGTCCACTTACCCCTATGATGTTTTTCTACTGCCCTGTATTTCCTGGGCAGCTCTGAATAATAACTTTCTTCTTTGAGTTTATTCAATATCTCAAAGAACTCACTTCTTTTTCTGTAAAATGTACTTTCGCTGCAGCTTACAGTTTCAACGCTGCATAATTCCCTGAAACTCATACCGGGCGTTGTGCAATATCTTATTAAAGCATATGCAAGTCCAGCATCCGTAAGCTTTGCAGCCTTTTCAATAAGTTCTACTCTGCCACTCAGCATTGCCAGCTTAATAGCAAGATTTTCCACAGAGGATGCCGTATTATGTGCGTGTGGCATCCCGTCATAATTCACTCCCGATACACCAATATTGTGCTTAATGTCTCTTATCTGAGACAACCACTCATTATATTGGTAACAGAAATAAGCAAGCTCTTTATATTTGAACTTGTTAAGTTTCTTCAAAGGTCTGTCTTTCCTCATTACATCTCCTATCTGATAAAATCAAAGGTTTATCTGCCTTATGGTTAAAAACAATCAATAGAACCACATCCTTTCAAATAGCAATATCAGTCATCATACTTATACTGTTCAGCAAGGGCATTTATATCCCTTGACAGATAACTGCTCATTGTACTCATCTGCTCATCATCAATCTTTATGCAGCAGTCTTCACAGCACATAGCAATCCTGCTTTTGATATACTGAAGTAAACTGATATTATATTTATTTACTACATACTCAATAATACTGTGTCTCATCTCCTCTTTTATTTCACAATTATTTTCAACATTTTCAGTATTTTTTTCATTTACCGGACTGTTCAGCATCCCGGCAATGTAATCTGCTGCCTTATCGTTTTCACAAACATTATGTGTTTCCAATTCAATATCATCATCAACATTTACATCACACTTTCCATGTTTTTCTGCCATCAATGCATCAAATGATTTAATACTGTCTTTTACATCAGCAGCCTGTGAACTTACCTCTGCATCGTCCTGTCCTGTTTCTATTTCTATTGCATCGCTATCATGTTCCAAAGCCTTAATTACATTATTTACATCGCTTTCAATATTCTCAGGCTCTATATCATAGTCTCCTTTTATATCATCAATAGAACTCTGTCCCGGTATCTGCTGATTTTCATGTTCGGATTCTTTAAGCCACTTAAAATCCTTTACAACATTTAATGTAAATTTTATATCTGATTTTTGATTATCCGCATAAACACTATACTTTCAAACATTTTGAAGTATAGAAAACTATTCATTTTACCACGAATTTACCACGATTGAATGAGCCTTGATATGACACAAAAACAACATGGGAGATAGCACAAATATCTGTGTATCTCCCGTTTTTCATTCATGTAGTATGATTATTTTACTCTGATTTCAAATTTCAAGATTGCTTTCATCATTTCTGTATGGATTTGACCTTTTAATTCTTCATCAACCTGCATAATGATTTTACCACTTTCAGAGTGGTAAAACGGACGCAAGCATAATTTACATATATAAGCGTCATAAAACTTCAAAATCTCTCTTATGGCAGTTTCATTTCCAGCAGACGCTTGACATATTACTTTTAATGTAGGGTAGCCATATTCTTTTTTCATTGGTTCAATTCCTTTCTTTCAATACTGTTTTTAGTTTCTTCAATCCGTTACTTCTTCTGCGATAAATAGCAGAACGTGATACATGATATAATTCGGCTATTTCTTGGTCGCTCATACTTTGAAAATAGCGTAATAGAATTACATCACGCTCTTTATTCGATAACTTATATAAAGCAACAGCAAGTTTCTCATTTGATATTTGAATTGTAAAATTCAAGACTTCAAACGAAATGTAATCACAAGAATAGTTATCCTTAGTTACACATTCAACATTTTTCGTATCTGATAATTCACAGAATAAAACTTCACGCTTAGAACGTCTTGCAAACTGTCTGTTTCTGTTTTTTACTGTGCATTTAATAACAGTCATCATCAAAGCATTAAACTGTATTCTAACGATATGCTCGAAAGAAGATGGGTTCATAATCTCACCTCCTTTCCGCATACGCTGAAATATATAAACGGAGATACCGTCTATATCTTTGGAAAATACAAAAAGAAGAACAAGAAAAAAGTCCGTACAAAATATACCGTCTGTACGAACTTTTAATATTGTAAAATATTTAGTTGTTGATAAAATGCTGTTAGGTAGTGCATAATCGTATAAGATTATTCCTAAAACTTTCCACAGCAGTTACTTTCAATGCTTTTATATCTTGCTTTTTTAGTCCTATCATAATAACCTTTCTTATCATAATTGCAAATTTATAAATTCATTAGTATTAAAACTGAAATTCAAATACATTACTAAAATCATTGTTCAAGACATAATAAACTTTATTTTTTTCTGTAGAATATACAAATGAAACCCTAGTTGCCCACAAGTCTTTTTGAGAAACAGATTTTAATACTTTAAATGCGTCATTTACTGAAAAATCTTTATCATATCCTGCCAATAACTCTTTAGCCACTTCGTATCTTGTATCCCCAGAAACAATGTACGGCTTTGTTATATCTGGTTTTAGAATAGAATAATTTGTAATAAGTGAAAAATTTTCTTGTTCATATCTATACCCAATTCCGGGTTCAATAATTAAAACTCGTCCTTTTTTATCAGAAAGCATAGCTTGCATAGTAGCATCTGGTGCATAAATAATTTTTTTCTTTTTAACAATGTCCAAGGCTTTATCAAAAGAAATCTCTGCCTTAATGAATTTTTCTGTTAATTCAGATATTGTAATACAATCCTCGCTTTCTATATACCTTGCATTTTCATTACCATGAACATAAAGAAGTGTTCCTACATTACCATTTTTATTTATCCCATGAAATGAATGATACATACCGTCAGGCATTTTAATACCAATATAAAATCTATTTTCTTCGGTAATTACAGTATGATCCCATACAGAAAGGTCAATATCAAAATTAAAACCAACAATTTTATCTATACCATTGTAAACAAATCTTGTACACATATACTCACTCCTCAAAATACTACTTCAAATAGTTATTTAACTAATTCAATTAGTATTTTAAAATGTTTTTGTAGGAAAGTCAATAAATAATCATAATTTTCTAATTGTGTTATTGACTACACTAATTCAATTAGCTAGAATTGTGTTTGTATGATATTTTGAATGAGGTGCATAACTATGAAAACCACTAAAGAAGCAGTAATAAAAGCAACATCAGACTTAGCAGATGAAAAAGGATTAAATAACGTTTCGTTAAAAGCTGTTGCTCAAAAATTAAACATTCGTACACCATCTTTATATAATCACATAGAAAGTTTAGATAATCTTCTTTTAGAAGTTGCTCATAATGGTATGCGTGACATGAATGAAAGAATGATGAAAATTGCCGTTGGAAAAATAGGGAAAGAAGCAATTAAGTTAGTTTCTATCGAATACCTAAACTATATGATTGAACACCCCGGAGTTTATGAAACAATTCAATGGGCTGTGTGGCACGGAACAGAGGAAACAGCAACCATTTTTAACAACTATCTTTCATTATTAACTACTCTTATCCAATCGTGCAGTCTTAACAAAGACAAAACACTTGAAATATTAAATATGCTTACTGGAATAATTCACGGTTATACAACTTTGCAATTAGGAAACGCTTTTTCTGCCTCAGATAAAGTTAGATTTGAATTAGCTGAAGCGATAGATACTTTATTAGTCGGGATTTTCCAGAAGTATAAATAATATATTTAGGCTTGCAAATCAATACAGAACTGCAAGCCTTTTTCTTTTATCCAACAATCTTCCAGTTACTATTCCTTATATAGCCCAAACTTGTACCGTGACAATTTCATTGATATTATCCGATTTACCACAAATCAAATTTTATCTTTTCTTCCTCTTGATTACCCTCCACAGAAAAGAAAAAGCCCTGTCAAGAGCCTTGCCACCATTGGTGGTGCTTTGCACTCTTTACTGGGCTTTTTGTTTGCTGTATCTTCTACAAAGAGGAAAAAAGTTATTCGTCCTCATCATCAAAATGGTTATTTTTCAATACTTCCCGTAATAATTCCATATCTTCTTTTGAATTGGGGTTTATCATTTTTACGACTTGATAAGGTGTCCTATATTTATGTCCCTCTATGCTTTCCCCGAACATATCCATGCTGTATAAATCATCATAGCGGTCTAACAGTTTTTGAAACTTCAAATGCTGGATAAATTCTTTGATTGGATAAAGGTCGGACGCTACAATACTTTTCCCGTTGATGTAGTCGGTAATATATTCCCGTAACTTTTCCAACTCATATTCCAGCCATTCTTCCTCGCTGTCAAAGAAGTTGTCATAATGTCCATGTTTTAGTTCTGCATTTAATCGTTCTTCAATTCTTAAAAACTGGCAGACTTCCTTTTCGGATTGATTAACATACTTCCATTCTCCCGATAATAATTCATTGGGCATTACACCCAGCACGTCCATTATCTTTTCTAATGTATCAAAGGTAGGAAAATTCACACCTCGTTCAATCTTGGAAAGGCTCTGCATATTGATACCGATTTTATCCGCAAGTTCCTGTTGTTTCATTCCTCTGTGTTTTCTTATGGTCTGTATGTTCTCTCCTAAGAAACTGATTTTCTTTTCATAATGCTCCATAACTTAGTATAACCGCTCCTTTCGTTGCTTTTCTTGGTATTTATAAGCATATCATACTTAATCTACATCTAAAAGTCAACAAAAACTTCTTGACAAGTAATTCTAATGGCGTTATTATCGTATCAGATAGAGTGATTAAGCACGATAGGGTCAATCACACGCTTGAGTAAGCATAGAGAAGATACATTTTCACTTTGATAGCATGAATAAGCATGGACTATCAGACCGAAAATAGTGGTTTCCAAAAGGGGCTGGCTGGACGGGGCACGTCCCCCAGACGTGTTCGGACAGACAGTTCCTTTTGGAAAAGGAACGCCTAAAGGCGTTCGCAGAGGGCGTATATGTAACACCGCCCTGCGCATACATGTCATAGTACCTAGAAACTGTGATAAATAAAGGAAAAAACACAATTTTTACCCCGCAAAAAACGGGACATACGAAAGGAGTAATGCACTATAACTACACACAAAAATTTATCCGTTAAGATTGATTACATCAGCATTGTATTTGAAACGGCAACTGCTGAAGATGTCATCATGCACATTTTAGGTTTACCGACTGACATTTTCAATGTCTATCCGGCAAGCATTAAATACAAAACCTATCAAGCACGCTGGCAGATTGGAGATATTTATGTATCGGGCGACGCAAGAAAAACAGAGGATAACCCACAAGGGTTAGGCTGTTATCTTGTTATGACCGGCAGAGGGTGTGATGATATTTTCCGTATTCTCGACAGTAGGAATTGTACTTTTGGGGATATGTTCAAACATTGTGAGCGAAGATACGGACAGGATAACTTCCACTTCACAAGGCTTGATATTGCCATTGATGATAAAAACGAAAAGCCATTTTTTACCATAGAGCAGATAAAGAAGAAATGCGAAAAAGAGGAATTTATCTCGAATAGTGAGGGCTACCACTTTGACGAAAGCAAGTTTGATGATTTCGACACCGCAAAGACTGTTTATATCGGTGCTGGTAAATCGGGATTGTCCTACCGCTTTTATGATAAGGATAAGGAAGTCTGTTCAAAACATAATAAGACGCTTGAGGAAGTCGGCAGTTGGAAACGGACAGAAATGCAACTGCGTGATGATAAGGCTCATGCTTTTGCCATGACATTCAAGGAAAGACCGCTGGAACTTGGAGAACTGGCTTTCGGTCTATTGGCAAACAACCTACGCTTTGTCGTACCAAACAGAAACGAAAGTAATAAGAGCAGATGGAAAACATGTCGGTTTTGGGAACGCTTTTTAGGGGCTGTGGAAGTCTTAAAACTGCAAGTACCAAAACAGCAAAATTCCCTTGAAGAAACACAGCAATGGCTCACAGAGGGTGGCGTGATTTCCGCTGTCAAAAGTTTTTACTTCTTGGAAGAACATGACGCATTAGGCGGACTGGAAAAAGTGGGAACTATGCTTGATAAGGCAAGATACAGCAATTCCCTTTCCAGTAAATTAACCGCCCATTTACAGAGGATAAACCGCACCGACCTTATCCCCTATATCCAGTATGACACGAAACATGGGAAAGGGGGTATCTGATGAATAACAACGATATTCCCGTATGGGAAAAATACACCCTTACCATTGAAGAAGCGTCAAAGTATTTCCGTATCGGAGAAAACAAGTTAAGACGCTTAGCAGAGGAAAACAAGGACGCTGGCTGGCTCATTATGAATGGCAACCGCATACAGATTAAACGCCGACAGTTTGAACAGGTTATTGACAAATTGGACGCAATCTAATGCAAATGAGCCTTGTATGTGTTATGATGAACACAAGTCATATCAAGGCTCTTTCCAACAAGGAAAGGAGCAGACACCATGAAAGAAAAAAGACGGGATAACAAAGGTCGTATCCTGCATACTGGAGAGAGCCAACGAACAGACGGGAAATACTTATATAAATATGTAGACGCATTTGGAAACACAAAATATGTGTATGCTTGGAGATTGACACCCACAGACCCGACACCAAAGGGAAAACGGGAAAAACCCTCACTTCGTGAACTGGAACAGCAGATAAGACGGGATATTGAGGACGGTATCGACAGCACAGGCAAGAAAATGACGCTTTGCCAACTCTATGCCAAACAGAACGCACAGAGGGCAAATGTGAAGAAAAGCACAATAAAACAACGGGAACAACTCATGCGGTTATTGAAAGAGGATAAGTTAGGTGCTAGGAGCATTGATACGATAAAACCCTCTGACGCTAAAGAATGGGCGTTACGCATGAAAGACAAAGGCTTTTCCTACAATACCATTAACAACCATAAACGCTCGTTAAAAGCGTCATTCTATATCGCCATACAAGACGATTGCGTAAGGAAAAATCCCTTTGATTTCAAGTTAAGTGAAGTCCTAGAAAATGATACCAAAGAGAAAGTTGCATTGACAGAGGAACAGGAACAAGCCTTACTCTCATTCATCAAGACGGACAATGTGTATCACAAGTATTATGATGATGTGCTGATACTGTTAAAAACAGGACTTCGTATCTCGGAACTGTGCGGACTGACAGTAGCCGATATTGATTTCAAGAATGAAGTTGTGATTATCGACCACCAGTTACTAAAGAGCAAGGAACAAGGCTATTATATTGAAACGCCTAAGACGAAAAGCGGAATAAGGCAAGTACCATTAAGCAGAGAAACGATACAGGCATTTCAACGGGTTATGAAGAAACGCCCAAAGGCAGAACCATTTGTGATAGACGGACGGGGCAATTTCCTATTTGTCAATCATAAGGACAAGCCAAAAGTTGCGATTGATTACAACGCCTTATTTGTCCGTATGGTAAAGAAATACAACAAGCACCACAAGGACAATCCCTTGCCACATATCACACCGCATACGCTACGCCATACGTTCTGCACAAGGCTGGCAAGCAAGAACATGAACCCAAAAGATTTACAGTATATCATGGGGCATTCAAACATTAGTATCACAATGAATTGGTACGCTCATGCGTCCATAGATACCGCAAAATCAGAGGTTCAGCGTCTAATTGCATAGAAGTATTTACCACGATTTTAACCACGCTTGATAGCGAAAATATAAGAAGATAGACCTAGATATGTGAGGTTTACCACAAAAGCAAAATGCCCGTAGAGCCGATAAAATAAGGCTTTGCGGACATTTAAGAAGATATAAAAAGATAGTCAAAAAGACATATATAATTTATGTAAATCTTTGGTTCATTTTCACAATAATCAAAAAACTCAAGCTGCATATCGGGTGACATTCCTGCTATTTTGTAAGCAACCGATATACCGAGCGTCCCATCGTTAAGCATTGTCATAAATTCATCAATCAAATGATTTATAACAACAGTCAGCTCCGCAATCTTAGTTTCCGACATTCCCAGAAGTTTTGACATAACACTTCTGATGCTCTCCTGCTGCATATCATAACCATTGATACTTGTCCCGTTTTCTTTTGCATTTTGAAGAAGCTCCTGCATCCGCTTAACTTCATTCATCTTTGTACCAGAATCCTTTGTTCTATAAGAATTTGCCACAATTAAATACAATTCCTCTTCATTCTGATTATCAAACTTTGTAATCTTAGCTGATACATTCTTAAATTTACTCTCACCATGTTCTACAAGATAAGTCAACGCTCTCCATCTTCGTTCGCCACTGACAAGCCGATACTCTCCACGCTCGCAGCTATCTTTGACTACAGTAAGATTTTCCATCAGACCGCAAAGTTTAATTTCATTTGCAAGCTGCTCAATATCAGTTAGAGGATAAAAATTTTTATCATTAGAATAAATCTTATCAATCGGTATATCCTGTAAACGAAATCTCGCATATGTAGTATTCATACCTCCGGATATACTTTTTGAATTTAAAGTATCAAGAATGTTTGAACCTGTCATGCCATCACCTCCAGCACATCATCAAGAAGCTGCCTGTAATCTTTTACCGCAATACAATTTTTAAAATTATACGGCAATGGACCCGACATCATAGAATTTTTAATAACCTGCACACTCTCACGCACATATGACGGCATAAGAGTAGAGTCATATTTCTCCTGCGTTGCGAGAAGAAAATTGCACATTGTCTTGTTTTTCCTGAACAATGTCACAAATCTTCTCAAACTTATATTCTCACCTATATCCGTATTGGATAACTGAATAAGAATTTCATCCAATACATCACTTCCCTGTTCCTCAAATCCACCAATCTTATGCGGACTGAGTACAAGATTAGAAGCACATATAGCATTTAAAACCGTAATATCAAGCTGCAAACCGCAGTCAATAATACAATAATCATATTCATTTTCAATCTCAGACAATGCTCTTTTCAGAACATCAATTTGGCTATGTTCCTTTTCTACCTGTAAGCGTCCGTTTACAACCTGCAAACCCGGAGACGATGGAACAATATCCACACCATAGTCCGTAGTTATAATGTGGCTTTTAATATCCGGCGTATCACCTTTTAACGCATATGACATAATATCCGCAATACCATCATCCGACGGCTCTACATCGTATGTCATGGTAGCATTTGCCTGACAATCCGCATCAATCAAAAGCACTCTTTTTTCTTTTTCAGCCTGTAATAAATAAGCAAGGGTTGTTGTGGTAGTGGTCTTGCCAATACCACCCTTCAACCCGGCAATACAAATTGTCTTCATAATGTTGTTCCTCCTGATATTCATTTTTTATGTTGTTCAATCGTGTGGTACGGTACCGATGTTTCCACATCGGCACTTCCACACTTGCTGCATTTTTCATTTTTCCGTCTGGTACTGTAAACCTCTTTACCACACTTATTGCACTTCACAATAAAGAACGGATCACTTGAATAATATTGACCTATCCTATTAAGCAAGAATTATAATCTTTCCTTTTTCTATCAAATCAGACAATTCATTGTTTAAATATTCTTTTATACGCTGCTTAGCTTCTGTTCTCCATGCACCGCCATCTGCCGAGAACAATGCACAAGTAATTCCATCAAATTTATCAGATTTAATTCTAAAAATAAAATCTGATTCCGGCTGGTCTATTTCATCAAATGTTCTATACGGTTTCAGATGTACCGGACTAGGAACGATTGTTTCTGTTTTTGAAGCAACCCCTGTTTTTACTGTTGCTTTCTGCGAAATGCCATCGTCACCATATTCTGCTACAGTTTTATCCTCAACATTTCCGGCAAATGAAACTAAAAGTTCTCTGTCCTCATTCTGAATAAACTTCGTTTTCAGATTGATACAAAAATTTTCCTGCGGGATATACGCACCAAATTCAAATCTTGGAACTTCTGCATCAACAACTGCTAAACATTCTCTATGCTTATCACTGTCAAGTGTTGAAAGCATTTTTACACTTTTTTCACTTACTATATGTAAAAAGAATGGAGTAACAGGCACTTCTAAATCAGATTTGATGTACTTTATTAAACTATCTAAAGTAGATAATTTAAAAGGTTCAATATGAGGCTCATAACTTATCCTTTCCAGCTTTTTATCCGAATAAGTTTGACCGCCTATTTCTGTAATGTTAGGTTTTTTCATTCCTACAATGTACTCTAACGCATCTTTAATCATTGATTTCCTCCTTACTGAACAGCCTTTAATCTGTTAATATCCCTATAATTTACTACTTCGCCCGTATCCGTATTAACAACCGAACCATCAGATAATGTCACCTCTGAACCATCCTCTAATTCATTTGTATTTACCGGAGATTTCTGATGAACACTGCTGCCATATTCCTGCACAGATATTTTCTTAGTTTCTAAATCCTGTCCGATTGACATCTGTGTACGAATTGGCATCTGAGGAGCAAGCGATTCTTTAGATGTAATCTTAACCTCAAGTTCAGTTCTTGACTCATCCTTAAATGCAAACTCAAACTGCAGCGTTATTGCCCTTTTCTTATCAAACGGGCAATTTACATCCATAAGATTTTGTGCCACCTTGCTAAAACTTCTGTCAAACTTTTCCTGAGCCGCACCGCCTGCAAGCTCGTCCAGCTTTAACCTAGCCATACTTTTTTGCCTCCTTTATCTTGATTTTTGCTGTCCTCAAATTCTTTAGGGCGGGCAATCCCGCCCTAAAAATAATTTTGGAAGAACAACAGCCCGTCATGCCGATAGCACAGCATATTATTAATTCTGTGAAACCGCTTCGTCCTCTGTATGTACCCTTGTATATCCAAGCTGTCCCATGTAGCTGTCAGCAAATCTTGTAAAGCACTGATTTCTTATATGCTGCTTCTGCTCCTCAGACAAATCATTAAAGTTTACATAACCGCCGTCTTTAGTCGGCACGAGGATTTTATGCGTTATCTTCTTTTTTGCCATAATTCTCTCCTTTTCTGCTTTTGTTTTATATTATGCTTAGGTCTTGACCACTGTTCTTTAATCTAATTTTAAGAGCCTAAATCCGAAAAAACATATCATGAATAACTGTTTTTGCAGATTTTTTTATCATGAATGATAATTTCTTCCTAACTCCCTTGTCGGAATCCGACAAGCCGTCTTGATTTTCACATCACATCCCCCTATACTTTTAATACAGGCTATTGCCGTAGCCAAGTATCAAAGAAAGGAGAACTTTATGTGCTTAGTCCATTACCAAATAACTTTTAAATCAACTTCCCTAAAAGAAAGACTTAGAGTTATTAAAGAAATTGATGATATGTCGGCTATCGGATTTGAAATGTTGCCAAACCAACAATCATCCGATTTCTTTTTTTACTCTGAAGATGATTTAAACTTTATTAATATTCCGGATGGTTGCATCGTGAAAAAGATTCCATAATCTTCTCAAAATGCACATACACATTCGTGGCTTCCGCATCGTATTCCAATACCATGCGGAAGTTTTTATTTAACTTCATAGTCAAATAAAAAAATCTAAATAATGTTGATGCAAAAGCTGCCATTATTTCAAACGGTTCTTTCTTTACAAACATTCTTCCAAGCTGCTTGACTCTTTTAACTTCCTCATGCCCTTCCGCATAACACTTATCACTGCTACTATCATTTTTTAAAGACTTAGTTTTTATTACTTTTTCATCTTCCATTGATTTTAAAAGTGATATAGCCTCATCGAATTTTTCATCAATAAGATACTCAGTAACAAGCTTATCAACAGAATGTTCACGATTAAGTTCATCCTGATAAAAATATGTCTCTGTAATTTCTTCATCTGGACATTCTTCCATCAGATTTCTAACCTTGTCATCGTCAAGTGTATAAAGAAGCTCTTTCGCTTCCTCAAACTTTCCCTCGATAATCATCTTCTCAGCCAACTTTTCAACTGCAGTTCTGTGGTCAAGTTCTTTTTGCAACTCTGTTATCTCTTTTGCCTTTTTATCCATCGCTCTCACCTCTTTCTACAATTTCAAATGACACTCCTTTATCCTGTCTTTCAATTTTGAAACAATGTATTCCAAAATTTCCACCGTCTGGGCTTCCTCAGGAAGTCCATTTTTTATTGTCTGCAATGCATCTGCAACAACCCTGTCAATAACCCTCTGTTCAAGAGTTACATTATTTCTGTTTTTAGCATCTGCCCAGCTCTCCATAATCTGATACACACTCTCACCTCACTCTCTCAAAATCCATATACACATTTGTAGCTTCCGCATCGTATTCCAAGTACCATGCAAAAGTTTTTTGTTTAATCAGGTGCAATTATATAATTTACCTTTTCTTTCCCCATTGCTATAATCAAATTGTCAGCTATTGCGGAGCTGGCAATCCATAACAAAGGAGGTGCTGCAATGAAAAGAAATTATGTAAATCCCCTGATTTCTCCAGACTTTGAAGACCGTCTGGATATTGACGGAACATATTTGCAAGATTGCTGCAATATCAAAATTTGTTCCGCACGTGACATCAACAGACACGGTTGTCTGCTTGGTTCTGCGGCTCCACGCTGTTCCTATGAAGAAAAGCAGGAACGCAGGCTCAAAAAGAAGAAGTAATTACTAATAACATTAAACTGTTTTATTCTTCTTGGCTGACGCTGTTTTTGCGTCAGCCTCTTTTATACAATTTTCAATTAGTTTTATTTCCTTTTTGCTCTCAATAATTATGTGCATAAAGTATCTTGAACAATGAAATTGTTTTAATTGCGGTTTTCCATACGGCATCCTCAATGAAACTATGTATAAAACTTTTGCCCAATTCTGCAATTTTTTCCAACATTTCATCATCTTTTCTGCTTGAATTTCTCCTGAATGGCTTTTCAAAATTATAATAGCTGACTGCATAAGACTGTTTATTTCCGACTTTAATGCCCTATTAATATCTGTTTCATTCATAATATAATCAAGTCGCTTCATAGTAACATTTAACATATCTTCTATACTGTCACCCAACTATTCTCACCTCACTTTCTCAAAATCCAACAACCTGTTCCTGAATAATCGAAACCAAAATTAGTGCATTTGCTTTATCCATACCGCTCACCTCTTTTCGTCTTTATTCACTACTATCTAAGTATCTATTGATTTTTTCTCTAAATGCTCCTATGATATATATAAGTTGTTGCAGCAACTAATACTAAATAAGGAGGCTTACTGTTATGAAAAAGAAAATTTATTCAATAGCTTTATCATTATGCCTTGTATCAAGTATTGCACTTGCACCATTAAACACTACAAGTACAACCGTTCAGGCTAAGGCTAAAAAAGTTAAAGCTAAGAGCGTCTATTATGTTCCCGGTTCTAGTTATGCGTATCATTCCACACGCAACTGCCGCACTCTTAGACGCAGTAAAACAATCAAAAAAATAACTCTTAAAAAAGCTAAGGCTTTAAAACTTAGAGCCTGCAAAGTTTGTCATTAATACTAAATATTCCTATTAATTCTCAGCAAGCCTTTGTTCTCTACAGCAAAGGCTTGTTGCAATTACTTCAAAAAATTTTCTGGCTTATGACTATAATTTATTTTTAATTTTTTTAAGTCTTTGTCGTAATTAACAACAAGCTGAAAAGAACTACCCACTTGTATCGAACTTATAAGGTTGCTTAACGCAAATCGAAGTGCATATAAATCTTCTGGTTGTCTCAATACCGCAAACAGCCTCCCAAGTGTTTCGGCTCTTTTTATTTCCTCTTCTTTAGAACATGATTTACCAGCACCTGCTATGTATTCAATTAAAGTTCGTTCATCATTTTTTGAAAATTCATGTTGCGGTTCCTGTTCCATCAGCTTTTCAACCTTATCATCATCTAAAGTTTCAAGAAGTTCTTTCGCTTCCTCAAACTTTCCATCAATAATAAGTTTCTCAGCCAACTTTTCAACCGCAGTTCTGCGGTCAAGTTCTTTTTGCAACTCTGTTATCTCTTTTACCTTTTTATCCATCGCTCTCACCTCGCTTTAGTCATTTTTATATAATATTTCGCAACTCATGTGATTAAAAATCACCTTGTTTAGCAAAAAAAATTTCTTCTTTCTGATAAACATCCGTAATGTTTAAAAGCTTACATAATTTATCAACTTCCTCAACATTGAATAAATTTTTATTCTCAATTTTATTCTTAAACCCTTGATACGTAAGTCCTATTTTTTCGGCAATATATGAATATTTTAAACCAGAATTTGAAATAATCTTACGCAATCGTTCTGTATTTGTCATAAATAATTTACTCCTTTCGCTTATTGTGTGATTTATAATCACTACACATAAGATACTATATATGTGATTATTTGTCAACACCGTTTTATTAAAACTTAAAAAATAGTTGAGTTTCAATCACTCATATAGTATAATTTCCAATAGAAAGGGCGGTGATAATATTGAATATAGGCACTCGAATAAAAACATTACGAACTCAGTGTGGAATGTCACAAAATGAACTTGCTCAAAAAATGGGATATACATCAAGAACAACTATTTCCAAAATAGAAAGTGGAAATATAAAAATAACCACAGAAGATGTTGTAAAGTTTGCTAAATCATTAAACACTACAGTCCCATATTTAATGGGTTGGAACGAAAACGAAACAAATAAACAAAGTCAATCTTATTACCTTAGCCCCGAAACGAGTAAGATTGCACAACAAATATATGATAACAAAGAACTTTCATTGCTCTTTGATGCTGCCAAAGATGCTGAACCGGAAGATTTACAAACGGTACATAGTATGCTTATGGCTTTAAAGAGGAAAGAAAAGGGTGAATAAATAAACTACAAAAAGGAGAATAGCTATGAATTATATGCATTATTGCACAAACTGTAAACAACCATTTTTAAACGAAGAAACACACGCAAATTGCCCAATTTGCCACAAACCCGGCATATATCTACATATGAATGTTAATGAATGGAATGAAGCATCAGCATTGCAAAAAGATAAGATTATAAAGGATGCCATTGATGCAAATATTGTATCCCCCGATATACAGTCAGAAATGCATGATGAACTCAAATCTATGCATAATGAAATGAACTCCATGCACAAAAAAGTTACATTCATGTTTGGAGTTACTGTAGTTTTACTTGTCTGCTGGCTCATATCAGCAATTATTACCTTTAACTATGCCAAAAAATTAAACAATATTTTTCAGGCTCTTGGCGAAAATATCGAAGATACATTAGATGACTATAATTCAGATTATCATAGTCTTTTCGATTAAAATTACACAAATTAACAAAAAGAGGTACATAATATGGAAAACCAAAAAGATTTTATCAAAAAAATACTAATTATAAGTGCTATTGCCTGCTTTGCGTCATTATTTTGGAATTTTATCGTTCCGCTTGTTATTGCAGCTGGACTTATAGGATACCAGTTTTACCTTCTTCATAAAAAAGAAGATGAAATAAAACAGGTTATAAACAATCACAAATATCAAATAAAAGAACTTGAAGATAAAGTTAAAGAACTTGACACTAAAGAGCGACTGGAAGAAATTTCAACACTTGAAAAAAGACTTGAAACGCTTAAATCTGACATAAAAGACAGACAAAAACAATTACAGAATGTCACTAATGAATACCAGAATTTAAATCAGACAATAAACATTCAGAAAGCTGCTGCTGATTCAGAGATAAATCTTGAATTAACAAAACAGAAAGAACTTATCAAAAAAGAAGCAAAGAAAGTTTCAAAATTCAGAGAGCTTTACAAGAGTATCAAATACTCTATCAATAATTTCTTTGAATATGATCCATCTTCCGAACTTCTAACTTTCAAACAAGAAGACCTTAATCTTGTTGATGCCTATGCTCCATCAGTATTTTTGCATTTACAATACATGAACTCAAAAGAACTTCGCAAAGCCTACCGTGAAAACGACAAACAGATAACAAAACTGATGGAACAATATTCCTCAAGATACACTACAAAATCAAACAAAGCAATGTACTCGCTTATGGTTATCGCATTGCGTTCAGAACTTCAAAATATTTTATCTGATTTGAAATATGGCACAATAGACAAAGCTACAGATAAAATAAAAGAAGTCACGATGAAATATCTTGAGATTGCCGGCAATGGCAACCAACAGATATACGGCACTCTTACAAAATTTATAGGCCAGCTTGAATACCTGTTTATAAATGCTGCCAAAATTGAATATAACTATTATGTAAAGAAAGAAAAAGAAAAGCAGGAACAGCTTGCATTAAAAGAAAAGATGCGTCAGGAAGCAGCCGAACTCAAAGCACTGGAAGCAGAAAAGAAAAAGATTGCAAAAGAAGAGGACAAATACAAAGCTGAAATTGATAAGGTCAAAGAACAGCTTAAAAATGCAGCTCAGGAAGAAATGGATATTCTGAACAAACGAATACTTGAATTACAAAATCAATTATCTGATGTTGTATTAAAGAAAGAAGAAATATCTAACCTACAGAATGGTAAAGCTGGAACTGTTTACATAATAAGTAATCTTGGTTCGTTTGGCGAAGATGTATTTAAGGTCGGAATGACACGCCGTCTTGAACCACAAGACAGAGTAAACGAACTTGGAAGTGCAAGTGTGCCATTCAAATTCGATGTCCACAGCTTCATATTCTCAGAAGATGCAGTTGCCCTTGAAAGCAAGTTACATCAGATGCTTACAGATAAACGAGTAAATAAAGTTAATCTTCGTAAAGAGTTCTTCAAAGTATCAATAGATGAACTTGAAAAGCTCGTTGAAGAAATAGAACCAACCGCTGAATTCAATCGCACAATGCTTGCAAGTGAATATCGTGCTTCGCTCGAAACTAATGGTAATTATTCAGACGATAGCTATTCTGATGATGAAGAAGACGAGGACGAATAAACAAGAAATATTTTAACCATTTTCGTGAGGTCACGAAGAGGAAAGAGAAGGGCGAATGAGATAAAAAACATAAAAAGGAATACATGTATGAAAAAGGTAAATAAACTAGACGACAACACATTTAAGGATAATTCTAAAGCTGTCTCTATAGGTGTTATAAATTCCAAATTGATTACACTTGTAAAAGACTTAAACCCTAATATTGCACAAAACATGATAGCTGGCACTGATATTATTTTTTGGAAAAATCGTATAAAACACATTCAAAAACATATTTCGGATTTTGATTCTCCAGAACAATTTAAACAATGTTTTGAAAATATTCCATCTATAATATCCAATCCAGATTTTATAAGTACTAATCCTAAAGACAGTAGTATATCATTTATAAAAAAGCAATCAAAAAACACATCCGTTGCTGTTCGTATATCAAATGACGGTAAGGCATCTTTTCGTACAATGTATCCATTAAGAGATTCTCAACTTAACAATTACATTGAAAACAGTCGTGCCAAAGCAATATAAATATATTGACTTTTTTCATTTACAGTGTATAATAAAGTATGAAAAACATAAACTTATATAAATGAAATCTGAGGACGGAACAGGCAGCCGTCACGCCCTTGTGGTCTTAAAGAGATGTGGGATTGTCACCCCACCTATTTCATTTATTAGTTAAGGTAGATGTCGTTTAAACATCTACCTTTTTTAGCTTGTCGGATTCCGACAAACATTAATTATAATACGCATATTGCAAATCATCTTTGCATATTTTATAATGTTGGTAGACAAAAGGAAATAATAGACCATGATAAACACCTCCCTTCCTTACCAGTCTGGGAGCGTTAACAGACAAAACCCCCGAAAGTGTCAAATACTTCCGGGGGCATTTTTTAATCTTCTATAAATATTTTTCTTAATATCAGTACCAATAAAAATACTGCCAAAATCCCTATAGCTACTTTCATAATCAAAAGCATACCTTTAAGTGCTCCGATTACAACAAGACAGCAAAGAAGAACTATTATCGAACTTCTCAATTTATCCATTCCATTCATCACATCATTTCCTTTCCGTTTACTTTCACTCTCTTCTCAATCCATTCATCAACTCTGAGCCACATTCCAACAGTAACAGTATTGCATTTCCTATCGTAAGAATACGGCTTACAATGTGCCAGTCATTTGCTATCCCAAACACTATGTTAAGTGATAACAAATAAAACAAAACATTACTTTTTTTATTTCTCATTGCTTTATATTATACAATGTGCTAAGATTTAAGCAGTTGGGGCTTTCGCCCCTCCCACCCTAGCTGTTAGTTAAGACTTAATCGCTGCTATCAATGCTGCAATGGCGGTTGCTGCTTCAATAATCAACTCGATTACTTCTTTAACTGACAGCTTTTTTTGTTTCTTATGTTTCTTAGCCATCGTTTTACTCCTTTCTTTTTGCTAACTCCTTGTTACAATTATATTATACCTCTACTTTTTGTAGATGTCAATGCTTTTTGTAAACTTTTTCTACTTTTCCATTGCTTTTTTCCACATATTGTAGTATTATTATTTTTAAAAACAGAAATGAGGTGAAGTTAATGCTTGACGATAGATATAAAAAAATATTTGCTGAAAATTTAAAACATTATATGAAGTTACATGATAAAAATCAGGCTGATTTAATAAACGATTTAGGATTCAACAAATCCTCTGTATCAACCTGGTGCAATGGAACACGCTTACCACGCATGGATAAAGTAGATATTTTAGCAAAATATTTTGATATTAACCGCTCCGACTTAATAGAAGACAAAACAACTGAAAAAAATCAATCCTACTATCTCAATCCTGAAACAAGCAGGATTGCACAGAAAATATATGATAATAAAGAACTTTCACTTCTTTTTGATGCCGCCCAGGATGCCGAGCCGGAGGATTTACAGACTGTACACAGTATGTTGATGGCATTGAAACGAAAAGAAAAGGGTGAATAATATACAATGGGGGTGATGCATCTGAACGATGACTACAATATAAATGTACAAATCTTAGACTTCGGAAATTCTGTTCCAGCGGTTGTAACTATAAATGATGATGGCAGCTTCAGCATATTTCTAAACGCAAGACTATCTTATGAAAGAAGACTTGAAGCATACTGGCATGAAATGCGGCATATTCAAAATCAGGACTTTTATGGAGATATGAGTGTTGACGAGATGGAGGCTGTTAATGAACATTGAAATAATCATATTGTTTTGTCGGATTCCGACAGATAAAATAATAAAGACACCTTATCAGGTGTCTTTATTTGTGTCATTAGATTCTCCATTTTTATAATCCACATCTTGTTGCGATGGTAATCTAAAAGAAAACTGAGTTTTCCCGTCATAATTGGATATAGCAAAATCCCCTTTTGATATAATATCCATTCCAATAAGAATATCTATACCCTGCGCTCCAATTTTACTCACCATAACATTCCAATCAGTAAATATAACTTCATTATTCAAAATAATATCCATTAAATATATCGGTGCAGTCAATACTCCCGAAGGTGTTTTTGATTGTGCATAAGAAATAGGCTTCAATTTATATCTACTTGCAATTTCCTCTGAAATGCAAGTATTTGTTGCCCCAGTATCCCATTGAGCTAATGCTTGATCTACAATTTCATTTGCACATAAAACAACTTTATTTAATAAACGATTTTCTATTTTTGTATATTTTTCTGTGAAAACAGACAATATTCTTTTGTTCATTAAAATTCTCCCCTACACACTAATTAATTGCCAAGATGATATATAATTGGTATAACCACTTTCATCGCCATTGCATTCCTGAACTATATATTCCCCTAATTCATACTGATTGGAAAGTATATTAATTGCTTCTTGAATACTTTTATATACTCCCAAAATTTCATTAAATCTAATAGCCACACAACAATAACCATACTTTTCATAAAACTCATTATAATGAGTTAAGAAAAAGTTGAAATCATTCTTTCTATCAATATCCGTGTATTCTTTATTCATAATATACCTCCTTTCACTGAATAAAGAGCGTAAATTCGCACAACGCCCCACCATAAAAATATCTTTATTTATATTATACGCAATAATTTTGTTTTGTAAACCCTATCTTATTCATTAATTAGTTATTCAATATATTTCTAATTTTGTAAATAATCCATATTTTAGAAATAGAAAGCATAACAAATACAAAAATATTTGTTATATTTAATTGACAAATATAATTATATTTGTTATCGTATAGTTGTAAGGCGGTAACGATAATGCAAATTACATCAAGGGAAGTCTTAAAAAATTATAAGGAGTGACCTATATGTCAAACAAGAAGAAAGTTGAACGCTATATCTATCCTGCTATCTTCACTTATGAGGACGGTTGTGAAATTGCCGTAGAGTTTCCAGATTTAGATACTGCCACATCTGGAGAAGATGAAAACGATGCTTTTTTATCTGCCAGAGAATTATTGGGAGTCACAATGTTAGGAATTGAGGAAGACAACGAACCTATTCCGGAACCAACACATTTATCTGATATTACTTTAGAAAAAAATCAAAAATCAGCATTGATTGATGTTTATATGCCATCTATAAGAATGGCAAATGTAAATAAATCAGTAAACCGTACAGTAACACTTCCTGCGTGGCTTAATGCCGCCGCATTAGAAAGAGGATTAAATTTTTCTCAGATATTGCAGGATGCTTTAAAACAACAAATCAATCAGATATAAATGCGGTATATTTAATATAACAAAAAGACCGCCCTTTGCGGGCGGTCAATACCTTACACTTTACCCACAAAAGAATATGGCTAAAATATAAAGATAACGCATATTTATTTTAACATAAGCCACTTCTTTTGTATAGGCTTATTTTTTATACTCAATTTTAAGGAGGAAGACGCATGAGCGAAAAATTAAAAGAAGTCTGTGCATATATCCGAGTCTCTACTGACAAACAGGAAGAACTTTCTCCGGAGAGCCAGATAAGACTCATTAAGGATTATGCCGAACAGCACAATATGCTGCTTACACGAATTTATCAGGAAGACAAGGGTATTTCCGGCAAGAAAGCAGATAAACGCCCGGCTTTTCAAGAAATGATTGCGACCTGCAAAGAAAAGTCACATCCTTACGATGCAATCCTTCTCTGGAAGTTCTCCCGTTTTGCCAGAAACATTGATGAAAGCACTTATTATAAATCAGTTCTCAGAAAAAAATGTAATGTTGATGTTATAAGCATATCCGAGCCTATCACTGAGGGTATGTATGGCCGCCTTATCGAGATGGTTATTGAATGGAGTGACGAATTTTATCTGTATAATCTCTCAGGTGAAGTTATGCGTGGAATGACGCAAAAAGCCTTAAAGGGCGGCTACAATTCAAATGTTCCTATCGGTTACATCAAAGAGCGTGGCAGAGATAAGATACCACAGATTGAACCCAAAGGTGCTGAGATTGTCAGAAAGATTTTTGATATGTACACAGAGCAGAATATCCCGATGGGTGACATAGCCGCAAGGCTGAATCAATCCGGCTATAGAACTGCAAGAGGATCCCTTTTTGAAACCCGTGTTATCGGATATATACTTGAAAACCCTTTTTATATAGGAAAAATCCGGTGGAACTTTTTTAACAAACAGAGTAATAAAAGAAAAAATCCTGACGATGTGATTATATCTGACGGCAAACACGAAGCTATCATATCTGAAGAACAATTTTCAAAGGCTGCAAACCGCAGAGCACACGACAGACTCCGCACGGGATATAACAAGAAACGCCGCCCTGCTCCACTCCTTGCCAACTGGTTGTCCGGCATGATTAAATGTTCAAAATGTGGTGCTTCGCTCGGTTTCGCCCACGGTGGTACTAAAACAGTTCCAAATTTTTGTTGCTGGAAATATTCAAAAGGGCTCTGTTCTACACGAAATGGCATCACATTGAAAAATGCTGAAAAAGAAGTTCTCTCCATCCTCGAAGAACTATCCGGCTCAGGATATTTTTACAATTATAATCTAAATGTAATCAATACCGAAAATACAGAACGGGGATATATATTAAAAGAACTCAAATCACTTGATGCAAAAATGAAGCGTATCAAAGATGCGTATATAAATGAGATAGACACCTTAGAAGAATACAAAGCAAATAAAGAACTTATTTTGAAAAGACGCACGGAGTTAAACGAAAAACTTGAAGCCGCCACTATCACTGTTCACCCTGCATCAGTTCACAAAGATGTTGATTTTCAAGGATTGATTGATATTATAAAAGATGAAAATTCAAATGATATGGAAAAACATAATGCTTTACTGGAAGTCGTAGACCATTTTGTCTGGAATAAGGAAACGCAGGAAATGACCGTGGTTTTGAATGATGATATATCGCTTGTAAATTGCAAATAGATTTTGCATATGATATAATGGCATCAGACACATAATATGTTCCATTTTGAACAAAACCCCTGAAAGTGGACCAGACTTTCAGGGGTTCTCTATTGCCAATTATTAACATATGTACTATAATACCGATAACTTAATAATGAACTTAATCAGGGAGCCGAAGGGTGCTACGACAGTTGCCGGACTTACAAAGGAAGGGAGCTGATGCCAATGGTTACATATAGCGATTTATTCACATTTGTAATTATGCTTTGTGCAGTTATTACTCTTGTATATACGATAACACACAAAAAGTAACGCCCCAGCTCTAGCAAAGTAAGGCGTTACTTTAAATATAAACATCTTATTTGCCGGCGGCTAGTCTGCACCTAGCGTTCGGCTCTCTTGTTAAGTTCATTATATACAATATTAAAAATATTTGCAACTATTTTATTCTGTCGGATTCCGACAAGTTTTGTATTGCATTATTGCTCACATATCCAGTGCAACCAGCAAAGATTACAGCCTATCCGGCAAGATATATTTTGCTCAAACAAAAACCATAACTCCTCACACCCCCCTAAATTCAAGCCTTTTCGTAATATCATCAGTCCTCGACTACGGTGGTCCGGATGGCGAGGCTGGTGCCGCTATGCGTTATCTCTCACAGCGTTACAGTATGACCGACCGCCGTGTCATGGGTGCTCTTACTGACATCGGCACCGAAGAACTCGGTCATCTTGAAATTGTTGCTACCATTATCAGACAGCTTACAAAAAATCTTACACCGGAAGAAATCAAGGCATCCGGCTTTGATAAATACTATATTGACCATACACTTGCCATATGGCCGCAGGCAGCAAGTGGAGAGCCCTTCAGTGCGAGCCAGCTTCAGAGCACCGGTGATACCATAACCGATCTTTATGAAGACATGGCGGCAGAGCAGAAAGCCCGCCTGACTTATGATAACATTCTTCGTATAGTAAAAGACCCTGAAGTTGCAGAACCTATCCGTTTCCTCAGAGAAAGAGAAATTGTTCATTTCCAGAGATTTGGCGAATGTCTCAGACGCACTCAGGAAAACCTTGACTGTCGAAACTTTTATGCTTTTAATCAGCAGATTGATAAAAAGAACTGTGGAAAATAATCAGCATAACCAGTTTTAAGAAATAAATAAACAAGCCGAACGCAGATATTTTATTCTGTATTCGGCTTGTTTTAATGCTTATTTAACTAAAAGTCAGTGATACACTATACAAAATATTCTCTTTACACTATCTGTTAAGATTTTAACCCTCGTAAACAGTAATTCCTGTCACTGCAGGTTTTCCTGCAAATGTTATATAGAGGTATGGCTCTGTCTCAAGTGCTTTTAACAATGTATCATTAAGCACTATTCCTTTTCCGTGGAATTCTGAATACTTAAGGTCATATGTATTCTTTCCGCTTCCGCCAACTTTGTCTGATGTTCCAATAGTCACTGTTCCGACAAAGTCTTCTGTATCTGATATATCTAAGAAGTTAAATGCAACAACCGGCTTCTTATACTTAGATAAATCAATCTTTAAGAATACCTGATAGCCCCAGTCATTAAAGCCAAGCTCTGTTGTATCTCCGTCAATTGATGACTTTGATGATGACTCAGGTACAAATGCTTCAACAGAACCTTTTGTTACCTTTGTTCCACCTTCTTCTGTTGTGTATATATCATCTCCTACGAGGTTTCCACCGCCGTTCTTGTACCACTTTCCTGTCCATTCAAAGCCTGCTTTGAGGTTATTTACATTTGTTGTCTCAAGATAATCAGCGATTGAACCGTCTGTTGTTGTTCCGTTTGTGTTTATCTTTGAACTCGTATCCCCTTTTGAACCTGTGATTGTATTGTAGAGTACAGCAATGTCATTGTATCTCATCCTGCAGTTGTCTTTATCCATATACTGATTTGTCTCCCAAAGTACAGGCAAAATATGATGTTTAGCTGCAATAGTCATTGTATCATTTAACCACTGTGCAACACCCTCCTGCTTTGGATTGCAAACACTGAACTCACCCATGATAATTCCATATCCTGCATTGTAGAATTTATCCATCTTTGTGAAGTATGTTTCTGTTGCTTCTTTGTCTTTCTGTGTATAGATACCGCTACCACCATCTCCACAGAAATCCCATGGTGTGTAGTAATGAACTGATATGCTGAGTTTTGTAGTTCCGTTTTCTGTTGTATCTGTAGGCATCTTAAATCTGTCATCACAAGTCTTGTCAATATTTGTGTCATAACCTGCAATAAGAAGATGTCTGTATGCGTTGTTTCCGCCTGTACTGCGGACAATGTCTACAAATTTCTGGTTAATCTTATTTGCCATTTCGTATCTCTCATCCTCTGTAAGGTTTCCTGAAATAGCCTTTGTATCATTGTCGTCTTTTGGTACGCTATAACCACTTTCATAGATTGCATCGTTTAATCTGTCACCAAGTTCCTCGTTTGCACCTTCAAAAATGAGATGATCTGAATAATCCTTAAATCTGTCACAAATCTGTGTCCAATATCTACTATATCTCTTCCATGCTTCTGCACGTTTTGTCTCATCGGCAGTTTTTTTTCCGTCAGCATCCTCCTTGCACGCACCAAACTGTCCCCACCACTGAGAATCCCAATGATCGTTGACAATTACATACATACCACAGTTTAATGCGTAGTTTACAACTTCTTCTACACGACCGAGGTATTTTTCATTGATAGTATATGTTCCATCCTCTGAATCCATGTTTGACCATGCTACAGGAATACGGATAGTATTAAAGCCATATGAACGGAGTGACTGGATATAAGCTTCTGTTGTAATAGGCTGCCCCCATGCCTGCTCAAATACTGTAGCATCTGTAGCAGCAACCTTGTCAGCATAAGTTCCTAAAGTAGCTTCAAGAGTATTTCCGAGGTTTACACCCTCCCCCATCTCATTTTCAATGAGCCACTGTGTAGAAACATCTTTACGAACAGTACCGTTGTCTTTAACAGTCATGTTTGCTGAAGTCCCGCCCTTTATCGAAACGGTTCTCTCTTCACCGACATTTGTTGAAGTCTCCGGCAGCTTCACACGGAGTGTAATATCTTTATCTTCGAGATGTCCGTAAAAACCGCCATCTGCAACTGTTACATCTTTTGTAATAGTCTTTGTTGCTGTTTTTCCATCCATTCTCTTATATGCAATCTTAAATGTAACCTTTGCACTTCCGGCAGCTTCACCAAATATCTCAGCAGAATATGTAAGACCTGATGTTTTCTCATTCTTAATTTTGATTATTTTTTCATCTGCACTTGAAGCAGTAACCTTTGTCACACTCTTAACATTTTCAGCAGTAATTGCAACAGTTCCAGCTTTTCCGCTCACAAGTCCACTTGTAGCATATTTTGTGGCAAAAATAGGTGTATAAACCTTTTTAATGCTCTTAGCACCGGCTGCCTTAATCTTTTTAGCATTTGCATCAACTGAACTTCCTGAAATGCTAATCTTTTTAGTACAACCTTTAAATGCATTCTTTGCAACAGACGATAATTTACCGTTTACCACAAGTTTTGTAAGTTTCTTGCAATTTGCAAATGCTGAAGATGCAATCTTTGTCACACCTTTTCCAAGTGTAACAGATGTTGCTTTTGCTGCTTTGAAAACATTTGCATTAACAGCAGATACCGTATATGTCGCGCCTGATGCCTTAACTGTATTTGGAACTGATAGTGTCTTTGCTTTCTTTCCCTTTGTAGAAAGCTTTGTAATTGCAACTTTGCCATTTGTATCTTCTGTAGCGGCAGTTGTTACCTTATATGTATAATTTCCGCTTGTAAATGTAGCTCCAGCCTTTTTTCCATATGTCTTTGTAAACTTAGGAACACCTGTTATCTTAAATGAAATCTCAATATCGGATTTAGGCATTGTTGTAAGTTTGCCCTGCTTGAAAGGAATATTGCTTGAAAGATTCCATCCGTCATAACCTGTATAGCTGAATACGCTATAACCGTTTGCCTCATATGATTTTGTATGTGGAAGTTCTACTCCTGCTGCTCCCTCTACCTCATTACCATCAATTTTTAATGTTGCATCTGTGACTTTTATGCTGTCTGCTGATTTAAGAGGAATATCTGTCGAAATTCCCATCATGTTAAATGCATCTGCACCTGTAAGGTCAACACCTGAAATCTTAACAGTGTACTCTCCGTCACCTTCTTTTAAAAGAACATCCGTAATCTCTGCTTTCTCTGTCACATCCTGACCACCGGCCTGCACATACGAATACTCTTTTCCTGTTTTAAGCGGATCTCTGTAATCCCATGTCTTTGTCTGATAATAAAGATAAGCATGATAGCCGTCTTCTTTCCAGACTGAACTTATTGCAGCACTTGCCGGCTTTGCACCATTCACTGCACCTACACCTGTAAACGATGTAACAACCATAGCAGTTGACAATGCAGCAGCTAATAATTTTTTAGTTGTTTTTCTCATATAATTCTCCTCTCACATAATTTTAATTCATTTTATACCTTTTATAAGTAACAGTTTTGTCATAAATATAGCAATAGAATTGGCAAACTCAAATATTGCAATATATTTTTATAGCTGAACTGTTATTATTATGTTCATATTTTATTATATTTTTGTTAATATTTATATCCTGACTTTTAGATATATTATACATGTTTTTTAATATATACGGCATTTATAAACACCTGTTGCATACTCAATCGGACATCTTCAATCTACTCTTTATCTGTTCATAACACAAAGAGAGCACACCTATTGGTGTGCCCTCCCTGAAAGCTCTTTCGATTTGTTTTCCTTAATTGTGGGAATTCAAACTTATTAAATATTATTTAACTACTACGCTGACTTTTGCGGACTTCTTACCATATTTAAGTGTAGCAGTTGTCTTACCTTTCTTAAGTCCCTTAACCTGGAATGTTACCTGTCCTTTTGCAGTCTTTTTAACTGTGACTTTTGCAACTTTCTTGTTCTTTACAGAGACTTTAATCTTCTTAGCCTTAACTTTCTTAGTTACCTTTGCAAGTGCAACTGTGTATTTTGCTGTCTTTTTCTTCTTAACATTTGCTGTCTTAGCAACAGTTACTTTAATAGTAGACTTCTTAGAACCAGCCTTAAGTGTGATTGTAGCTGTCTTGCCCATAACTGCTGTCTTCTTAGCTGTGATTGTAACATTCTTCTTAGATTTGTTTACCTTAACTGTTACAGCCTTGTTGTTGCTTGTAGCCTTAACTGTTGATGTACCCTTAACTGTGTACTTAACTGTTGCAGACTTAGATGGAGCAACTGAAACCTTAGACTTAGCAGCCTTGATAGATACTGTTGAAGAAGCTTTCTTTGTTGTTACATTGAAGTTTACTACAATTTTATCATTAGCTTTAACAGGAGCTTTGTTTAACTTATCAATAGTTGTAACTTTTTCATCCTGCCAGTTAACACCAGTCTTGTCAAAGAGACCATTCCATGGATTTACGATGTTGAATCTGTAGTTCTTTGAAACTGTCTGATCTGCAAATCCCCAGCATCCTTTGTTATCTATAGCGTATGTCTTGTCACCAATCTTTACATTCTTAACTGTGAGTGCAAAGTTGTCTGCAAGACTTCCATAATAAAGGTCTGTGTCAAGCATCATTAAGTAGATTCCTTTTGAATCACTTGTTGCTGTGTATTCGATAGAGTAATCACCATCTTTTGTTACATTGACACTCTTGTCACCCCAAGACTGCTCGCCCCAAGTATCATCCCCAACATAGTCGAATGAAACATTGAAGTTACCCATCTGACCTTTAGCAACCGGTGCCGGTGTCTCTGTTGGTGCAGGTGTATTCTTAAGCTGATCCTCAAGAGCTGCTTTTGATGCTGCAAGTGACTTATTGTCTTTTTCAAGGGCTGCTTTTGATGCTACGAGTGCTGAGTTTGATGCTGCAAGTGCTTTGTTCTCTGTCTCAAGAGCTGACTTTGATGCTGCAAGTGACTTGTTGTCTTTTTCAAGGGCTGCTTTTGATGCTACAAGTGAAGCATTGTCTTTCTCAAGGGCTGCCTTTGATGCTGCAAGTGACCCGTTCTCTTTCTCAAGGGCTGCTTTTGATGCTGCAAGTGCTTCATTCTCTTTCTTAAGAGCATCTAAATCTGTAACACCATTCACTTTATATGTAAATGTAATCTCATCGCCTTTTTCTGCAGTAAATTTTTCAAAATCACCTACACTAGTTGTTGCGATATTTTTTGAATCAGCATATTCACCATACACTGCTTTTTTACTTAACACATCCTTGTCTCCAACTTTAACTGAAACAATCTTTAAATCGAAATCTTCAGTAACATTTTCAACAGTAGTTGTTGTCTCTCCAAAATTAGCTCCAGCAAGAGCACCTGCTGTAGCTGCATTTGCAAAAGTTGTTGTAACTTCAACTTTTCCGTCTGCTTTAACAGTAGCCTCTTTTTTGTTTAAAGTTTCACCTTTAAGTGTTAATTCAACACCGTCTTTGTCGGCTGCATCTGCCTTTAATGTTCCAACATTTGCACCTGTCAATACTAATGCTGTTGAAAGTGCTAAGGAAAGAGCTTTTTTTGTTCCCTTTGTTAATCTCATTAACATATCCTCCTTCTCCCTATCATATATAGGGTTGCATAATTTTTGAAACGATAAAGTTGTAGTCCGCACTCAACCCTATAAGCCGTTTCGTTACATCTAACATAGTAACAGAATAATATTTTCAAATAAACAGTAAAAATGCACAATTATTCCAGCTTTTTTTGTGTATTTTGTATATTCATCAAATGATTACACCTTGATTATGTGTTTTTTTTCAGTGATTTTTCCCATATTATCAACATTATAGTTAAGGCTAATTTTTGACAATATTTGGAATAAAATTTTTGAAAAATCGTAATAGTTCCGCCCTAAATTTACTATAACCAAAGAAAAACAGAGACGTTTTTTTACATCCGCCTCTGCTTTTTATTTCAAAAATTATGCTTTGGAATATTTTATTATGTTATGGTAATTATTTTACTTTAACTGTTACCTTAACTGATTTCTTACCAATCTTGATTGTAAGTTTTGAAGCACCTTTCTTAGCACCCTTAACTGTTACTGTTACTTTGCCCTTAGAAACTTTCTTGCCTGTAATCTTAGCAATCTTTGACTTAGAAGATTTAGCTGTTAATTTATCTGTTGTTGCTTTCTTCTTATTCTGAGCTGTAACCTTAACTGTTATTTTTGCTTTCTTGCCCTTCTTAATCTTTACTGTTTTCTTAGCTGCTTTTGCACTCTTAACAGGGTTTGCAACCTTAACTGTGATAGTTGCTTTCTTTCCTGCACTTGTAAGTGTAATCTTAGCTGAAGAACCCTTTGTTGCTTTCTTAGGTACTGAAATCTTAATTTTCTTGCTGCTTGTTACTTTTACTGTTGCAAGTTTCTTATTAGAAGTCTTAGCTGATGCCTTAACTGCTTTTCCTGCCTTATTAAGTGCTTTATAAGAAACTGTTGTTGACTTTCCTGCTGCTACTGTTACTGTTTTCTTAGAAACTGTTACTTTAGCTTTTGATTTCGCACTAGTGCTGCCCTTCATTCCTGATACAGTAAATGATACTTTGATTGTATCTCCCTTCTTTACAGGTGCTGTTCCAAGTCCATCAATAGATGTTACGGCAGGGTCAACATATGTTACACCATCTGAACCAATAGGTCCGTTATATGGATTTACAATGTTGTATCTGTAAGCGTTTGTTTTTTCCTGGTCTGCGAAGCACCATCCGCCTTTCGCATTTACTTTGTAATCTGTCTTTCCAACAGAAACAGTTGTAGGAACAAGCTTAAAGTCTTTGTTTAATGAACCTTTGTAAAGGTCTGTTGAAAGAATCATCATAAAGATGTCAGTTGTATCAGACTGAGCAGTGTAGCTGATTTCATATTTTCCATCACCAGTTACATCAACTGACTTGTCTCCCCATGACTGCTCGCCCCATTTGTCATCTGCTACATAGTTGAATGCAACATTAAATTTATCCATATTTCCCTTAGGAGCTTCTGTTGGAGCTGGTGTTGCATCGCTTGTTGGGGCTGGTGTATTTGTTGATACAGGTGCCGGTGTATTTGTTGCTCCGCTTGTTGGGGCTGTTGTTGCTCCATTTGTTGGGGCTGTTGTTGCTCCATTTGTTGGGGCTGTTGTTGCTCCGTTTGTCGGTACTGTTGTTGCTCCATTTGTTGGTGCTGTTGAAGGCTTTGTTGACACTGCAGGTGCTGATGAAACTTCTGCTGTTGGTGACGGTGTTGCTAAAGCTTCTTTAACAACGAGAGCACAATCTTTTCCACCTGATAATTTATATGTAGTTCCATCAATATCTGTTTTTGTTCCCATATAAATCTTAGGTGTATCTGCATTCATATCCGCATCATCACTTGCTGATATATAGAACTCATCTGTCTCATCATCAAACCAAGCCTTTACACCTTTGATAGCAGTATATGTTTTGTCATATGCCCATCCGTCAAATTCAATAGTTCTTGTTGAATTTGGTTTTGTTACAGGTGCAGAAATCTTAATTGTCTCTCCACGATGAATAGTAATCTCATCTTTGACATTGGACATATCAATAGTCGGTTTTGCTGAACTGTCATAATACTCTACTGTAACAGTATAATTAATATTTGTCCAATCCTCACCAGCTTCATCTTTAATATTTAAAAGGAATTTACTTCCGCTATCTTTTATTGCATCTGCGATAACCTTTGATGAGTCACCATCTCCTACATAATTCCAAGAACCACAAGTATCACTGTCTGTTCCATTAAACTTAGTAACAACACTTCCGCCATAATAGTACTGATTGCAATCTCCTGTACCTGCTAATGTGATAGTTGGTGTTTTATAACCCTTTGTGCTAGAAACAACTTCAGAAAAATCAATCCCAAGTCCATGTACTGTTTTTGCATTTTCCTTATCTGTTACATAAAACTTACCATCATCGGCTGTACCATTGTTAAATACTTTCTGGCTATCTGTAACATCTTTTCCATCAAGAGTTACTTTTGTTAATTTGTTCTTTTCTACTGTTGCGACATATGAATGTGTCGCATCATCCGCTTCCGCTGCCTTACTTTTTGTACTTCCAATATTTGCACTGGTAATAATAAGTGCTGTTGAAAGAGCTAAAGAAAGGGCTTTTCTCATTCCTTTTTTTAATCTCATTAAGAAATCCTCCTTCTCCCATCTCTATGGGTAATAAATTGTTAATTTACTTTTGCTTAAAGCAGAAATCATCGGTCTTTATTGCACCCCTCAAACTGCCTTTAACATTTGAACAAAATATTAACACAGTGTTAATATTTTTTATACCTGCAAATTTAGCAATTTTATACATTGATATTTTTTAATTTTATAATTTTTATATTAAAGTTGTATTATTTTTACAATTTTGGTAACAGTTCAGCCATAAAAATGTAATTGGCAATACAATGAGCTTGTTCATTGTATTGTTAAGTACATTTTTATGTTAGAATAGCCTTTCATTTCTGAAATGAGGGCAAAGCCCTCACGAGCACGCTCAGATGGAACAAATTTATTTGTTCCATCCTCACTTTGCTTTCGCGTAAATAAACAAAAGCTGCAAAGCAACAACTGACAGCTTGCTGGCAGGTTTATGAATGTAATAAATGAATGGCTGAACTGTTACCGATTTTGAAGCATTTTGAGTTATTTTGATTATTATAATTATGTTCACATTATTGGTATTTATTTGCTTTTTAACACAGAATGTCAAACCATATCCCAATAAATGAACTTCGCAAAATTGCGAATACAGCTTGATTTATTCTCCACCCTATACCTGCTCCGTCTCAATTTCTTTTATCAGCTCAATCACTTTTTCCTCTGTTTCTTCTACTTCATCTGCTATCTGTGGAATTGCTTTTCCCTTTGCAAGTTTCTTTCTTATCAAATCTTTTAATTTGTTGTTTTCTCCTTCACATCTTCCACGATTTTCTCCAATTTCAATTCCACGGGCTTCTCCGGCTTCTTCGCCTTTCCTATACTGTTCTTCTCTTTCAAGTCTCAT
>NZ_QUJS01000006.1:113139-205772 GCF_003480745.1 Clostridium sp. AM27-31LB | reverse complement strand
GTAAAACCAAATGCTGTCTCATATTGGTTTGATGTGGTAGTAACTACTACAAGATTATTCAAATCTGAGAAAATACTCTCTTTTGACACTCTCGTAATTCCAGTCATCATCGCTCTTTCGAGATATGGATTTGTCTTAAAAGCTGCATTAAAAAGACTTCTTGTAAATGCTACAAGTTCTTCCCAGTACCCGTTTACATAAGCCTCCTGCATAGGTGTGTCGTATTCGTCAAGGAGAATAATTACATTTGTTCCAAAATAAATACTCAGATACTTTGAAAGATTATTTAATGCAAACGAAACATCCTTGTCTATAGGATTTTCCAAAAATGACCTGTATTTTGCTTTTTCTGTGTCACTCATACAAGCCGACTCAAGTAAAAAGCGGTTATTCTCATATAATTCTGCAATTTTTTCATATATCTGATTTTTTGCAAGTTCAAATGTATTTCCCTTAATTGAAGCAAAGCTTAAAAATATCACCGGATATGTCCCCTGCAATTTGCGATACTTTTCATCGTTCCATATTTCAAGACCCTCAAACAAATTTCCTCTATCCTTATATTTATTTGAGAAAAAGCATTCAAGCATACTCATGTTTAATGTTTTTCCGAATCGGCGTGGGCGTGTTATAAGTGTAACTATATCGTCATTGTCCCACCACTCTTTTATAAAATTTGTCTTATCTACATAAAAGTTATCTTTTTCCCGTATTGACTCAAAACTTTGATTTCCTATACTTATAACCTTTGCCATATGCACCCCTCCTGTTTATTTTTCACTTATCCAGTCCCTTATTTAGTAGCTACATTTTAACATTGAAGCATGGTAATGTAAAGCTAATACCCCTGCATCACCTTATCTGCCGCCAAGCACCTGACCTATCACTCCTGCAAGGTGCGGCATGGCATTTTTTGCCTCCTGTAATGTATTGTTTTCATTTCCAAGTTCTATAAGGAGCGACCTTTTTCTAAGATGCAGGTTATAGCGATAGCCTTTAAGATAGACCGGCTTTGCAAAATCATTATAATTTTCCATGCACTTTAATTTTAACTGTAAACTAAATGCAAGATTGTATTGAAGATTTGGATTATAAAGATACCCTATATTTCCACGGCGGTTTCTTGATAATCCGTTAAAAAGCATAATCTGTGCTGTCCTCTTACCGTTTATCACGGTTGTTCTGTGCACCTTGTTTCCTACTCCGTCCCTGTGCAGATCTATCACCACTTGTACTGACGGATATTTTTGCAATGTCCTCTTTACCTGATTAGCCGCATTATTATAAGCCCTGTTTCTGTCTATCCTGCCATTTATTATGTCATATCTGGTTGTATCATGTATCACATTGTAACCTTGTTTTTTCAGATAATATGTAAGTGTTGTACCGACTCCGACAATCGACTGGCTGACGACTCCGCTCTTGCTGTCACGAAATGCTTCTGAACCTCCATGAGTATGAAATATAAGTATCTGCGGCTTTCTTCTGTTCTTTTTTATTCTAAGGTCTGCCGACAAGAGTTTTTTTACATTAAAAATCTTATTATCAATGGAAGTTGTCGAATCTGTTATATAAAAATTTTTTAAAAGGTAATTCCTGTTAAGTCCTTTTTTCAGCGTATTTATTTTACTTATGTTTGCCTTTAATGCAGCCCTGCTGTTATGACTTATCACTATATCCTTCTGTTTTATCTTTTCACTGTCACCTTTTAGTTTTTCTTCTTTTTTTGCCGCTTCATTTTCTTTTTTTGCAAGCTCTAAATCTTCATTTTCTTCCTGACAAGCCTGTCTGTATAATTCTCCTGACATTCCGCTCCATGTATTTTTACGACTGTTTTTTCCCGCCCATGTCATTGCCGTTTTTTCAGCATTTTTCTCACTAACACTCTGAAATCTGTTTCCATTTTCAACTATATATGTAACTCCCGAACTTGTTCCTGTTATAAACTTAAGCCAAAGTGGAACCTCACTTCCGTTTTTTGCCATACTTATTGCCGTGGAATTTGAATATCCAAAATCCACGAGTATATTTGCAGTCATTTTTTTTAATTTATCCGCAATATTTAATTTCTCCAGCCTGACTATAAAAAAACTTGACAGCCATATGATAACAACAGCAACAGCAACAAATTTCCTTGTATTTTTCATATACCATGTCCTACTCTTTCCAACAGCAAATCCCCACTGCCGATGTGTCACAGCATCCATTTTTATATAATGTACCCCGAAATCTTCTGAATGAAGAATTTCGAGAGCACATTATGCCTTTACACAACAGCTATTGCCGTTATTACATATTTTAAATATTACTACTCACAGTTACGATGTAAAAGTAACTATATATCTTCTAAGAACAAAATATGCAGAAGATTTTATTTATATGATTTTATTTCTGCAAAGCCATATTTAATCCGCCGGCTATTGCTTTTCCGATAAAAAATATCTGCTCGTCAATATCTTTAGGTGTCACAAACAGACCGCTGTATTTGTCATTTGACATTCCATTTAAAAATATGTCAGTTTCCTGCTGAGAAAATCCCTGCTTAAGAAGCGTCTCCTCTATACAGTCATATGCAACCGTAGCCATTGATACAACTGTCGGCACACCTATCGCAATCACCGGAATTCCCATGACATCCCCATTTATCTCTTTTCGCCTATTTCCAACCCCCGCACCTGGTGATATTCCCGTATCCGTCACCTGAATTGTATGACACAGCCTTTCAGTATGTGTTGAGCAGAGTGAATCTATCACTATAATGCAGTCAAAATCCCCTTTGCACACAATATTTCTTATTATGTCGCAAGTCTCCATTCCTGTCTGCGACAACACTCCCGGTGCTATGGCACATATTTTTTCAGGGACTATATCTATATACTCCACAACTTTATTACCGAGCATATCAGGCGTCGCATATCTGTTGCCAAGCCCCGCTATCATTATTCTTTTATCTGCTTTATCTCTGCTTACTGTTATATTATCTATTTTTATTTCACTATTCTCTCCATATATTCTTTTTTTATTTGATTTATCACACTCTTCATTTTCTCCTGTTTTACCTTTCTTTATCCTATCATTATCTTCATCTTCTTTATTTTTCTTCTGATTATCCCAATCTTCGTTTTTTTTATTCTTCTTTATATTTATATTCTCATCACCTTCACCCAATACACTCCCTGCCACTTCTCTGTTCTTACTTACTTTTTCAACAATAATGCTTTCCACAATCCCTGCCAAAACTTTTTCAAGTCCTGTCTCGTCACTTTTTTCCCACTCCCTATCTGAAAATTCAAGAGTAATATATTTTCCTACCGGCTTTCCCATCGCTTTCATGCCATGTTCATCCATAATTTCAACCTCCGTCATAGAAATTCCTGAAACGCCGGTATCTCTCTTTATTATCTTAACTCCTGAAATCTCTACATTATCATCTGGAAAACTCTCCCTGACTTCAAGAGCCAAATCTGTCACTCTGCTAAGCATAATTTCCTCCCAAATATAAGCTGTGTTAATTGCGAAGATAACGATGTTTTTCAATCACACGATTACTCATAAAAATAAATTTTTCCATTAATATATCTAAAATAACCACACCTTTTAACTTCTCCAAAAAAAATATAAATATACAATTACAAGTACAAACAAATTTTCCACCACACCAAACTCACAGCCGAAGCAAAAGATTATCATACTGACCGAAGGGCGTTGGAACCGTGTCGGTACTTGGCAGATGTATTTTATCTGCCTATGTACTGCTACACGCTTCTCCGAGTGAAAGCGTCCCTGAGCGTAGCATGATAATCCTTTGCTTCGGCGTCCGTTCGCCAAAAAAATTATAAAAAACTCTCAAAAACCACTTGACAAACACCTTAAAAATCACTATGATAAATGAGTATGTTTACTTCAAAGCGACCGTGTCCGGTTTGATGAAACAAAAGATTTCACAATTGGGAGGTGTAAGGAATGGCTAACATTAAATCAGCAAAGAAAAGAATTTTAGTTGATCGCAGAAATGCAGAGAGAAATAAAGCAATCAAGTCTAAAGTTAAGACAGCTATCAAAAGTGTTGATGCTGCTATCGCAGCAGGAGACAAGGACGCTGCTTCTAAGGCTTTAACAACAGCAATCTCTGAAATCAATAGAGCTGCAAGCAAAGGTGTTTTCCACAAGAAAACAGCTTCAAGAAAGATTTCTCGTATTACAGTTGCTGTAAATAAAATCGCGTAATCTATTTAAAATTTAAAGAGTTGCCAATGGTGTGGGCAACTCTTTTTTGATATATAGGAAAATACTCTTAATGCAGCGTGAAGCCAACGAGAATTGTAAAGCAATTCTTGGTTGCAAAACGCTGGTTTTGACCTTTTTATAATATAAAATACAGGAGACAAACGATGAAAAAAGAAAATTATTTAAAATGGGATGAATATTTTATGGGCATTGCTCTCCTCTCTGCTGAAAGGAGTAAGGATCCACATACAAGCGTGGGTGCCTGTATTGTCAGTGAAGATAATAAAATCTTATCCGTCGGCTATAACGGGATGCCTATGGGCTGTTCTGACGATGAATATCCGTGGGAACGCACTTCTGACAATGAACTTGATGCCAAATATCTTTATGTCTGCCATGCCGAGCTTAATGCATTATTAAACTATACCGGTACAAACTTAAAAAATGCCACGATTTACACTACACTCTTTCCGTGTAATGAATGTACGAAAGCTCTCATTCAGTCAGGTATAAAGGAAGTTATATATATGTCAGACAAATATTCTGATACTCCTTCCGTTATCGCAGCAAAAAGGATGATGAACTCAGCAGGAGTAAAATTTACCCCATATAAACCAATAAACCGAAATATAGAATTACAGCTTTAAACCTAAAAAGGGAAATACCTCATAAACGGTATTTCCCTTATATTTATATTTGTTTTTATCTATACTTTCTTACCGAGGCTTTCCTTTGTATCTCATTATGTAAGACCAAATATCATTTTTTAAATCTCTCCATTTAGTCTTATGCTTGACATAATAGAGTGGGCAAAGCTTACCAGTCACATCATAATGTCTTATCACATCACTTTTACTGACATCGTACCGCGTACAAAGCCATCCTGTAAGTTTTATCAATGACTTATAAGTTTCCTCGGAGAACTTACCGGTTTTGTCCGGATGGCAGCACTCAATCGATATAGTATCAGAGTTTCTATTATTTGAAGCATAAGAAATTTCATTTAAAGGAATACATTGTATAATCTGTCCATGAAGACCGATAATAAAATGACTGCTCACTTTGTTTTTGCTGCTGTCTTCCTCATTTTTCCTGCTCTCAAAATAATTTCTGTTTGCCATCGCATCAGTTCCCGGATTTGCTGTATAGTGAATAACAATACCTCTCACTCTTCTTAAAGCAATTCCGGGTCTTGAATTTATATTTTCCGTAAGTAATCTCACATTTATCTTTGGTCTTGGTACTTTTATACTACTCAAGTTGATTTTTGATACATCAGAGTTTCTCACTTTTAAAAACTCTGATTTGACAGCCAATATGCCACCCACAACTAAAACAGATATAACCGTTGCCAAAACCGAAACACACAATACTTTCATTCTACGACGCCGCTTCGCTTTTGAAAGTCTTTTCATATTTCCTAGTTATCTCCTACGCTGTAGTTTGGAGCTTCCTTTGTAATATGTATGTCATGTGGATGACTCTCTTTAAGGGATGCTGAACTAATCTTTACAAACTCTCCTGTCTCCTGTAATGTCTTGATATCAGGTGCTCCACAATATCCCATACCTGAGCGAAGTCCTCCCATAAGCTGGAATACAGTATCTTCTACCGTTCCTTTATATGCAACTCGTCCCTCTACACCTTCAGGAACAAGCTTCTTTGCACCTGTCTGGAAATAACGGTCTTTACTTCCATTTTCCATAGCTGCGATAGAACCCATACCACGATATACTTTGTATTTACGTCCCTGATAAAGTTCAAATGTTCCCGGACTTTCATCACAACCTGCAAAGATGCTGCCCATCATGCAGACACTTGCACCTGCTGCGATAGCCTTTGTCATATCTCCCGAATATTTGATACCACCGTCAGCGATAATAGGAATATCATATTTTTTAGCAACTTCATATGCATCCATGATAGCTGTTATCTGTGGCACACCGATACCTGCAACAACACGTGTTGTACAGATAGAACCAGGTCCGATACCAATCTTGACACAATCTACACCAGCTTTTATAAGAGCCTCTGTAGCTGCTCCTGTTGCTACATTGCCTGCGATTATCTGAAGGTCAGGATATGCATCACGAACCATCTTTATAACCTTTAATACATTTGCACTGTGACCATGTGCAGTATCAATAACGATACAGTCAACATGTTTTTCAACAAGTGCTGCAACTCTGTCAAGAATATTTGCAGTAACTCCGACTGCCGCACCACATAAAAGTCTGCCCTGTGAATCTTTTGCTGCTAAAGGATACTGTATCTGTTTCTCAATATCTTTTATTGTGATAAGACCTGCAAGATTTCCATCCTTATCTACTATAGGAAGTTTTTCTTTTCTTGATTTTGCAAGAATCTTCTTTGCTTCCTCAAGAGTAATTCCAACCTGTGCAGTAATAAGTCCTTCTGAAGTCATAGACTCCTTAATCTTCTTAGAAAAATCAGTCTCAAATTTCAAATCTCTGTTTGTGATTATACCGACAAGTTTTTTACCCTCTGTAATAGGCACACCAGAAATATGAAACTTAGCCATAAGATTGTTTGCATCTTCTAAAGTATGCTCCGGTGATAAATAAAATGGGTCTGTGATAACACCGTTCTCTGAACGCTTAACCTTGTCTACCTCATCAGCCTGTGCCTCAATTGACATATTTTTGTGGATGATTCCTATACCACCCTGTCTTGCCATTGCAATTGCCATACGATACTCTGTAACAGTATCCATTCCTGCGCTCATCATAGGTATGTTGAGCTTAATTGATTTAGTCAGATTGGTTGCTAAAGAAACCTGATTTGGAATTACCTCTGAATAATGTGGTACCAATAAAACATCATCAAATGTAATGCCTTCACCAATAATCTTACCCATCTTAATATCCTCCTTATTAAATTCGTAAATAGTGTATTGTATTAGTATATAACAATGTTTTTAAGCTTGTCAACACTGATTTTACCTATGCCTCCTGTACCTTACTTCTTCCCTTAAGTTTCATAAGCTCAAGCATTTTTTCATCAGGAGTAAATCTTATCCTCTCTTTTCCTTTGTCCCCAAGTACAACTGCGATATAATGCTTGTCACCGGACATTCTTGAAGAATAATCCTCCATCGGAAGATTTCTTGAATTGTATAAAACCGGTGCATCTTCCGGTGCAATAAGTTCTATTTTCTCCATATCAATTCTCTTTTTATGTTTTCTTCTCTCACCGTTGATTATAAAATCAAAGTCTATCTGACCATCGACAAAAACATATTCATATGCAACATTTTTCTTTGGCAGAAAATAAATTATCATGGCATCAACAATAAAAACAAATATCAGAAGATATAAGCTTTTTAAAACCATAAGATCAAACACTACCAAAAAAAGACATAAGAAAATCAGCCCAAACCTTAATGCCGTTCTTTTCGGTGACGGCTTAGCTTTTAAATAAGTTTCTGAATATAATTCTTCCATATTTTATATTTCCTCTCTTTATCATGAAACTATCTGACTCTTCTTCTTTCCAAGTAAGAACCAGAATTTTGAATTTATTATCAATATCAGACTATACTCTATCATCATAAGAATAGCCAGTATGATAATACATTGACCGACATATTTGTGATTTCCTACATCAGGAAGAAAAGTAACCTTTTCCCATCCAAAATACGCTACCGAACGCAGTCCGAAAACAGTATGCGTACACATGACGGCAAGCGAATTTTTTCCCCAGAAATCAAGACCTGACAAACTGATTCTTTTTGACAGGAAATCAAGTATCATTATGACACCAAGAGACCCAACAATGCCACAGATATAAAACAATGCAGGTTTGTCTCCCTCCTCAAGCATATGGATATCTATATGTGAATTCATCTGTGACAATATTATATTTACAACAGAAAATGTAATACCAGCCACCAATTTTAAGCCGTCACTTTTTATCTTGCGATAGTATTTATATATAACATATCCTACCCCGATAAACCATGCCGCCATAAATCCCTTTCCGATGGCACTAAGCAGAGCCGACATATTGTCTATGCTTGTCTGTGTAAGCTTTCCGTCTGCACGAAGCACAAAACTGTCAATAATATTGTTTGTTGCTGTTATCGCATACAGACCTGCAACTGAATACAAAAGCTTTATTGCAATGTGGCTTCTTATTAAAAAGAAAAATATAATCTCTCCGAAAAAAATAGTCGGCAAAAACCACATTGAATTTATACCTGCTAAAAACACACTGTCCCAAAGATATTCCCAAAATACTTTCGTAATCTTTTTTATTGGCTTTTCTTTCACATAAATACAACCAACCTTGAACATAATACCAAGAATACTAAAGGTTACATAAGGTATGGCAAGACTTGTGAGTGTTTTTTTCATGAACACACCAAAACTTCTCTTTTTGACAGATCCCGTGTAACTCATCAGAAAGCCGGACATAATATAAAAAATAACTACCTTAAATGATGACATCCATAAATCAACAGGATTATCATACTTAGTGATGTGTCCTAACATTATCAGCAACATTCCCAACCCTTTAGCCGCATCAACATAACCAATTCTTTCTTTCATTGTCAAAATCCATCCTAAAACATATATTTATTTGTGCAAAGTTTATTATAATGCATACACTTTTTATTTTCAAGACAGAGTTTTCGTTTTCATCGTCCACATACACAATTAAAACCAACTATCACAGCATAAAAGTAACCTAAATTTCCAGGATTTCATCTTGTTAAAAATCAACAGAGGGCTTCATATCTGAAACCCTCTGTCTTAAATTTAATAATATGGTCTGTATTATTTATTACATCATTCCCATTGGTGCCCCACCTGCCGGCATAGCTGCTGGTGCATCTTCCTTGATGGTAGATACTACTGACTCTGTTGTAAGAAGTGTTGATGCAACGCTTGTAGCATTCTGAAGTGCACTTCTTGTAACCTTTGCAGGATCAACGATTCCTGCTGCCACCATATCTGTATATTCTTCTTTAAGGATGTTAAATCCTGTTCCTACCTCAGACTCACGAACCTTGTTGATGATAACTGCACCTTCAAGACCTGCATTATGTGCGATAGTTGATAAAGGTGCTTCGAGTGCTTTAAGGATAATATTTGCACCTGTCTTTTCATCACCCTCAAGTGTAGCTGCGAGTTTTGCAACTTCTTTTGAAGCATGAATATAAGCTGAACCACCACCTGAGATGATTCCCTCTTCTACTGCTGCCTTTGTTGCTGCAAGAGCATCTTCCATACGAAGTTTTGCTTCCTGCATTTCTGTCTCTGTAGCAGCTCCGACACGTACAACTGCAACTCCTCCTGCAAGTTTTGCAAGTCTTTCCTGAAGTTTTTCCTTATCGAAATCAGATGTTGTCTCTTCCATCTGTGCTCTTATCTGGGCAATTCTTCCTGCGATAGCATCCTTGTCACCTGCACCGTCAACGATAACAGTGTTCTCTTTCTGAACCTTAACAGATTTAGCACGACCAAGCTGCTCGATAGTTGTATCTTTAAGCTCAAGTCCGACTTCCTCAGAGATAACAGTACCGCCTGTAAGGATTGCAATATCCTCAAGCATAGCCTTTCTTCTGTCACCATATCCCGGAGCTTTTACGGCTACGACATTGAATGTACCTCTAAGTTTGTTGATAACGAGTGTTGTAAGAGCTTCACCCTCAACATCCTCAGCGATGATAAGTAATTTAGCACCGCTCTGTACAATCTGCTCAAGTAATGGGAGAATTTCCTGAATGTTAGAAATCTTCTTGTCTGTAATAAGGATGTATGGATTGTCAAGGTTTGCTTCCATCTTATCCATATCTGTTGCCATATATGCTGAAACATAACCTCTGTCAAACTGCATACCTTCAACGAGGTCAAGTTCTGTTTTCATAGTCTTTGACTCTTCGATAGTGATAACACCGTCATTTGAAACTTTTTCCATTGCATCTGCAACCATTTCTCCGACTGCTTCATCACCTGCTGAGATTGCTGCTACTTTTGCAATCTGGTCTTTTCCTGTTACTTTTGAGCTCATGCTTGCAATAGCATCAACTGCACAGTCACAAGCCTGCTTCATTCCTTTTCTTAAAATGATAGGATTTGCACCTGCTGCAAGGTTTTTCATTCCCTCATTTACCATTGCCTGAGCGAGAACTGTAGCTGTTGTTGTACCATCACCTGCAACATCATTTGTCTTTGTTGCAACTTCTTTTACAAGCTGAGCACCCATGTTCTCAAATCCATCTTCAAGTTCAATATCTTTTGCGATAGTAACACCATCATTTGTGATAAGCGGAGCACCAAATGATTTATCCAATACTACATTTCTTCCTTTAGGTCCAAGTGTAACCTTTACTGTATCTGCAAGTTTATTTACACCACTCTCAAGAGCTGCTCTTGCGTCTGCACCGAATTTAATTTCCTTTGCCATTATTAAAAGCCTCCTAATCTGCTTTATTTGATTTCTATAAATCACTTTAATTTTATTGTGTCAAATTCTATTGTTTTACATCTTTTTATTTGAAATAAGATTATATCTTGTAACTGATATTTTTAAATAAAATATATTAACCTTAATCCTCTACGATTGCTACAATGTCATTCTGACGAACTACGATAAACTCCTCATCTCCGAGTTTAACTTCTGTACCTGCATATTTAGAATAGATAACCTTATCTCCTACACTAACCTGCATCTTAACTTCTTTACCGTCAACAACTCCTCCCGGACCAACGGCAATTACTTCTGCCTGCTGTGGCTTTTCCTGGGCATTTCCCGGTAATACGATACCTGATGCTGTTGTCTCTTCTGCTTCTAACTGTTTTAATACAACTTTGTCTCCTAATGGTGATAATTTCATGTCTATATCCTCCTTACGCTTCTTAGTTTACTAGCACTCACTTACTCTGAGTGCTAACCATAGCTTTAATATATTTCATTTAATGATATTCTGCAATATTATTCATTATGAAAAAACAGCCTATTTTCCCATAATTCTCATATTTTCTCTTTTTTTCTCTTTTTTACTCACTTTTAAATTTTTTATATTTATTTTCAAATTTTTTAACTTTCCACATTTAAAATTTACCTATATCTGCGTCAAAACAGTCATAAAGAAAATAATCGGTACAATAATGTTTTTTGACAGCCGAACCTATATATAATATAATTTTTTAAGAAACACAATTAAATCAGGCACCTATGGAGGTCACAATGAAAGAACAGCTTTATACTATACCGGTCAATGATGCATTTAACGAACCATGTGAATGTCCTCTCTGCAAAATATATGACAATCTCGAACAGGAATCAATTGATTTTATGTTAGGGCCAAGCTATATGGAAGACGACATACGAATGGAGACAAACAAAACCGGATTTTGCACAAAACACATAAAACAACTCTACGACAGACAAAACCGTCTTGGTATCGCTCTTATGCTGCATACACATATGAAACATACCGGTGAACATATTGAGAAAATGGCAAAATCATGCAATTCTTCCAAAAAAAGTCTGTTTGGCAAAAAAGAAAAATCACCGCTTATTGATTATATTAAAGAAATTGAAAATTCATGCTATATATGTAACCGTATAGAAAATGTATTTGACAGATATATAAAGACAGTCATACACTGCTACACACATGATGATGATTTCAAAAAGAAATTTAATGAATCTAAAGGCTTTTGCACAAAACATTATGGTATGCTATATGAATATGCCGAAAAAACATTAAACTCTTCAGCTTTAAATAATTTTATATCAGACTTAAATGATATATACATAAATAATTTTAAGCGTGTGACAGATGAGCTCGAATGGTTTATCGATAAATTTGACTATAAAAATGAAAATGAGCCCTGGAAAAATTCCAAAGATGCCATTCAAAGAAGTATATTAAAAACAAATGGACTTTTCATAGAATAGACTATTTAAAAATATACCATTAACAATCTGTTTTAAAATCTTTTATGCTATAAACAAAAAACAAACCGGAACAGCCACACAGAATAAAAAATCATCAGAACAACAAAGAGACAGAATTTAAAATTCTGTCTCTTTTATCATTTAGCTGATACCGGCTTTCTTCTTGTCTTCGTTAAGAAGCTCCTTAATATCTCTTGCCTTATTTTTAATTCTCTCATTTGCATTGCGTGAAGTGAGCACTTTTGATATCCATCTTCCTGATTCTTCATATTTGCCCGTTCTTCTTGCAAGCTCGGCAACAAGGAAAGTAACCGTCATTTCATCCATACCGCACATAGGGAATGACTCTCTTGAAAATGCTGTCATAAATCCATCATAAGCCTTAGAAAGAAGTTCTGTTTCCTCTTTTTTAAGCTCTTTTATAGTCTTATCATAGTCCTTTGTCTCTTTTGGAAGAGTCTCTGCTTTTCCTCTGTAGAGCCATGCCATTTTAAGACAGGTATAAGCTTTCTCGCTGTTCTTTGCCTTTTTCACTATCGCATTTGCAAGAGCAAGCTGATGACGAAGTATCGCATCATCATATGTGTATGTACTTCCCGTTTTCGGAAGTCCGCTAAAATTTTTACTTATATTTTCGCGAATAAGTTTCGCCTGTGCCGGCATCATAAATTTAAAGAAACGGCTTAATGATGCATATCCGCACTCAGGACACACAAGTGCATCATATTTAAGCGAATCTACAAGCTGATATTTAGGTCTGAGATCAGTATCCGCAGATAAAAGCTTAACTTTTCCGGTTCTTATCATTTTTGAATGAAATTCATTGTCACATACCGGACATGTATATGATTTATCAAACAGCAGATCTTCTTCTGTCACCTTATGTTTTTGTGTAGCCGCTGTACCCGGCTGCCCTGGCTTTGCAGCATTTTTCTTGGAATCTTCTTCAAATATTTCAAGCTTGTCAAGCTTTCCAAGTCCAATTTTCTCTAATCCGGAAAATAATCCCATGATAAATCCCCCTTACTTTGGTTTGTATGAACTTTTTAATGAAACAATACGATTAAATACCATATGCTCTTTTGTTGAATCTTTTGAATCAACACAGAAATAACCATGTCTTACAAACTGGAAACTGTCAAGTGCTTCTGCTTCTGCAAGAGCAGGCTCTACATAACAATCATCAAGAACTGTCAATGAATTTGGATTAACATTAATCGAACCATCTTCATTATACACCCCTTTTTCTTCATCTACAATATTCTCATACAGCCTTATCTCACATTTTTCCGCTGTTTCAGCACAAACCCAGTGAATCGTACCCTTAACTTTTCTTGCATTAAACCCTGAACCACTCTTTGTCTCCGGGTCATAAGTACAATGTACTTCCGTGACATTTCCGTCTTCATCAGTCACATAATCCGTACAAGTCACGAAATATGCATTCATAAGACGGACTTCATTGCCTGGATACAGCCTGAAATACTTTCTAGGAGGTTCAATCTTAAAGTCTTCTCTATCAATATATAAAACTCTGCCAAATGGAACCTTTCTGCTGCCCATCTCAGGATTTTCCTGATTGTTTGACACATCGAGATACTCTATTTCATTTTCAGGATAATTTGTAATAACAAGTTTTACAGGATCGAGCACTGCCATCATACGAGGTCTTTTCATCTTTAAGTCCTCTCTTATACAATACTCAAGCATCGCATAATCAGATGAACTCTGTGCCTTTGATATTCCCGAAAGTTCAATAAACATTCTTATTGACTCCGGTGTAAATCCACGCCTCTTAAGTGCTGCTATAGATACAAGTCTTGGATCATCCCATCCGTCAACTATTCCATCTTCAACCAGCTTCTTTATATAACGCTTACCTGTCACAACATTTGTAAGGTATAATTTTGCAAACTCAATCTGTCTTGGCTTGTTTTCCATGTCGATCTCATTTACTACCCAGTCATACAAAGGTCTGTGATCTTCAAACTCAAGTGTACATATAGAATGTGTAACTCCCTCAACCGTATCTTCAATAGGATGTGCGAAATCGTACATAGGATAAATGCACCACTTGTCACCTGTTCTGTGATGACTCATTCTTGCAACACGGTAGATTACGGGATCTCTCATGTTTATATTAGGCGAACTCATATCTATCTTCGCACGAAGTACCTTGCTTCCATCCTCAAATTCACCGTTTTTCATTCTCTCAAAAAGATCAAGGTTTTCTTCAACCGTTCTGTCTCTATATGGGCTGTTCTTTCCCGGCTCCTTTAATGTTCCACGATACTCTCTTATCTCATCTGCTGAGAGATCACATACATACGCCTTTCCTTTCTTGATAAGTTTTACGGCACATTCATACATCATATCAAAATAATCTGATGCATAAAAAACATGCTCCATATCAAGATCTCCGCAGATCCATTTAACATCTTCGAGAATTGAATCAACAAATTCTGATTTTTCTTTTGTAGGGTTTGTATCATCAAAACGCAGATTAAACTGTCCGCCATATTCTTTTGCAAGGCCTGAATTTAAAATAATAGACTTTGCATGTCCAATGTGAAGATAACCATTTGGTTCAGGTGGAAATCTTGTTACTACCTTTTTGCAACGTCCCTCCTCAATATCTTTATCTATTATGTTTTCAATAAAATTACGAGATACTGTCTCCTTCTTTTCCTCTGAATTTTCCTTAATATCAACCGGACTACTCAACTGTGTCTCCTCCTTCGATCTTATATCTTATATTTAAAATACTGTTACCTCTCACATTATCGTGCAGCGATAACAAAATACTGTCCTATATTCTAACATAAAATTTACAAATATTAAAGTATTTTTTATTTTTCGCTTTTTAATGGTAACAGTTCAGCCTTTTATTTTAATTGTAATATTTCTATACTTTCAAAAAAGACATATCAATATCATGACATGTCTTTTGTATTCTTAATATATATTATGATGTTAGGGTCAAAAGTAGATAGCAATTCATGTTTATATGCAAATTACTATCTACTGGCTTGACCCTAACATCATTTTATTTAAATTTATGACCACCAAGTTTCATTCTGGCACCTGCAAGATATACACTGAAGAAATGAAAACTTTTCATATTCTTTGTCTTTCCTCTGTAAAGGATAGTTTTCTGTCCCTGTAAAACTCTTTTTGCAGCACTTATACAGCTTTTCCACTGCTTTGAACCTGTTCTTTTTGCATCATACTGTTTTAATCTTTTTTTAAGCGAACCATTTCTTACCGGCGAAAACTGTCCTTTCTGATAAATAACACCCTTTATGCTGTTTGGAAATGACTTTGAACTTACTCTGTTCATTACTACGATACCAACTGCAACTTTTCCCTGATAAGGCTCTGAACCTGCCTCACAGTTAATTATGCTTGCCATAAGTCTTAAATCAGCTTTTGAATATTTTTTCTTTTTCCTTTTCTTAGTTGTTTTTTTAGCCTTTGTTGTCTTTTTATTTGAAGCCTTTGTATCTGATTTATCTGATATACTTGAAGATGTTGCAACAGACTGAACTACAGTAGTTTCTTCTATATTGACATTTTCAGATTTGAGTATCATGCCTTCAATCTGGGTATCTGCTGTCTCATTAGCTGATGCATATGAAGAACCGGCTGTGAATGATGTCATAAATAATGATACTGCCATGACCATCACAGCGACTTTCTTGAATCTCATAAAATATAACCTCCTAAATGTTATAATTGCTTTAATGTAATGCAATATTTTCTAAACCTTTGCTTAACAATTATGTAACAATTATAACACAGATTTTAGAAAATGCAACCCCCCTAACACAAAATTTTAAATCCACACCTATTATCCCCCAATAGTAATTGTATATTCTGTATGTTTTTGCATTCAAAAAGAGTGCAAAATTTATCATTTTTCGACAATTTTTACACTCTTTATTTTGTTTATATTTATTTTGATATTTCGCATTTAAAATTTATTACAAAATTGTTACACCATTTCTTACACATTGCACATCTTAAGATTTGCATATTTTATTTTTCCGCCAAAGAGATCAAGTGCACTTCCTATTGTAAAATCAACCCTGCCATTTCCCTTTTCCCTGATAAATGAAATATCTTTCATTGAATGTATTCCACCTGCATATGTCACAGCTTTGTCCTCGAGTTTTCCAAGTGTTTCTACAACATTTTTTTCAATACCCGATGATTTTCCTTCGACATCAACAGCATGAACAAGAAACTCATCACAATAACTTCCAAGTTTCTCTAGAAGTTCGCTATCAAATTTTTCTTTTGTCATCTTCTGCCATCTGTCAGTGACTACATAATAATCATTGCCATCAGAACGGCAGCTAAGATCCAGTACAAGTCTTTCTTTTCCCACTAAATGAGATAGATTTTCCAATCTGTCATAGTCTATAATACCATCTCTAAATACATAAGATGTCACGATAACATGGGAGGCTCCCATATCCAGATATTTTTCTGCATTATCAGTATTTACTCCACCGCCTATCTGCATTCCTCCAGGATATGCTGCCAATGCAAGTTTTGCCTGTTCTATATCTTCATTATAATATTTACTTCCTGCCGGGTTTAATATAATTATATGCCCGCCTTTAAATCCATCTTTCTTATACATATTGGCATAAAAATCCGCTTTTTTTTCAGAGACAAAATTATTTTTTGCCTGATTTTCATTGTCGGTCAGTGAACCTCCAACTATCTGCTTTACACATCCGTTATGAATATCTATACACGGTCTGAACTTCATCCTGATTCCTCCATTTTTACAGCACTGCGGCAAAAACAAAAATATTTATATTCACACTATTTTTTGCTGCCTGACTTTTCCTGTTTAGTTATCATCTTGGCTATCTCACTAAAATCCTCATCCTCTTCAAACTGATACTCGCCAGCCCTTATCTTTCCGGCATAATCATTGTCTTTCATATAATCTACAAACTTATCTGAATCGTCTATAACTCCTTCTTTTTCAAGTTTATCTGCGACTTTCTTTGCCCAGTCTCCGCTATTTATTGTCAGATTTTTCTTTTCATTTTCCATATCCTGCTCTAACTTTTTCTTTTCACTTTTAAACTTGTCTGTATCACTGCTCTTTTTTGAAGCCTTAGATGATGCTTTTGGTGTATTTTTAATATTGTTATCCTGCTTATCTGCATCATCGCTACTTGACTTGCTGTCATTTCCACCTGACACTGAGGAACCTGTTGCCGGTGCTTTTGTATCTAATACACTTCTATTGCCGCTCGTGCTAAAAGTCATACCAAGCTTTCTCGCTCTTGATATAACTGCCGAATCAGATGTCCGTATAAGACATGATATTCCAAGGATAACAGCAACAAACAAAACTCCTGTTCCAAAACCTCTTATAAATGATTTTTTATCCATTTTATCTCTCCATTTCATTACTTGTCAATCTATCGCAGCCGTCCACATACACTATAACTATATAACTGCCATTTATTACTGTTCACCCCACGGTGCAGCCAGAATAATCTAACATTATCTTGCGTTATATAGGTCTACAACAAGTTTTACCTCTCCCTGTCCGATTGAAAGCATCTTTGATATTTCCAATATACTTATTCCTTTTTTATACAATGCAATAATCTCACTATTTGAATTTGAAGAATTATCATTTCTTTTATTTCTGTCATAATAAGTATTTTCTTCTTCAGAATCTCTTCCGTCCGATGTCTCGGTAATCTCAGCTATTGCCTTTGCTTCATCATCATCAAGCACTGATGAAAATGCCTCATTTGATTTCTCATCTTCACCTGTATTCCTTACATTTTCAACCTCAATCTGCCTAATGGCACTGTCAACATCCGACAACTGTTTCTTTACTTCCTGATATGTCTTAGCTGCCTCATCACGAAGACCTGCATTTGTTGTATCTACGCTGTGAACAAGCTTCTGTATCTCTTTTTCCTTTTCCGTCAGCATATTGTATAAGAAAACAGTTTCTTCATGATTTTTTTCTATTTTATCAAAAACCTCTTTTGAATACTCATTAAATCCCATTATCTTGTCATTTGAAATCTGACTGAATTTTTCATCTGCTTTCGTTATGATGTAGTCTTCTGTTTCTTTAACGGCATCCTTTATCTTTTCTTCGAGTTCTTCTGCATCTATATTACTCTTTGTATTATCTGTTTCCTTTTCATCTGACAGACGAAAACTTGCAATAACTGCTGCTATACCAATTATGAGCATTATTATTTCTATTGCGATCATTTTACTTTTATCCTCATTTCTTTATCATATCTTTATATCAAATAATCCACCCTCTGTCGGGTTAAGATTTTTAACCTTGTCTTTTTCGGAAGATTTTTTATTTTTTCCGTTGCTATTCTTACCGTATTTTCCTTTTCCTCCACCCTCTTCATCATTCTTTAATTCGTCATTATTAACATTCCGTCTCGCTATTGCAGTTTTTGTTTCTTTCTGCACAGTCTGCTCAAACATTGCCGCCGTCTGCTGATTCTCAACATCCTGTTTTATATGCTCCGACTGTTGAATCTGTGAAATTTCCTGCGATTTTGGTGGCATTGTTATATAATCTACCGTCAATGACATTGAAATCACCCCTTTCAGCTTTATAAAATTTATTTTTTAGTAAGGTTTTATTCTTATATCTGCACCTTCTCTGACAAAAGTGCAATGCTGCGTCTCTGTATGTATAAATGATGTCATGTTTGATATTACTATCTTAACTCCGGGATATGCAATACTTTCTACTCTTATCTTTCCTCCGTCGGAGGTTCTTCGCATCTCCTCATCAATTTTTTCATATTCTTCTGTCTCCTCCTCAACAGTCTTGTCAATGACTTTGATTCTCTCTGTACCCTCTTTTATAAATTTCATCTTATCTGCCGGAAGTTTACCCTGTGTCTTTAATCGCTTTTGCAGCAATGCGAGATTTTTTACTATCGACTCTTTTTCATCCATCAATTGGTCGATATGTTTCTCTATAATACGATATCTTTCACCTAAAGTTGTGTCCAGACCAACCTCTAATTCTGTCGGTGTCCCCATTGTAGAGCCTGCAATTTTTGTCTCAATCCTTGTCGTAGTTGCAACACTTCCACCTGCTATCAATCCTCTTTTACCACTTACTATAATGTCACTGTTTGCATCAATCTTACTGTGCATTATGGCATCTGTGTAAACAGCTCCTCCGGCTTTAACAGTTGCACTTTCAATGAAGTTTGAAATAACATCACCTTTTGCTTCCATAACTCCTTTTCCCATGCCCTGCATACCTCTTTTCAGGACTATCTTCCCTTCTGAAATAAGTGTCGCTCCCTCTACTGCACCTTCCACTGTAATATCTCCGGCTGCCTTGACCGTATATCCGGTAATAACATTTCCTTTAACCTCTACTGCACCATCATAGTCTATATCTCCGGTTGAAGGACCTACATCACCCTCTATAACATATGTATCTGATACAAAAACTCTGTCCTCAACAAGCGTTACATTACCTGAAACATCCGAATACATCTTAAGACCATCTTCCGATAAATGTATATTTTTCCCATGTCTTAGTCTCTTATTTCTGACTTTTTTAGGTCTTATGATATTTCCGTAAACATCCTCTCCCGGTGTACCATAATCAATCGGTACAAGAGTAGCAAGTAACTGTCCCTCCTGTACTTTTTCTATCATGTCAAGCTTATGAAAATCTACACTTCCATCCTCACTCATCGCCGGTTTTGATGTTTTGTCAGCATCAAATTCATATATTATCTCTGCACTTTTTCCATCTACCGGCATCTTAGCCTTGGCAATAAGTATATCCGTACAATATAGTCTGGCTCTTAATGCCATTTCAATATTTTTGTCAATAAAACCAGATTTGATTCCACGCTGCTCTATCAGATTTTTCAATTCTGAAACCGAAAGTCTTGCCCCTTTGTCGGATGGCGGATATAACCTGATTTTTGCATAAAATCCATTTTTGTCCGTAGAAATAATTGCAAATTCTTTCTCAGGAAGATGATTTTCTTCTGAAACTTTAACTTCTACACTTCCTGTTTCGTCTGCATTCGCCTTTTCTACAAATTGTTTTACATTTCCTGTTTCTATATCTCTTAGATTTTTTTTGTCTATATAATCAAGTATATCCTCCATTGTAAGCTTTTTTCCGCCTTCAACTTCCGGATATGATTTAAGATACATCCCATCTTTTTTTTGTATAATCTGAAAAAATGCATTTCTCCTCATCAGCCTACTCCTCTCGATAAATCGCTTTATATATACGATAACTTCTATATACACATATAAGCACAAACTCAACTTGCCTGTGCTTATATATTCAATATACTGAAAATACCCATATTTTCTTTTCCAATTTTTTCTCTCATTTTTTTAAGTGCTTTTGTATGAAGCTGAGAAACCCTTGACTCTGACACACCAAGAACTTTACTAATCTCTTTTAGTGTCAGTTCTTCAAAATAATAAAACGCAATTACTTTCTGTTCATTGTCATTTAATGCTTCTATAGCCTCCGTCAATGTTCTTTTAAGTTCCTGACGGTCTATAACCTGTTCCGGACTTTCAAAACATGACTTGTTATTTCCTTCTGGTGATATATCGCTTCCCTGTTCAAGATATTCATCAAGCGAAACAAGACTTGCTATCTGTGTCTGATTTACAAGCCCCTTTAACTCTTCTACTGATATATCCATTTTTTTTGATAATTCTTCGCTGGTTGCAGCCCTTCCAAACTCTACTTCAAACTCATGCATAGCCTGCTCAAGTTTCTTTTGTTTCTGTCTGAGAGTTCTCGGAATCCAATCCATCTTTCTTATCTGATCAAGTATAGCTCCTCTTATCCTAAGACTCGCATATGTCTCAAATTTAACACCCTTTGTAAGTTCAAATTTGTCAATAGCATCAATCAAACCAAATATTCCATAACCTACCAAATCATCATATTCAACTGTATAACCAAGATACATAACAAGACGACCGGCAACAATTTTTACAAGTTCGGAATATTGCAATATAAGTTTTTCTCTAATCTTAGGATCTTTAGTCTGTGAGTATTCTTCCCACAAAGCTGTCTTGCCTTTTTCATCCATAGATATTTTCCTTCCACTGCTGTCCAGAGTCCTTATTATTTATTCTGATCTTCATTATCAGATTCAGACTCTTTATTATCTTCTGAAGGAGAATCTTCTTTTTTCTCCTCATCAATATCTTCTTCTGCCTGTTTGTCAATCTTTTTTCTTAAAACACTATTGCTGATAAGTACATTCTGTATCAGTCTTTTCACAAGACAACCTACTATATAAAAAATAATAAGCGTAGCCAGTAAAAATTCTAACGAGCGCGTTACATCCACACCGTTTATAATACAGACTATTGATACTATAGCACCCGCAAGCAGTGTTATAACTTTTGGTATAATCTCTGTTTTCACAAGATATCCCCCCATTAAATAGTCTTTACGGGTTTTCCGACAGACTTAATTATAAAATCTCCTGTTTCCGGATAAAATTCTACCGTACGACCATAATTTAAACCTGTATCCTCCGCAAGTATGCGAATGCCTAATTTTTTTAATTTATCCTTAACAGCCTCCACATTTCTTTCACCTACTCTAAGCATATCATTACTGGAACTAAACGCAAACATCTGTGCACCTCCTGCAATTTTAGCAGTAAGTGAAGATTTTTTTGCACCTTCCTTTTCTAACAATTCTATCAGATAATCAATTCCTGTATCTGCAAACTTTGCCCTATTCTGATTTTGTCTGACTTTCGTACTGTCAGGAAGCATAACATGCACTAACCCGGCTGTTTTTGTGTTTTTGTCATATAAAGCAACACCAACACATGAACCTAATCCCAATGTTGTTATTGCATCTGGTGAATGACATATATTTAAATCTGCCATTCCAACCTTAACCATTTTTGCCATTATCCATCACCTATAACCCTAACGATGTCAAAATTCGTCCATATGATTCTAATGTAGGTATTAATATGAAATAACCACTGATATCTACATCCAAATCCTTAAACTTCGATTCTATTAATAACGCTTTATCTCCAAGTTTTCCAAATTCAATAGCCGGGACACTAAGGATTGCCCCTGCCATATCCACTGCAAGATAAGGAACCGAAGATGTTATTTTCATATTTGTTAATTCTGAAATTGATGATAAATATGCTCCTGCAATAATGTTGCCGATTTCCATCAGAGCCGACTGTTCCATCTCTGAAAAATCTCCCTTGTTTTCACCTGAAACACACCCCATCAACTGGTCTACAAGAAGATGTGCAGCAGAACTTTCCAGCACAAACAGCATCATTCCGTCTACATCACCTTCTAAAGACAATAATATACCTGCAACCAGTGTTTCTGCTCCGCCAACAATCTCCGCCAGCTCTGAAAAACCAAGCAAATCCACTTTTGGGACACGCATATCAATACGAGCGTTTATGAGCTGGGACAATGCTGTTGTTGCATTGCCCGCTCCAATATTTCCAATTTCAGTGAGAACATCAAATTCAATTTCTTTTCCCTCTGAATTATTATTGTTTTCCTGCACTTAATTTCACCTCTGCGATTTTAAATAATCTCTTTTTCAATTATTACTGATGCAATATTAAGCAAAGAAATCAATCCATCTCCATGCTTTCCTATTCCACTAAGATACTGCACCATAGAATCTGATGCATCTGAAACGGTTGGCTTCTCTATTGAATCTTCACTTAATGTCACAACTTCCTTTACCTCATCAACAATAATTCCAATAGCAGATTGAGGTTCAAGCTTTATTATGATTATGCGTGTTGTGTTAGTGTATTCATCTGGTTCAAGTCCAAATTTTAATCTAAGACTCATAACCGGTATGATTTCACCACGAAGGTTAATAACACCTTTAAAGTAAGGCTGAGCCTTTGGGATTCTTGTAATACGCTGATTTCTTACAATGTTGTCAACATATTTTATATCTATGCCATATTGCTCTGTTCCTATCCTAACTACTATATACTGCTTTCCATCACTTACAGTTTCTATATTCTGTACATCATTCATATCTTCCATTGTCAGACCCTCCCTATACCAAAGAATTTACTTCAAGAATCAATGCTATTTCACCGTCTCCAAGGATAGTTGCACCACCGATCATCTTACTGCAGTTAATGTAATTGCCGATTGACTTAATAACAATCTCCTGCTGTCCGATAAGATTATCTACAACAAGTCCTGCAAGCTTGTCGCCTTTCTTTACGATTACAACCGTAAGATTTTCTGAATCATTTTCAACCGGTTCTACATCAAGTATCTGGTCAAGTCTGATAAGCGGAATAACCGTACCACGAAGATTGATAACTTCCTTAGTCTGCACATATTTTACATCTGAGATAAGGACATCTTCTATAGTCTGGATATTTCCGAGAGGAATAGCGTATTTTTCAGTACCAAGTTCTACCATGAGAGCCTGAATAATTGCGAGAGTAAGAGGAAGTCTGATAATAAAGCTGCTTCCCTCTCCAAGCACTGATTTACATTCTATGTTTCCACCAAGTTCCTCGATCTTTGTCTTTACGACATCAAGACCTACACCACGACCTGATACATCAGTAATTTTTTCTGCTGTTGAAAAACTTGGTCTGAACAGAAGGTCGATAACCTCTTTGTCAGTCATATTTTCAGCCTGCTCAGGTGTTATTGTTCCTGAACTTATTGCCTTATTTTTAACCTTTTCGATATTGATTCCGCCGCCATCGTCACGCACTTCAATGTTTACATTATTTCCATCCTGATATGCATCAAGATATATATTTCCAACTTCTTCCTTACCTAATGCCACACGCTCTTCATTTGATTCAAGACCATGATCAGCGGCATTGCGAAGAAGATGCTGAAGTGGATCTCCAATTTCATCTATAACAGTTCTGTCAAGCTCTGTCTCCTCACCTGTCATATGAAGTGTCATCTTCTTGTTGAGTTTTTTCGTCAAATCTCGAATCATTCTAGGAAATCTGCTAAACACACTCTCAATAGGTACCATCCTGACTTTCATAACTGACTCATGAAGATTTGTAGTCACACTTTCAAGATATTCTATCTGTTCATTAAATCCTGTGTCATTTCTGGTATCACTCTCAGACGAACTTATTGAAACAAGTCCATTTTTTGCAATGATAAGCTCGCTAACGAGATTCATAAGTACATCAAGCTTTTCTATATCTACGCGGACTGTTCTTCCTACAGCCGGCTTTGCGGCTTTCTTTGCTGTAGCAGTTGTCTTTTTATTCTTTGCCGGAGCCGCCTCAGCTTTTGTAGCAGCTTTTGCAGCATTGTTTTCGCTGCTCTTTGCTGCTTTTGCAGCTTTTTCCTCTGCTTCTTTTTTCTCTTTTTCCTCCTGTGCTGCCTGTTTTGCCGACTCGTCAAGTTTTATCTCAAATGGTCCTACTACTGCGTTTTTCACTTCTGAAACATTTTCAATGGCAGCCTTAACAGTTTCAAGACTCTCTTTTGTGAAATAGACAAGACTGAAATCAAAATCAAATTTTTCATCCTCAATATCCTGCACATTTGGCACTGCCTTTATAACTTCACCTAATTCTTCAAGTGCCTTGAATACGAGAAATGCCCTTGCGGCCTTTAATATGCATGATTCCTGAAGATATACCGTAATACCAAAAATATTCTGATTCTGACTTTTTGCCTTATCAAATGTATTTCTCTCAAAATCAGATATTTGAATAGAATCATACTTAGCACCCTGGATATCTTCTGTCTTTTCTGACTCCTCTGCCGGTTTAGTTTCTGCCGGTTTTGATGCTGTGCTCTTTCCAGTAGCATTCTCAGCAATGGAGTTTAAAGCATTTATTATTTCTTCATTATCCTCTGTTCCTTCATCAGCAGTATTTATAATATTATTTAAATATGCATCTAAAGCATCAAGTCCTCTGAACAATACATCAACAAGTTCAGGCTTGACTTTCATGTTTCCGCTTCTGATTTCCTGAAAAACATTTTCCATGTCATGCGTAAGACGCTGCATACGCTTATATCCCATGGTTCCTGCCATTCCTTTCAAAGAATGTGCTGCTCTGAATATTTCATTAATCGTATCAGTGTTTTCAGGTTCCTGTTCAAGTATCATCAACTGATCACTTAAAGTCTGTAAATGTTCTTTTGTTTCATCAATAAAAATTTCAAGATACTGGCTTACATCCATTTTATCGCACCCCCACATGTCTTGTTATCGCATCAGCTATCTGCTTTAATGGCAACACCTCATCAACTAATCCTGACTCTGCGATTGCCTTAGGCATACCGTAAACCGTACAGGTTTCTTCATCCTGACCGATAACATAAATTTTGTTGGTTTTATTTAACTGTACTATTCCCTGAGTGCCGTCGGCTCCCATACCCGTCATAACAACACAGATCACTTCATCAAAATCCGTATCCATAAGTGACTCATACATTATATCCGCACATGGTTTCAAGCCGTTTCTGGCTGCCTCAACTGTTACTGACAATGTGTATGTCCCAGCAGCAGCTCTTTTAAGTCTCATCTGTGAACCGCCTTTGGCAATATACACTGTGCCATTTTGAAGAAAGTCTCCATCTGCTGCTTCCTTAACATTAATCCTGCTTAATTCATCCAGTCTTTTGCTAAGTGATGCCGTAAATCCCTCCGGCATATGCTGCACCAGCAGTACGGCTGCATCAAGATTTTTAGGAAGGAATGGAATAACATACTGTAGAGCTCTGGGACCACCGGTAGAGCACGCCAATGCCACAAGCTTCTTCCGGTACTTTACACCTGGAACAGATGCCGATGCTTTACGGTTTTTAGTTCCACCTGTCTTTACAACTGGAGTCTGCTTTCTGCCGCCTACCATGTTCTTAACTTCTTCTGCAGCTTTTTGAACTATGTATGTGATTGAAACATTACATGCCGCATAAATCATACTTATAAGTCTGTTTGAAAATTCAGAACCCTTTGCTTCAGCAAGGCTGTCCGGTTTTGTGACAAAGTCGAATGCACCAAGTTCCAATGCTTCAATAGTCTCCTTTGCACCCTCCTTTGCGATTGTGCTTACAATAATAACATTTTGTTTTATCCCTTTTCTGTTCATGGTCTTTAAAAACTCAATACCATTCATCTTTGGCATATTTATATCTAAAATGATACAATCAAATCTCTGCCCTGACTCAAGCATATTTATAGCTTCAAGACCATTTGTAGCAGTTCGCTCACTATGCAATTCTTCATCTGAATTTATTATATCAGATATTATTCTTCTCATAAGTGCAGAGTCATCTATAATCAATATATTTTTCAATATTTTCCGCCTCCATTCTGAACTTAAGATTCATTTATGGCTATCTTCACTTATATCTATATTTCAAAAACCATATGAAACTACAATATTCCTATTTATTTCTATTTCTAAACATTTTTGAAAACAAACCTGACAAACCTCCCAATGTCTCTCTCTGATTCTCCGGCTCAACATTAGCAAGTTTTTCTGCCATTGCCTTAATGGATTTAGATGCCGGAGTATTCGGATATGCGACTGAGACCGGCTGTTGTTTCATCACAGCTTTTGTCAGATTTACATCAAAAGGAACTGAGCCCAGATACTCCATATTCATATGTAAAAATTTAGTGACAACCGAGTTCAGTTTATTGTAAAGTTCTTCTCCATCTGACATACTCAGCGTTCTGTTTCCGATCATCTTTATTTTTATATTATCATTACTGTAACCCGGAGCTTTATTTATAGTTTTTAACAATGCATATGCATCTGTTATAGATGTAGGTTCCGGAGTTGTGACAAGTAATACCTCTGAACTTGCAAGTACCATGTCAATTACCGCATCTGATATTCCTGCACCGGTATCTATTATAATTACATCCGCTATAGAATCAAGCTCATACATCATATTTACTATACCTGAAATCTGGTCTTTAGACAAGTTTGACAACTCTTTAATTCCGGAACCCCCTGATATAAATCCTATATTTTCAGGACCACGGCAGATTATATCCTTTATGCCTTTCCTACCGTATATCATATCTGCCATATTGTATCTCGGTCTTGTTCCAAGCATAACTTCAACATTGGCAAGTCCAAAATCAGCGTCAAGTATCACAACCTTTTTCCCAAGTCTGCCAAGCTGTATTGCCATATTGACAGACATATTTGATTTACCGACACCACCTTTTCCGCTTGTTACTGTTATAACTCTTGCAAGATGCTGCTGCATATTCTGTTGTTTTATTATATTTCTAAGCTGCTGTGCCTGATCCATCAACCATTTCCTCCAAGTAGCTGCTTTGCAATTTTCTGTGCATTAAATTTCCCTATATCGTCAGGTACATTCTGCCCCCAGGTCGCATATGAGAGCGGAGCACCTGTGAGCACTCTCAGATTATATATGTTTCCTACTGTATCTGTCTCATCAAGTTTTGTGAAGATAAGATTATATTTTGTCATTTCTGAATATACCTGTGATATTCTTACGAGGTCCTTGTATTTGGTAGTAGAGCTTAAAACAAGAAATACCTCCTGCTCGTCTTCAGGTACAGATGCAAGCAGCTTTATCAAATCTTCCTTTTGCTCGGCATTGTTATGTGAACGGCCTGCCGTATCGATAAGAACAATATCAAATGCAAGCAGTTCGTCCCTTATACTCTCCATCTCCTCTGCGGTATAAACTACTTTAAGCGGAATGCTTAAAATATTCGCATAAGTTCTAAGCTGCTCAACTGCTGCTATCCTGTATGTATCTGATGTAACTAATGCAACTTTTAATTTTTTTGATAACTTCATAGTTGATGCTATCTTTGCAATAGTTGTCGTTTTGCCTACTCCGGTAGGACCGATAAAAAATATAAATTTTGTTTTCTCATTATCTGTATCAATCATGTGAGGCTGACCGATTTTTAAAACAATCTTCTGATAAACACTTGCCAGAACATTATCGAGTGAAACATTTCTGCCAAGACTTCCCTTAATCTCATCCATAATCTGATCTATATAGACAGCCTCAACTTCATTTTGCAAAAGCTGCTTCTTTATCAGCTCAAGATACCCCTGATTTTTATCTTCTTTTTGTTCATTTGCTTTTTGCTCATCTTTAATACTCTGAGCCATCTGTTTCTCTATAAGATCCTGAAGTGTATTTAACTTCTGTTCAATCTCATTGCTTGAATCCATTTTGCCGCCGACAACATCAACAACATTATCCCTTATAACCTGATTATTTCTAAATAGTCTCTCCTTATTTTCTTCCATTCTTGCTGTCTTAGAATCCGGAGCCGGTGTAAAACCATTTCCATCAAGTGCCTGTTGAAGTTTGGCAAAATCCGTATGCTCTTTTTTTCGTTCAAGTTTTTTTGATTCCGTTTTGACATCATCGATTGCAGCAGTAACTTCGACGCTGCTCTTTTTAAACAATCTTAAGAGTCCTTTCGGATTGTTTTCTTTAATATTCATAATTGTGACATCTTCACCAAGCTCAGCCTTTGCAAGTGAAACTGCCTCTTTTTCAGTCGTTGCAATATATTTCTTAATAATCACTATACTGTCACCATCCCTATAGATTGTAATTCAACATCAGTATCGATTTCATTGTAAGATACAACTATCAAATCCTTAAACTGCTCTGATGTTATCTTCTTAAAATACATACGAACTATCGGCGAAGTCACAATTATAGGATTTTTTCCAAGTTCTTCCATTTTGTCAACTTCCTCTTTAACCGAGTTTAATATATCCTGTGTCTTTTCAGGTGCAAGATTGATATATGCTCCCTGCTCTGTCTGTTTGACAGAACTCATTATCTCCTGCTCTATCTTAGGATCAAGTGTTACTACACTCGTCATCTCGTTTGCAGGAAAATATTTATTAGATATAGCTCTCTTAAGACTCTGTCTTACATACTCCGTAAGAACATCTGTGTCTCTTGTCGTTGCCGCATTGTCGGCGAGCGTTTCAAATATCGTCACAAGATCTCTTATCGAAATCCCCTCTTCAAGAAGATTCTGGAGCACTTTCTGAATCTCACCTACACTTAAAAGTTTAGGTACAAGTTCAGAAATAAGTGTTGTATTTGCCTCCTGAATATTATTTATAAGATTCTGAACATCCTGTCTTGTAAGAAGTTCATTGAGATTGTTTCTTATAACCTCAGTAAGATGTGTCGCGATTATCGAAGGTGGATCAACAACCGTATAACCGAGTGATTCTGCCCTCTCCCTCTGTGACTCTGTTATCCATATTGCCGGCAGATGGAATGACGGCTCAAAAGTCGGAATACCTGTTATCTCCTCCTCTACATATCCCGGATTCATAGCCATGTAGTGGTCGAATAATATCTCTCCCTCGCTCACCGGAACACCTTTTATCTTTATAACATATTGATTTGGATTAAGCTGTATATTATCCCTAAGTCGTATCATAGGCACGACACAGCCAAGTTCAAGTGCTATCTGTCGTCTTATCATGACCACTCTGTCCAAAAGGTCGCCGCCCTGATTTACATCGGCAAGCGGTATGATGCCATAACCAAACTCTAATTCTATAGGATCAACTTGCAAAAGTGAAACGACATTTTCCGGCCGCCTTATCTCCTCTGCTGACTGCTCCTCAGTTTCAACTTCATCCTCGATCTCTGCTTCCTCAACATTAGCCTGTATCGCTCTTCCGGCCGCAATAAATAAGACTGCATATATAAGACATAACAATGTGTTAAGAGGTGTGCATATACCTAGGAAAACCATTGTAAATCCGACTATGTATAATACTTTAGGTATTGAAAAAAGCTGTCTTATAAGGACATTTCCAAGATCAGATTCCTTTGATGCCTTTGTAACTATGATACCCGTTGACAAAGATATAAGCAATGACGGAATCTGTGAAACAAGACCGTCACCTATTGTAAGGATAGTGTACTTTGACAATGCATCACTTATTTCCGTTCCCTGTACGACAACACCGAGTACAATTCCGCCAATAAGGTTTATCGCCGTTATGATAAGACCTGCCGTGGCATCTCCTTTTACATACTTTGTAGCACCATCCATTGCTCCAAAGAATGTTGACTCGTCCTGTATCTTTTCACGACGCCTTTTTGCTTCGGCATCGTCTATCGCACCCGTATTTAAGTCGGCATCTATCGCCATCTGTTTACCCGGCATGGCATCAAGAGTAAATCTCGCAGTAACTTCTGATACACGCTCAGAACCTTTATTGATAACTATAAACTGAATAATTATCAAAATAAAGAATATAACCATACCAACTACAAGGTTACCGCCACCTACGAATTGTCCGAATGTCTCTACGACATTACCTGCGTATCCGTGTAATAAGATATTTCTCGTAGAACTGACATTGAGTGACATTCTAAACAGTGTCGTCATCAAAAGCAATGTCGGAAATATCGACATATTTAATGCTTCTTTTGAAAAAAGTGAATTAAAAAGAATTACCAGTGCAATTCCTATATTAAATAAGATTAAAATATCCAGTAACAATGTTGGAATCGGTACAATCAAAAACACGACCGGTACCAAGATATATAAGCCCAGAAATATATCCTGTCTTTTCATACATACCTCCATATATTAATAACAATTTTAATATAACTTTTAATTTATACACAACCGTATGAACATATATATGATAACATAACATTACGGTATGTATATTTACCCTTAAGATTTCCCTTTTAAATTATATACATAAGCGAGAACTTCTGCAACCATCTGATACAATTCAGGTGGAATTTCTGCACCTATATCTACATTATGATATAACATACGCGCGAGCGGCTTATTCTCAACTATTTCTATTGAATTTTCTGCTGCCACATCTTTAATCTTATGTGCAAGATAATCAGCACCTTTTGCAAGAACTATCGGTGCTTCATGTTCATTTTTATCATATTTTATGGCAACCGCAAAATGCGTCGGGTTTGTAATAACAACATCAGCCTGCGGAACTGACTGCATCATACGCCTTCTTGATGCCTGCTGCATACGTGCACGCTGCTGACTTTTAACTTTAGGATCACCCTCTGAATTTTTAAATTCATCCTTAACTTCCTGTTTTGTCATCTTCATGTCATCATGGAACTTCCATTTCTGATATGCAAAATCAGCGGCACCTATAACTATAAACCACATACTGACACGCATACCTATATCTATGATAATGTCTCCTATAAGTGCTATTCCCTGTGTGAGCGTATAGGAATACATTTTCATTACAAGATCCCACTTATCCTTAAGATAACTGATAACCACGGCACACAATATAACAAGCTTTGCCGTATCAAACAAAGTCTCAAAAAGTTTATTCTTTGAAAATATCCTCTTAACACCACTGATAGGATTAAATTTTGAAAACTTCGGCTTCATGGGTTCAAATGAAACTTTCCACTTTATCTGAGCCATCTGTGATATAAATGCGACCACAAATATAACTGCATAAAACGGAAGACCCGTGATAAGTATATATTTTACCATGTCTCCCATAAGTGCACTGGAAAGCGGAACTGTAAATTCATCATTTCCGTATTCTGAAATATGCTTAAAAACATATTCAAAGCAGCTTAAAAATCTGCCTCCGAGATATCCTATAAAAAATTTTAAAAGTACAAAAAATGTAAGCAGCATTGCTGCCGTTGTAACTTCCTTACTTTTTCCTACCTGACCTTTTTTTCTCGCATCAGATAACTTTTTAGAAGTCGGCTCCTCTGTCTTTTCGCCGTTAGGACCATCTTTTGCAAACAACTGCAAATCGTAGCAATAAACAACTTTTAAAGAGTCTTTTTCAATCATACTGTTCACCCTTTTAAAATAATATAAACCATTTGCATAAAAATAGCAAATATAAAGTTACCTGTCACACCATAAACCTATACAGTACATTGATGAGTCAGGCAGATGTTTGTAATCTGCTCAATAACACTATTAGCAGCTATGGTGTTATTGATTTAATGAACAACTGCGTCATGTCCTGCATCTCCTGAAAGATAAAATCACATAATCCCGGAAGAAGATTTAGCACAAAATATATAACTACAAGTCCTACAAAAATCTTTAACTGCATACCTATTACAAACATATTCATCTGTGGTGCTATCCTCGCAAGAATACCTAAAACGACATTTATTACAAGAATACACGAAAATACCGGCAGTATTATTCTAAATCCAATAACAAAATAATCAGTTATATATTTTACCATAAATGAAACAACACCACCATTTGGCACCATTCCACCTATAGGTATCGTCTCAAATGAACCGTATAGTGCATCAATAAGATAATAATGCATATCTGTCACTAGAAACATCAGCATAAACGAATACTTCAAAAAATTTGATATTACCGTTGACTGCATATTGGATGTCGGATCAAACTCAGTAGCCATAGACAATCCAAGCTCTAAACTCAACATATGTCCGGAAAAATCCAATATATATAATGATAAATTTGCTGCCATGCCTATCAGCAGGCCGGTGATTGCTTCTTTTACAACAAGAATGCTGTATCCTATAACACCAGTATAAGATACAGCATTATAATCAACTGTATTGCCAACCAGAACTGCAAGAAAAAATGAAATCGCTATTTTCACTTTGACCGGAATACTCCTGTCGCCAAAAAAAGGCATAATATAAACCATTGCAGAAATCCTTACCATCACAAGCAAAAAAACTTCAAGATATTCTACAGTAAATTTCAACAGTCTCACCCCTATTTAATATAATTTGGAATGTTTGCCATCAATGCTTCAAAAAGCGTAACACATTTATTCATAATCCAGTTTCCACATAATACTACAACAAGCATTATTGCGATAAACTTTGGAATAAAAGTCAATGTCTGTTCCTGAATTGATGTAATGGTCTGAAATATACTTATTATCAGACCTATCACTAATGATATCAATAAAAGTGGCATCGATGTCTCTACTATGGTTAATACGGTTTCCCTTGAGAGATCTATAATCGTAGCCTCATTCATAATAACCCTCCAATTTTCAAAAAACAATTTACTTTAGGTGCTGACCTCAGTTAAACGAATTAACAAGCTGCCCAATCACCAAATTCCATCCGTCTGCCAAAACAAACAATAACAATTTAAACGGCAACGAAATCGTTGTCGGTGGGAGCATCATCATACCCATTGACATAAGTGTCGAGGCAACAACCATATCTATTACTATAAATGGAAGATATATCAAAAAACCTATTATAAAAGCCGCACGCAATTCGCTTATGATAAATGCAGGAATCACTATAGTTATTGGTATATCATCATAATCTTTTATATCATCAGCAGATTTTTTATTAAGATCCATAAATAATTTTAAATCTTTCTCCCTTGTCTGCTTCAGCATAAATTCCCTAAGAGGTGACAGCCCCTTCTCTATTGCCTGTTCCTGTTTAATCTTTCCTGCCGTGTACGGCTTAATCGCCTTAGTATTTACCTCCGTAAAAACCGGTGACATAATTGCAATCGTAATAAACAATGCAAGTCCAACAATCACCTGATTCGGTGGTGTAGTCTGCGTTCCCAAGGCAGTCCGCAGAAAGTGAAACACAACAACTATTCTTGTAAATGATGTTACCATTATAAGAATTGACGGTGCAAGTGATAATATAGTCAGCATAATCAAAATCTGAAGTGTTGACTCCAACTTCATGCTTCCCGCATTAGATGATATATTGATGTCTAGTGTATTGTCATCTATATCAGGCTGTCCGCTTATTTCATCCTGAGTCGTTTTATCTACACCGCTTGCCACTGCAAATGCAGGTCTTGAAACAGAAAAAAGCAGGACAAACATACCTATTATCATAAGAGAATTTATGACTTTTTTTAACTTTTTCTTATTAATTTTGTTTATCATTTATTTTCCTCATAATTTCTTGTCTGACTTAGTGTCTTTTTTTCTGCTTTTAACAATGTTTGAAAAAACATCTTTAAAAGAACTGTCCGAAATTTCAACTTCGCGGTTCAGAATGAGTTCTTCCTCCGTAAGCTCTGCCAATTTAACCACATTATCCTTAAACTGTGCTAAGGCAACATATTTCTCGCCTATCCTTACAATAGAAATCGTCTTTCCGGGAGCAAGCTGAAAAGACTCTTTAATCTCTATATTGTTTGTTTTGTTTTTTACAAGACCGGAATTTGCATACCACTTTGTAACAAGATAAGACAACACGAGAATAACTATAAAGATAATGACAAGAAAAATCAATTTAAAAATGCCGGCAAATGTAGAATACTTTGTAATTAAACTAAACATATCTACACCTCCAGCATTTTAATTTATTTTTATTTTGAAATTTCAACAAGTCTGATACCAAAGTTTTCTTCGATAACAACTACTTCGCCTTTGGCAACAAATTTACCATTGACTAATACATCTACCGGCTCACCTGCAAGTTTATCAAGCTCTATAATAGTTCCCGGAGAAAAATCAAGAATTTCCTTAATTGATTTATTTGTGCGACCAAGTTCTACCGTTACCTCCAATGGCACATCGAGCACAAGATCTATATTTTCTTCCTGCATAAGCGGACTGACACCTGTATTAAATGTCTGGAACTGTGCAGACTGCACATTCACATTTGGCATAGGCATTGCATACTGTGGCTGCTGCATCTGTTGTGGCATTGGCTGTGGTACAGGCTGAGGCTGCACTGGTTGCGGTGCCGGTGTTGGAACCGGTTCCGGTGCCGGTGATACAGGCTGAGTCTGTTCCGGCTGTGATGCCGGTGCTGCTGTCTGCTCAACTTCCGAACCCATAAATTTCTTATACAATTCTCTAGCAAAATCAAACGGATATAACTGCATAATCTGGCTGTCAACCAAATCTCCGATTTTCATATCAAATGCTACCTGAACAATGTCTCCGTCTAAGAAATTTGACAATTCAGTATCTTCAATAGTGTCATTTAAGTCTACAAGACTTGCAACTGGTGGACTGATATCCACTTTCTTTTCAAGCATTGAAGATAAAGAGGTCGCAGCAGAACCCATCATCTGATTCATAGCTTCACTGATAGCACTAAGATGAAGTTCAGACAACTCGCCCTCAGTATTTGTTCCATCTCCGCCCATCATCAAATCTGTAATAACTTTAACATCATGTTCCTTAAGAATAAGGATATTATTTCCATCTATACCGCTTATATAAGATATATGTATAAATACACATGGTCTGTCATACTGTGCTGACAGTTCATTCAAGGTAACATATGAAACTCTTGGAGTTGTAATCGTTACCTTATTATTCAAAAGAGTAGATAATGTTGTCGCAGCAGTGCCCATATTGATATTGGCAATCTCACCTACCGCATCTCTTTCTGCATCTGTAAGACTTTCACTAATATCTGATGCCTGCTGTGTACTGCTATCTGAATTGTTGCCACCCGTCAACGCATCAATCTCTTCCTGAGTTAACATTCCATCCATATGTCTATTGCTCCTCCCTTATCACTGATGTAACTCGAACAGCATAAGAATCACTAGTCGCACCCGGAAGTGCAGTAAACTTCTTTATGTTTCCCACATAAACCTCAAGTTCATCATTAACTTTAGTATCCAGCTTAATAATATCACCAATCTGGATATTGATATAATCATTTACGGAAATCGTACTCCTTCCCAGCATTGCTTTTACCGGAATCTTTGCATAGTCGATTATATCTTCTATAACTTCCTGATAAGCACCCGAATCACTCTCTTTCATGCTTGAATACCAGTACTTCGTATTCAGCTTGTCTATAACCGGTTCAACACATGAATACGGAATACATATATTCATCAGTCCCTCTACTGAACCAATCTTGACACTCATTGTAATGATTGCAGTCATCTCACCCGGAGATATAAACTGTGCAAACTGTGAATTTGTCTCTATTCTCTCTAACCGGGGTTCTATAGACACAACGCTCTCCCATGGATCAACAAGCAGATTTGTGCATACTTCCAAAACTCTTTCTAAAATAATAAGCTCAATCTCTGTAAAATCCCTGTTTCTTTCTAATGGTGCCCCGCCACCACCTAACATTCGATCTACTATCGTAAATCCGAGATTTGCTGAAAGCTCAATGATAATGTTTCCTTCTAATGGAGCAAAATTAACAACTCCTAAAATAACAGGATTAGAAAGTGCATTTGCAAACTCAGAATATGTATTTGCTTCCGCATTGACAACTTCAACCTGAACATTTTTTCTAAGATATGCCGGTAGATTTGTCGATAAAAGCCTGCCATAATTTTCAAAGATAATTTCGAGTGTACGAAGATGATCTTTTGAAAACTTTGATGGTCTGGCAAAGTCATAATTTTTAACCTGTTTTTCCTTGGTGTCACTAAAATCATCCGCATTTAAATCACCATCATTAAACGCCTTGAGCAGATTATCTATCTCTTCCTGAGATAAGGTATCTCCCATTATTTTCACCTCACACCTAAAACCCTGTATATGCTAACACAAAAAGATATCCAAGATTTCAGTTTTCTAAACCATAGTAATAATAACACATTTTTAACAAAAAGCAAAGTAATTTTTTTGTCAAAACTACTGATACATAAAGTTTGTTAATGTAATGCCTACGATCGCCTTAGTATTAAACTTCTTCTGAATCTGCTGCAAAGCTTCTTTCTTTACAAGTTCCTCTGATATATCATCCTTTGAATGTGACTGTATTACTGAACGGACAATATCCGTATATACAGATGATTTTTCCGTAACTTTATCTGTAGCAAAATCTTTATAATCATCAGCCTTTTTGTTTACTGAAATCGTATATCCTGATAACATAGCATAATGCTGAGAATTATCTGAACCTGTTTTAAGATTTATAGTCTGCTGTGAATCAAATGAAACTGTTGTGTCCTCAAGGTCACTTATCTTGTAATCAGCATCACCTTTTGCGTCCGAATCACCATCAAGTTCAAGATTGAGCACTGATGCCACCTGTGTTATAAGATTATTTGTTTTATTGAATGTTGGAACCATTATAAAAAACATGATTGCTGTCAGTACTACATTCACCACTGTCAATACTGTAATAATTACACTAAAAATATTTTTTTTCATATTACTTTTGCACCTTTCCTAATCATTATTGCTGTAGATTTTTATTTCTACACGTCGATTCTTTGACCTTCCCTTTTCGGTCTTGTTATCAGCCACCGGATTTACATCTGCCCTTCCTGATGCTTCAAGATATTTTGCATTTAAACCTTTCTTTTGTGCAAGATACTGTAAAACACTTGTTGCTCTTGCTGTTGAAAGTTCCCAGTTGCTCGAATATTTCGATGTACTTCCTATAGGAACATTATCCGTATGGCCTTCTATCTTTATCCTCTTATTTGAATAATTCTTAAGAATATCTCCTACTCTTCCTATTATCATGGAAGCTCCTTTTTTGATATCAGCACTGCCTGAATCAAACAAAATACCACCACTAAGAGAAATCATAACATACTGATAACTATTATCCATAGAAACCTCTATGGCATCCTGAAGGCGATTATTTTCTGCTTTTTTTACAATATCACTGTATAATTTTTCCGTAGATTTCTTTTGTTCCTCTTTTTGCTGTTTTTCAAGTTCTGACATGGGATCATCTTCTTTTTGAGATTCTTTTGCTTTTCCCATATCAGAATAATATTCATCCAGATTGTTTAGCTGACTTGCACCGCTTGAAACAAGTTGTCCGTCACCAACTGCTTTTTCCCCACCGGTAAATATACTGAAACTGTTTGAAAGCGAAGCTACGAGTTCGGCATACTTGACCTGATCAACATTCGACATTGAGTACAAAAGGACAAAGAAACAAAGCAACAAGTTCATAAGATCCGAAAATGTATCTTTCCAACCGTCGGTTCTTATTTCTTCCTTTTCTTTTTTTGCCATTAAGCTTCACCACCTTCAGCCGCCGCTTCACCAGCCTGTGCATCATCTCCCTGATTTTCACGCTCACCCGGCGAAAGGAATGATTTAAGTTTTTCTTCAATAACTCTAGGGTTCTCACCTGCCTGTATTGATAAAAGCCCCTCCACCATAATCTGTTTCATCGTAATCTCATCATCATTCTTCATCTTTAATTTGAATGACACCGGAATACAAATCCAATTGGACAATAGAGAACCGTATAGTGTAGTCAGAAGTGCAACCGCCATATTAGGTCCGATAGAACTCATATCGTCCATGTTGTAAAGCATATTTACGAGTCCGATAAGTGTACCTATCATTCCCCATGCAGGACCCATTCCACCCCAGTTAGCCCAGAAACCTATTTTTTCATTATGCCTTGTATCTACCGCATCAAGTTCTGTCTGCATTATATTTCTTACAAGTTCAGGATCCGTACCATCAACAATAAGCATTATTCCCTTTTTAAGGAAATCATCCTCTATAGAATTTGCAGCTTCTTCAAGTGCAAGAAGACCTTCCTTACGTGCTACATTTGATAAATCAATAATATTCTTTATTGCATCTGCCTGATTTAATTCTTTTTTCTTTAATGCAATCGAAATCGATTTAAATGAGTTTATAAACTCCGGAAATCCTTTTGCCTGAATCATCATACAGCATATAGAACCACCAAGTGTAATAAAGACTGACGGAGGATCACCAAAATGAGGAATACCCGCAAATCCATCTACACCTGTTATGATACCGAAAAATACAACGACGATACAAACTATCATACCTACAATTGTTGTAATATCCAAAACAGCCACCACCTTAATTTTATTTTTTATTTATATAATTTCTATTTAAAATCAATAGAATTGCATTCACGCTTATATAATATTACTAAATTTTTGACTTCCTGTCTACTTTCTTTTATAATAATTTTCTTTCCTGTAGTCAGGGTTAGAACAGTATCAGGATTTTCCTCAACCGTTTCTATCAGATCTGAATTTATGGTCACTTTAGAACCATTCATTTTTGTGACATCAATCATATACCAACTCCCCTTTTCTTCTTTCTTTTTTCATATAACAGTGACGGCAAAGTTAAAAAGAAATAACTCTATCAATATCCTTACCATCACTGTTTTATTTAAGATACACTCTGCAGACGCATTTAACTGAATAAAATCCCGTTATACTTCTTGCAAAATATTTATTTAATCATAATTATCGTTTAAGGTTTACAAGTTCTTCAAGCATCGTATCTGATGTTGTGATAATTCTTGAGTTAGCCTGGAAACCTCTCTGTGTTGTGATCATACTTGTAAATTCTGCTGCGAGGTCAACATTTGACATTTCAAGTGCACCTACCGCAAAACTTCCTGAAAGACTTACATCCTCACCTACACCATCAAATGTTCCTGAGTTAAGTGTTGCTGAGAATAATGAATCACCCTCCGCCTCAAGACCTGACGGATTTGAGAATGTTGCCACGGCTATCTGTGCAAGAAGTTTCTTTGAACCATTGTTGTAAGTACCATAAATCATACCCTTATCATCGATTGAAATACCTGACATCTCACCTGCCGTGTTGCCCGTACCTAGTCCCTTTGTACTTCCTTTACTGTATGATGTGCTTGATACACCTGAGCTTGAATACTGTGTAAGACTTGAAAAATCAACTTTTACTCCGCCCGAATCAGTTGCAGGAACATACTGTGTAAATGTATTGTCAAGAGTACCTGCATCAGTAACCTGAAATACAAGACTCTTCCCCCAGTCAGTTGAGGTATTTGGAATATTTGCATCACTAACAGTTGAAAAATCACCTGTCTCAGCTATAAAAGAGAGTGTAGGCACTGTTCCTGTTCCTGTTATGGTAAACTCTCCTGTTTTCTGATTTATATCAGTTGTCTCATTTGCTATCGTGTATTCAACACCACCAAGATTTATCTTTACTTTTGTTGACGAATATGAAGTTGCTCCATTTGCAACCGTTTTCTTCACAAAAATAGAATTTCCGTCCGCATCAGTTACATCGGCAAGTGTTACTGAATATACGGATGTTGCCTGTGCATCAGTTCCTGTTCCTGTAGTTCCTGAACCGTTTCTGTATAAGTTCATCTTAACCGTATATTCCTGACCAAGTTCATCGTAAAAACTGAATGTAAGTTTCTTACCGTTCTTTGTATCTATGATTTTCGGGTCATTTACCACAAGGTCTGTATCCGCTTTATCAATATTACCTGTTATTGTAACTGCTGATGTTTCTGTAGGAGCATAGTACCTATTGGCTGCAGACATTACCTGAAGATCCTGAACCGTATTTTTTACAATACTCTGATTTCCCTGTGCGTCTGTCTGTGCCATCCATCCCTGAACAGTAGCTCCGTTTGTCGTACAGTATAATGTACCGTTTGCATCTACATTTAACGCACCTGACTTTGTAAAGTATGTAGAACCTGCTGATTTAACGATAAGGAATGAATCTCCGTTTATTGCCACATCAAGTGCTCTGTTTGTCGTCTGTGTTCCACCCGGCTCTGTTATATTTGTCGTTATTGATGCAACTGTTGATCCAAGACCTATCTGCTTTGCATTTGTACCGGCTGCTCCTGTTGCTGCATCTGCACCTGTTGCATTTGACATTGTCTGATAAAACTGATCAGCAAAGTTTACACTGCTTGACTTAAATCCTACCGTGTTTACATTGGCAATATTGTTACCAATAACATCCATCTTTGTCTGGTGTGTTTTAAGACCTGCAACACCAGAATAGAGTGATCTCATCATAATATTTTTCCTCCTTCATATAAAATACAAAAATTTTGTATTTTCAAAAGCTTTGATACTTTGGGATTTATCAATCAGTCAAAATCCCTACGCTTCCTTATGAGGTCCGGCGTATAAGTATTTTAGCTTATCACTGCTCCGTCAATATTCGTAAATATTGAATCTGTTTTGTCATTCATCGCTGTAATAACCGTATTGTTTTTAACATTGACGATAAATGCCAAGTCATCTACCATTACCAAAGACTCCTGAATTCCTTTTTCCCTAGCCTTCGTTGTGCCATTTTCAAGACGCTCCATCTGCTCCGCAGATAAGTTAATATTTCTGTCTGCCAGTCTCTCATTGGCATGCTTTGAAAATTTTAAGCTCTCAGCAGAATTTTTCTGAGTAGAGTTGAGTATTTCCTCAAATGAATCCTTTGAGTCAGTGGATGTATTTCTGTTTACACTTTTCTGATTTATGAGCTGACTTGCCATTTTACTGATAGATGAATAACCATCATTAAGTCGTTGCATAATCTCCACCTCTCTCTTATTTTCCCTTTTTCAATCCTGCCTACTCAGTTTTTGCTGTACTGTTGTCTGTATCCGTACTTCCATCAGAATCATTGTCAGACTTGTCTGTATCTGTTTTGTCAGAAGATGAATTATCCCCCGTTGTTTCTTTTATTCCCTTTACAACAAGAGTTACGCTTGAAGCGTCAACTGTGCTGTTTGCATCATCAAATACAAAGCCAATCGTATATGTACCCGCATCGAGACTTGCAAATGCTGACTTGTCTATAGTAAGAACTCCATCCTTATATGAAAGCTTACTTGCATCAACCTTTGTAGTATTACCCTTAGAATCAATAAGACCTATGCCTATTGAAGCTGCCTGATAACCGTTTGAGCCAAGACTTACACCCTTTATCACTACATCCTGTGGTGCTCCGTGAAGATATGTAACCGTCTGCTCACTTACCTTTGGTATGTACTGCGATATAAGATATGATGAATCTATCACCTCTGAAATGTCATCATACGAATAAAGATCACCATTTACCTGAACATATGCTTTATTGTTCTGAATAGTTACCTTGTCTACAGTACCCTGCATCTCTGTCACCTGACCTGTGCCTGATGTCTGTTCTATCTTGACTGTCTTACCTACAAGTGAATATGCCGATGTATTTACAGTCGTACTGTTTAAGTTTTCCATCTGCTCAAGTTCTGAGAACTGTGCAAGCTGTGCTACATACTCAGTGTTATCTGTAGGTTCAAGCGGATCCTGATATTGCATCTGTGTTACAAGAAGTAAAAGGAAGTCTTCTTTTCCAAGCGAATCATTTGTCTTTCTCTCTTTTGTCTGTTGTGAATCCTCTGAAATCTGAACCTGACCGTTTACTACCGGTGCTGTTAATCCCATAATATTCCTCCTTTCATTTCATCTATGCCGTAAAGTCTATCTGCGAACCATTGTCACGCATAACCTGTTTTCTCACGGCTTCTTTTTCCTCGTTTGAAATTGCTGACTCATCTGACGAATCATCCCCAAAGTCAAACTTCATCTGTTTGCCATTTCCATCATCAGCTTTGCTCTGTCCGCCGTCCATAGCCTGGTCACTTCGTGAAAAATCAAAATCTGACACATTTACTTCAACCGCATCGACTTTAAGTTCTCTTAACTCAAGATTTTCACGCAATGTGAACATCTGGCTCTCAAGTGCCGCTTTTGCTTCTTCCGACTGCACTGAGAATACTGCTGTCATCATACCGTTTTTAGACGATACATTGAGAAGTACTTTTCCTAAATGTTCAGGATTAAGCTGCATCTCCATAGATGTCGATTCAGTTCCAAGTGAAACTTTTATCTTTTCGACAACCTGATTTACAATGTCAACCATCTGCTGCATCCTTACAGTATCCGGTCTTGCACTCTGTGTCTGTTCAACATTTGCAGCCGCCTGCTCCATGTTCTGAATAAAATTATTCTGAACATTTGTCTGCCTGCTACTTACCGCATCATCGTCAGACAATGTGCTTTCAGCTATTTCTTCTGACATATTTTTACCGGCATCTGAATCTGTCTGTGCCGAACCCTGCTCTGCTTCGCTCTGATTTTTTTCTACTACTACAGTAACATCCTGTTTTGCATCTGTTATATTATCAGAAACATCTGTTATATTATCAGAAACATCTGTTATATTATCAGAAACATCTGTTATATTATCAGAAACATCTGTTTGAACATTCACCTGCCTGTCCGAAGCATCTTCCTGAATCACACTAAATGTTTCTCCATCAGAAACAGTTGTCATCAAATTTTCATGTTCAATGTCACCCTGCTGCGTTGAATTTGCAAGAACTGTGGCAAAATCTTCTTTAGACATTCCCGTCAACTCTTCCCAATTGATATTTTCAACAACATCAATAAGAGAATTTAACTGGTTCATCATATTCTCATCAGTGAGCAAATCCGTAAATTCACTGCTTCCATTGATTGTAAGAACAAGTTTTGCAAGATTACTAGTATCGAGCAAGTCAAGTGCACTAAATCCAAGTGCTGTCATGGCATTTGCCAGCGTCTCGTCATCGACACCAAGTATATCCCTGACCTCATTTGTTATCTCATTTGCAACATTTTCTACTGATTTTAAATCTGCTTTCGCTGATGTATTTGCATTAAGTTCTGAAATGTTATCATCTGTGTTTTTTGCGTTTACAGTATTTGATTTTGCAACCTTAAGATTACTGCTTTTCTGATTGTCAGACACACTGTTCTTAGTATTAGCAGTGTTACCATTTTTAGATGCACTCAGGCAATTTGCAAAATCATTTGCATTTTTGTCTTTTTTCATCTGTACCTGATTGTTTGACTGAACCTTTGATAATGAATCCATCATCAATGATTTGATCTCTGCCATCATTTCACCTCCTTATATTGATATAGATATATATGTAAACGGCTAATGCCGTAAACATCTGGTTACTTTTCCAAGCCACACTTACAATGTGAAAGATAACTATTTTTTCACTGATGATATTTTCTTTGTAACCTGTGCGGCGAAATCAACATCCATCTCCTGCAATATCGCAGCCGCTTGTTTTTCTGTCATATTTTCAAGAATATCCCTGATAAGTGAAAGGTCTTCCGACATCTCTGAAAGTCTTGCAGCCGCCTTATCAGCATCCATATTAGCATAGAATTTTCCAAGTTCTTCTGCTTTCTTTGTGTATTGAAGTTTGAGGAGCACCTGTTTGTATATCTTTTCGGCATTTTCCGGTTGAATTTCCTCATAATACTTTTGATACTCTGAGATATCCGGAGCATTCTTTGTAAACACAACCTTTTCATCAAACTCTTTTACACGCTTCTGAAAATCATCATACTCATCTTTATACTTCTGGAGTTTCATTAACTTAGCCTCAAGTTCTGAAATATAATCAGAATTTGCATCCTGTGTTCCATTTTCAGACTTAAGTTTACTCTCTAATTCTTTAATCCTCTCATTTGCAGCTTTAAGTGTTGTGTATTCATAATCACCCTCTTCAGCCTGCACATCTTCTGAAACATTAGGAAGTATCTTGTTTACTACCGGAACATCTTTAAGCACCGGATACAATACTTTACTTCCAATACCTCCTACATCCATTTTTATTAAAAATGCAAAAACTGCCAGCCAGATAAGAATGATAACGATCGCTATCAAAGCAGTTACCAGCTTGCTTCCACCGCTCTCATTTTCTTCACCTACTATTTTGTCCTTATCTTTCTTTGCCATCCGCTTATTCCTCACTTTCATCACTGCCACTTCTAAACTTAAAACTTACAAGTTCATTTATCTCTTTTTGTTCTTCTGCATTTATCTCTGCCTTAAATTCTTCAAATGCATTTTCTTTTAATTTTTCATAAGTTTTTCTTTCTTTCATGGCATTGTCAAGTTTTTCTCCAGCCTTCTCAACAGCTCTCTGCTGATTTGCGACAACCACCATCTGCAGTTTTATGTTATATTTTATATTTTCGACGCTATCTTCAAGTATCTTTATTTCTAATATATTCAGCTTGTCCGTTACCGCATCATAAAGTTTTGACTGGTACATATCCCGTCTTAATTTTAATTTATCTAACTTTTCTTCTTCCTGCCTGAGTTTCATCATCTCAATACTGTATTCGGCTTTTGCCTGTTCTTCAAGTTTTTCTTTTACAGAAAGAATACTCTCCATCTTAAATATAAATTTTGCCATCAGCCAACCTTCAATTCATTTATAATAATCTAAATCTCTGCTTCTTCAACATTCTCCTCGAAAATATTCTGAAGCCTTTTTATCGTATCCTCGAAAGAAACTTTCTCATATACATCCTGAATCAAAAATCCGTTTACGGCATCAATTTTAGATAATGCAAAATCAATTTCTTTATTTGAACCCGGCTTATATGCACCTATATTTACAAGGTCCTCTGCCTCTGCATATGTCGCCATGACATTTCGTAATTTTCCAGCCCATTGTTTATGCTCTTTCGAGGCAATACTACTCATAACGCGGGATATGCTCGCTAAGACATCTATAGCCGGATAATGATTTTTCTGAGCAATTTTTCGGTCTAGTACGATATGTCCATCCAAAATACTTCTTGCCGTATCCGTGATAGGCTCGTTGAAATCATCCCCATCAACAAGTACCGTATAAAGACCTGTTATTGAGCCTTTTTCGGAACATCCTGCCCTTTCAAGCAGTTTTGGCATTTCTGCATATACACTTGGCGGGTATCCTCTTGAAACAGGCGGCTCACCCGATGCCAGACCTATCTCACGCTGTGCCATAGAAAAACGTGTCAGTGAATCCATCATAAGAAGCACATCTTTTCCCTGATCTCTGAAATATTCTGCAATGGCTGTCGCCGTCTTTGCTGCTTTTTTTCTTATGAGTGCCGGTTTATCTGATGTTGCCACTACGACAACCGAACGTTTCATTCCTTCAGCTCCTAAATCTCTCTCGATAAACTCCCTGACCTCTCGTCCTCGCTCTCCAATAAGTGCAATCACATTTATATCAGCTTTAGTATTTCTTGCGAACATACCCATCAGTGTACTCTTTCCAACACCACTTCCTGCAAATATTCCTATTCTCTGACCTTTTCCGACTGTAATAAGACCATCTACTGCCTTTACACCAAGCGGAAGCACCTCATCGATTATCTTTCTTGTAAGTGGATCCGGCGGTTCAGCTTCAACTGAATATGCCCCTTCTGTTGTCAGAGAAGTATTGTCTATAGGATAGCCCAGACCATCGAGCGTCTTTCCAAGAAGTTCATCACCAACGGCTACTTTCAGAGGAGCACCTGTATTTTCCACTCTGCTTCCAAGTCCTACTCCCTCAGTCTGATCATAAGGCATGAGTAACACTCTGTCATCTTTGAAACCCACAACCTCCGCATTAATAACCTGATTCGTCTCTTTTGTGATTATGTGACATAAATCATTAAGCTTTGCAGACGGTCCGATTGATTCTATCGTAAGACCTACCACCTTAGCAACTTTGCCAAGTTTTTTCTCAAATGACTGATTTAGAAGCATATCATATTTTGATAAATCAATGTCTATCATACCTATGCGCCCCTCTCTTTCCTTACCTTACATTGCCAACATTTTCAAACTGTCCCTAAGACTTTTGAGCTGTGTATCAAGACTGCAATCTATAACCTTTGTATCAAAGTCTATAACACACTGGTTATGTTCAAGACTTGTATCCTCAATAATATCAACTTCTATATCTTTATTTAAGCCTTTTACAAGATCATCTTTCTTTGCAGTAACGATTCCCATATCAGCTTTCGAAATATGCAATGTAATGTTCTTCGTTTTTTCTGCTCCCTGTAAGTTGCCATGCAGAGCATTATCTATCAGATAGACTATAATATCTTTTTTATCACGGCATACAACACCTGTTATTTTTTCAACAAGTCCCGCAACAATATCAGCATACTTAGGTTCAAGGCTCTTTGCCATGTTATCGACTTCTGCAATTTTTAAATTATAATCTTCTTCTAACTTTTCTTTCTGTTCTTCAATCTCCATCAGACCTTGATTTCTGCCTTCCTCAAGACCACTCTGTTTTCCTTCTTCAAATGCCTGATTTTTTATATCATCTGCTGAAAGGTTTGCACTATCAATAATCTTCTCTGCTTCTTTTCTTGCTTCCTGCAGGATTTTTTCTCTTTCGTCATTGAGTTCTTCTGATATTATTTTCTTTTCTTCTTCCCTAACCTCTTCCATTGAAAGAACATTCATGCCCTCCTGAAAATCTTCAGGCTGCTCATCCATATTTTCTAAAGAAGCCGCCGTTTCATCTCCAAGCTGTCTGAAGCTGAATGGTTTTATTTCACTTTCTACTGCTTTGCCATGGTATATCTCAGGATGAACCTCTTTTCCATAATCATCAGAATTAATTACTCTCTTATCTTCCTCATCTACGGTAAAATAAACATTTTTAATAAGATTAGACAACTATCTCGTCACCTCCACCTCTGGAGATAATAATCTCAGCAGAGTCTTCGAGTTTTCTGATAATATTAACAATCTTCTGCTGTGCTTCCTCAACATCCTTCATACGAACAGGTCCCATAAAGTCCATATCTTCTCTTATCATTGTAGCAAGACGTTTTGAAAGATTGCTGAAGATAAGATTCTGAACCTCTTCGTTTGAGCCTTTAAGTGCAACGGCAAGTTCGTTATTGTCAACTTCACGAAGCACACGCTGGATAGATCTGTCGTCGAGCGAAAGAATATCTTCGAATACGAACATCTTCTTTCTGATTTCGTCTGCAAGTTCCGGATCTTCGATTTCGAGACTTTCCATAATATGCTTTTCTGTTCCTCGGTCTACTGTATTTAATATATCTACGATAGAATCGACACCACCAACAATCGTGTAATCCTGATTGACAAGGGAAGCAAGCTTCTGTTCGAGCACCTTTTCAACCTCCTTGATAACATCCGGCGATGTTCTGTCCATCTGTGCAATACGCTTTGCAACATCTGTCTGTTTTTCAGGCGACAATGCCGAAATAATTGCTGATGCCTGATTTGATGACAGATACGACAAAATAAGTGCTATCGTCTGCGGGTGCTCGTCCTGAATAAAGTTCAACAACTGGCTTGCATCCGTCTTTCTGACAAACTCGAACGGTCTGACTTGCAATGATGCCGTAAGTTTTCCAATAACATCTTTTGCCCTTTCTGAACCAAGTGCCTTTTCGAGAAGGTCTTTTGCATAACCAATACCACCTTCTGCAATGTACTGCTGTGCAAGACATACTTCATAGAATTCATCCAGTACCGCATCTTTCATAGCAGGAGATACACTTCTCGTATTTGCTATCTCAAGGGTAAGCTGTTCTATTTCGTCCTCCTTCAAATGTTTAAATACATTTGAAGACTTATCAGGTCCAAGTGCAATAAGCAGTATGGCAGCTTTTTGCACGCCTGTAATTTCTTCTGATTTAGCCATACCAATCCTCACCTTTCAATTATCTCTGTATCTTTATTATTCCCACTCATCATTTAACCAGTTACGAAGCAACTGTGCAACTGCCTCAGGATTTTCATCAACAAATTTTTCTATCATCTTTCTAGTCTCAGATTTATCACTAAATTCAATGTCATCCAAAGACTGGTTCTCTTTTGTCGTTGCAAGGAGCTGTTCTACTGAAAGTTCCGGTTCTTCGTCCTCTGCCGCAAGTGGTGACGCACCACGGAGGATTACGAATATGAGCAACGCAATTATAAGAACTGTAAGTATTATCATCAGATAATTTGAAATACCGTTTGATGACTTTGTACTGCTTACAAATTGTGGAACATTGTATGCAAGTACTGTAATCTTATTTGCACTGACACCTGTTGCTGCTGAAATAAGATTTATCTCATCAGTCGATACTGTTGTAGTGCTTATCTTATTATTCTGAGATATAAACTGATCCCATGTCGTCTTATCAAGAGTACCATCTGCCTTAAGATCATCCTCTTTATAAACAGTATATTTTCTTACGACAATACCAAGTGAAGAATCTGCAAGCTTGATGGCAGGTGTTTCCTGCTTAATGTTCTGAACTTTCTCGTTCGTAAGAAGAGCTGTGAGTTTCTGCATATCTACAGTGTTCGATGTACCTGAGCTGCTGTTATTTACATAATCAGTGTCACTGTCATTTGAGTCTGTTCCCGGTGTACCGCCGTTTCCTGACGCACCTTTTGAACTATATGTATAAAGATTTGTCGGATAACCGTACTCTCTTCCATCATCAACAGAATACTCTTTTGTGAGAGTTTCTATCTTGTTCATATCGAACTGTATGCCGTCTGTTCCTACCTGTGCATCATCATAACCGCACCTTATAAGAAGTGTTGTAACATTGTCTGCTATTGTATTGCGGAGTTTGTTGCAATATTCTGTGCTTCCACCTGTGAGCACTCCACCTAATCCATCACTGGTATTTCCATTATAAATGCACTTTCCATCGGTATCATTGATGATAACATTCTTCACATCTGTACCTACTGTATTGGCAAGCCAGTACGCAAGTGTCTCTGCTGTCTTATCATCAAGCAGATCCTTATTTTTATCATTTAATTCAATGCTTGCCGTAATAGATGTCTTTGCTGTTTCTGCATCATCACTTGATAGAACAGTATATGTAGTCTCCGGGACATTTATAAATACATTTGCATCATCAATGAATTTATACTGAATAAGACTCTGTCTTATCTCAGACTGTAATGCAAGAACTCTCTTTTGATCCTTTTCACTTTCCGTTGTTGACATGGAATTATCAAACGCAGCATCCCATGTATATCCTTTGTCAGTGAGGCCGTTATCACTCATTGCATAAAGAGCATTTGTCATATCATCCTGATGTACATATATAGTTTTTCCGTCACTCGATGCCTTCCATGTAATACTCTGGTCATCAAGTGCCTTGGTCATGGTATTTGCATCATCTACACTGTCAAACACCTGAAACTTTGACCATGTAGGTCTCGAAGCAAGCCATGCCACAACTCCTATGGCTATGAGAACCACACATATTATAGCAATAACTATAGTCTTTTGTTTGCTTGTATATTTATCCCAGAACACTTTAAATTTTTCCGGAATTTCTTTTACTTTTTCGCGCATAATCCAGTTCTCCTAATTCCTTTCGGCTTATTTTAGAATTGTAAATTCATCAATTCTTTGTATCCCTGAACAAAAGCGTTTCTTACGGCAACCGTATATTGTAATGAAACATTTGCTTTTTGCTGGGCTATCTGCAGATCATGAATACTATCGGACTCTCCTAATGCATATTTTATTTCTTCTTCTTCTGCTGCATTACTATAGTCATTTGTCTCATTTACCATTTTTACAGCCGAATCAAACAATGTAGAAAACGCACTCTTGTTATCATCTGAATTTATAATAAGCGAATCACTTCCATCTGAAAGAGAAGATGATATCGCCGGTGTCGTAAAATTATCATAATTAACACCTGATAATGCCGTTAAACTCATTTATAAAATCCTCCAATCCAATCGCACATCAACATGTGCTTTTATCTCACATATTAACATTACTGATTCTATCATGATGATTTGCCTATATCTAATGCCTTGAGCTGCATATTTTTTGAAGCATTAAACGCCGTAACATTAGCCTCGTAAGATCTGCTCGCATCTATCATGTTAGTCATTTCAGTAACTGTATTTACATTTGGATATGCAACATATCCTTTTTCATCTGCATCCGGATTTGAAGGATCATAAACCATTCGACATTCTGTCTCATTATCCTCATATATCTTTGTTATCTTTACACCTTTTCCAAGTGTGCCTGTCGCATTTATAAGAGCATCATCAAAAGATACATAATTTTTTTCTTCAAAAACAACTGCTTTTCTTTTGTAGACATCTCCGTCTGCTGTTCTTGTAGTATTTACATTTGCAATATTTTCTGAAATAAGATCAAGTCTTGTCCGCTGTGCCGTCATACCCGTGGCACTTATATCCATTGCTGAAAAAACACTCATACTTTTCCTCCTGTTTCAATCCATACACTATCAGCTCGTCTTAAATACACTCTGTATCCTTTTAAATTCCTGACTGATAGAATCCAACATTGTGTAATATTTAATCTGATTTTTTGCAAGTTCTGCATTTTCTGTATCAATATCTACATTATTTCCATCTATGCGGTAACTTGAAGACGCATAGTCTGTATATGTAGTTCCGGTAAGACTGTCCAGATCAGCATTGGCTATATTGTCATCTAATGATGAACCACCACTGACAGCACCCTGAAGATATTCCTCAAATCTTATGTCTTTTCTCTTATATCCCGGCGTATCTACATTTGCAATATTGTTTGATATTACTGAATTTCTCGTCCAGCTTGCATCACTTGCTTTTTCCAGAACATTTATGTAATTATAAGCCCCTGATGAAATCATACCCGCACTCCTTTCATTTTGTATCATTTTATCTCTACATAATTTATCTATCATCACAATGAATTATATTTAATTCATTATCTATGTATAAGAATACATATTCAATTATAAAGAAATTACGACAAATTACAAGTATTTAAGCAAAATTTATTTATTTATTTTTTAGTAACAGTTCAGCCATAAAAAGATAATTGGCAATACAATGAGCTTGTTCATTGTATTGTTAAGTACCTTATTATGGTAGAATAGCCTTTCATTTCTGAAATGAGTAAACATAAGCTGCAAAGCAGCGACTGACAGCTCGCTGGCAGGTTTATGAATGTAAGAAATGCAAGGCTGAACTGTTACATTTTTGTTAAGTAAGTCATTTTATGTAAAAAAACCATGCAGCACTTAAAATGATTAAGCACAGCATGGCATAATATTTATATATTCCGTGCAATTATATCTTCGCACAGCAAATCATTTACAATATGTATTGTAGTTCCTTTCATACCCGATGATTTAGTTTCAATTATACCTGCACTCTCACACTTTTTCAAAGCATTTACTATAACAGATCTGGTTATACCAACCTTATCAGCAAGCCTGCTTGTAATAAGTATCCCTTTTTTTTCTTCGCCAAGCTCTGCCAACACATACATCATCGCATGTGCTTCAAGTTTTGACAATGTTTTTATCGCAGCATATATATCATGCTCCTTGTGATGCTCCTCAGAATTTTCTTCACTTTCCGCTCTCTGCATCGCAAGTCCTATAACTGTAGCGCCATATTCTGTCAGTATTATATCATCTATTGAAAAATCATTATTTTTACGATAGACAAACAAGGTACCCAGCCTTTTGCCTGACATACATACCGGTGCTATCATTGCCCGATACTCTAATATATTATCGCATTCTAACCCAATAGTCAACAGATTTACATTTTCCTTTGTGGATAAGATATTCATAAATCTGTCTCTTATGGCACTGTCTATATAGTCTCCATATCCTATATCTTTTATTTTCTGAAATCCCTCGATGCCCTGACATTCCTTTAGTCCAAGCACCTTTCCTTTTTTACTCGTGAGCAGTACATTGACATTAAGCTCATTTGACAACACATTGCAAAACTGTCTGAAATCAATTTTATCTGATTCCTGTTCAGTCAAAAGTTTATTTATCTTTCTAGTCTTATCCAGTAACTCCAAACTCATTTTATTTCTTTTCCTTAGCCTCTACATAACCACATTGTTCATCCATGCACACAATTTTATTTCCTTTTTCAACCATTGCTCCGCCACATTTTGGACATTTCTTTTCTGATGGTTTCTGCCATGACATAAAGTCACATTCAGGATTGTTGATGCAGCCATAGTATCTTCTTCCTTTTTTGGTTTTCTTTATTACAATATCATCACCACACTTAGGACACATAACTCCGATTTTTTCATAATAAGGTTTTGTATTCCTGCAGTCCGGAAATCCCGGACACGCAAGGAATTTTCCATGAGGTCCATATTTGACGACCATATTTCTTCCACATTCCTCACAGATAACATCCGTAACCTCATCCTCGATCTTTACCTGTTCAAGTTCCTTTTGTGCCTGTTCCACTGCCTCATGCAGATCCGGATAAAAGTTTCTGACAACCGTCTTCCATTTTACTGAACCGTCCTCAACTCTGTCCAAAAGCCCTTCCATATATGCTGTAAAATTTACGTCCACGATACTGGCAAAGGATTTTTTCATAATATTATTTACAACTTCACCAAGCTCTGTAATATAAAGATTCTTTTGTTCTTTTGCAACATAATGTCTGTTTATTATCGTTGAAATCGTAGGGGCATAGGTACTTGGTCTGCCTATACCAAGTTCTTCCAGCGTTTTAACAAGTGATGCCTCCGTAAAGTGTGCCGGTGGCTGGGTAAAGTGCTGCTTTTTGTCAATCTCTTCAAGACCAAGCTCCATTCCCTTTTCAATCTTCTTAGAAAGAGCCTTTTTATCTATTTTATCCTCATCTGTCTGATATACAGTAAGATACCCCGCAAACACAACTTTTGAAGATGCAGATGTAAATCTGTATTTGTCCGAATCTATCTTTACTGATTTTGTCTCATATTTAGCATCTGACATCTGGCTTGCCACAAAACGTTTCCATATAAGCTGATACAATCTGAACTGATCTCTTGATAAAGAGTCTTTAACCTGTGCCGGTGTAAGATCAACATATGTCGGTCTTATCGCCTCATGTGCATCCTGTATCTTTTTTTGACTCTTTCCGGCTTTTTCGTTCTGGTTAAGATACTCCCCGCCATAACTTTCTCTGATAAAATCAGCAGCACTCTGTTTTGCTTCATCTGATATTCTCGTAGAATCTGTACGCAGATAGGTGATAAGACCTATAGTCCCTCTTCCTTTTATGGCAGTACCCTCATAAAGTCCCTGTGCTACCCTCATCGTCTTCTGTGTTGCAAAATTAAGTGTCTTTGCTGCCTCCTGCTGCAATGTACTTGTAGTAAAAGGTAACGGGCTTTTTTTGGTCCTTCCGGAAGTTTTAATATCTGAAATTTCAAACTTAGATTTTTTTATTTCTTCTATTATCTTTCCTGCCTGCTCTTTTGATTCAATGGTCATCTTTTCTTTTAAAGTTCCATAGAAATCTGCCGCAAGAGGTTTCTTCTCTCCGTCAATCTTAAACTCCCCTGACAATGTCCAATACTCTTTTGCGATAAAGGCATTTATCTGTTCTTCTCTGTCTGCTATTATCCTTAAAGCAACAGACTGAACCCTACCCGCACTAAGTCCTCTTTTTACCTTTGCCCAGAGCACCGGACTAATCTGATAACCAACCATTCTGTCTAGCACTCGCCTTGCCTGCTGTGCATCAACAAGATCCATATCTATCTTTCTTGCCTGTTTTATGGACTGCTTAACAGCATTTTTTGTTATCTCATTGAATGTAATACGCTTTGCATTTTTGTCATCAAGTTTAAGTGCCTTTGACAAATGCCACGATATAGCTTCTCCTTCACGATCCGGGTCAGTTGCAAGATAAACTTTATCAGCTTTCTTAACTTCTTTTCTAAGTTTTGCAAGAAGCTCGCCCTTTCCCCTTATCGTAATATATTTAGGTTCAAAATCATTCTCAATATCAATTCCAAGCTGGCTTTTGGGCAAATCCCTTACATGACCATTTGAAGCTATCACTTCATAGGTACTTCCCAAAAATTTTTTAATAGTCGTAGCTTTTGATGGCGACTCAACAATTACCAGATTCTTTGCCATACTGTTTCCTTCCTTTCACCCAGGCTTGCAAGATCTCATATCTTTATTGCATAATAATTGTTTCCGACCGTGTCAATAAGCCCCTTCATCTCAAGAGATAAAAGGCAGTCCATCACATCAGGGATGCCAAGTCCCGTTTCAGATGCAACTTCTGATACATGTGCCGGCTCCAAACTTAAACTAGCATACACTATTTTTTCAGCGGTTTCAAGCAAAAGATTATTTTTTTTATTTTTAATCTCAATATCTTCACTATAAAATATGCCAAGTGCATCTAAAATATCTCTGCCGTTTGTGACTAAGCAGGCTCCGTTTTTTATCAGTTCATTACTCCCATAATAAAAGCTGTCATTTATACTCCCGGGTACCACAAATATGTCCTTTCCCTGTTCTAATCCAAGCTCTGCCGTGATGAGCGAACCACTCTTTTTTCCCGCCTGCACAACAAGTATTCCATCAGACAGTCCGCTTATTATCCTGTTTCTTCTCGGAAAGTTTCCTGCCACCGGACTTACACCGGGTGCATACTCTGAGATTACACCTCCCCTTGTCTGCATCATTATATATTCATTTATATGCTGCCTCGGATAACATATATCTATCCCACATCCAAGAACAGCAAATGTTCTTCCTCTTACAACTGACATTGCCCCCGTCTGGCTTTTTATATCAACTCCCCTTGCAAGTCCGCTTATCACCTGCACACCGTACTTTGCAAGTTCACGCCCAAATTTTTCCGCTATACATCTTCCCTCGTATGTTGCATTTCTTGCTCCGACAACTGCTACTGCCGGTTTATTATTGTCCGGAAGTTCCCCCCTGTAAAAAAGACTATACGGAGGGTCATATATATTTTTTAACTTTTCAGGATAATTCTCTGCTCCGATATATGTAAAATTTGTCCCTGCATCACACATTTTCTGCCATTTTTTGCTTATATTTTCGATATTCCTGCTGTCAATAAGTTTTTGTATCACATCTTTCCTTATACCGTTTACTTCATACAGTTTCTCACTATCCGCTTGAAAAACAGCTTTTTCACTCCCGAAATAATTTATTAGTCTTTCTCTGGTTTTTGTCCCGACTCCCTGAATACAGCTAAGCCAGAACGGATACAAAATATCTTCACCTGTTTTCACATAGTCACCCCCCAATACTTCTTATCTGCGGTACGGTAACATACTGCCTCTGAAATATGTTTTCTTTTTATTTCCCCACTTTCGTCCATATCTGCTATTGTCCTCGCAGTCTTTAGGACCTTGTGATATGCCCTCGCACTAAACTCCATGTTCTCAAATATATTTTCAAGATATTCCTTTGCCTCATTATCCATGACACAATATCTTTTTATCATGCCTGCACTTAGTTCTGAATTAAACAATATCCCGTCATTTTTATAGCGTTCTTTTTGAATATGGTGAACTTTTTCTATCCTCTTTCTGACATTATATGAATTCTCACCTTTGTCACTGTTGCTTATTTCTCCGTATTTTAATATTATCGTTTCAGTAAAAATATCTATCCTGTCAAGCAATGGTTTACTTATCCTGCCGAGATAATTTTTTATCTGTCCCTGCGAACAAGTGCATTTTTTCCTGTCGGGGTAATATCCGCACTTACATGGATTTAACGCAGCCGTAAGCTGAAACTTTGCAGGATAACGGTAGCTTCCCTCCAGTCTTGAAACATTTACATACCCATCCTCTAAAGGCTGTCTCATCACCTCAAGCACCTGTCTTTGAAACTCCGGCAGCTCATCAAGAAAAAGCACACCTCCCGACGCAAGGCTCACCTCCCCCGGCTTTGGATACCTGCCGCCTCCTGCAAGTGCCGTCTGAGTAACAGTGTGATGCGGAGACCTGAATGGTCTTTTTTGCACAACCGGATTTTCCTTGTTTAAAAGACCGGCAACGCTATATACTTTTGATATTTCCATTCTCTCTGAAAATGTAAGTTTTGGCATAATACCGGGTATGCACTGTGCAAGCATTGTCTTTCCCGTGCCCGGAGCGCCAATGAGTGCAATATTGTGCATACCTGAAACGGCAACCTCTACCGCTCTTTTTGCCCCCTCCTGACCCCTTATGTCAGATAAGTCATGTTCATCGTTTTCTACTTTAAACGGCATCTTGTGTTTTGTGTCGGATATGTACCCGGCAATATCCTCCGAATTCAATATCTCAACCATCTCTTTAATATTTTTTACACCTATGATTCCTACATCATCTATGATACCTGCCTCACAAACATTGTCAAAAGGCACGATACAATACTTAAATCCGTTTTCATATGCTGTATAAACTCTGGGAAGTACGCCATTAACTGATTTGATATTTCCATCAAGACCTAACTCACCGATAAATAGAATTTGTTTTAAGATTTCTTTGTCTATATAACCAAATGCCGCCAATATTGCAACAGCAATAGACAGGTCAAATGATGTCCCATCTTTTCTCACATCAGCAGGAGAGAGATTTATCGTTATCTTTTTAGGCGGAAATCTGTATCCGCTGTTTTTTAATGCAATCCTTACCCTCTCTCTTGCTTCTTTTACTTCTGACGACAGATAGCCTACCAGAACAAGACCCGGAAGTCCTTCTGATATATCTGTCTCAATATGTACTACACAGCCGTCTATTCCAAATATGGCGGCACTAAATGATTCACTATACATAGTCTACCTCCATGCACAGCAAATCTACCCGTAAATCATAATGTTATATTATCAGAACACTCTGATATTTACAAGCTGTAATTTTATTTATCAAGAATTTTTTTCAGCTCTTCCATAAATGTATCTACATCTTTAAATTCTCTGTATATGGATGCAAACCTGACATATGCAACCGCATTGAGTTTTTCAAGCCCCTCCATTACAAGTTCTCCTATAAGGCTGCTTGGTACTTCATTTATCTCTTTGTTGAATATCTCCGTCTCCACCTTATCCACTAACAGATTCATATCGTCAACCGATATAGGCAGCTTGTGACATGACCTGAACACTCCTCTTTCTATCTTTGCACGGTCATAAGGCTCTCTTGTCTGGTCTTTTTTTATGACAACAAGAGGTATCGACTCTACCTTTTCATATGTAGTAAATCTTTTATTGCACTTATCACACTGTCTCCTTCTCCTTATAGATGTATTTTCATCTGCCGGCCTGGAATCTATAACTTTTGTATCTGCTTCTCCGCAAAATGGACACTTCATCGCTGTTTCCTCCATCAAATATATATTATATTGAAAATATTTTTAGTCTGTTTCTAATATCATGCTCCCCGGCCAAATATATATCGACCTGTGGCTTTTGCCCATGCTCAATATATTATAATAGAAGAAATCTAAATTGTCCATTATATAAATTGTTACCATTCACATTTGTGAAGACATTTTGATGCTTCGACCTCAACCAATACAACATCCGCACCAATCCTCTTTACACACTCATATGGAATTATATATTCACTGTCACGCCCTATAATGCCAAACACCTTACATGGTCCCGGTATTATCAGCGAGCAGATTCTGCCTGTACGCTCCTCAAAATCCACATCGCAGATATTCCCAAGACGCTCCCCGTCACACACATTTACTACTTCCTTCTCCCTAAGCTCACAAATTCGCATAAAGCCCCCATAATAATCAAAGATATTGTTTCATAACCTTAAGTGCTCTTTTTTCGAGACGACTGACCTGTGCCTGTGAAATACATATTTCATTTGCAACTTCCATCTGTGTCTTCCCTTCATAATATCTCATCTTAATTATACGGTTCTCTCTTTCAGACAGGTGATCTATCGCTGCTTTTATCGACATTTTCTCCACCCAGTCCTCCTCAAGATTCTTTTTATCACTTATCTGATCCATGATATATAGTGTATCTCCACCCTCGGCAAACACGGGTTCATAAAGTGACACTGGACTCTGTATGGCATCCAGTGCAAATGCCACATCTTCGGGCGTTGTTTCAAGCATTTTTGCTATCTGCTCTATCCCTGGTTCTTTTTCGCTCTGCTTCATAAGCGCTTCTTTTGCATATATGGCTTTATACGCAAGATCTCTCACCGACCTGCTCACCCTTATGCTGTTATTGTCCCTTAAATACCTGCGTATTTCCCCAATTATCATCGGAACAGCATAGGTACTGAATTTTACATTCATTGTCACATCAAAGTGGTCAATAGCTTTCATAAGACCTACACAGCCTATCTGAAACAGGTCATCACTGTTTTCTCCGGCGGCACCAAACCTCTGGATTATACTTAAAACAAGTCTCAGATTCCCCTTTATAAATTTTTCCCTGGCTTCTCTATCGCCCTTTCGTATCTTAACAAAAAGCTCCTTTTTCTCTTCTTCGGTAAGCAATGGTAATTTTGATGTATTTACACCACATATCTCTACTTTATATACAGCCATCATAACCTCCGGATATTTTGAAATTAAGCTTATACAAAGTAGGATTTACCAAATCAGACGATTCTATTCCATTCTTACTATTTCTTTTTTCAGGCGTCTGATTATTTTTTTCTCAAGTCTTGAAATATATGACTGGGAAATCCCCATCATGTCTGCCACTTCTTTCTGCGTTTTTTCTTCCCCATCAGCAGAATTTATCCCAAATCTTAACTCAATAATCGTTCTTTCCCTTTTGTTTAACTTTGACAATGCCATTCTAAGCAGTTTTTTGTCAACTTCATCCTCCATGTCTTTTGAAATAACATTTTCATCAGTGCCAAGAATATCCGATAAGAGAAGTTCGTTTCCATCCCAGTCAACATTTAACGGTTCATCGATAGAAACCTCAAGTTTAAGCTTATTATTACGCCGCAGATACATAAGTATCTCATTTTCTATGCATCTTGACGCATATGTAGCAAGCTTTATGTTTTTAAGCGGATTAAAGGTGTTTATCGCTTTTATAAGTCCTATCGTTCCTATTGAGATGAGATCTTCAACTCCGACCCCGGTATTATCAAATTTTTTTGCAATATACACTACGAGTCTGAGATTATGTTCGATAAGATTACTCCTCGCCTCCTTATCCTCATCACCTCCGAGTTTTTTCATAACCTGTTCTTCTTCCTCTATCGTAAGCGGAGCCGGAAGTATCTCTGCCCCTCCTATATAATGGATTTCTCCGCCCCTTTTGGGGAATATAAATCCTCTTATCTCCGGCATCATCCTGAATTGAAATCTGTTTGGTATTGACACTTTTACCATTTTTGTCCTCCTTTTTGCACAGGTACAATCTATATTAAAGCATTAATGCCCACCTGTTGTACCATGCCTTTTTATTTTTTTATTGGAACAGTTTAATATCATCTGAACATCACCGGTTTTATCAATTCTTTCACTAACTGCTCCTAAAAAGTTCATCATAATACTGCCATCCATAAATATCAGTTTTTCAAACCTGTATGTTTCAAGCAGTCCGCTGCCACCTATTGAATTATAAGGTATCAGAATCGGTTTCTGCTTATCCCTCACTCCCATTTGAACGACTGTCTCTTTTGATATTATGTTTACGGGTTCATTTGTGTATGGACTGAAAAGATTATTTCCCGTGTCATACAATACATTAATATTTTTTTTTACACTGCCATGTATAAGTGTGGCACACATTATAGTCTCACACTTTTCAGCTTCATTCTTAATAATATTACGCATCACAAAAAATAATGCATACAATATCGCAAATGAAATGATATTAAAGATAAACGCCTTTTTAACATCTGCACTTTTCATATCGCCCATATGCTCCTGCATGAACAAAATACATCCGGCGGTAATACTCACACCAAACATCAATATAACCATATCCGTGAGAATCTCCGTCAGTACACTTCTCTTTTTATTGCTCTTATATTTATAGGATAACCCTATCAGCATCAACACGCAAAACACGCAATATGCACCATCCGGAACAACACTTCTCTGCTCTAAAACATTTATTTTATGTATAACTGAGATAAGTGCCACCACGGCACAAGCCACCGCCCATCGAAACGGTGTATATTCCTTTCTGCGTATAAATGCCACAAGCCACACCAGAAACTGGTTCATTACAAAGTTTAAAATCCAATAAAAATCAGCATAAAAAGAGTACACAAAATCTTAACCCCCGTGTTCATGTGATGTTAAAATCATACTACACTATTTCTTATGCGTATTTTGTCAAAACAGGTCCATTTTCATAAATTTAATTATTATCTTTACACCACAGTCGTGCATGAACGGTAATATCAAATAAAAGGTGCAGTAATCACAGAATTAAATTTCAAAAGTCAATGCATACAAAAAAGACATGACATCTAAAAAAGATTGTCATGTCTTTTTATATAATTCACCTCTAAGCATTTTCATTGAAAAATCTCTGCTTCAGAAACATTACTTACTTTCCGTCCGCTTAGTCCAGATATAATGTAGTAAAATTCCAAAGAAGCGGTTTTCCTGCACTAAGACAAACATTGTCCTTATCTTCAACTTTTGCGATAAATGCGTTTGGTATGTCTTCATCCACGATACCATTTTCTTTCGCATATTGCAGCGACATATATCCCTCATCAGCATCATAATCAATCTCATCTGTAATCTGATAATGAGCTGCATCTATCTTATATCCTTCAAGGCTCTTTCCGTTAAAGTATATCTTTGTATAATCTGTAAAACCCTTTCCCTTGACAATGTAACCCTTTTTATTTTTCCTTACATCTTCAAGCGTAACAGGATAAGTTCCCATCTGAAGATTTGACTGCACAAACTCATTCTGACCGTTATAGGCATATTTTTCTCCATAGAACCAGTCATATTCAAGAGTCTTTAAGTCCGAAAGATAAGAATTGCTGTTCCAATCCATCTGCTGATGGTATCTTGTTATAAGCCCCTCATGTATCCCCGCCTTTCCGAGAACATATGAATACAACTGATATGCAGCCATATCCTTATCTGACTTTTTAAGACCAAAATTATCCCAAATAACATACTGCGTCTGATACAAATCAGAATTTTTGAGTTCATCTGCTGATATATCAAGGCTTGGAAGATGATCTCCATAAAGAACGAGAATAGTCTTCTCGTTTCTCTTCCGTAGTCTGTTTATGAGATTTCCAATCATATTGTCAACCTGTGCAATCTGATTTACATAATAAGTGTATTGGTTTTCCATACCTTCTTTTGCACCGGTAACTTTTATCGGCTGTTCACCTTCAATATCAACATCATATTTACCATGACTCTGAACCGTAATTCCAAATGTAAAGTCTGAACCCTGTGTAGAATCAAGTGTCTTAATTATCTGCGGTACCATCACATCGTCATTTACCCAGCCGTTTAGATTTTCCTTAAGACCGTTCATATATTCCATTGAAGTAAATGTGTCAAATCCAAGATTCTTAAAAACAGTATTTCTTCCATAGAATGTAGCATTGTTATTGTGAACACAATGCGATTTATATCCTATCGAAGCAAGATCATTGCATACGCTCTCAGAAGTCGTGCTCTTAAGAACTGTCTTATACGGATACTCACATACACCAAAATCTCTCTGACGCATACCGGTAAGCACTTCAAACTCAGTATTAACTGTACCTGCACCAACCGTAGGCACTTTTAACAGTCCACTGGAATAATTTTTACAAAGTTTGTGGAATACCGGTAACGGATCTTTAGAAAACTTTAAATTTTTCATATAATCCACATCAAAAAATGACTCTAACTGTATCATTATAATATTTGGCTTATCATCACTATTTTTTGACTTTGACTGATTTTTTGAGCTGTCATCAAGTTTATTCACAATTTTCTTAACTGACTTCTCGCTGTAATCATCAGGCTCTGATATACCGGTATCTATAATACTGTTTGTAAAGCAGTAAACGAAGCCGTAATTTTCATATGCTTCAGATATATTTGTATAGTTTGTAGCAAGAGCCTGTACAGAACCGCTTGAACTTTTCATAAATACGAGTGCAAGCGAAATTGATGCAACTGCCATAGCTGAAACCACTATGTGTTTATGATTTCTCTTATGATGTTTTGGTGCTCTTCTATAAAGTGACACCATAGCAAAGCCCACCACGCCGGCTGCAACCACCATCATAAGCACATTTAAAACCGTGAGATAATGACCTGACACACTTATTGCTGTATTTATCATTGTAAAATCAACTGCAGAAAATGGTGTGACCCTGAAGTGGAGTATCACAAAATTTGCAACACCAAAACAAAGCCATACGACTGCCACTGTTATAAAAACAAAAATCTCCCTTTTGAAAAAAAGTGCAACTGATAATGTCAGCATTATTATGAGAGCATTAAACGAAAATAACACAGGACTTGAAAACATATATCCTATTCCTGAAATCAATGACTTTCTGCTCAATGACTCTATTATTATTTCCAACAATACAGGCATCATCAAATACCGAAATATATATGTGAACGCTTTCTTCAAATTATAATGCATTAAAACATCCCCTTTATATGCCATCTTATCTTATGAACCGACTACTATTCTGTCATATTTTTATATATCCTTGCAACTTTGTCAACCGGACCTGATGCAACAAGCCTTCCACTGTCAAGTATTATCGCCCTGTCACAAAGTCTTTTTACCTGTTCAAGTGAATGAGATACAAAAAGTACGGTAACTCCGTTGTCAAACATACTCATTATCTTTTTTTCACTTTTAGTTCTGAATTTCTTATCACCTACCGACAAAACTTCGTCAAGTATAAGAATATCAGGCTCTACAATTGTAGCTATCGAAAAACCGAGACGGGATTTCATTCCTGAAGAATAGTTTTTTATAGGAACTTCTATAAATTCTCCAAGTTCTGAAAAATCAACTATCTCGTCAAACTTTTCATCAAGAAATTCTTTTGTATAACCGAGCACTGAACCGTAGAGATAAATATTTTCTCTTCCGGTGTACTCCGGACTAAATCCTGCACCAAGTTCAAGAAGCGGAGCTATAACACCTCTCGTTGTTATTTTTCCTGCTGATGGTTTTAAAACTCCTGACACCACTTTAAGAAGTGTACTTTTGCCTGAACCGTTAAGACCTAAAACTCCGAGTCTCTGACCCTTTTTTATCTCAAAATTTATGTCTTTGAGTGCCCAGAACTCACTATATTTTAAATCTCTTTTTAAAAATTTTATAACATATTCTTTTAAGTTGTCAACTCGTTCCTGATTAAGATTGAAACGCATTCCAACATCTTTTACGCTGACTGCAACATCTTTTTTCACAGCAACCTCCTGAATTATACATACAATATAAATTTATCCTGTTTCTTGTAAAATAATACCGAACCGACTATGACACTTACAATTGCAAATATCGCAGAATGGATACAATAGCTCATGTCCATTGGTTTTCCATACAAAACGGCATTACGGAAATTTGCTATACACATATACAACGGATTAATATTAAACACCCATCCGTTTCCCGTATTTATAACTCTCTCTGTCGTATAGAATATAGCCGATGCATACATGATAAGCATACTTACTACAGTCCATATATACTCAATATCCCTGAAAAATACATTTAATGTAGCAAGGATAAGACCTATTCCGAGAGTCATAACAAACAATATAACTAATGGCACAAGTCCCTCTATAATATGCCATGTAGGCTCTACTTTAAGAACTGCACCTACTCCTACAAGTACAATGAGCGATATTAAAAATATAACAAAGTTCGATACAATCGCAGCTACAACATATATATACTTAGGTACATATACTTTCTTTATCATGGCGGCATTTCCACTTACTGCCTTTAGTCCTGCCTTTGTAGCTGATGAGAAAAATGAATACAAAAGTCGTCCACACAATATATATACCGGATATGTCGGATCATCTTTTCCAAACAATGTACCAAACACAAGTGTAAGAACTATCATGGTAAGGAGTGGTTCAATAAGTGTCCATAAAATACCAAGATATGATCTTCTGTATTTTAATTTAATATTCTTTTTCACAAGTTCGTACAGAAGGTATTTATACTTGAGAAAATTCTTTAAATGATTTTTAATCTTCATATTTAATGCTGCTCCATATTTGATAAATATATGTTTACGGTTACAATCTGCCTTTTAAGACAATTACTTTATCTTATATATTTAATGTGTCATTTGTCTGTCAAAAGGCAAGTCAAAGGTAATTATAACATAGACTTACAAAAAGTCAAATGATACGTAACAGTTCAGCCATAAAAACATATTGCTACTTTTATTAAAATAAGATATACTTTAATTAATATGATTTGAGAAACGGGGGATTTTATGAATAATTTACATATGTCAGAAATTCTGTCATCTAAATATGATGTACATTTAGATTATCAGATTACCATGTACGATCAGCTTCCGTACAAACGCAATGCAGATTTGTGTGGTGAACAAAATATTGCTATGTATAGCGGACACATTATAAAATACTATATGTGCGATAACAAAGAGGATTCTTTCGAGGTGGACAACCACGATGGCGAAATAAAAACACTTCTCGCAGACATTGAGGCAAATACCTCCGTCACACCAACCGTAGAAGATATTTCTGATAATGAGGATGATATGCCTGAGGGCATTTCACAAAAACAGGTGCAGACACTTCTCGATGACAAACCTGAACCTGAAGATATTTCAGTAAAAGAATTTGAGTCTTTTGACGATGTCCCTGATAATGAACCAAATCCTTCCATACCGACTGTTGATGCATTCGCCGGTATAGAAGACTGGTAGTGCAAAAGACTGTCCGGGTAAAACTTTAGCTCTGATATTAAGTTTTACCCGGACAGTCTTTTTAAGTATAGGAAAATGCTCGTAAAGTAGTGTAGCATCAGGAGCAAAATGCTGGTTTTGCTCTTTTTTATTTCATTATATTTTTATTTAATTTAATATTTATTTCATTATATTTTTATTTCTTTTTTTTCCCAAACATTCCTTTTTTACCGTGCTTCTTTTCATCGGATGGTGTTTCATCTTCATTTTTCTCACCATACATCGCTTTGTCAAATGCTTTAAGAAGCTCTTTCTGTTCTGAGTTCATCTTTGTAGGCACTTCAACTACAAGCGTTACATAGTGGTCACCACGCACCTGCTTGTTTCTAAGCGATGGAACACCTTTATTTCTAAGGCGTACCCTTGTGTTTGTCTGAGTTCCCGGTTTAACGGTATAAATAACCTCGCCGTCAACAGTCTTTATGCGTACATCACCACCGAGTGCTGCCTGTGCAAATGTGATAGGTGCAGTCGAGAATATATCTCTATCCTGTCTCTGGAAGATAGGATGTCTTGAGACAACAACCTCAACTAAAAGGTCACCTCTCTGACCGCCGTTCACACCCGGCTCACCCTTATCGCGTATTCTAACACACTGACCGTTATCGATACCGGCAGGAATTGAAACCGAAATTTTCTTTCTCTTACTTATATATCCTGAACCGCTGCAGTCTGAACAACGCTCTTTTATTATCTTTCCTGTTCCGTGACAGTCAGGACAAGCCTGCACATTTCTCACAACACCAAACAAAGACTGCTGTGTAAATACGACCTGACCTTTACCACCACACTTCTTACAGGTTTCCGGTGATGTTCCCGGCTTAGCACCTGTTCCGTGACAGGTTGCACACTCTTCTTTCAGTGTAACATCAATTTCCTTGTCAACACCAAAACAAGCCTCTTCAAATGTAATCCTTACTGATGTACGGATGTTCTGACCTTTCATAGGACCATTGCTCTGACCTCTTGAACGGCCGCCGCCAAAGAAATCTCCAAAAATATCACCGAATATGTCACCCATATCCATGCCGCCAAAGTCAAAGCCACCTGCACCACCGGCACCGCCATCAAATGCTGCATGACCGAACTGGTCATACTGTCTTCTCTTATCTGCATCACTAAGAACTGCATATGCCTCAGATGCTTCTTTAAACTTAGCTTCGGCTTCTTTATCCCCCGGATTCATATCCGGATGATATTTCTTAGCCAGCTTTCTATATGCTGATTTAATCTCGGAATCAGACGCCCCCTTACTGACACCCAAGACCTCATAATAATCTCTTTTCTCTGCCATAAAACTCCTCGTTTCCGTGCCAAAGCACACAATCCAAAAATAAAATCACAAAAACAACCATAAGGCCGCCACCGTGGGAGGCAGCAGCCTAAAAATCTTATATTTAATGTGGGAAGAACAGCTATGCTGTCCTTCTAATGTTAAAATGCTCTAAGCATTTCAACTTCTTTGCCTGGTTGGAAGAACGGCTCCGCCGTTTCTTCTAATGCCAAAAATGCTACCAGCATTTTTGGCTATTTATACCTCGCGGTAATCTCCGTCTACTACATCATCAGCTCCGGCATTGCTGTCATTTGCCGTTCCTGCTCCGGCAGCTCCCATGTCAGGACCTGCACCTGCTGCACCCTGTGCCTGAGCCTGCTCATACATCTTCTGGAATACACCCTGTGCACTTTCCATAAGTTTTTCTTTTCCTGCTTTAAGCTCATCAATCTCACTGTCAGTCATTGACTCAGGATTTGTTTTCTCAACAACAGCCTTAAGTGCATCAATATCTGCCTGAACTTTTTCTTTCTCAGCAGCATCTACCTTGTCTCCTGCTTCGTCAAGAGCTTTCTGTGTCTGGAATACCATGCTGTCTGCTTCGTTTCTTGCATCGATTCCATCTTTACGCTTCTTATCCTCAGCCTCAAACTGTGCTGCTTCCTTAACAGCCTTATCAATATCTTCATCAGACATATTTGAACCTGCTGTGATAGTGATATGCTGCTCTTTTCCTGTACCAAGGTCTTTTGCTGAAACATTTACGATACCGTTTGCATCAATATCGAATGTAACTTCAATCTGTGGAACACCTCTTCTTGCAGGTGGAATACCATCAAGTCTGAACTGTCCAAGTGACTTATTGTCTTTAGCGAACTGTCTCTCACCCTGAAGTACATTGATATCAACTGCACTCTGGTTATCAGCGGCAGTAGAGAATATCTGGCTCTTCTTTGTAGGGATTGTTGTGTTTCTCTCGATAAGTCTTGTAGCAACTCCACCCATTGTCTCGATTGAAAGTGAAAGTGGTGTTACATCAAGAAGAAGGATGTCTCCTGCACCTGCATCTCCTGCAAGCTTACCACCCTGTACTGATGCTCCGATAGCTACACACTCATCAGGGTTAAGTGATTTGCTAGGCTCATGTCCTGTAAGCTGTTTAACCTTATCCTGTACGGCAGGAATACGAGTAGAACCACCTACAAGTAATACTTTTCCAAGCTCTGAAGCTGTAATTCCTGCATCGTTAAGTGCATTCTGAACCGGAGTAGCAGTAGCTTCTACAAGGTCATGTGTAAGTTCATCAAACTTTGCTCTTGAAAGATCCATGTCAAAGTGCTTTGGTCCTTCTGCTGTTGCTGTGATGAATGGGAGATTGATATTTGTTGTTGTAGCTGATGAAAGTTCTTTCTTTGCTTTCTCAGCAGCTTCTTTCAATCTCTGGAGTGCCATTTTATCTGTTGAAAGATCAATGCCCTCTTTATTCTTAAATTCCTGAATCATGTAGTCTGTAATTTTCTGGTCGAAGTCATCACCACCAAGATGATTATTACCTGATGTTGCTAATACTTCGATAACGCCGTCACCAATCTCAATGATAGATACATCAAATGTACCACCACCTAAATCGTAAACCATGATCTTCTGCTCTTTTTCATTGTCAAGACCATAAGCAAGTGCGGCTGCCGTTGGCTCGTTGATGATTCTCTTTACATCAAGACCAGCAATCTTACCTGCATCCTTTGTGGCCTGACGCTGTGCATCGTTGAAATATGCCGGAACAGTGATAACTGCTTCTGTTACTTTCTCACCGAGATAACTCTCAGCATCTCCTTTTAATTTCTGGAGAACCATTGCTGAAATCTCCTGTGGAGAATATTTCTTATCATCTATAGTTACTTTATAATCTGAACCCATATGTCTCTTGATAGAAGATATAGTCTTGTCAGCATTTGTAACTGCCTGACGCTTTGCAGGCTCACCTACAAGTCTTTCTCCTGTCTTTGTGAATGCTACAACAGAAGGTGTTGTTCTTGCTCCCTCTGTATTTGCAACTACTACAGGTTTTCCACCTTCCATAACTGCTACACAAGAGTTTGTTGTTCCTAAGTCAATACCAATAATCTTACTCATAATGATTGCCTCCTATATCATAATCTCTTTATTTCATATATTATTTATTAGAAAAATAACTGATAAAACTAATTAACTACTTTTACCATACTGTGTCTTACGACACTTTCTTTATACATATAGCCTTTCTGCATTTCCTCTGCAACTGTTCCGCTCTCCAATGAATCATCATCGACAGCCATAACAGCATTGTGAAGATTTGGATCAAATTCTTTTCCAACTGCATCTATAGGTTTAACTCCCATCTCATCGAAAGCTGTGAGCATCTGTTTATAAACCATCTCAACACCTTTGACAAACGGTGCGTCTTTTTCTTCCTCAGGTACTCCCTGTAATCCTCTCTCAAAATTGTCAATAACCGGAAGAATCTTTTCGATAACACTCTTTGCTCCGACTTCAAACATCTGACTCTTTTCTTTTTCAGAACGTTTGCGGAAGTTTTCAAACTCGGCAAGCTGTCTCACCCTCATATCTTCAAGCTCTTTAACTTTCTCCTCGAGCTTTTCAACTGCCTTATCCTTTTTCTTGCCGAATTTCTTTTCTTTCTTTGGAGCTGCTTCCTTTGAAGCCTCTTCTTTTTTATCTTTTGCATCCTCCGCTGCTTTTTCTTCCTCAACAGCTTCATCTGCGGTATTATCTTCTTTTACTTCTTCAATATCAATATCTTTTTCTATATCTTTATTCTCTGCTGCCAATTCCCTGCCACCTCTCTATTTTTGCTTTTTTTTGAATATATCATCAAGCTCAGACATAAGCGACTGTAATGTACTTACAACCTTATCATAATCCATTCGCTTTGGTCCGACGATACCAATCTTTCCATATACACCTTCGTGAATCTTGTATGTTGCCGTTACAACCGAACAATCTTTCATGGTATCTACTTTTGTCTCATTTCCAATGTAAACCTGAATATCATGAGTGTCGCCCGGCTTACTCTTGCCCTGACCGTTTTCTCCTGATTCCGACTCTGCCGTATCAAGCCAGTCACCTATAATATTTTTTTCCTCAAACGCATTGAGTAACTCCGTTGCACTCGCCTTATCCGAGAGCTCAGGATATTTCAAAATATTTGTTGCTCCACTTGTATATATCTCCAGATCATCATCTTCCGTAAGTGCCTTTCCGATAACCTCCAAGACTGAATCAATGACCTCCGTATGACTGCCGACCTGTTCCTTTATCTTTCTGATGATGGCCAGGTTCATCTCGGTAACATCAAGTCCGTTCAATGTGGTATTTAATATAAAATTTAACTTTACCATCATTTCCTGGTCTATATCACCCTCAACTCGCACCATCTCATTTTTAACTACATTGTTGTCAAGAACTATAACAGCAAGTATGCTGTCGGCATCAACCTGTGTGAGCTGTATAAACTTAACTTTCTTTGACTCATATCTCGGTCCTGAAACAAGTGTCGCATAATTTGTATTGTTTGCGAGCAGCTTTGCAACCTGCTTAAGCAATACATCTATCTTTCCTGCTTTCTGTTCCAGCTCATCCTTAAGGTTCATAACCTCACTCGTCTTGTCATCGAGCATCGTATCTACATAAAGACGATAACCTTTATCAGAAGGAACCCTGCCTGCCGATGTATGAGGCTGGATGATATATCCCATCTCCTCAAGATCAGACATTTCATTACGAATAGTCGCTGAACTTAGATTGAGGTCAGTATCTTTTGAAATCGTTCTTGAACCTACCGGCTCTCCGGTTTCAAGATAAGTCCTGATAATCGTTTGAAGTATCTTTAACTTCCTATCATCTAACTCCACTTAACCACTCCCTTCTGCTTCTCTGTTAGCACTCTTTGTAGTGGAGTGCTAACATCTATAAAGTAAGATAGCACGCATACAAAATCTTGTCAAGAGTATTTTGAAACTTTTTTTATTTTTTATTACAGTTCAGTCAAAAAACAAGAAAATGAACCATTATATTTTTTCACCTTTAAAGTCGATATAATAAATATAATACTTAAATGACTTTGCAAATCTCTTTATAAGTATTATTATGATGCAAGGGTCAAAACAGCTTTTGCCCCGGAAATCATTATAATAGTAGAAACTAACACATTGAAATGAGGAGTATTATGGATAATAATGCAAGCAGAATAAATTCATTAAACACAAACAGAATGAATAGCCAGACGGCTGGCGGACAGAACCGGGCAAGAACCGCTGCATCGGGAACCAATAGTGCAGGTGCTCAAAATCCCGGAAATATTTCAAGGACTCCGGGCGGCAACAGTGATTACGGCGTTGCAAGAAGTGCCACACAGTTAAAAGCAGGTGACATCGTCAAAGGTGAGATTTCCGACCTCAGAGGAAACCAGATAACTGTCACTCTCGACAACAATACCATTTTAAAAGGATATATAGCTGACAGTTCAAAACTTTCCATCGGACAGACCGCCGCTTTTTCGCTCAGCAGCCCAAATCCCGGTCAAATACTTCTTTCACCAGTATCAAACAGCTACTCTGATACTGAACTTAACCTTATCAATAAAGCACTTGAAGAAGCGGGACTTCCAAACACTGAGCACAACCAGGCAACTGTAAAGGCTCTTATGGACAATCTCCTCCCTATAAACAAGAACTCTATCCAGTCACTTATGCAGCAGGCATACGATTGCAAGACAGAGGACTTTTCAACATTAGCGATAATGAACCGTCTTATGATGGATATAAATGAAGACACCGTGACCCAGTTTTCAAGCTACAGGCATGGAACTTACCACCTTATAGACAAGCTTTCATCACTTTCAGAACAGATACCGGAGCTCCTCAGTTCTCTTTCTGAGAATGCAGCCTCCTCATCTGTTGCCGCATTTGGTGAAAAACTTATAGATATATTGTTTCAGTCCTTTGACAAGGCAAATAATACCTCACAGCCGCAGACAATTTCATTTCTCAGCAGCGAACAGAGAAATGAACTTTTAAATCTTTTATCGGGTACGGCAATGACCGAGGACACTTTAGAACAGCTTGAAAACGGTACTCTCTCTCTAAGAGATGCACTTACGATGCTTAGGGACTCCGCAGGCGGCAAGTCACTTGTCTTTCCCGGCGGTATGGATGCCACAAATGAACTGTTTCAACAGACACTTTTAAATATAGACAGTACTCTCGAATCTGCAACCGATATTTCAGTGCTTAAAAACTCTGACTTATTTAAGAACATCCCTACGATAAATGAAAACATTGAAAATGCAGAATCGGCTGATACAGAAGCTTTGGAAGAACCAAAAAATACTGCCGATACTGAAAACGCAAAAAATGTAATTGAGGAACTTCCAAAGGGGAATACATCCGAGAACAGGATAGGATTTGCCGCAAAGTTTCTTCACAATATTACCGAGACGGCAAAAAATTCCATCAACAACATGCTTCAGCAGTCATCACAAAATACTGACAACAGGGAAATTTCAACCTCCGGAACGGTCATTGACACACTTTGCGAAAAGTTTAACTCACTTGGCATTGAAAACGATTATCTAAGCACATTCCTTGACAAAGACGCAAGAAATGAACTGTTAAGTACATTATCAAAACTTCCGGTCAGCAAAGCCCTTATCATGAAGATTACATCAGGTGATGCCACCGCAAAAGAAGTGCTTACCGTAATCAAAAATCTTATACCGCTCTCTGACCCCGAAACAATAAATGAACTTTTCAGGTCACAGTCCTTTGAATCCATATTTTCAAAGGTACTTGAAAGTAACTGGCTGCTCTCACCACAAAAATTAAAAGACGGTGAAAACATAAATAATTTTTATAACAAGATGCAAAAACAGTTAAAAGATTTCGATTCACTTATAAGTACCAATCTCTCAGGTGACGATTCCGACAGTCTCGGCAGTCAGGCAAGAGATGCACAGAGCAACATTGATTTTATGAAAACATTAAGCGAAGCATTTTCGTATTTTCAGATGCCTTTAAAATTAAGAAACCAGAATACACACGGCGACCTTTATGTCTACACCAAAAAGGAAAAGCTGAGGAAAGACCCAAACAACATACATGTATTACTGCATCTTGATATGGAAAATCTCGGTGCACTTGATGTATATCTCGATAAAAACCACAATGAGATAAACACTAAGTTCATATCCGACAATGACAGGTCGATAGATCTTCTCTCGACAAATGCCGGCCTTTTAAAAGATGCATTAAACTCACAGGGTTATGCTTGTCATGTAAAAATAGAAAAAGCTGATGCAAGCACCAGCACTGTAGATGAATTTATCAATGCAAAGATAAACACACAACAGACAACCGATATGAAACGGTTCTCGTTTGATATAAGGGCTTAAATAAGGGCAAAACCTGCGTTTCGCCCTTATTCACACTACTTTACGAACATTTTCCTATGCATTAAATAAGCCCCCGGTACATCTATAGACAGACCGGGGGCTTTACAATAATCAATTATTCATTTTTTCATCGTCAGAATGATTTTTCAAATACTCATTTTCTATATCGTCAAATATATAGTCAAATATCGACGGCATACCTACAAATTCACAACCGTAAAGCGTTGTACCATCATCTTTTTGTTTTCTTCTGACTATCTGAACCACGCAGTTTAAACTGTCATTCTTCTTTTCAAATTCAAGTCTTGAATTAAAATAAAATCCAATAGGCAAAACACTTTTTGCGACAAATCCGATACCATTTCTTGAAATATCCGTTATCTCAATAGGTGCATTTATGTTCTTTACATGAACATTATCCTGTTTAAACAATGATGATACATCAAGATGCATTGTTATCGGTATTCTCTTACTTCTTCTTTTTTCAGCACCCATACCTTACCTCCATTTTAACACTGCCGTTCACACCCTGATGCATCAGGCAGTTTTTATATTATGACTATGAGTGTCAATAAGTCTATAATGCTCATTTGTGCAGACAAAATCGAATTTTATACTTTTGACACTTACATCATATTCTTTATTTGTCAAGTATCTCTTTTAATATCTGGTTTATCATTCCCGGATCAGCCTTTCCCTGTGTTGCTTTCATCGTCTGACCCACAAGGAAACCGATAGCCTTTTTCTTTCCACTGTGATAATCCTCTACTGACTGTGGATTGTCGGCAACTATCTTTTCGATAGTCTCTTTTAAAGCTCCATCATCAGTATCATTTTTAAGACCATTTTCCTCGACATATTTCTCAGGATCAATATCCTCGTTAAATATCTTTTCAAAGACTTCTTTTGCAACTGAGCTGTTTATAACCCTGCTTTCTGCAAGGTTTATAAGTTTCGCAAGATTTTCAGGCGAGAACTTAAGCTGTTCAGGCTCCATCTCATTTTCTTTCATAAGACGCATTGTCTCGACCATAAGCCAATTAGAAACCTTTTTAGGATTGTTGCATATTGCCGTTGTAGCTTCAAAAAGATCAGCAAGATGCTTATTCCCCGTAAGAATGTCCGCATCATATTCAGGAAGTTTGTATTCTTCAATATATCTCTTGAATTTCTCATCCCTAAACTCAGGCTGGTTTTTCTTTATCTCGTCAAGCCATTCATCACTTATGATAATAGGTACAAGGTCAGGCTCAGGGAAGTATCTGTAATCCTGTGCATCCTCTTTTGAACGCATAGCATAAGAATACTCTTTTGTATCATCCCATCTTCTTGTCTCCTGAACAACCTTTTCTCCTGCTTCGATAAGGTCTATCTGACGCTCTCTCTCTCCTTCTATCGCTCTTGCGATAGCTTTGAAAGAATTAAGGTTCTTCATCTCCGTTCTCGTGCCAAACTCTGCCGCTCCGACTTCCCTTACCGAAAGGTTCACATCAGCACGCATTGAACCCTCCTGTAATTTACAATCAGAAGCACCGAGGTACTGAACAATAAGTCTTAACTTTTCAAGATATGCGATAACTTCCTCAGCAGACCTCATATCCGGCTCAGATACTATCTCGATAAGCGGTACACCTGAACGGTTGAAATCTACAAGTGAACTTTCACCCCACTCATCATGCACGAGCTTTCCGGCATCTTCTTCCATGTGTATCTCATGTATTCCGATGCTCTTTTTGACACCGCTCTCTGTCTCTATATCAATATGACCGTTGCGGCAGATCGGCTGGTACAACTGTGAAATCTGATAATTCTGAGGATTATCAGGATAAAAATAATTCTTTCTGTCAAATTTGCAATTTTGTGTAATAGTACAGTTTGTGGCAATACCTACTGCTGCGGCATATTCAACAACCTTTTTATTAAGTACAGGAAGTGAACCCGGCATACCCGTACATACAGGACAGGTATGTGAATTTGGCTTGCCGCCAAACTCTGTAGAACATCCGCAAAAAATCTTTGTCTTTGTGGCAAGCTCTACATGTACTTCCAATCCGATGACTGTTTCATACTGTTTCATACTTTACCTCTTTTCCATTATTCTGCAAGCGGACTGTGTTTAAAATCTCTTGTCTGCTCAAAACTGTATGCTGCACGTATAATGTTTTTTTCCTTAAAGCAGTCACCAATAAGCTGTAAACCTATCGGCAGACCTTTTGAATCCGTTCCGCATGGAACAGTTATACCCGGAAGTCCGGCAAGATTTACCGAAATAGTGTATATATCTCCAAGATACATCTTAAGAGGATCACTTAAACTTTCACCAAGCTTTGGTGCTGTTGTAGGTGCAGCCGGTCCTAAAATAACATCGTATTTTGCAAATGCTTCATCAAATGCTTTCTTTATGAGAGCCTTTGTCCTGAGTGCCTTAAGATAATACGCATCATAATATCCCGAACTCAAAACGAAAGAACCGAGCATTATTCTTCTCTTTACTTCTGCTCCAAAGCCCTCTGAGCGGGACTTTTTATACATATTGTGAAGTCCGTCGTACTCTTCTGTGCGGTATCCGTATTTCACACCGTCAAATCTCGCAAGATTTGAACTTGCCTCAGCACAGGCGATAACATAATATGCAGGGATAGCATACTCAACGAGGCTTAAATCAAACTCCTCAACTATCGCACCTTTTTCTTCAAGAACCTTTGCAGCGTTTAGGATTGCATCTTTTACTTCGCTGTCAAGTCCCTCACCGAGATAATCTTTAGGAATACCTATTTTCATGCCTTTTACATCATCCACAAGTGCAGATGTGAAATCAAGGTCATCTCTCTTAACGGAAGTTGAATCCTTTTCATCATGTGAAGCTATTATCTCAAGAATAGTAGCACAATCGGTGACATCTTTTGCAACAGGTCCTATCTGGTCAAGCGATGAACCGTAAGCGATAAGTCCGTAACGCGATACCGTTCCGTAAGTCGGCTTTATACCCGTAACACCACAGAATGAACTTGGCTGTCTTATAGATCCGCCGGTGTCAGAACCGAGTGCATAAAAACACTCTTCTGCCGCAACTGCCGCACATGAACCGCCTGAAGAACCACCCGGAACATGCTCTAAATTCCACGGATTTTTAGTTTCGCCGTATGCGGAAGTCTCTGTTGTACTTCCCATGGCAAACTCATCCATATTTGTCTTGCCAAGAATGACAGCTCCTGCTTTTTCAAGATTTAATACTGCCTCAGATGTAAATGTAGGGACAAAATTTCCAAGAATTTTAGAACTGCATGTAGTAAGAAGTCCCTCTGTGCACATATTATCTTTTATCGCAACCGGAACACCCGCAAGCGGTCCGTCAAGTTTTCCATCGTCTATAAGTTTCTGAACTTCCTCTGCTCTTTTTAATGCACCCTCCCTGTCAACAGTCACAAAGCTGTTTACTTTGTCTTCTTTTGCATCAATGGCATCAAGAGCAGCCTTTGTAGCTTCCACTACCGTAACTTCTTTATTTTTAATCTTTTTTCCCAGCTCAACAGCTGTAAGATTCATCAAAGACATAACTTTCCTCCATTCTCTATCCTACAATGGTTTTTGGCACAACAAAACTGTCATCTTTTTTTTCAGGTGCATTTGCAAGCGTCTGCTTCGTGCCATCACCGTTTGTAACCACATCTTCCCTGAACACATTGTTTACGGGGAATACATGAGACATTGGTTCAACATCCGATGTATCAAGCTCATTTAACTTGTCTATATAATCGAGCATTTCTTCCATGTCTTTTTTAGCTTTTTCTTTTTCTTCATCACTAAGTTCAAGCTTTGCGAGAATTCCAACATAATCTATTGTTTCATCAGAAATAATATTTGCCATATTCAACCTCACTTCATATTAGCCAAAATAACTGCCGTCCGCATCCGGTTTGCAGACAACAGACAAAAACTTTTACATTTAAAGAGTTATTTTAAACATAAGAGACTCACTCATTGGGGTGAGTCTCAGATTTTTAATTTATTTTATCCGAACAAACCTGAGAAAAAGTTTGCTATCGCCGTAAATATATTGCCAAAGAAATCGCCTATTTTCTCACCGAGTCCCTTTGTATCTACATTTGCAAGGTCAATACCTTTTTCTTTTAATTTGTTATATATATCAGATGCCTGCTTTGCGATCGTGCCAGGATCTATATCCTCTTTAGACACTTTCATCATCATGTTTGTCAGTTTTTCAACATCATCATCCGAAATGTCGATACTAAGTTCATTGGCAGCCTGTTCAATAGCATCCCTTATATCCGTCTCAGATGAAAGCTGATCCTCAAACACTGCTTTCTTTGCTGCTGCCACAAGCTCCGTGACTTTCTGCTTATCACCAACATTTTTGGCAACTTCCGCAGTTGTTACAAGCTCATCTGTCGCAGTATCCATCGTCTTTTCGGATATTTCTTCACCCGTCATAACGGAATAGGCTTTCATCGCACCAACAAGTGCAGATGTACCTGATATATCAAATGGTCCGACAACAGTCACCTTTGCATCTGAAAGACCTGCAGTGACAAGTGCATTACAATACATACCAGATGTGCAGTAGGTAATATGCTTTGTCGAAACATTTACACCACTGTTTTCATCTGCTTTCACTACCATAACAGATGACAATGCTCTTGTCCCAATAACGGAGTCCGACATATAATCACCGAGATAATCATGCTCATCTTTATTTGTAATCTCTATCGTCTTATAATCTGACAGATCACTTTCGGTAATGCCAAATCCGTCGAGTACCGCCGCCTTTTCTTTTGCATTAAGGTCTGCTCCAAATGCAATATATTTTGAAGTTCCCGTAACTGCATCTGCCGATACCACATTTTTTTGTACTGCCACCGAAGTTATGACAAGTCCGGCGGTAAGTACGATACCCATCGCTCTAACTATACACTTTTTCAATATAATTCCTCACTTTTAAATTCATGACTTTAAATGCAGCATAAATATGCATCACATTTACTATAAATTCGGCAAGCCTGTAAGTAACAACACCCTGCCGCTTGTCATCACGCTTTACCTGCTTTGATACGCTCCATTGCTTTCTTTGTATTCTCAAGACTTCCGAATGCTGTCAGTCTAAAGTAGCCCTCACCACTTGGTCCAAATCCTGAACCAGGTGTTCCGACAATGTTAAGATTTTCAAGGAGATAATCAAAGAACTCCCATGAAGTCATCTTGTCAGGTGTCTTAAGCCATATATATGGAGCATCAACACCACCGTAAACTTCATAGCCTGCACCTGTAAGACCGTCTCTTATTATCTTGGCATTGTTCATATAATATGCTATCTGCTCTTTAGTCTCTTTCTTTCCCTCATCAGTGTAAACTGCTGCACCGGCTGCCTGAATAATATAAGGAGCACCGTTAAACTTAGTTCCGTGACGGCGTGCCCAAAGACTGTGAAGCATTACATCACCGCATTTAAGTTCTTTAGGGATTACTGTAAATCCAAGTCTTGTACCTGTAAATCCTGCATTTTTTGAAAAGCTTCTAAGTTCGATGGCACATCCTTTTGCACCCTCACACTCATAGATTGAATGAGGTACATTTTCAGTAGAAATATATGCTTCGTAAGCAGCATCATAGATGATAACCGCACCTATCTTTAAGGCATAGTCAACCCATACCTGTAACTGGTCTTTTGTAATAGTTGTTCCTGTAGGATTGTTAGGGAAGCAGAGATAAATAATGTCAGGCTCTTCCTTAGGAAGTTCAGGAACAAAGTTGTTTTCTTTTGTGCATGGCATATAGATAACATCTGACCACTTTTCTGTTTCAGGGTTATATACACCTGTACGGCCTGCCATGGCGTTTGTATCTACATATACAGGATAAACAGGGTCGCATACGGCAATCTTGTTGTCAACTGCGAATATGTCTCCGATATTTCCTGAATCACTCTTTGCACCGTCACTTACAAAAATCTCATCTGCCGCAATATCGCATCCTCTTGCCTTGTAATCGTTCTCTACGATAGTTGTACGAAGAAATTCATATCCGAGGTCAGGAGCATATCCCTTAAATGTCTCTTTTACTGCCATCTCGTCAACCGCACTGTGAAGTCTCTTTATAACAGCAGGTGCAAGTGGTAATGTAACATCTCCGATACCAAGCTTTATAACTTCTTTATCAGGATTTGCTGCCGTATATGCTGCTACTTTCTTTCCAATGGTAGAAAAAAGATAACTACCAGGTAATTTTAAATAATTGTCATTAATCTTAAACATTCTAATTTAACCCGCCTTTCAGTATCATTACAGCCAGATCCACTCATTGTCACACAAACTGCTTTAAATTTAAAGATTGTGAATCAGCAGTAATTTATTTTCTCAATTACACATTTTACACGAAACCTTATGTTATTGCAAGATGTGATATTTTAACAAACATAAAATCAAAGATAGCTGTTCACACCTGTGATGCGAACAGCTAATATCATTTATGCTATTTTTTCATTTATAGTATATTCCATTTTTTCAAAATCTACCGTAAGCTCTGCTGATTCTGACTTGTAACTCCATTTTATTTTTAATATTGTATCATATGAAGTAAATTCTATCCTCGCTGCTTTCTTAAATACACTGCAGGTATTTCTAAAAGCAATCATTTCTATCTGCCTTTTTACAACATCTCTGTCTGCGTTTTCCAATATATACGCTGTGTCAAGATTTGTTCTGTTGATTTCCTTATGACCATCCTTTCCAGCCTTTCTGACTGCCTCATGATCATTTTTACCGGCAAACAGATCAAGATACCATATCTGCGGTTTACCAGGCATAAACAACTGCAAGGCCCTTGCAACGAGCATCTTCTTGTCATCTTCTCCCAATGCACTGTAAAAGGTTGAATTAACCTGATAATATATATTTTTCTGACCATGAAGATTTTTTATATAGCCTCCACGATTTACGATAGTATCAATAAGTCCCTGTATTCTTTCCTCTGGTATCAGACCTTTCAGATCGAGAAGAGGTATCCCGTCGTGGCAGCCAAGCATATTAACTGTTGATATATTTTTCTCAATTACTTCTTTTCCCCATCTGACAAGCGTATCACCATTTTTATTTTCAATAGCATCTATAATAAGTCCCGGCATAAAGAAGTCATATGTTATATAACCTTTTTTTGCAATCTTTTCATATATCTTCTCATTATATCCTGCATGAATCTCAGGTAAAAGTTTAAGGTCATAAACTTTAGCTTCCTCTGATACCTTTGAAAGAAGTTCCCATGTTCCCGGCTCATTTAAGAAATTTTTTTCTCCCGGCTCTTTTGGTGCATATGCAAAAGCATCGAGACGGACTATCTTCACTCCATACAATGCGAGTTTTTTCAACACCTCCCTATAATAATCCCATACAAGCTCAGATTTTATATTAAGATCCATCTGCCCAAGATATCTTTCATTTCCATCGCTGTCACATTCCACTTTCTGATAAAAAGTATTCCAGTATGGTACTTTCTTTCCATCCGGCATACGAACCATCAAGATAGGAAGTCCCGGTTTTCTAAAAAACATTTTATCAGTATATTTTTTGTCAGGTATCAAAACTCCATCTTCATTTAATTGTCCATATCCGTCCCAGAATAAATTCCAATTGATAAAGAAATCTTTATATTCAGATTTTTCTCCCTTTTCTAATATATCCTTAAATTGAGGAGAGTTTACTGAAAGATGATTCATAACAAAATCCATCTTTAGCGTAAGTCCCATATTTGACAGTTCCCTGATATCCTCTTTGGAAGCCATAGTCCCCTCCAGATCATAATCGATTACAGAAAATCCTCTGTCAAGATCGGAATGAAATACACTCGGCAACATATAAATTGATGAAAATGCCCCGGATGTATAGCTTTTTATAAATTCAATAAGCCCGCTGACATTTCCGTTTATACTGTCGGGATAAACATTAAGCATAGGTCTTATGTCAAAATCTTCATATTTTTCAACATACTCTTTATATGAAATTATACTTCCATCTATATCAACTATCATTTTTGCACCCGCAACCTGTCCTAAAAGTTTTTCCTGCTCTAGTTTTAAAACAAGTGATATAAAATCACTGCCCGCATTTGCATTTCTGTTTCTTTTTACTCTTCTCTGATAAGTAAGCTCAGGTGTGCTATGCAGATAAATAGGATAATCTATATTTTTTAAATTCTCATTATTTCCATGTGTCCATTCCAAAATGATGATACTTATATCTGAAACATCAACATCCTCAAACCATATATCCTCTTTTTTAGTTCCCATCCTTTTTAAGCTAAGGATATCTTTTCCGCTTTTAAACTGTTCAAGTATGTTATTTATAGTGTCATAATCTATCTCATCCGGTCCGCATAAATATCTTCTCAAGCCATCTACGCCCGATTCATCATATATTTTTTGTCTCATCATGTCATTTTCTACAGGAATCCTTCTTGGATAATTATCACCTGAAATAACATAATATCCGATACCTTTTTCGCCAAACATCTGTGCAAGCAAAACAGCAAAACTTGACTTTCCTGAACCTGAGCCTCCATATAATGACACAACAACCTTATCTTTATTTTCTATGTTTTCTTTAAGTTCAGCAAAAAGTTTTGAAAATATATTTTCTGCTTTTTCTTTCTGATCAGGTCCTATCTCAACAACATCTCCCGGCATATCACTTTTAATCTTTTTCATATAAAACCTCATTTCTGTATATAATCATTTAGAGCTGAAGCAGGTAAAACCTGCCCCAACTCCATTACAATACACTAGCATCTCTTTAACTCAACCTGCCAGCTCTGATATTCCCCAAGTTCCGGCATAAATGGCATTCCTATGTTCATAAGTGCCTCAGCAGGATATATTTTTCCTGTCTTTACATCTTTATATGTAACATTCTCATTTAATCCTTTAAATCTGACATACAACGGCTGCATATTTCCATGCATCTTTAAGCACACAACATTTACAAGCACATCATCTCCGTCTTTTGAAACAAACTCCCATGCTGCTACCGGATCTTTGTATGGATCACTAAGTCTGTAATATAGACCATTATAAATAAGCTCTGCCTCTTTCTTAAATGTTTTTATCTGTTCCTTTATCGTATTTTTCTCGGCTTCAGATACTTTTCCCAAATCTAATTCATATCCAAAACTTCCTGACATTGCAACAACACCTCTTGTATCGATAGATACACTGCGTCCTGTCTGATGGTTTGGAACTGCTGAAACATGTGCGCCAACTGCTGAAACAGGATAGCCAAATGATGTTCCATACTGGATCTTTGTTCTATCTATCGCATCCGTATTGTCACTGCACCATATCTGTGGTGTATAATAAAGCATTCCGGCATCAAATCTTCCACCGCCGCCACTACAACCTTCAATAAGAATATCAGGATAATTTTTATTAAGTCTCTCTAAGAAATCATATAATCCAAGTACATAATCATAATATACATTTCCCTGATACTTATCTTCATTGCTGTAAACATTTGCTATACTTCTGTTCATATCCCACTTTATATACTCTATATTTCCACTCTCAATGACTTTTGTGATCGAATCATAAATATAGTCAACAACTTCTTTTCTCGAAAAATCAAGTACCAGCTGGTTTCTTGACCTTACAGGTTTTTTCCCCGGAACCGCAAATGCCCAGTCAGGATGCTTTCTATACAGATCACTATCTTCATTTACCATCTCAGGTTCTACCCATATGCCAAATTTAATGCCACAGTTATTTACAGCTTCAACAAGTTCCTTTAACGAACAGCCTATCTTATTTTCATTTGTAAACCAGTCACCAAGTCCACTGTTATCATCGTCTCTTTTTCCAAACCAGCCATCATCCATAACAAGCATCTCTACGCCAAGTTCAGCGGCATTCTTTGCAAGATTTACAATGGAATTTTTATCAATATCAAAATATGAAGCTTCCCAGCTGTTTACAAGCACAGGTCTTACCTCATTTTTATATTTTCCTCTACACACATTTTCTCTTATACATTTATGCAGATTCTGTGATAAAACTGCTAATCCCCTATCGCTGTATGACATGATAACCTCAGGTGCTATAATGCTTTCACCGGATTTCAGGCAGTAAGAAAACTGTTCCTCCATAAGTCCAAGCTGCATTCTCGTCTGACCATACTGGTCCTTTTCAGCCTCACCTAAAAATCCTCCGCTATAAACAAATGACATAGCATAACAATTTCCATAATCTTCATTTGCATCACTGTCTGCAAGTATCATAAGCGGATTGTACTGATGACTTGATGTTCCTCTTCTGCTGCCTATCCGATATGAACCATGACCTACACTTTGTCTCTGTATATTTCTCTCCATTGCATGTCTTCCATAAAATGTGATCAGATCAAAATTTCCCGAAACGAAATCAAGACATGCACTCTGTAATTTTTCAATATATATATTATTCTTATTTTCATTTATAACATTTGCAGCTCTTGTAATAATATCAAGAGATTCGATAATACCATAATATAATATGACCTTTATCCCTGATACTTTATCGGACAAAGTTATCTCTAATGTCTGTGCTTTGTCCATATCACTATTTTCATAAACTGCCGGAAGTCCTGAAAGCCCATATTTTCCATCTTTTATAATATGACTCTCATATCTTAGATCACATCCAAAACTTCCATCCTCATATCTCACCTCAAACACCGGACTTCTAAAATCTCCTGCTCCTCTGCATGGAAATTCCTGTAAAAGTGCATCAAGTGAATATTTTCTATTATCACCGGCATCATATGGATTTCCTGAAAATCCCCTGTCAAGGTTTACAAGAATATAATCCATATTTCCGTTTGTTCTTTTTCCATAATAAAGATGGAGTAAAAATCCATATTCATCTATTTTCATCTGATATGTGGAATTTTTTGTATTTAATGTTATCAATCTATTGTTTTCATCAAAAATAATCGCCATATTTTTTACCTCACTTTTATTTTACTGCACCGTTTACTACACCATTCATAATCTGCTTCTGACATACTACATAGAATAAAAGGATAGGTAATAATGCAAGAAGATATGATGCAAATGCCAGATTATAATTTGTTCCAAACTGTGACTGGAAATTAAGCTGTGCGATAGGCAGCGTATTGTGATCTGTTCCTGATAATATTACAAGAGGTGTAGTCACATCATTCCATGTACTCATCGCCGTAAGTATCGCAACAGTTGCATGCATCGGTTTCATATTTGGGAATATTATCTTCCAGAAAATTTTAAATGCTGATGCTCCATCGACATGTGCAGCTTCCTCCAATGCAGTAGGAATATTTTTCAGATATCCTGCATAAAGCATAAGATTCATCGGCATAAAAAATACTGTATATAGCACTATAACACCAAATCTGTTTGCAATGCCAAGCTGTGCTGTCTGCTTTACAAGAGGCATCATCAAAACTGCAAAAGGAACGAACATACCACTTACTATGTAATAATAAGATGCCTTAAAAATCTTGTGTTTTGCCATTTTTCTTCCTATCACATATCCTGCAAGAGAATGTAATAAGATACATAAAACAACAGTAACACAGGTTATAAGAAGACTGTTTCCCAATGTATGCCAGAAATCTGTGATCTTGATAGCTTCTACAAAATTGTCAAGGTTCCAGCTTGATGGCAGTGATAATGCACCTGAGATATCATTTGTCATTTCTGACGGCTTTTTAAATGCAATGATAACTGTCATATATAACGGAAACAATACTGTAAGAGTTCCAAGCACAAGAAGTGCATTTATTATATAATGTACGATTTTTCCATGAGATAATCTTTTTTTCTTTTCCATCATAACTGCTCCTCCTTACCATTTAAGAATTTCATCTGTAAAACAGATACGATTACTATCACAACAAAGAAAACAAATGCATTTGCACTCTGAAAACCAAACTGACCGCCACTCATACCATTGTTATATATAAGATATGATATTGATTCCGTACTCTGTGATGGTCCACCCTTTGTCAATGACATTATCTGGTCGAATACCATCATCGCATTTTTCATACATAAAACAAGATTTATAGTAAAGAATGGAATGATAAGCGGAAAAGTAATCTTCCAGAACTTTTTCCATCCTCTCGCGCCATCCACCATTGATGCCTCATAAACCTCTTCCGGCACTGTCTGAAGTCCCGATATATATATAATGGTATTCATTGCTATGCCCTGCCATGCACCCACAATAACAATAGCTAACCACGCTGTCTTTGTACTTGCGAGCATACTGTTCTGAAGAAATCCTATTCCTGTCACATTTCCTATTGTAGGAAGAATATATGTAAAGATAAAACTAAATATATATCCAACAACAAGACCTCCAAGTATGTTAGGTATAAAATAAATTCCTCTCAATGCACTTTTGCATCTCATCTTTCTATTAAGTCCCAATGCCAGAATAAGACTTATGACATTTACAACAATAGTTAAAACAACCGAATATTTTATTGTAAACAGATATGATTTTACAACTCTCGTATCAGACAATAAATCTTTAAAATTTCTAAGTCCTATAAAGTCATAACTTCCATATCCGCGATAATTAGTAAGTCCATAATAAAACCCTTTGATAAGTGGCAATGTATTAAAAGCAAAAAACAATACTAATATCGGCAGTAAAGCCGCAAGAAAAATTTTGTCATTTTTAGTCCATTTTGCACTCTTTTTCATAGTCTACCTCCTATTTTGATTCTTCCTTATATTTTTTAACCTTGTCGATTATGTCACGATTATATCTCACCCATTCAGTATCAAATTTATTAAGGAATGTTTTTAATGCATTATCACTCTTGTCAAGAAGATATGTCTGTATCATTGCTGCAACATCCATTTCTGCCGGATAATGATGATCCTGAAAATCTGCAACTTTTCCTTCCTCGATATATGTTTTCATATCAATAAGCTCTTTCGCAAGTGTAAAATCACCTTTCTTGCAAGGTACGGCACTCTGATCATCCATATATTCCTGAACATTTTCATCTTCAAGCAAAAATCTTAAAACCTCATATGCAGCATCTTTATTCTTGCATTCCTTCATAACACAAAACATTAGGTCATTTCCTGAATTAAGCAGATTATCATCCGTTTTGTCAGTTGCCGGAAATACAAATGAACCTATATTCATATCAGGATTTACTGATTTTATCTGAGGTATAGCATAACTTCCTATTGTGTACATTGCAGACTTGCCTCTTGCAAAAGCTGTACATGCGTCATTGTATCCATACGCAACAGGATTTTTCTGTGCATATTGTAAAAGTTCCTTTATTTTCGTTGCTGTTTCTGCATAAGCACCTGAATAAGTTGCTGTTCCACTATTTACCTGATATGCAAGATCTGAATCACACATACTTACTGCAAGAGCATTCCATGGTGCAAGGCATGTCCATGTATCTTTATAGCCTAAATAAATTGGCTGTTCTCCTGCTTTTTTAATCTTTTTACAGAGATTTACAAATTCCGTCCATGTTTTAGGAATCTCCCATCCATACTTCTTAAACATATCTTTGTTGTAAAGAATTCCTGCCGCATTTGCCATATAAGGTACTGCATAAGTTCCTTTCATCGGAATATATTCCAAATCTTTGTTTATGTTTAAATATGTTTCCTTGATATCGGATAATCCGTCAAAATCTGAAATATCCATCAGCATATCAGCATCAAGGAAATTTGAATAATTAACATCTCCACCAATTCCTATAATATCCGGAGTATCCTCCCTGATAAATCTTGTCTTCAATATTGTCATTGCATCATTTGGCGAATCGATCTTTAACTCGATATCATCATGCGAATCATTAAATTTCTTTTCAACTTTTTTAAAATAATTAGCAGCCTCCGGCTTATAATGCACCATCTCAATAACTGTCTTTCCTGACTTTTTGCTTTTCTGGCATCCCGTAAAATATGTTATGGATGCTACTGCCACCAACAAAAATGTCAGCATCACTTTTTTGTGCTTCATAAGATTATTCTCCTTCCTTTTACAACATATATGCACCAAAATACATTGCATATTGTCATATCCAAATCAAACTTTTATTTTTTCGTCCGATATATATCTTGTAAAGACATTATAACATCTCATAATGCTATATGATATAGTCTGCTTTTTGCAATTTTATACCAATATGCAACATCACATAGCTTATTTATATATCAGTTAGCATTATGGTATATTTTCCATATGTACCCCAAAAAGACAATTTTAATTTAAATTTTCACACTATAAAGAACGCACATTACTTAGAAACGAGGTATGACTATGAATGAAAATGAATTATACTTTTCTATTTTTCCAAACGAACGCTTTATAGATCTTGGACTTTACCAATTTGGTATGGAACAATGTTCTCCATCCCACTCATACGGTCCTGCAGCAAGAAATCATTTTTTATTTCACTATATAATTTCGGGAACAGGCACCTTATATGCCGATGATTCGACCGGCACTACCAAAACATACCATCTTAAAAGCGGCGAGGGATTTTTAATCTTTCCTAATCAGATAACAACATATATAGCTGACAAAGAACTTCCATGGGAATATGTGTGGATAGAATTTGACGGACTTCGTGCAAAAGAAGCTATGGATACGGCAGGATTTTCTTTAGACAGACCGATATTTCACACAAAAAAAAGAGATATGAGCCAAAAAATGGAAGAAGAACTCGTATATATAGCAACCCACTCTGATGAAACTATATTTAATATAATAGGTCATCTTTATCTGTTTCTTGATTATTTTATGCGTTCAACAGTATCAACTGTAGTAAAGGGCAGCACCAAACTTCAGGATTACTATATAAAAGAGGCAATAACTTACATAGAACAAAATTTTCAGAATGATATTTCCGTAGTTGACATTGCAAACCGACTCGGTATTAACAGAAGTTATTTTGGCAAAATCTTTAAACAGACATTAAAACAGACTCCACAAGAATTTCTAATAAATTACCGCATGATAAAGGCAACTGAATTATTGAGACTCACAAAAATGTCAATAGGAGATATAAGCAAAGCTGTCGGCTATGAAAACCAGCTTCATTTTTCGCGTGCATTTAAGAAGATATATAATATCTCACCAAGAGAATGGCGAAACATAAATGCAGTTAATAATATGTAGAATTTTATTTGATCAAAAATCGCACTAATCTTTTGGAATTGCTTAAAAATAAGGGCTGTCACGCTAAGTTCTATTCATACAATATACAGATAAGAAATCTGTTATCATCAGCTACATTTGTATAGATTATACTTACTGTGACAGCCTCTTATTTAAGTCAAGCGGATATTCGCAATCCGCTCTGCTACTTGCTCATAACACTATTAGCTGCTACCGCAGCATATGTATCAGAAGGGGCTTGTACCCCTCCTGATACAAGCAAGTCCCCCCCACTTATTGCTCTACGCAATAGAAGTGGGGGACTTCCTTAATAATGTTAAATCTTTGCTTTCATTTTATAATCATCTCGTATTTTCAGACACTATGATTTTTACCTCTGCTTTAAAATACTACTACCGCTACTGAATTTGCAGGGAGTAATATCTCTGCTGTCTGATTATTTACGGCTGTCTGATATTTTACGGGAACGACATATTCTTTTTCTTTAGTATTCACATTTGCAACACCGGCAAGCTCCTTATCCGCCGTAAGCATTACAACTTCGGCACTCGCAACTTTTTTGTAAGCATCAAGTTTTACTGATACTTTCTTTGCAACATTATCTTTATTTACAAGTTTTGCATAGATGTTCTTTTCATCTCTTGTTACGGAATTAAATACAACTCTGTTATATGCATTTAATTTATAGTCAAGGACTATACTCTTGTTTCCTGCCTCATCTGTATAATACATCTGAAGTCCCCTCGCATCTCCGCATCCATAATTAACGGTAAATACATACTGTTTTCCATCCTCAAGCGGCTCAAAATTGCACTCTCTTAAATTTCCTGCAAGCTCACTTGATGAGTAGTCACCCATTCGGTAGCCCTCACTTCCGTCCTTAAAGACTCTTACACCTGTGAGATAACCGTGCATTGAAACAGCATACTCAACAACATTTTTATTCTTCTCTGATATATCCGTAAGACCTGCTCCCACAAACAATCCGCCGTTTCCTGATATTCTCTTTGCAGTTACATTTATTTTATAATCTGTCCAACTATCATCATATATATAAATTCCGTTTGCTGCTTTTTTTGTTGCCTTAAACAAAATTCCATCTGCCTGTTTTTCATAATTCTCCGAACCCGGTATCAGTGAAATTTTCTCATTAAGTTCATTTGCAAAATCCTGGCTGAACAATACACTTCCGTCTGCATTTGAGATTATCTCAATTTTCTGTAAAAGCATATCAGCTTCAGTTACCGATACTGATACTCCTCCATGCGGTATAAGCTGCTTCTTCTCGTCTTTGTCATACATCTTAAATGATGTGTCAATGGCACGGTCACCTATATACTTTGCAAACATCTGCTGAACATAATAGTTTGGTGTGTACCATACCGAATCATTGTCAAACCAGATAGCATCAGGTGTCCAGCGGTATGCTCCGTCAGAGAGCACCTTATTAAACAGTGGTGCTGTTGCCGCAAGTCTTACCACATCTGAGTTATTTTCAAAACCTGTCATGACCGCTGCCTCTGCAACCGCTCCGGCGAGTGTGTTTTTATCCGATGATGCATACTCACCGACAAATACTTTTGATGAATTATTGTCATCTATTGTTCCATCTGTATTGTATGCCCTGTAATAATAATCATATCTGTCTGCATTTTCATATAAATACGCATTTGAACGGTAATAATGCTCGTCAGCTACCGTCTCCATATAATGTTTCTGGTATTTATACCACTCGACTTCCTTATCAAAACTCTCGTTTCCGTCAGTAAATGCAATGACAGCTCCCTTATCCTTAAGATTACCGCTCAAATATCTCCATCCAAACTTATAGGCATCATCATCTGCCTGTGCACCTACCGTTGAAATGATAGTGAGGTCATAACCCGGATAATTCTTTTCCATATGCTCGTCAATAGCGTGTTTAAATTCTTCAAAACTTGCAAAAAATTCTTCGCCCCAGTTTTCATTTCCAACGCCTAAAAGGTGCATATCAAACGGCTTTTCATGTCCCATCTTCTTTCTTAAAGCAGCCCACTCATTATTTTTACAGTCGGTACTTATCGCAAAGTCGATAAGGTCTGTAAAGTTTTTAATATATTTCTCCTGAAGGCTTCCACCTGCCGGATTTGCATAATCAGAACGTGCCTGACAAAGCACTCCGCAAGCCATGACAGGAAGAGGTGATGCACCTAAGTCCTCGGCAAGCTGGAAATATTCCATATAACCGAGTCCCATTGTCATCATATATCCCCACACATTAAAGTTTTCTTTTCTGTATTCAATATCATCGACCGAATCTTTCCAGTCATATACATTTTCCCAGATAAATGAACCCTCTGAAATACATCCACCCGGAAATCTTAAGAATTTCGGATGAAGGTCACGCATGGCTTCAACAAGATCTCTCCTTAAACGATAATTCTTGTTGCCAATATAGTTTGCATGAGCTGTAGCACTTGTGCTCTCTTCACCTGCTCCCCATACATTTTCAGGCATAAGAGAAACCATATCTATTGAAATCTCGCCCTCAAACGCAAGTCTTAACTGTGCATATCCTGTCTTTTTTGCAGTAAGGACAATCTTTTCATCCTCACCAAATTTCTTCCATGTGTCAGAAATTCCAGCAAGTTCTTTCTCGTCACTTACCAAAACATCATCCTCATCGACAAGAGCTATCTTTATCTTTGCCACATTGTCTGTACTCTTAGCCCATATAGAAAAATCATATTTCTCATCTTTTTTAAGATACATTGAGAGAGCCGCCGTCGTGTCACAGAAACCTCTGTTATAGAGCACCGCACCTGACTTTGCAATAACATAATACTCACTTGTATCAGGTTTTGTAATTCCGAGATGCTCATTTAAACCGCCCTCACACTTAGGTGTGACCTTATCTGTGTCACCAAACCAGAATGCGAGCGGCGTGTGATTTCTTCCTGTCGATTTTCCGTTTTCCCCTGATGACGGGTCATATGTATTATATGTAAACGCTTCAAATGAACGATTATTTACAAGTTCAGCGTATATACCGCCATCTGCCGCATTGTTTATATCCTCATAGAAAAGACCGTAGAGAGTATCACTTATCTTTACCTTTTCACGGTCGGCATGAATAGTGAGTTCGTATGGAACTTCCGTCTTTGGAACAACAGTAACCATATATTCAATAGTCTTTTTCTCATCATCAAAAGAGAGCGTTGCACTAAGTTTCATATACTTAGCTTTCTCAAAATCCCCAACTTTTCCATCAGAGCTTAAAACAGCTTCATCCTCTGACTTCCATACGACATTTACCTTTCCTCCCATGTAAGATGTAGGAAGTTCTATATCCTCTGTTATTATCTTGTCAGGTGCAGTGAGATATTTTTCGCACACCATCTCAAGAATATCTTTCTTTGAAATGCTCTCACACACAATATCTACTATATCACCCTCTGAAAGTGCAGAATCGTAAATCCTGAAATCTGAAAGTGCCACATTTGCATCCGGGTCTGCATCAAACTGTGAACGGCCGATAAAGTTATTTACATATTTTCCGTCCTCCTTAAGGCCTGCAAACCACTCTCTGAGTCTTCTGTAGTTTCCGCTTGATGTCTGACTTATAAGACCGTCTGCTATAAGCTCACCGTCAACATATACCTGCGGACCTGCACTGCTGAGTGTTCCGTTCTTCGTACCGTGAACAACAACTGCAACATGAATCCATGTGTGCTCCGCAAATCCTTTTCCCGGATCAGCCAAAAGGTCTGCCCCGCTAAAACAGCTTGCCCGTAGATTTCTCGTAAGGAAGAAATAAGGTCCCATTGTAGAATAGCCGAAATCAAAAAGTCTCTCCCACACATTCTCACCTTTAGAGAGATTCATCCAGAAAGAAATGCAAAGACCGTCATCATCAGAAACACCCTTAAGGATATTTTCAGGAAGTTTAATGTATGAATTAGCGACCTTTCCATCACCGCTGATAACAACAGCCTTTCTTCCGTCAACATCCTTTATGACGGGGGCATTATCCCCGGCAGGAACGGCATCAAAACCATTTCCTGAACTATCTACTCCAATATTTTTTTCATCATCAAATTTGTACCATGCTATCATAGTATGCTTCTCCTTTTTTTGTATTTTTATTTTTCAAAGCTATAGCACTATTTTACAATTTATTAAAATAATTTACAATATTATTTTCAAAAAAATTGTAACAGTTCAGACATAAAAACACAATTTGTAATACTTGAGCTTGCTCATTGTATTGCAAATTAGTTTTTTATGGCTGAATA